>JBMYNR010000022.1:0-27008 GCA_049598495.1 Opitutales bacterium
CGGGATGATCCAGCCTATAGATTTAACTCCCGTATACACTTAACGATTGAGATCTTTGAGACTTCGACTGGTATTCTATTTTTCCGAAACGAACTACCTAACATATTCGACTCAATCCAGCTCACCGAGGAGCGAATTATTCGATCATTGAAACGTGGATTGAAGGACTTCCACAACTGCAATGAGAAGGATTCTAATTCACCGAACATCGAATAGACGGGGATTGTCCCTAGCGGATCTAGGGTTGTGTGCGTCTTCAAGGACCGACTTCGCTTGACGACTCTCCCCGGAATCCCGTTCAAGCCATGGAAACTCCTAATACTTAGGGAAACTACTGCGAGAGTCGGGCGAGAAAGTGCAGAATCGATGTTCCGCAGTATTCCGGGTCCTCGAGGTGAGGCGCATGCGATCGATCACTAAGTGATTTGTGAACGATCGCTTTGGGGAAATCGGTAGCCATCTTTCGGGCAATCGAGGTATATTTTTCATCGCTTGAACCGCTGATGACGAGTGTCGGAATGGAGAGGTCGGCAAGTTTCGGCCATAAATTTGGAACGGAACCTTGTCCGAACTGAAGGAGGCTGTTTTGCAGGCCGGTTGAGCTGTGCGTCTTGCGTGCGGCCATCATGGCGTCTTGCCTGGCCGGTGCTGCGTTTTTCTGGCTTCGGATGAGCGGGGTCTCCTGCCAGTGCTTAATGAAGTTTTCGATGCCCATCTCGCCTAATTTTTCTGCCAAGACACGATCGTCGCACCGACGGGCCTTGCGCTCGTATTCCGACTCGATCCCCGGATTCGGGCTGATCAAAATGAGCGCCTGCCATGCATCGGGTTCTGCCGTCGCATGGAGGAGTGCTGCTCGGGCGCCCATTGAATAGCCGAGGAGAATTTTGGGTTCATCTCGTGCCCACGATTGAAGCTTGGCAGAGTGCCTCTCGACGAAAGCCTTGGTCGCGTTCGGTGTGCAATCCAAGTCCGAATCCGGACCATGGCCTGGCATGTCCGGACAGTGCCAACTTCCTCCGACGAAGCCCGCGATTGGCTCAAAATCGGAGCCACGCCCGGTGAAACCATGGAGTGCGAGGAACTGCATAGAAAGCCAGCTTACTCGCTGACGCTTGTGCGAATGATTTTTTGCTCGTTAATCGGGCGGTCGCCCGGGCCTTTCTCAACCTTCTCGAGCTTTTCGACAACGTCCATACCCGAGCTCACCTGACCGAAGATCGTGTGGTTCATATGAAGCCAGGGCGTGGGAACGGTGGTAATAAAGAACTGGCTTCCATTGGTGCCTGGGCCTGCATTGGCCATCGCCAGAAGACCCGGCTTGTCGAATTTCAGGTCTCGAGCACATTCGTCTTCAAAATTTTTGCCCCAAATCGACTCGCCACCGCGGCCGGTGCCCGTCGGATCGCCACCCTGAATCATAAAATCCTCGATGATTCGGTGGAAGATGACGCCATCGTAGTAGCCGTTCTTGCAATGGGTGGTGAAATTCTCGCAAGTTTTGGGCGCGATGTCGTTGAAGAGCTCGAATTCGATGGAGCCTTGGGTGGTTTCGAGTGTGACTTTCATAGTTATTTGGAATTAAGGTGGGAAATCGTCTCAACAACGAAATGTTCGAGTGAAGCCCGGGGTGATTCGAAGGCAATCGGAAGATTGAGTTCTTTGAGCGTCTTGCTGGTTACCGGTCCGATGCTTCCGTAGGCGGGCTGGCGTGCGTCCTTTTCCAATTCCAGCGCGGGCTGCTGCTCGACGAATGACTTGACCGTTGAAGAGCTTGTGAAGAGCACGGCATCAGCACCTTCCTTTCTGAAGCGATCTGCTGTTGAGTTATGCTGCAGGTCGCTGCGGCTGGTCTTGTAAAGCGGGAGGGTATCGACGATGGCACGACCTTCTTCTTCAAGCCGCTTTACCAGACTTTCTCGGTTTTGGTTTCCAGTGACGACGAGTATTTTAATACTCTCCACGCCTTCCTCTTCGATCATTTTGTTGGCAAGTGCGTCGGCATTTGCCTTGTCGGGAATTAGGTCGACTTTGATGTGGTGCTTTTTAATTTCCCGAGCTGTGGCGGCACCCACTGCAGCAACACGCATCGGACCGAGGCAGCGAATATCGTCGTAGGCTTTGTAGAAGAGTTCGAAGAAGGTGCGCACGCCATTGACACTCGTGAAGATGATCCACTCATAGACCGCCATCTCCGCAAACACCTCGGTCAACGTGTTGGGGTCATAGTGCGGTTCGATTTGAATGAACGGCAGTTCGAGTACATCGGCGCCCTGTTCCTTGAGCATTTGAGTCAACTCGCCTGCCTGCTCACGCGCACGGGTCACCAAGATACGTCTACCAAACAGTGGGCGCCCTTCAAACCACTCTGTCTTGGATCGCTTGGCGACGACCTGGCCGATTAGAATCATGGCCGGTGTGCCGATGCCCTCCGATTCGATGTCTGTAAGCACCTTGTCAATTGTGCTGTAGACGGAGCGTTGGTTGTTGAGTGTTGCCCATTGAATCACGGCAACGGGTGTCTCTCCGCACATACCACCTTCTTTCAGCTCGGCAATAATTCGCGGCAGCTGATGAAAAGCCATGTATAGGCAAAGGGTGCCTTTATCCTTACCGTATTGGCGGTAATCAAGCGGCATGGTATGCTTTTGGGGATCCTCATGACCCGTCAACAAGGTGATGGACTGACTGTATTCCCGATGGGAGAGGGGAATGCCGGCATAGGCTGCGGCTGCCAGTGCTGCCGTCACTCCAGGCACAATCTCGAATGGGATTTCCGATTTGAGTAGCTCAGTTACTTCCTCGCCGCCACGCCCAAAGACGTAGGGGTCGCCCCCTTTTAGGCGGACGACTTGCTGTCCATTTCCTGCCCGTTCAATCAGGAGGGCTTCGATCTCGTCTTGTGGCATCGAGTGCTTGCCCGCGCGCTTGCCGACATAGATCTTTTCGGCATCAGTACGGGCCCATGTAAGCAAACTCGGATTTGCAAGGTAATCGTAGAGAATGACATCGGCTCGTTCAATCAGCTCTCGGGCACGCACCGTGACAAGACTCGGGTCACCCGGACCAGCGCCAATAATATATACTTTTCCTGACTCAGGCATCATCGCTTAAAATCCTGTAAAAAATCCGATATGAGACCTTCTATATCAGATAGCTCATTTAACTCCAGCTTCGTGCAAATGTATCCATTATCCGGATGAAATACATGAAAGATGGAGCCGTCGTAATAGGCACCGATCGGTGTCTGGCAACCACCGCCAAGTCCACGAAGAAACTCTCTCTCCAGCGTTACAGCCAATTTGGTTTGTTTGCAGAAAATACTTTCGAAGCTCTCTAGCTCCGCCTCTCGACACTGAATCGCAATCGCTGCCTGTCCCGGGGCTGGTACGCATGCTTCTATGCTTAGCTCGATAAATTCGAGACCTTCATACCGCTCAATTCCCAATCGATCCAAGCCAGCCTTAGCGAGTATGGAGGCATCCGCCTCACCTTCTGAGATTTTGTGCAAACGCGTGCCCACGTTACCACGGATGCTCGTCCATTCAGCTTGAGGATAGGTGCCCGCGATTTGAGCACGGCGACGAGGGCTGCTGGATGCGATGCTAGCAGGCACCACGCAACCGCTTCGCTTCACCAGGACATCATTGACTTTGGCGCGTGGCAAATAGCCGGCAATGTGGAGGTCGTCTCGAAACGTGGTCGGTAGATCTTTGGCACTATGGACAGCAAGGCTGGCGCGGCCGTCAAGGAGTGCTTCCTCAAGCTCCTTGGTGAATAAGCCCAATCCGCCTCGTTTTTCGAGAGACCAGTTGAGGCGTTCATCCACTTTGGTGCTGAGTTCCAGCTCTTCAAAAATATCATTCGGCCGTTTTTCAGACAGCCAAGAGCGAACCAGCTCAGTTTGTTTGAGTGCGAGCGGGCTCTTCCTGGTGGCGATACGTATCAAATTTTGTCTCAAAATTTAATAGTGATGAATGAAAAGTGGAGACTGGTAGGAAACTAAAAGGCGGTCAGAGGAATGAACCAACGACCGCCTTGAAAAGCTAGTGGAAAAGTTAGCTTAGTTGTAGGAAGCTTGCGAACCCTTGATGTTGCGCTTTTTAACCCAAGGCATCAGTGAACGGAGCCGCTCGCCGGTCTTTTCAATCTGATGGTTTTGTCCATCCTTGATGAACTGCTTGTAGTTCGGCAGGCCGTTTTTGTACTCCTTGACCCAGTTCTTTGTGAACTTGCCTGACTGAATGTCCTTGAGGATCGCTTTCATTGCCTTCTTGGAGGAGGCATTTATGACGCGTGGTCCAGAGATATAGTCGCCCCATTCTGCTGTTTCAGAGATGGAAAAACGCATACCGGAGACGCCGGATTCCACCATGAGGTCGACAATGAGCTTCAACTCGTGCAAGCACTCGAAGTAGGCCATCTCAGGCTGGTAGCCTGCTTCGACCAAAGTTTCAAAACCGGCCATCACGAGAGCAGAAGCACCGCCGCAGAGAACGGCTTGTTCGCCGAAGAGATCGGTTTCGCACTCTTCCTTGAATGTCGTTTGAATCACGCCTGCACGGGTACCACCGACGCCCTTTGCCCATGCAAGTGCGACTGCCTTGGCATTACGGGAAGAGCCCTTATTGACGGCGATGAGGGCTGGGACGCCTTTACCTTCAACGTATTGGCTACGGACAACGTGGCCGGGGCCCTTTGGAGCAACCATGATCACGTCGATGCCCTTCGGCGCGGTGATGAGACCAAAGTGGATCGCGAGACCGTGTGTGAAGGCGAGCGTCTTACCCTTTTCAAGGTTGGGTAGGATGTCGTTTTCGTAAACTTCAGCCTGCTTCATGTCAGGCACCGCGATCATGATGACATCGGCACGCTTTACAGCCTCGGCCGTTTCATAGACCTTGAAGCCTTGTTTGCGGGCGACGGCAGCGGATTTGCTCTTCTTGTAGAGCCCGATGATTACGTTCAGGCCGCTGTCCTTAAGATTCTGGGCGTGAGCATGGCCCTGTGAACCGTAGCCAATGATGGCGAGGGTCTTCTTCTTGAGAACGCGTAGATCGGCGTCTTTGTCGGTATAGACTTTTGCAGGCATATGTATCTTTGATTAAGGGAATGTCCGTTCCCGGTAGGTTAATGAAAATGTTAGCCCCGCTTGAGCGCGAGATTACCGGTCCGAGCCATCTCAATAATACCATAAGGCTCGATTAAGTTGAGGAAGGCCTGGACCTTGTTGGCATTGCCGGTCATTTCGATGTTCACGCTCTCCGGGGCCACGTCGATGATTTTGGCGCGGAAAATGTCACACACCTGCATCACCTCCGAGCGCTGGCCGGCGGAAGCATTTACTTTAAGCATAACAAGTTCACGTTCCGTGGCTTGGCCGCTGGCAAAATCGGTGACTTCAAGTACGTTGACCAGTTTGTTTACTTGCTTGATCGCTTGATCAAGATTGTCGCTGTCACCAAAAATCGTTACTGTAATCCGTGAGAACTTATCGTCGACCATCGGCCCCACATTCAGTGTCTCGATATTGAAGCCGCGACCGCTGAACATTCCAGCGATACGAGCGAGAACTCCGAATTTGTTTTCGACGAGGATTGAGATGGTGTGGCGCATGATAGAATGGGGATCGATTGCTTAAGCCCCGATTCAACGTTGAAAATGGTAGACGGTGAGGGATTCGAACCCACGACCCCCTCGGTGTAAACGAGGTGCTCTAACCAGCTGAGCTAACCGTCCTCTGAAATTAGGAAAACGGAGAAGATGCCGCAGGCCATATGTGAATCAAGCCTAATTTTGCGCAAGCCTTCACATTTAGAGTATTTCGAGCACTTGGATACTATGCTTTGAGTGCGACACCGGCTTTTTCAATATCGGCACCGCTGGGTGCTTGATATGCGCTGAGCCCAAACTCGGGGAGGACCGAGAGGAAATGGTCAAAAATGTCCCCCTGGATGTCCTCATAGCGGGCCCATGCTGTATCGTTCGTGAAAACATAGACTTCGATGGGTAAGCCATTTGGGCCCGCGGCTAATTGCCGGACAATCAGGGTCATATTCTGATGCAGCTTCGGATGATTGCGAAGATAAGCAACGCAGTAGGCGCGGAACGTACCGACATTGGTTAGGCGTCGACCATTGATCAGTTCGTTGAGGTCATTGCCGACATCCTTGTTGTGTTTCGTTATCTCTTCGAGTTTCGCGTCAAGATAGGGTTGAAGTAGGCGAATACGCTTAAAGCGTTCAAGTAGTGCCTCATCCGCAAACTGAATTGTGCGCATATCGATAGACAGCGCACGTTTGATTCGACGCCCGCCGGATTCACTCATGCCGCGCCAATTTTTGAAAGAGTCGGAGATGAGCGCGTAGGTTGGAATCGTCGTAATCGTCTTATCCCAGTTTTGAACCTTGACCGTTGTCAGTGAAACATCAATCACGTCGCCGTCGGCACCCCGGCCAGGCATTTCGATCCAGTCGCCCACCATGACCATATTATTGACTGACAGTTGAAAGCCAGCGACGAGTCCGAGGATTGCATCCTTGAAAATTAGAAGGAGTATGGCCGTGACGGCGCCGAGGCCGGAGAAAAGAACCAGTGGGGACTTTTCAAGGAGGGCCGACAGAATGAAGATCAGACCAATTAGATTGATAACCAGCTTGGTCGCCTGCGTAAAACTCTTGGCCGGATATCTTTTGCCTACTTCGCTTCGCTCCCAGACGGCCCGCATGAAGTTAAGAGCCCCATCGATCACAAAGAGAATGATTGCGATCAGGTAGATATTCACGATCTGGCTGATCAGTGATACAATCCCCGGGTTGCCCTCGAAGATGGCCGGGGCGAAAAAGTGAATGGTGGCAGCTGGCGCGATGTGGGAAAAACGTATGATTACTCGGTGTTCGATGAGCAAATCGTCCCAGGTAATCGCAGTCTTTCCAATAATCGGATGTACGATATATGCGATAAAGCGTTTGGTCAGCAGGTTTGCCAGAAGCGTAAGGCCAAAAAGGTATATTATGGCAGCAGCAAGCGCAAGCACCTGAGCGATTGTGGGCGCTAGCTGAAACTGTTCTAGCCACTCGCGGATGATTTCCAAGGTCATGCAAGTGAAGTTGTCCACTCTATCGCTGGCTGACAATACTAGGTTTTCGCAATCGCGTCCCGTGCACATAGGCTTGCCTTTATCGATACGAGGGGCGCAGTGTTAGATATGCACCTCAAAGCCCTCATTTCCGCAGGCTTCTTTTGTCTGCTGCCGCTGATCACCTGCGCACAGAGCAACAATTTTACGCTCCTGCGTGTTCTTCAAAAGTATACGGATGCCTACGGGGGGTTCCGCGATGCGGATGCACTGGCTTCTCTCAGTGTTGAGGGGACGATTGAACAAAATGGTTCGTCCTATAAATTCCTGATGCGGAGGAAGCGGCCCTACGGCTTTCGTTATCGTTTATCAGATAAGAGCGGTTTCCATTCGGCTATTATTGGATACGATGGTCGAAAAGGTTGGATACGTTCCGAATCAAATGGGGAGATGAATCTGAGTGAGATTAAGGGTGCTGCTCTCGTGGCGCTCCACGAGCAGGCACATTTTGATGGCCTCCTGTTTCGTCACTTTGAGAACAACGATTCTACGGTCAGCTTGTTGGGTAGGGGGCAGCTAGATGGTGAGCCCGCGTATATCATTCAGGTGGAATCAAGCGCAGGGCGACGATTTCACTACTTTTTGCACCTTAGCAAAGCCCATATTCTAAGGATTGATGTCCTAGATTCGGATGGCGACATCATTTCGCAGACCTTTTACCGGGACTACCGGGAAGTAGGTGGCTTTCCCTTTGCACACGTGGTCGAGAGGCTCGTCGACGGTGAGCGGGTGTCGCTGGCCACGGTTCAGAAAATCGACGTGAACCCTGGCCTTCTCAGCTTCCACTTCGAGACGCCGAGCCGTTAAGTAGGATTCTAGTTGTTCCCGATCCCGTCCTCGTCGAGTCCGCCCTGCAGTTTTCGATCCAATTTCAAACCTTCGATCTGTGAACGCAGCGCCCGTTCAAATTTCTCATAACGAGCAAGAATACCACGGGTCTCGAAGAGTTCCTGCTTAAAACGTCCAGCAGGGCAAAGCGTATAAATCGCAAGGTCCAGAACATTTTCCGGCTCCTGTAGATTGGAGAGAAATTGTAGCACCTCCTTGGGGATCTCGGCGCCGAGGCGCATTTGAGTTTGAATGAGCGCCAGAATGGTGGGTTGGATAGCAGCCAGTGTTTGCTCTGTGCCGTCATTTTTACTGGAAACCTGTTTAATCCGAGCCTTCCTGTAGGGTTCTTCGCGGACAATGCGCTCGAATTCAACACGCGCAAGCCCCTGGAGAATGAGATTTGCCGTGCCGTCGGCGTTTTTCTTGCACGCACGTATGACTCCGACACCTGCGACAGAGTGGGGTGTTTCCAGGAGCTCGGCATCGGATTCCCTGTCATCGAGCGCGGCAACTGCAAAGATACGGTCACCTTTTAGGACATTTTGAAGCATTTCGCGGTATCGCGGTTCGAAGATAAAAAGTGGCATCATCGCCTGTGGAAAGAGTACCGTTTGACTTAGGGTCATTACGGGCACTTCCTCCGGGATCTCTATTTCATGAGTTGGCAACATGGTTCGGAATCTCTGTCTATAATTAGTGCCACGCATCAGGATGAAGCTTCGCAGTCTCAACAGATTCGCATTCAGCATAATAAACAGCCATACGAAAATAGCGAATGCGATCTTCGGGTATTTCTTCGTTTTTTTGCCGCGCCTCTTCGAATAGGACTTCGGGCGCGCGACCTTGTAGGTCGTAAATCTCCTTCACCCCAATATCGATTAAGTTACGTGCAGCGGCGACGTCCATCCGGGGAATCCGCATCAGGGCCGAGTTAAGGGCTTCATAGTCGACCTTCTTTTTCTTCTTTGAAAGCATGCTTAATAGATTGTCGAGTTGTCTTCGGGATCATTGCGATTGCATAGATCGAGGCGGCGGCTGAAACGATCCACAAGCAGTTTAGAAACTTAACGAGCTAGATTGCTGGAGTCTTTTTGCGAGACAATTGTTGGAGACACAGTTGCTCTAGGGGCCGGTCGGTTCGTTGCGCACGAGTGGGAGAACGGCGGACTGCTGCCGATACTCGGTCGGCGAAAGATCGAAAAACTGCTTAAACTGTCGATTGAAAAAATAGATGTCACGATAGCCGAGTGTCTCTGAGACCTCGCTGTCGAAGACATCGAGGCTCACTAGCCTCTTAGAATCTTGATCGGCTCCCCACAATTGGCGAGCTCCTCATCTGTCATTAAGAAACAGGCGGTAGACCAGGCGTCGGCCGCTGCGGCATTTGGGTGTATCACCCAGAGGCGCTGTCGGAGGGGTGCCTGATCGGGGCGGGGTGAAACGATGTGCTCGCCTTGTACATCGATACCCGAAGCGCTCATTGCTGCATTCTTGAGCGAGTAGGGTGCCTGGCCGGAATCGTAGCAAATATGCCATACTTTATGTCCGAAGGCCAGATGCGTGCTGGCTCCAGAGGAAAGGAGTCCCGACTCAATCTCCCAATCTTCCAGTTCCCTACGGATGCAGTCGAGAGCGAAGCCCTTTCCAATGCCCCCGAGATCAACCTCCCGTCCAGCCTCGAGACAATGGATCGCCGGCCTATCCGGATCTAAACTGAGTTGTCCCATTAGTTCGGGTAGATCGTCTTGGGAGCTCGATTTAAGGTGTTCGATTTGTCGCCCCAGCGTGATATCAAATAGCCCGCGACTCTGGAGGCCGATCGCTAGGGCCACACGCAGACATTCATAGCACAGATCACTTATGTATAGTGATTCACCTGTTTGCATGTGATTGATTTGCGAGATGTCACTTCCTGATATATAGCGACTGAGCTTTGATTCCAGTTGATCCAGAAGAGTGATAGCGGCAAAGGCAGCCTTTTGGGCCGTATCCTTTTCGGCTGCGACAAGCCGAAAAGTAAATTCCGTATTCATCGCCGCGTGGTGGTAAATGTAATCCCTACTCACTCTGCCAGGCCTCGTAGATGTCGTTTCGAAGAAACAGGGTTATTGACACGTTGTTTCTTAATCCGCGGATAAAGGCTCTATGTGTTGCAGCTAGGTGCCGTGATATTTCCACATGCTCACAGGGCATCGAGAATACAAGGGGATAGCTTGTGAAATTCTGCTCCGTAGTGGGCCAATAACCGATTTCCTTAAACTCACGGAGATACCACGGAAGTGGCCAATACTCGCGCCCAACTACGGCAATTGGTTCGAGTGAGTCGACTTGCTTGAGGGTGTTGAGTTCGCTCAGCCAGGATTGAATGCGTGCGGGATCCTTTTTAGTCGGTACATACGCATAGGGGTTGCGCCCGTCGTTTGCGAAACGAAGCGATGCGTAGCGACTTTGTTCCAATTGGAAAAAGACCCCGGCTGCAAAGAGTCCTAAGAGTAGCAAGCGCGCCTTCATCCCGAACTCAAAAAACCTTGATAGACTGAAGGCGGCCAGCAAGCAGACCTGCGCCCAGGGTAATAAGATCAACCACGGGGTCTTGTATCCAATAAAGCTATAGATCAAGAAATGCAGTATCGTGCCGATTAGCACGAAGCATGTCGCGGAGTTGGTATGCCTCCAGCGCAGGCAGGTTGCTATGGAGACAGCGGCAAGGAGAAGAATAACGCCTTCGGTCCACCATATGCCCAGAGCATGCTTTGGCCAAATGAGTAGTTGGAGATAATAATAGGCGGGCTTGTCGTGCCCCGGGATCGTCTCGTAGCTGAAATAACTACTGATCGCATCGAGAATCACCTTCGGTTCGCTGAGAAAATTCGAATAAATGAGGGCGCCCACGGCGAAGGCAACGGCGCCACCTGCAGCCAGCCAAACCGCAGTCGTTTTTAAATCCACCTGCCGCTCGGTCGATCTCTTCAAGACGCCCAGCATGATCAGGCTGGCGACCGACCAACTAATAACGGAGATCGCAAAGGTTTCCTTCGTTGCGAACATGAGACCGATGAAAAGCCCGGCCAGAAGACTCGTCCGGAGGGACGGCTGATGGATCAGCCTGTAAACCGAGGCAAGCGCCAGCATACCAAACAAAACCAGCCAGCTCTCGTGGATATACATCCTGTTGTAGTAAACCAGAAGTGGAGAGGTGGCGAGAAGTGCCCCGGCGCCAAGTGCACCAAGCGGGCCGATCGTCCGTCTCCATACGAGTGGGGTGAATACAGTTAGCAACCCTGCGGCGACAACACCAATGCGAAGGGTTCCCGTAGTCAGATCCTCCCAGTTGTCCTCGCCCGCCGTTCGGGCAATCGGTGCTGCTGCCAGACTCAGGACAGGGCCGTGGAAGTGCTTAGGGTTGTAGTTGTAATCTCCCTGGAGACGCTCCGAGAGGATACGAGCCCCCGTGGCTTCATCGAAGTGGATCGGACGCGTGTCGAGATCATCCAGTCGCAACCAGAGGGCAACCACAATGGTCACCACCCAACCGAACCACACTAGAACCCGTTGCCCCATTCACACTGATTGAACGGGATTCTGGAGGACCTGCAATAGTCCTTTCAGGGTGCTTCGCCAGCAGACCCTAAAACTGGAAGGCGTATTTTGCCAAACGCTGACCGATCTCGCTGACGATCTCCTTTTCCTTGTCCTCGCCCTGAGCAGCGAAAGTCACGGAGAAACGAACGAAGTTGCCGCAGTCATCCCAGGGCACAGTGCTGATCAGCTCGTTGGTGATAAGCCATTGGCTGAAGTCCTCACCGCTTGAAAACTCTGTTGTTTCGCCATCGAAGGTGACCGCCTTGGGTGCTGCAACATAGAGGAAGAAAGACCCCTTAGGCTTACTCGCACTGAAGCCGTTCTCATTGAGAACTTCCACCAGGAGGTCCATTCGGCGGGAGTATTTGGAGGCAATCTCATCGGTAATTTGAGGATTCGCAAGAGCTGCGGCGCCTGCCTTCTGGATCGCAAGAAATTGTCCCGAGTCGGAATTATCCTTCATGTCAGCATAGGCTTGAACGATGAGTGGATTACCCACGACAAAGCCGATTCGCCAGCCAGTCATGTTGTAGCTCTTGGAGAGCGAATGGAGCTCGATAGCTACCTCCTTCGCGCCCTTGACTTGGAAGATCGACAGCGGCTGACCTTCAAAAATCAGGGAAGCGTAGGCTGCGTCTTGAAGAATGATGAGATTGTTTGCCTTTGCAAAGGCCACGGCCTTGGCAAAAAACTCCAGAGTTGCCGACGCACCTGTCGGGTTGTTCGGGTAGTTGAGAACCATAATCTTGGCTTTCTCAACCACATCTGCGGGCACGGCATCCAGATCCGGCAGGAAGTCATTCTCTTCTCTCAACTCCATATTGTAGACATGGCCACCAAGATACTTCGCGTGCGTGCCGAGGACGGGGTAACCGGGAACCGTCATGAGCACGTAGTCACCTGGATTGATAAAGCAGGCCGGCACCATGGAGAGTGCGGTCTTGGAACCAATCGAGTGTACGACATCAGTCGCCGGATCAATATCCGAAACCCCGAAGACATCAGCCATGTATTTGGCCGCTGCCTCCTTGAATTCCTCGCCACCATTGTCCGCGTAGCCGCGGTTCTCCGGTTTAGCGGCTTCTTCCTGAAGCGTCTTTACGACGATCGGGAAGGCCATCTCATCCGGCTCACCAACGCCCATATCAATCAGGTCTACATTCGGCTTGGCATCCCTGGCCGCTTTCTTTGCGCGTTTGATCTTCTCAAATTTATAAATCGCAGTCGATTTACCATATTGATTGCCGCCAATTCGCTCGGCGAAAAGTTCTTGGATGTAAGGGTCGCTCATGAGTTGCCTCGATCTCGTTTAGTGTTGGTTGGTATTTGTTTATGATTGTTAAACTTACGTATTCGTAACTATCCTTGGGAAAAGGTCAGCTATGCAAACAATTCAATCGGTTCACGAAATGCAATCTCTTGCCATCGGCATGCGCTCGAGCGGCCGTCTGATTGGACTGGTTCCCACTATGGGGAGTCTGCACGAGGGCCATCTTTCGTTGATTGATATTGCCAAGGAACGCGCTGATAAGGTCATCGTTTCGATTTTTGTCAACCCCACCCAGTTCGGACCGAGTGAGGATTTTGACAGATACCCAAGAGTATTGGAAGCCGACCTCGAAAAGTGCCGTGAGCGGGGTGCAGATATCGTCTTTAATCCTTCCATAGCGGAGATGTATCCGGATGGCTACTCAACCTACGTGAATGAAGAGCATGTCAGTGCGGGGCTCTGCGGCATCTCCAGACCGAATCATTTTCGCGGCGTGACCACGGTCTGCCTCAAACTCTTCAATATCACACGGCCGGATATCGCGGTCTTCGGGCAAAAGGATGCCCAGCAGTGTGCCGTCTTAAAAAAGATGGTCAGCGATCTCAATATACCGGCAGAAATCGTGATTGGGCCCACGCTTCGCGATCATGACGGGATGGCGACGAGTTCCAGAAATGAATATCTAACGGGGGCGCAGAGGGAAGAAGCTCTGAGCATCTCCAAATCACTCCAGATCGCAGGTAAGATGGTCGATTCGGGAACTCGCAGCGTTGATCGAATAGTCGCCGAGGTCACGCATCATCTCTCGCTTTCGCGCCGTATTCGGGTTATCTACGTTCAGATTGTCGATCGTGACACGATGGAGCCGGCAAGGGAAATTGTGCCCGGTAGGCACCTGCTCTGTGTGGCAGTTTGGCTCGATCAGACTCGATTGATTGACAATATAGAGCTCTAGGCCATGTCGAAGTTTTACGATGTTATTGTCGTGGGGAGCGGTATTGCCGGCCTCAGTTTCGCGCTGAAAGTTGCGGACGCGGGTAAACGTGTCGCCATCATTACCAAGAAAAATTCGGCCGAATCGAATACGAACTATGCTCAAGGCGGAATTGCAGCCGTCACTTCGCAAACCGACGATGTCGAGATGCACGTCGCAGATACTCTGAATGCAGGGGATGGACTGTGTGATGAGGATGCTGTCAGAGAGATCATTAAAGATGGCCCCGGTAGTATTGATGAACTGATCAAACGTGGAGTGGACTTTTCCCAATTGGGGGATGGCCGCGTCTCACTCGGAAAAGAGGGCGGGCACTCGAAGCGTCGGATCCTACATGTCCGCGATGTGACGGGTAAGGCGATTGAGCAGGCTTTGCTTCATGCGATCGATACATCCGAATATGTTGATACGCTTGAGCATCACTTCGCGGTTGAGCTCATTACCTCGGCGAAGATCCGAAAGATCGGCCAGACGGAGCCGGGTTGCAACCGGGTGCTTGGGCTTTACGCATTGGATACCCAAAGTGGCCAGGTGGAGACCTTTCGCGCGGGAGCAGTGATGCTGGCAACCGGTGGAATGGGTCAGATCTACCAGTATACGACCAACCCGTTCATTGCGACGGGCGACGGTATTGCTATGGCCTATCGTGCTGGGGTCGCTGTCCACAATATGGAGTTTATTCAGTTTCATCCGACGGCTTTCTATTCGAAGGATTCCTCGGACCGTTTTCTCATTACTGAAGCCATCCGAGGGGAGGGCGCAATTCTGAGGAACCTGAGCGGTGAGGCATTCATGGGTAAATACGATCCGCGCAAGGATCTGGCACCCCGAGACATTGTCGCCCGTGCGATTGATTCCGAGATGAAGGAAACCGGCGCGCGTCATGTCTGGCTGGATACCTGCGGGATGAAGTTGAAGAATCTTCACGAGCGCTTTCCAAATATCTACAGTTACTGCCAGGCACACGGGATTGCCCCTGAAAAGGATATGATACCTGTTGTGCCTGCCGCACATTATCTATGCGGCGGTGTGAAGACGAATCTTAACGGGGAGACGATGCTCCCGGGCCTCTACGCCTGCGGAGAAGTGGCCTGCACCGGACTCCACGGAGCCAATCGACTCGCCAGTAATTCGCTTCTGGAGGCTGTTGTGTTGGCGAATCGTGCTGCCTCGGCGGTGGTCGACTTCCTTTGTGAAAATGGACCCTGTGATATTGAACTGCCCGAATGGAAGGACGGCAATGTTCGCGACTCTGACGAGCGTGTGGTCCTACTCCATAACTGGGATGAGGTGAAACGTACCATGTGGGACTACGTGGGCATTGTTCGAACAACCAAGCGCCTCGAGCGCGCCCGCACACGGATTCAGACGCTCGAGCGTGAAATCAACGAGTATTACTGGAACTTCAAGGTGGACGAGAGCTTGCTCGAATTGCGTAACATGATCCTTGTTGCCGGTTTGGTCATCGATTGTGCGCTTCAGCGTAAAGAGAGTCGGGGACTGCATTACACCTTGGATTATCCGGAAAAGGTCGATTTGCTCGCCGATACAAAAGTTTGTCGAATTTAATGGAGACGGGGGCACTCAAGCGCTGGGCCTTGGTCGGTCCAGGAGCCGTAGGTCTTTATTACGGCGGACGTATCGCTTATTCCGGGCATTCATTTTCCGTTCTTGCGAGACGTGATGCATCTGCCCTCGCTGAAAGGGGCATTCGTATCGCCATGGTTGACCCGATCACCAATGCGATCTCCTCGAGCATTGAGGCTAATCTGACGACGGTGGCCACACAACCTGATGCGATTGGAGTCGTGGATTGTGTGATCATTGCGGCCAAGTCGACTGTTAATGAACGCTTGATCGAATCGCTGTCAAAAATGGTTCAACCCGGACACACCATCATACTTTCCCTACAAAATGGGATGGGGAATGCCGAGTTCTTTGAGCAGCACTTTCCGGAAAACCCGATCCTTGCAGGTCTTTGTTTCGTCTGCGTCAATCGCACGCAGCCGGCATACGTCGAAAACTACCATCCGGGGCGAGTGGAAATCGGATCGCTTCATGATCGTTGGCCCGAGCTTGTCCACAAGGTTGTCGATATCTTTAGCGAAGCGGGTATTTTAACGAAGTTTGCGGACCCGCTCAACGCGGCGCTTTGGAGGAAGCTCTGCTGGAACATCCCTTTTAATGGTCTATCGATTGCGGCAGGCGGAGTGACAACCGACAAAATAATGGCGGACCCCGAACTTGTTAAGACCGCGCGTGCTCTAATGGATGAGATCCGTGCCGCCGCATCATTGGAGGGTCATCACATTCCGGATAGTTTCATCGAAGGGCAGTTTACTGTCACCGAAAAGATGGGTGCCTACAAACCCTCATCGCTTATCGACTTTCAGGCGGGGAAACCGGTCGAGCTTGACTCCATTTGGGGGGAGCCCCTCCGTCGTGGCAGCGAGCTCGGCGCTGAGATGCCAGAGCTCGAGATACTAATCAAGGATTTGTCCGCAGCGCTTACTCGACCGTAACCGACTTGGCAAGGTTTCGCGGCTTGTCGACGTCGCAGCCCCGCTCGAGGGCGACATGGTAGCTAAAGAGCTGAATCGGGATACTCATGAGGATCGGTTTCACGATCTCATGGCATTCCGGAACCAGGATGATGTCGTCTACCAAACCGTCCGGGATGTCGCAATCGGCGGTGGCAATGCAGATAACCTTCCCTTTGCGCGCCTTGACCTCCTGAACATTTGCCAGGCTCTTGTGGAAGATCTCCCCGCTGGTTGCCAGGAAGACGCTAGGGCATTCCTCACAAATCAATGCAATTGGCCCGTGTTTCATTTCCGCAGCCGGGTAGCCTTCAGCGTGAATGTATGAGATTTCCTTCAGTTTGAGTGCACCTTCAAGGGCAATCGGGAACATCAATTGGCGCCCCAGAAAGAGGCAGTCCTCGTATTTGGCATACTTTCTGGCGATGGTTGCGATTGAATTATTTTGCTTGAGCACCTCCTCCACCTGTGCAGGCACGGCCTTCAGAGCTTTTACGA
This sequence comes from Opitutales bacterium, assembly GCA_049598495.1. GTDB lineage: Bacteria > Verrucomicrobiota > Verrucomicrobiia > Opitutales > Coraliomargaritaceae > Thalassobacterium. The sequence continues at coordinate 16,854 of JBMYNR010000022.1, forward strand.
TGTCAACACCGTCACCATAGCTGAGATCGCGCAGGCGCCCGAGGTAAAGCGCAAGCATTGCACAAATCATAATCTGCGAGGTAAATGCCTTGGTTGATGCAACCCCGATCTCCGGTCCAGCATGTTGGTAAATACCGCCATCGGATTCGCGGGCGATAGTGGAACCGACACTGTTATTAATTGCGAGTGTCTGGTAGCCCTTACGTTTGGCCTCGCGCAGCGCGCCGAGAGTATCAATCGTCTCGCCCGATTGGCTGACTGCGATGACGAGGGTATTCTTTTCGAGCGGAGAGTTGCGGTAGCGGAACTCGGATGCGTATTCCACTTCAACGGGGATGCGAGCAAACCGTTCGATCAAATACTCGCCAACCAGGCAGGAGTGCCAGGCGGTTCCGCAAGCGAGGAAGAGAATGCGGTCGATCTGACGCAGTTCCTGCGGATTCAAATTCAGGCCGCCGAACACAGCTGTGCTCCCGTCGTCGGAGAAACGTCCGCGCATCCCGTTCATTAGGGAGTTTGGCTGCTCGAATATCTCTTTCTCCATGAAATGCTTGTAGTCACCGAGCTCGGCCTCCGAGGTGTCCCAGTCAACCTGATGAATTACGGCTTCGATCTTCTTACTTGAAACAGTGGTGATTGAGAAATCGTCATTCCTTAGGTGGACGACTTCATTGTCGTTTAGATAAACAACGTTTTGGGTGCAGTGGGTGATGGCATTCACGTCTGATGCGATCAGGTTCTCACCCTTGCCGATGCCGATGATAAGCGGGGAGCCCTTGCGCGCGCCGATCAATTCATCGGGGAAGTCCGTACTAATTACTGCGATGCCATAGGTGCCCTCTACATGTCGAAGACTTTTGCGCACCGCATCAAGGAGCGGATGTTTGCCATTGTTTTTCTCTTCTTTCGCATAGTGATACGCGATGAGGTTACAAAGCGCCTCGGAGTCAGTCTCCGACACGAAGGTGAAGCCTTTCTCTGTGAGAAAGTCCTTCATCCCTGTATAATTCTCAATCACACCGTTGTGGACGAGTGAAATCTTCCCGTCACTACTCGTATGCGGGTGTGCGTTGGCCTCGGTCACATCTCCGTGGGTGGCCCAGCGTGTGTGGCTGATGCCAAGATTTCCACCGTATTGCCGCTCATCGAGGGCATCTTCGAGATTCGACACCCGTCCGGTGCGCTTGATCTGCTCGAAGCCTTTGTCGGTTGAAACCACCATACCCGAGGAATCGTATCCGCGGTATTCCAGGCGCTTTAAGCCGTCGAGCATGACACTGCCAGCGCGGTCGCGCCCGATATATCCAACTATTCCACACATAAAGCTTCAAATAAGCTGAGAGCTCCTCTAGCTTTCAAGCTAATAACTAGCAGTAATTCCAGACCTACAATATGAAAAAGCGAAAGATTATTTGTATTATTATGGGCGGTGGACGTGGTTCCCGCCTGAGCCCGCTCACCCGAGATCGCTGTAAACCGGCGGTGCCACTGGCAGGGAAATATCGTCTGGTCGATATCCCTATCAGCAACTGCTTGAATTCCGGATACAATCAAATCTTTGTTCTGACCCAGTTTAATACCGCCTCACTGCACCGTCATATTCAGGAATCCTACAAATTTGACCCCTATGCAGGTGGCTTTGTGGATATTCTATCTGCGGAACAGACTGACCAGAGTGATACCTGGTATCAGGGCACGGCCGATGCAGTCCGTCAGAATATGCACCACTTTCAGGGGCATGGTGAGGGGGACCTCTACGTGATTCTCTCAGGCGATCAACTCTACCGCATGAATCTGGAAGATGTGGTTCGTGAACACGACGCTTCGGGGGCTGAGGTGACGATTACCGCGAAACCACTTGGGCTCGATGAGTCTGAAGGTCTTGGGCTCATGCGGGTGAATGAGAAGCTGGAAATCACTGAATTCGTTGAGAAGCCAACAGATCCGGAGGTCATCAAAGGTCTCGCAGTCGGTGACAGTGTCCGGAAGAAGATGAAGAACTCCGATGAGAAAGATTACTGCCTCGCTTCTATGGGTATCTACGTGTTCAACGCGAAGACCCTCATCGAAGCTCTGAAGTCCGAAACGACTGATTTTGGTAAGGAGATTATTCCAAGCATGCTTGGAAAGTCGAAGCTTTGCAGCTATGTTTTCGATGATTATTGGGAGGATATCGGAACAGTGAAAGCCTTCTTCGATGCGAATATCCGCCTCACTGATCCCGTGCCTCCATTTAATTTCTTCGATGAGGACGCACGTATTTTTACCCGCGCGCGGTTTCTTCCGGCCTCAAAGATCAACTCCTGCACAATCGATCGTGCCATCTTGGCGGATGGATGCATTGTAACCGATGCTGAGGTGAAGCATTCGACCCTCGGTGTGCGCTCGGTGGTTCGTGAAAAATCGCTTCTTGAGAATGTCGTTATGATGGGTGCCGATCGCTTTGAGACAACTGAAGAGCTGGACGAAAATGTAGAATTAGGCCGCCCCAACTACGGTGTGGGTAAACATTGCATGATCAGAAATGCGATTCTCGATAAAAATGTCCGTATCGGTGATAATGTCATACTCGATCCCGCCGGTTTGCCGGATAATTTCGGTCCTGAAGTGAATATCGCCATTCGTGATGGTGTGCTCGTGGTTTGTAAGGACACCACGGTGCCGGATGGATTCGTGCTCAAGGCATAGTCGAATCAGACATTATCTTTCCTTCAAAACCGCGCCTCTAATCGGCGCGGTTTTCTATTGCCTAGAAGCGCTTACCTGCACATAATCCAAGATAGAAAAGCGAAGCAAAGTCATGTTCACCCGCAACCCTAATTGAGATGAAAAACATACTGATTTGCACGGATGGTTCCGGTTACTCCCATGAGGCATGTCACTATGCCGCATGGCTAAGTCGAAGGATGGATGCGAAGATCGAGGTTCTTTACGTGACTGATCTTCGGCAATTCGAAATTCCAGCTGTCGCCGACTTTAGTGGCAGCTTGGGTATACAACCCTTTGAGGGCATGCTCGCTCAGCTTCAGGAGATCGAGGATATCAAGTCAAAGTTCATTGAAGAGCAGACAGTGAAGTTTTTTGAAGAAGCAGGCGTAAGTGAACGAGTCAGCTTTTTCCACGAAACGGGTTTACTGGTCGATGTGATCGCCGACTATGCTGAGCGCGCTGATCTGGTTCTCATGGGGAAGCGTGGGGAGAACGTCAATTTCGCCACCGAGCACCTTGGTTCCATGCTTGAAAGGGTCCTGCGCACCCTGAAAAAACCATGTCTTGTCACAAATCGTACATTCAAAGCATGTGAGAGTGTCGTCCTTGCCTATGACGGAGGCGAGAGCTGCCGCAAGGCACTCGATTTTTTGGCGGACCATCCGCTCTTTAAGGATTTAGAGCTTCATGTCGTTGTCTGCGTCGAGGGGCACAAGGAAACCGAAGCCACCGATCATTTGAAGGAGGTGGAGGAAAAATTGCACAAGGCCGGATACCTCCCTAAATGCCAGGTGCTATCGGGAACTGTAGAATCGGCGATAGCCGGCTACGTGAAGCATGCGGGCATTGATTTGCTCATTGTCGGTGCCTACGGACACAGTCGGATTCGTGAGCTTTTAATTGGAAGCACGACAACGGAGCTCCTGCGCCGGTGTCATGTGCCCGTGCTTTGCTTCCGTTGATGGCGCCGGGCGAACCAGATGACAAAGGCGCCGATGGCGATTAAAAAGAGCGAGTAGAACTGACCTCGGCTCAGACCGAGCAAGAGAGATGCGTCCGGTTCACGGAAGATCTCCCCAAAAATTCTAAGGATGCCATAAGCGAGTAGGAACTCTCCGCCGATTTGCCCCGCAGGTGTCTTCGTTTTCCAAAACCGCCACTGGGTGTAGGCAAAAAGTAAGGCGCCCTCCAGGAAAGCTTCATAGAGCTGGGATGGGTGCCTGGGTTGCGGGCCGTAGACCTGAAGACTTTCGTTGAAATTCCTAGGGCTCTGAGGAAAGATGACAGCCCAGCTGACGGTCGTTACACGGCCCCAAAGCTCGCCATTGATAAAATTGGCAATCCGCCCCAGCATTAAGCCAAGGGGCGCAAGCGATACCGCCACATCTCCCAAGGGTAAGAACCCGACCTTCTGCTTCTTCGCAAACCAGAGTAGCGCCAACGTGACTCCGATGAATCCACCATGGCTCGACATGCCCCCCTGATCGACACGGAAGAGTAGGAGCGGATTTTCCAGAAACGACTGGAAATCATAGAAAATTATATATCCGACCCGCCCGCCGGCCAGCACCCCAATGATTATGGAGGTCATCAAAGTTGCCCGCGCGTCGGCATCGATCGCGAATCTCCCTTTCGCGTTATAAAGCTTGAGTAGGAACCAGGCACCCAGAAAGCCCAGCAGGTATGCTAGCCCGTAGTAACGAATACCTTCCAAGCCAAGTGGGGCGCTCTCAAATTCGATCAGGAAGGGGCTTAGGTCATGCACCCAATATCGGCTCGCATCTGTCATAAAATATCAGATTTGAAAGCCCATCGATAATCCGAGCGGTGACAAACTCTTTTCTTTGACTTTTCCGAGTCTAACGAAATCGTCATTTCATGCTCAAGATTCACTCTTTGGTAAAATTCTGCCTTATTGGGGGCCTGACCTTGAGTAGCCCCTTGTTCGCACAGTCCGACAACCTGCGGGTCACCGTTGCCAATCTTAACCAAGATATGAGTCTGCTGGCTCAGCAGGTGAAAACGATACGCCTGGAAATGGAGGAACTTCGACGGGAAAATGCTCGTCTACGGGCTCAGGTAGCCGCAGGTGTCAACCGGGAAAACCAGACACAGATCAATGACCTCTCGACGGCTGTCGAAGCTCTCCGGCGGGAGTATCGCGCCGCGGATGAAGCTCAGAAGCAGCAGATCATCGCCGAAGTTAATCGGCAGATGCGCGCTCTGGCTAAGGAAACCCAAGCTGCGATTAATTCGGTTGCGACCGCTGTTAGTGGCCAACCACAGGTGGAGTTGCCAGTCCACTTCTCGAGTGATTACCCCAAAACGGGGATTACTTACACCGTGCGCTCCGGGGATACCTTGAGCAAGATCGCCCGCGATCACGCGTCTACAGTCAAACACATTCAAAACGCCAACAAGATCGTCAATCCTTCCAGGGATCTGCGTGTCGGCGAAACGATTTTCATACCAATTGCTCAATAGATATGTCCAATAAAAGCAGACTTGGCCGTGGCCTTGGGGGCCTTATTTCCGGTGCAGGCACAACGCCGGCTCAAAAGAAGGTAGAGGTTGCTTCGCCAGTAAAGAAAAAAACGGTAGATAAGACGGAGGTCGCGCAGTCGATTAAGATTGATAGCGCGGCTCTTAACGCACCCGGTTACCGCGAACTGGAGGTGAAGCACGTTCTCCCGAATCCCTATCAGCCCCGCCGTGAGATTCAGCCCGAACAGGTGGAAGAGCTTGCCAAGAGCATTCACTCGGAAGGACTGATTCAGCCAATCGTCGTTCGAAAAAACCAGGGGAAGTTTGAGCTGATTGCCGGTGAAAGACGGCTTCATGCCTTTAAACATCTCAAGCTGAAGAAAATTCCCGCGAGGATCATAGAGGCGAGTGATGCCTCTTCTGCTACGCTAGCACTCATTGAGAACTTACAGCGTGAGAATTTGAATCCGATTGATGAAGCACTCGGTTACCAAAGCCTACTGCGCGATTTTGATCTAACTCAGGATTCGGCGGCTGAGCGTGTGGGGAAGGGGCGTGCCACGGTTGCCAATGCGCTGAGACTCCTTAAGCTGGGCTCTGAGATTCAAGGCTACCTGAGTCGCCGACTGCTCTCTACGGGGCATGCCAAGGTATTGCTCAGTCTCGAAAGCGAAGAGCATCAGAAGTTGCTCGCTCGTCGTATCATTGAAACAGGTATGAGTGTGCGTGACGCAGAGATGCAGGTGCGTCGCCTAAAAGAGGGCAGCGGGTCGAAGCCGAAGAGCCGCAGACAAACTCCTGAAGCCGAACAGACCGCGATTCGCGATCTAGAGAAGCGGATGGGTGAGCACTTCAACACCCGTGTCGCGCTCAAGCATACGCCGAAGAAAGGGCGAATCACGATCGAATACTACGGCAACGACGATCTGGATCGCATCCTTGAGAAGTTAGGGCTTCAGTAGTTGTTCCAGTTAAGTGGCAGGAGGGGCACTGGAGCTCTAAGTAACAGATCGAACCCCGTATCTCGAATCACATATCTCGAAATGAACTACTGGTTGATGAAATCCGAGCCCGATGTCTTTTCTTTTGAAGACTTGAAGTCGCGCCCGAATCAGACGGAACCATGGGATGGCGTGCGCAATTATCAGGCCCGCAATTTCATGCGCGATGAGATGCGCGTCGGTGATCAGATTCTGTTTTATCATTCGAACACGAATCCTCCCGGTGTTGCCGGCATCGCCCGAGTGGCCAGCAAGCCATACCCGGACCCCACCGCTTTCGATAAAAAATCGAAGTATTTTGACCCGAAGAGCGATCCCGAAAATCCACGTTGGATGTTGGTTGATGTCGCCTACAAGTCGGACCTCAAACGACTGGTCTCACTCGAGGAGATGAAATCGATGCCTGAGTTGGAGGAGATGCGTGTCATGCAGCGTGGGAACCGCCTCTCGATCACGCCGGTTACGAAAGAGGAGTTTCAGGCGATCAAGCAGGCCGGCATGCGCAAAGGCTAGGCCTCTGCTTTGCCAGCTAGGATCTGGTCGAGCCTTTCGATCAGCTCGTCGCGGAGGGGTTTCGCCGCCTCACTGAGAGCTCGCTGCCTCTGCTCGTATTCAAGTTTGCCGCGCGATGTTTCCACGCGCACAGGCTCGAAGCCCAGCGAGCGGCAATCATAAGGACTGGCCTGCATATCCAGCGTGCGGGCACTGATTGCGAATTCGAAGCAACGCCAGAGTAAGTCCGAGCCAATCCACGGCATGCACTGCGCCGCCAGCTTGTAAAGATCCATGTTGGTGTGCAGACAGCCGCATTGCTCGTTCTCGATCCGGGTGTCCTTTGTCGGCTGGATCCGATTGAGAGGCTTCGCACCCGGGCTAAAGAAGCGGAAGGCGTCGAAATGGCTGCACTGAACCGGACGACTGCGCACGAAGGCATCCGTTGCCTCCTGTGAGAGGCGTAGTGGCAAGCGTTCCGCATGCCGAATCTCGCCCTCCGCATCGCCGCGGTAGACCATGGCCCACTCATGCATGCCGAAGCAGCCGAATGCCGGAGGGCGCTCGCGAACCGTGAGGCAGAGCCGTTGTGCCATCTCGAGACGATGGCGCGCCGTTTTGCTCAGGTCCTCCAAGTTGAGTAAAGTGCGGCCTTCCTCCACTCGGTAGTGCGCCTTTTTAAAGGTTTCTCCAAGTGGCGCGTCTTCAAGGCAGACCCCGGGCCCCGGGTGCCAGGCTTCCAGATGAGAGGGCTTGTTTCGGTAGTAGATGAAGAGAAAATCATAAATAGGATGCAGCTTGCCGGCTGCACGTCGTTCCCGATAGGGTATGGTCCATTGCTCGGCCCGAAGACGATGCTTCTCTGCTTGGTGCCGCCACTCGCGCTTGCTGAGGACTGTTTGTTCCTTAAGCCGCATCGGAATTCGCTGGGAGCTCTTCTGGTTGGACCATGAAATAAAGCATGATCACCCAGCAGAGCATGAAGGGATAGAGTAGTGTGCAGAGCGCAATGGATCCGACGATGCCTATTCCGATCCCTGTCCACATCTCGAGCCGCTCCATAACAACCAGAATACATACCGGCAGAATGATCAAGATGATGGCTAATACGTAGCCAATCGACGTGGTGCCAAAATAGAAGCCGGACTCGTCCTTCTCAAGTTCCATATCACAATGCAGGCACCGTCGATGTAGACGAAACCAGTTTTTGAAGATGCCGAAGCGGCCGCAGTTCGGGCAGCGTCCGCTCAAACTTCTCATCAGTATGTCGCCGCGGGAAACTTTCATTGGGGCTACTGGTTTTTGCTGCATTTGAAGTCTAAAAAATGTACGAGCGGATCGACTGACAATGCTCGAAATTGGGTGAATCGTGTTGTCTTGGGAAAGGCAGTGCGTATGCCTCCAGAATATGAGTATGCCCCATCTATTTTCCCCTGCTTTCGCTTTTACGGTTGTCTTATACGCTTTTCCGTTGACCTCTTTGATGTCCAAAACCGATACCTATAATATGTTAGAAATACCTGCTGATGTTAGTTCCGTTCCTGGCGACGCCGAGAAGACGTCTTCCGGCCTCGCCTCCCGAGTGTTGGAGTCGGGCACAGGTTACGAATCACCTGCTGCCGCCGACACGGTTACAGTTCACTACAGTGGGTGGACCACAGACGGCAATATGTTCGACAGTTCGGTTCAGCGTGGTCAGCCCGCGAGTTTTCCTCTGAATCGTGTCATCAAGGGCTGGACTGAGGGCCTGCAACTCATGGTCGTCGGTGAGAAACGCCGCTTTTGGATTCCGGCAGAGTTGGCTTATGGTAACGATCCCGCCGGCGGTCGCCCAGCTGGACTGCTGGTTTTCGACGTGGAGCTACTCGGTATCGAGAAAGCCCCCGAGCCCCCGAAGGTGCCCGAGGACGTTGCTGCTATTCCCGATAATTCCGAGGTCCGCGAGAGTGGTCTTGCATCGCGCATTTTGGTCAAAGGCTCGGGCTCGCAGAATCCTACGGCATCATCTCTTGTCACCGTCCATTACAGCGGTTGGACCACTGATGGCCAGCTCTTCGACAGCTCGGTTATGCGGGGTGAACCCGCCACTTTCGGTCTATCGCAGGTCATTGCCGGCTGGACCGAGGGTGTGCAGCTCATGGTTGAGGGGGAGAAGCGCCGATTTTGGATCCCGGCAAAGCTTGCTTATGGTGACAACCCACGCGGTGGTGCGCCTGCAGGCACGCTGGTTTTCGATGTCGAACTGATTAAGATCGGGCGTTGATTCCATCCATCGCAGAAGTTCTTTGAGGTAGCGCAGCAGCCTCTGGCTATGCATAAAGTCGCGAGGCATAAAGACAGTTCTTTGCGGCCCGAGACCGGCCTGTGTCACTTTAAAACGAAGGTTGATCCTGGGTTGATTCGCAGCTTCTATGATCACGTATTATTCATCCGTTATCCCGCACACCATATCTCTTCAATGTTTCGCCCCGTTCAGATAAAGATTTGCGGCCTCACCCGTGAGGAGGATGTCGATCTGGCGCTTTCTCTCGGTGCGGATTACTGCGGCTTTATCGTCTATCCTAAGTCGCCACGAGGGTTGTCTCTTGAACGCGCCTCCGAATTGGCGGCTCGTGTTCCGGAGGGGAAGCGTGTCGTGGTCGATGTCGAAACGCGTAGCGACGAGCTCGAGCGCCTCCGCGATGCCGGTTTCGACTATTTCCAAATTCATGCGGGACTGCAGGTCGGGCTGGCGACGCTCGCGACTTGGTCAGGACTGGTCGGTAAGGAACGCCTCTGGATGGCCCCACGTGTGGCGCCGGAGGACTGCTTTCCCGAGGCAATTCTCGAATTTGCCGACACCGTCTTGATCGATACCTTTTCCAAATCCCAGATTGGCGGGACCGGACAGGTCGGAGATTGGGCGGCCTTCGCCGCGCTTCGCGAAGCACATCCTCAGACCCATTGGATTCTTGCAGGTGGACTCTCGCCTCAAAACGCACTCGAAGCAGTGGCAGAATCAGGTGCCGAGCACATCGACGTCAACAGCGGTGTGGAGTCTGCTCCCGGGATTAAGGATGCCGAGAGGTTGCGGTCACTTTTCCAGACTTTGAGGCCGGAGTAGCCAAGCCCGCCAAAGGTGAACATCGACGTCCTTCGCCAGTGGGAAGTTATCGCTGGGATGAGCCTGTGCGTCGCTCTTCGAAATTTGAAGGGATAGACGACCTGGACCGAACTCCAACTAAGCCTACGAGTCTTGCACGTTGGAGTGCGCCCTTCAGGGCGTCTATCCGAATCCCCCTTGTCCCCAATCTGTGGTGTAGACCCCGAAAAGGGTGGAGCCGAAGATCGGATTTGAACCGACGACCTACTCATTACGAATGAGTTGCTCTACCAGCTGAGCTACTTCGGCGTTTTGCTGTCTCAACGCGAGACTCCACGCGAAAATTTGCAACCGCTCACGTGAGCACCGTCAACCTAAAAGGCGCGG
>JBMYNR010000023.1:0-26647 GCA_049598495.1 Opitutales bacterium
TGGATTATAATTTGCTTTGAAGTGTTCCTGCTTCGCTTTTTGTATCCACAGCTCAACGACACACTCGCCTACAATGCGTCAACGGCTGTCGCGGTCCACTCGGCTCTCGCCTGATATGTCCTGAGTTCACTGGACAGTGGATTCCTCTATTGGAGAAGTTCACTTACGGCTACGATAAAGCCGGCAACCGCACCAGTGTGACCACAGGAACTGCCAACACCAACTACGCCGCCAATCAGCTCAACCAGGCCACTGCCAAGCAGGGGCACGGCCCAACCCGCTTCAGCGGCACCATCGACGAGCCTGCCCGCGTCACCGTCAGCGGGCAATCGGCGACCGTGATGTCCGATGGCGGGGTAACCTACGTTATCTCTAGGGGATGACTTTCCGGGGAATCCACGTGTCAGTTTTCAGTATTAGCTGTTTTGTGACCTTGTATTTCTCGCTAAGGCATCGTATTCTATCAACGTTATGATCGAACTTGTGAAAAAGACTATGTTGGCCAGCGTAGGATTGGCTGTCGTGACGAAAGACAAGGTGCTGGAGTCGCTCGATGAATTGGTGGAGAAGGGCAATCTGACTAAAGAGGAGGCTGCCAGGATGTCGGAGAAGATTGTCGAAGAAGGAAAGGTTGAGACGGAAAAGGCAAAAACCGAAGCCAGTAGGCTCTTTAACGAGATGTTGCACCGGGCAAATTTAGTGACGAGGGATCAATACGACGAACTCGCTGCCCGTGTGACTGAACTGGAGGGGAAGCTGCATAAGGAATTTCCGAATGAGGACTAGTGTTGTTCGTTGAACGTTGATGGTTGCCCGATGGCTCGGATAGACAGCTTCGAAGAGCTCGACTGCTGGAAGGCGTGCCGTGAATTGAGGCAGTTCATCAACGAAAAGGTGTTACCCCAATTGCCATCGGAAGAACGTTATAGGTTGGTTGATCAGCTGATTCGAGCTTCTCGTTCAGCAACAGCAAATATTGCTGAAGGGTTTGGCCGGCGCCATTTTCTTGATAACGCGAAATTTATTCGGAATAGCCTTGGGTCGCAGCACGAGTGTTTGGATCACCTAATTACAGCTGTCGTCGAAGGTTTGATCTCGGATGTTTTACTCGAGGAATTTAGACCTGTGTTTCAAAGATCTCTGGCGCTCAGCAATGGTTATGCTGCCTACTTAGCAAAAGCCGCTAAGCAGTGACTTCTTACAACCATCAACAAACAACTCTCAACTCAACCCCATGAAACCCTTTAATTATCTCGCCAATGCCCTACGTGCTCCGGAGATCGTGGCGATTCTTGTGCGCTGGGGTTTCGAGGACTTGTTGCTGCAGTTGGATACACCGCATTTTCTTTTGCGGAATTTGGTAAGAAAAAAGGTGGCGCATCTGACTCCTTATGAGCGGATTCGTAACGCCTGTGAAGAGCTTGGGCCGATCTTCGTTAAGTTCGGACAGATCCTTAGCACGCGGCCTGATCGCCTGCCGGAGCCGCTCGTTATGGAGCTTAAGAAGTTGCGCAATGATGTGGAGCGGCAACCTTTTGAGAAAATTAAATCCGTCGCCCTTGAGGCCCTCGACTGCGAGTTGGAAGACGTTTTCTCAAGCTTCAATCCCGAGCCGATTGCCGCCGGATCACTTGGTCAGGTATACCGGGCGAAGTTGTTGAAGGGCGGAGAGGAAGTCGCAGTTAAGATCCAGCGCTCGGAAATCCAAAAAACGATTTCCTCGGATATGGAGATCATTGGCTGGTTTGCTCGGCAGCTTCACGCCCGGATTGAAGAGCTGCGTCCGTATCAATTGCCCTCGCTCGTCAAGGAGGCGGAGAAACGACTGGAGGAGGAACTCGATTACCGTAATGAAGCAGACAACGCGGAGATTTTTCTGGCTCTCAATACGGAGCATCCGAATGTCTTTGCGCCAACGGTCTTCCGTGAATACACCTCGCGTCGCTTGCTGGTCACTGAGTGGATCGACGGTGTGTCTCCCGATCAGATCACGCTCGATCCAGGGGAGGCTCAAAGGATTGCGCGAATGGGCGGTGAGTCCATTTTTCACCAAATCGTTGGTACGGGGTTTTTCCATTCCGATCCGCATTCCGGTAATATGTTGATTACGGACGATCACCGAATTTGTTTCATTGACTGGGGCCAGGCTGGCCAGATTTCCCTCCAGATGCGCTATCACTTAGCGGATTTGTTTGTCGCGATCACTGACCGTAATGCAGAAAAAGTCATTCACGTTGCTGAGTTGATGTCTTCTAACAACCGACGTATTGACCGCCGTCGCCTTGAAAAGGAGATCACCTATCTCTTGAATAAACATCGCAAGTTTGGCCCATCGGGGACGAAGTTGGGAACCGTCGGCCTGGAGTTGCTCTACTTGTTCGGCATAAATGGGATTGAAGTATCGTCCGACTATGCGCTCCTCACGAAGTCGATTTTATGTGTTGAGGAGACCGCGCGTGTCTTGGATCCCGGTTTTGACATTCAAGAAGTGGCGCGGCCCTATCTGATGAAGCTAAATTCGGAACGCTGGAGTTTAGAGGGTATCCAGCGCCAGCTGCTCTTTCCTTTGGTCAATATGATGCGGAGCCTGCAAAGAATCCCGGAGAATGCGCAACGGATTTTGCAACGGGTTGAAGAAGAGGAGCTTCAAATCAATTTTCACCACACCGGCACGGAGAAATTACAGGAGACCTTTAATGCGTCCATGAATCGGCTCACTGTCGGCATTATTCTAGGTTCGCTTTTGGTTGGTTCGTCTCTCGTGATTACAACGGGCGTGAAGCCGCTTCTCTTTGGCTATCCGGTTCTTGGAATCATCGGTTTTCTTGCCTCCGGCTTGCTGGGTATGTACATCGTGGTTTCAACAATTCGGAAGCATTGAACCCAGTAATTGAGCGGGAAGACACGGAGCGGTTGAGCAGACCACTCTGGTGCATTTTGTGGACCGCTAAAACCAATTCGCAAAAGGTCTGACCTTTAAGGTAGGGACGCATGCCCTCATGCGTCCGCTGCGTCCTGCAAGTATCTCGGACGGCTTCCCGCTTCGCAGAAGCTACGCCGGACACGGGAGGGCAGCCGTCCCTACCTTTGTAACCAGTTCAAACTTTTTGGCAGGCGGTATGAGTCGCTACGGAAAGCGGTGTGTGCAGCCGAAACTTCGACGAAGAATGGAAGCTACCATCAGCCTGTGATGCGCGTTTATCATCGGTTTCTAGCTATGTTGGAATTTTGGCGGCATCAGCAAGCAAAGGCTCGATACCTTTGAACGGATCGAGTCAAAGCCATCTCAATTTTGTCTAAGGGTATAAGTCATGGTAAACGCAGAACAGCTAGTTCGCTTTAATCGGTTCCGTTCTCTGCGAAGAACTCCTGGAGCACCTCCATTTTCTTTCGTTCGACCCGAGCCTCATGAATTTCCTGTTTGCTGCGTTGACGTTCATTATCGGTCATGAGCCGACGCATCTTGTGAATGGCTATGTTCTGTATCTGACGGACGCGTTCGCGTGTAATGTGAAATTTCTCGCCGACCTCCTCAAGGGTAAGTGGGCGGCTGCCGTCGAGCCCAAAACGCAGCTGTATGATTTCAGCCTCTCGGTCATCGAGTCGAGTGATAACCGATTTGATGTCCTTGCTGATCGACTTTTGCTGTAGGTTCTCAAGCGGCGTGGTTTCGCTTTCGTCTCCGACCAACTCACCGAAGGTGGTGTCGCCGTCTTCACCGACGGGAGCATCCAGTGATGCGGGGCGCACGCTGACTGATTTGAGGTGGGCGACTTTGTTGATCGGCATGTCCATCGCGTATGCGATTTCCTCATCGGTCGGTTCTCGGTCGAGTTCGTCTGCAAGCTGTGCGGTGATTTTGCGCATTCGCGCGATGCGGTCGACTAGATGCACGGGCAAACGGATCGTCTTACTTTGATTAGCGAGTGCCCGTTTGATGGATTGTTTGATCCACCAGGCCGCATAGGTGCTGAGCTTTCCTCCCTTGGATGGGTCGAAACGCTCGACGGCCTTCACCAACCCGATGTTGCCTTCGCTAATCAGATCGAGGAGTGGCAGACCAAAATTGTTATAATCGTATGCAATCTTCACCACGAGGCGAAGATTGGCTGAGATCATGTGGTCGCGTGCTTCCTTGTCCCCCTTGCGGATGCGCTCGGCAAGCTCAACTTCTTCTTCCTTCGTCAGAAGCGGGGTCTTGCCGATTTCCTGCATGTAGGTTCGCATGACATTCCTATCGGTGGACGGTAAATCCCGCACATCCGTAATTTCCTCCTGATCATCAGTTTGAGACCGAGGAACACTGGAAAGCCGAGGAGCGGTGGAAGGTCGGGTCCGAGTTTTGTTTGCAGCTGGTAGCATCTTGCTTCGATCGGGCTGGGTAAATCACCCGCCTGTATGAATTGTCGAGCTTTGGATGATTCCAAAGTCCATAGATCAATCGAAGTCTTCGGTAACAGCTTACAGTATAGGTCTAGTTTTCGAACATGTTTTCCGCCAAAGCGACGGCTTTCAGCATGGCTTTAGCCTTGTTCACGGTTTCCATGAACTCGTTTTCAGGGATGGAATCGGCGACGATGCCCGCACCTGATTGTATATAGATTTTTCCCTCTTGGATCACTGCCGTACGGATGCCAATGCAGGAATCGTGGTTTCCATTGTAGCCGAAGTAGCCCAATGCGCCCCCGTAGACCCCCCGTTGAGTCTGCTCGAGTTCGGCGATGATCTGGAGGGCGCGCACCTTGGGTGCCCCGCTCAGCGTCCCTGCAGGAAACGTTGCCCGCATTAGGTCGTAGGCGTTGCAGGCCTCACGGATGGTGCCGACCACCTGCGATACAATGTGCATAACATGTGAATAACGCTCGATGGTCATGTAGTCGGGAACGTGAATCGTGCCAAATTGACATACACGGCCGATATCATTGCGAGCAAGATCGACAAGCATGAGATGCTCCGCCTTCTCTTTCTCATCGGCCAGCAAATCAGCTTCCAGAGCCAGATCCTCGGCCTCGGTTGCACCGCGGTGCCGGGTGCCTGCGATCGGCCGAATCTCCACCTGGTCTCCGGTGAGGCGAACATGCACTTCGGGGGAGGCGCCTACAACCGAGAATGCAGCGTCCTCCATCAGAAACATATAGGGAGATGGATTGACTGTTCTTAGCGCTCGATAGAGGTCGATAGGCTGGGGTGAGAATCCCTTCTCAAAACGTTGAGAAAGAACGGTTTGAATCACATCTCCAGAGCGGATATAGTCCTTTACCCGGTCGACCGCTTCCTTGAATCGCTCGCGGGTAAAATTACCTTTTGGCACACTGATTTCTTGGGACGGACCGATGGGGCGGTGAGCGAATTTTTGGGGACGTTCCAGCAGGGAGTAGATCCGCTCGATTTCAGCGACTGCTGAGTCGTAGCTGGAGTCGATTTCCTTGCCCTCAGTGTTCGCCTGCACGCAAATACGGAGAACCTGCCGAACATGGTCAAAGATGAGCACCGAATCTGTGATCAGGTAGTAGAGAATGGGCACCTTTAGCGGGTTTTCTTCGGGTTCTGGGACCGTCGGTTCGATTCTGTGAATAAACTCGTGCCCGACGAAGCCTACGGCACCCCCCGAGAAGGGCGGCATGCCCGGGATCTCAACCGGTTGATACTGAGCCATCTCCGCTTCGATCAAGGTCAGTGGATCAGGTGGTGTCTCCACTGTTTCGATGGATCCGTCTTTGCTTTGAATCGTGGTTTCTTTGTCAAATACACGAAAAACCTTTCGCGGATTGGCGCCCATGAAGGAGAATCGACTGATGCGTTCTCCGCCGACGATGGATTCGAATAGGAAGGAAGGTCCCTCGTGGCAGATTTTCGAGTAAGCGCCGAGTGGCGTCTCGCAGTCCGCAGTGAGATCGAGAAAGACGGGAATCGTGTTTCCTTTCGAGGCGAGAGCTTCGAATTCAGATCTGGAGGGTTGAATGTTCATTCGTCAATGCTCGAACGTTGAAGATCGGATTCGTTAGGTCGATTTAATTTTTGCTTATAGGGCTCGACCAACCGTCTTCGCTCGCCGAGCTACGCCGAGTCAAAAGGTCGGGCTCTACAATTTTTAATTCGATAACTTTTTATAATGGGCTTGGGCAGCTTCGAGAGTCGCTTCGACATCATTGCCCAAGAGGTTGAAGTGACCCATTTTTCGGCCGGGGCGAGCCTCGCCTTTATCGTAGAGGTGCAACTTGGCGTTTGGGTCGGAGAGGAGGCCTTCCCAGTTTGGTTCGCCCTGTTCCCATATATCGCCAAGCAGGTTGATCATGACTGTCGGGCGGTTGAGCTCCACCGAACCGAAGGGCAGGTCGGTGACCGCTCGGATGTGTTGTTCGAACTGGCTGGTGACGCAACCGTCCATCGTATAGTGTCCAGAGTTGTGGGGACGTGGCGCCATCTCATTGATGATCAGGTTCCCGTCCTCTTTGAGGAAGAGTTCCACTGCGATGAGTCCTACAAGCTCAAGTCGGTCTGCAATCTCATAGGCAAGTTCAGCACCGGTCTTCTGTGTGGCATCAGTCACGCGTGCCGGCACGATCGAGGCGTGTAGGATGTGATGGACATGGATATTTTCTGCCATCGGAAAGCTGATCTTGCTCCCGTCGGCTTTCCGCGCGCAGACCACGGAAAACTCGCCGACATGGTGGATCCATTTTTCAACCACGACACGGGGCGGGTTGCCCAGGTAATCCCATAGGTAATCACAATCGGCTGCTTCCTCAGCCGCGTTGAGTTTGATTTGACCCTTCCCGTCATAACCGAAGGCTGCGGTCTTGATAACGCAGGGAAAGCCGATCGCCTCGACTGCAGTCTTCAGACTGTTAGCGGAATCGGCATACTCAAAGGGCACGCAGGGAAGCCCGCTTTCTTTAAGAAAGTCCTTTTCCCTCTGACGATGCTGACAGATGTGCAGAGCGTGCATGCCGGGCATGACCGGCTTGATAGCGCTCAATAGATCGATCACCTTCGACGGGATGTTCTCGAACTCCAGTGTGATGATATCGACCCCTTCGGCAAATGCCTTCAATGCGGCTTCGTCCGTGTATTCCGCATTGATTTCCCTATCCGCTACCATGCCCGCGGCGCAGGGGCCTTTCGGTTCAAAGACGTGGAATCGATAGCCGTGGTTTCGGCCCGCGAGAATGAGCATGCGGCCGAGCTGTCCCCCGCCAAGGATACCGATTTTACTACCTGGTGTGATCATTTTTAGTATCTGAGAAAAATGGAAATCCTGCAACACGACGACGAGCGTCGTTGTGAGGAACGGCCGAACGGCTCAACACTGGCTCTCGCCAGCGTTCTACGGATGATCTCGGGTCATGCCTCCGGCAACTCCGTATCAAGCACAGTTTGTGTCTGCTTTGCCCGGAATACTTTGAGCCGTTTGCCAATTCCAGAATCGTTGAGCGAGAGAATGGAAGCGGCGGACAGCGCGGCGTTCTTGGCACCGGCGACACCGATCGCGAGTGTCATCACGGGGATTCCCGCGGGCATTTGAACAATCGATAGGAGTGAGTCCTGCCCGCTGAGGGCTTTGGATTGAACAGGAACACCGAGAACGGGCAGATGCGTCATGGCCGCCGTCATTCCAGGTAGGTGCGCGGCTCCACCTGCCCCGGCGATGATGACCTGAAGTCCGCGCCCTTCGGCTTCTTCGGCGTAGCTGTAAAGAAGTTTCGGCGTGCGGTGAGCGCTCACAATCTTTGTTTCGAAGGGAATCTCAAGCTCCTTGAGCAGGGCCGCGGCCTCGCCCATGGTGCTCCAGTCCGACTGGCTTCCCATAATGATTCCGACGACCGGTTTTTCTGCTACGCTGTTATCCATGGAAGGAGAGAAGCGAATTTCTGGAAGGAATTCAATCTCGTATCCTGAGAAACGACGGGTGTGTCTCCCAATACGACTTCCATTAGAACTGGTATTAGTGTCGATGTCCCCAACGACCACCTCGATTCAGTTGTGCATTCCCTAGGCGTTCACGCTGTTCGTCGGTCAAGTCAGAAGCACCTAGATAATTCACAAAGCTCTCAGGTGCTTTTGATTTCCATGTGGCGGCAACGCGTTCCATCATCCACATGCGTCGCCGCTCATCTTCTATAGATTCGGCCCAGGTCATCGCCGTTTCCGGATCCTCTTCGGCTGCACGGAAGGTGTAGCTGATCACGGCGCGATCCAGTTCTGGGCTCGGCGGGAGCGTGTTGAGCCATTCGGCGGATGCGGAGAGATCGTAGCGAGTCCATTCCTGAATGATCGCCGCACTCGCTCGTGCGACTGCGGGATCCTCCTCCGGCAAACTGGAAAGCCAGGCGGCGGCTGATGCCGGATCGCTCTCCGCCCACTCGCTCAGAAGTGCGGACTTGATATGGGTCGAAGCATCTTCCCCAAGTGATTCCACGTAGTTGGCCGCGGCGACAGGATCGTATTCTGCCCACTCGCCGACCAGTTCGCGACGCAGGCTGTTTTGAAGCTCTGGATCGCTCAGCGTATCGACGATTACCTTGGCTGACTGGAGCCCACCGTTTTCTATCTGAGTTTCGATGATTTCATCCAGGATACGGTTTCTGAATTCAGTTTCAGATCCCATCGCCTGTTGGAATGCGGCCTGCGGATTCGTTTGCGCATAGCCGCGGTAGATGGCGATCAGGTTTGACGAGCGGACACGGCGCGGTTCGTTTTGCAGAGTTTGATTGGCCCAGGCCAGTGCCCCCGCCGGATCGTTGCGGCCCCAAACTGTGAGGATGGACCGGCGTGCACTGTCACTATCACGAAGCGATTTGATGTTACCGGCGATCTCGAGTGCTGCCACCGGGTCTGTTTGCGCAATCTGACTCAATAATTGCCGAATGAGCTGTGATCGATTCGGGTCCGAAGCCGGGAGATTGAAGGCTTCGTTCAGAAGAGTCCGTGCATCGGAGATCGAGAGGCTGGATACATCCTTAAGTGCATCTACTAGGGATACGTCCTGCCCTTCGAGATAGGCGATAAGGATATTGGCAGTCTCGGGAGTCTCCTGTTGTCCGGGTGACGCGACCGAAGCTGCCTCGAGCCGTGCGCTTGATTCGGGCTTTTCTGTGAGCGGGTCGGGGGGATCTGCATGTTGCAGCGAGCCGATCCAGTAGGTGGCGCCCAAGCTGACGAGCCAAACAGAAATGAAGAGGGTGGGTGGGGGACCTTTCATATTAAAACGACTTCAGTTCAGCATCGAATCGTGGAATCGCAAGTCTCAGAAAAAAGTTACCCGCAGGCATCACTTTCATACTGCATCACATTCAAGGGCTCTAGGCTGTAGATCTTGCAATCTGCCACATTGTGAAACAATACATCACCAGAACAATGGCTCTAGCCCGGTTTGGCCAGCTCGATCAGTGCTCAAATTTTTGCATTTTACGTTTAACGACATTCGTCAGTCACCCTCCTGTCGAGGGGACCTCCGAAAGCGCCTTTTGAGGTGGCGATTCGATCTTCCTCCGCCATCACTCGTTTCATCGGATGATCGGCTCCTGGCAAACATTGTTTGGGCCTAAGGCTTGATTTGTAAGATGAAGATACCCATTGAAGACAGCTATAAGGATGTGATTGAAAAGGCGGCCGTCGGGCAAGGTCTTGGCCATGCCGCCCTGGCGGAGCGGGCGGATTTAAGCCTCAAGCAGGTCCGGGCACTCATCGATGGAGATTACAACGAAACCCACGTCCGCAGAATTGCCCCCTTGCTTGGCTTGAATGCAGATAAGCTCGTTTTTCTCGCCGAAGGGACCTGGCGGCCGAAAGCCGTCAAGTTGCCCGGTCTCGAGATGATGAATATGCCCTTTCCCTGGGCCGGCTATCCGAATGCCTCCGTGAATGCTTACGTCATCTGGAATCAGCTGACTAAGGAGGGTGTCGCCTTTGATGCAGGCGCCGAAGCCGCGCCCATTTTAAAATGCCTTGATGCGAAGGCAATTAACCTCAAGGCCCTTTTTTTAACGCATACACACCCTGATCATGTTGGGGGCTGCGAGGCCATGAAGGTAGCATTGCCCCGCTTGAGGGTTTTCACTTCTGCTGGCGAAGCCTACCCCGGCGCTGAGCCTGTGAAGGAGGGCGCCATATTTGAGCTTTGTGGCTTTCGAATTCGGGTGATTGGCACGAATGGACACTCTCCCGGGGCTTTGAGCTTTCAGGTTCGTGGCCTGCCGCAGGACTTGGTCTTTGTTGGGGATTCGCTCTTTTGTCTTTCCATGGGCGGTGCTCGCACTGCCTATCAGCTCGCACTTCAGAACAACCGTGAAAAACTAATGAGTCTGCCGGGAGAGACAGTCCTTTGTCCAGGGCATGGCCCGATGACCTCCGTTGCGGAAGAGCGCGCCCATAATCCTTTTTTCTAGCCGGATTGCTGAAGGGCCTTTACCAGCTTCGGTAGAGCGTTTCCTGCCTCCTCGGCGATACAGGTGAATTCCCGTTGCAGATCTCGGGCAGGGAGCTCCGGGTTGATTAGATATTTGCTGTCGATTCGGCTTAGAAGTGTCGCCTTGCAAACTCACGCCCTGATCCGGATTCTAGGTATTTCTCGAAGGCGCGCGCCTTTTGGGGGTCGCTGAATCGAACAGCGGTTTCCAGCCTCCACGGTCGATACTTCGCGGTATGAAATATATCTCCTTGTTGTGTTTCGAAAGGCGGCTCTTTAGATCTTTCGTGCAACCCGTGTAGTGTCTATCGGGTTCGTTTTCGCTTCGCAGAATATACACGTAAGAGATGTCGGGGGACTGCATGCCAAGCCGCAGTCTTGAGCGAAAATGTCCATGGTGTCGAGTCCGCCTGCGCGCCTTTAGCGGCTCCGGCATGACAGCCTTCTCTTTCGCTGCGCCCAAGCGAAGGCTGGTAGGCCGTCGGGGACTCGTTCCGAGCCTTGAGCTTGTCGAAAGGCGACAAGACCGGGTCCCGCTTAGCGGGAAACCGGACCACCGCAGGTGAAGAGTCCCCACGAAGCTGTCGAAGTGCACAAAAAAGCCCACGAGCAGGAAGCTGGCGGGCGGGAAAGAAAGTAGGCCGTCGGGGACTCGAACCCCGAACCAATTGATTAAAAGTCAACTGCTCTACCGATTGAGCTAACGACCCCTACACAGAGCGCGGGAGTCAAGAAAGCTATACTACCCTTGTCAAGAATAGGAAAAGTAATTTTTTCTTTCTTTGAACGAAGTTTTCAGGAACAAATCTAAAGATTACACGATCTACCCTAAGTGAACCCAAGCATGACGACGAAAACGGAAATAATCCCCACGGATGATCGACTGATAGAGCGCATTCTAGAAGGGGATACGGCAGCCTACAACGACATGGTGGCCCGTTATTACGATCGTATCTTCGCGCGCGTCTCGCAACTCCTGAAAAATAAGCAGGACGCGGAAGAGGTGACGCAGGATGCCTTTATTCGTGCACACCGTGGGTTGGAGAATTTTCGCGGAGAGGCTTCCTTCTCCACCTGGCTTTATCAGATCGCCACAAATTTGGCTCATAATCGCTATTGGTATTGGTTTCGCCGGAAGCGCGAGCAGTCCATTTCTCTGGATCAGTCGCTTACTGATGACGGTGATTTGACGCTTGAAAATGTCATGCCTTGCTCTGGGGAGACTCCGGCAGAAGCTGCTGTCACTCAAGAGTTCGTGGACCGAGTCTCCGCCTGTATGGACGAGCTCAGTAAAATGCACAAAGAGATCTTAATCCTACGAAATGTCAGAAACCTCACTTATGACGAGATCGCACAGCAACTTGAAATCAGTGTGGGAACCGTTAAAAGCAGGATTGCCCGCGCGCGGGAAAGTCTGCGAGATTTGATGGGTGACGATTTTGCATGACGGAAGACAGGTTTACAGAGCTCACCAATCTTTATCTCGATAAAGAAATCTCGGAAAAGCAGCTCGTGGAGTTGAAGGCTGAACTTGCTGTGAATTCTCAGCGACAGGCAGAGTTCCAGGAGCGTTGCCGCCTTCATCAAGCAATGCGATTGGCTCTCGACTCTGATTCGAGTCAGGGTAGGCGCACGACCAGCCGTTCCCCGCTGAAGGCAGGCAGGCGCTCTGGTGAGCGCTCTGGTGGGCGCTCTGACCGTGAGCGCCAAGGTTCGGGGCGCCGCGCCTCATCGCGAGTCCCTCCTGTATCCGGTGCCCGTGTGAACAAAGCCCGTGTGAACAAAGCCCGTGAAGGCACCCGCCCCCCGGTTGGCTTTCCGCGTTGGGTTCTCGGCTTGGGTTTGATGGCTTCCGCTGTCATGGCCTTTCTGTTCTTGTCGTCCGTCTTTCGTGATCACACGCAAGTTGCGGCCCTGCCTCAGTTTGAGGGTTCGGATACTAAAGACCTGTCTCCCGGCGACCCGCTGGATGCGATTGGCCGCACGGATTTACGCCGCTTTGCGACCATTCAGGAACAACGCACCTTCAACCAGAGGGCGAGTCTTGCTGCCCAGTTGCGCTTAATGGGCCTCCGTCCGGAAATGACACCGCAGAAAAAGGAATTACGCTCGGTCAGTCTTGACGCGCTTCAACCGAAAGTGCTTCGCCATAGTCGGTCGGCAATGCTGCAACCATTGCAGTCGTTCAGCCCGATGCCCGCACCACAAATTCTTCGCAAGGTTCCGGGGGTGGTTGAGCCCCTGCCAAAGTGGCCAGGGGGCTTCCAGTCCTCGCTGGCGAGTTTTAAGTGATTACTGGTAAATCCCCGCTTTCCGCTTGCGTCCTCGCTTTGGAATCGCACTTCTTCATAGCTCGTTTTTCTATTTCTTTCTATGAAGATTGTACTCGCATACTCTGGAGGACTCGACACCTCCGTCCTCGTTAGTTGGCTTAAGGAGCACTATTCCGCCGAGATTATTACTTTTGCTGCGGATGTCGGTCAGGAAGAGGAACTCGATGGTTTGGCTGAGAAAGCCAAGGCGACCGGGGCCTCGGCGCACTACACAGTCGATCTGGTTGACGAGTTTGCCCGTGATTTCATCTATCCGATCATTCGGGCCAATGCGATCTACGAAGGCCAGTATTTTCTGGGCACCTCGATCGCGCGTCCATTGATCGGTAAGGCGCATGTAGAAATCGCCGAGCGCGAAGGAGCGGATGCCGTCGCACACGGTGCCACAGGGAAGGGGAATGATCAGGTCCGCTTTGAGCTCGCCTATGCGGCCCTTGCTCCGAAACTGCAGATCATCTCTCCATGGCGAATGGATGTCTTTCGTCAGGCTTTTCCGGGACGCTCGGAAATGATCGATTACTGCCGGGCCCATCACATCGATGTCGAAGCGAGTGCTTCGAAGCCCTACTCGATGGACCGCAACCTACTGCACATTTCCTACGAAGCCGGCATCCTTGAGGACCCCTGGTTTGACCCGACAACAGCGGATAACAAGGGAATGTATAAGCTCACAACGGATCCGCAGGACGCGCCTGATGAGCCGGAATATCTCGAGCTCGATTTTGAGCGCGGCGACTGTGTTGCGGTCAATGGTGTGGCGATGACACCTGCGCAAGTGATGAAGTGCCTCAATAAACTAGCTGGTAAGCACGGCGTTGGCCGTGTGGATATTATTGAAAATCGCTTTGTCGGCATGAAGAGTCGTGGTGTCTACGAGACTCCGGGTGGAACGATCCTGATGCACGCGCACCGGAACATGGAAACGCTCACCATGGATCGAGAGCTTTCCCATCTACGGGACAGCTTGATTCCGCGTTACGCACAGCTTGTTTACAACGGCTTTTGGTATGCCCCGGAGCGGGAAGCTCTGCAGGCGTTTATTGACGATTCTCAAAAGACCGTCACCGGAACGGTTCGGCTCAAGCTTTACAAGGGTAACATTACGACAGTTGGGCGGAAGTCGCCTCTTTCTCTTTACGATGAAGACATCGCTTCGATGGAGGGCGTCGAGAGTGATTACAATCCCGATGATGCAACTGGCTTCATCCGTTTGAATGCGCTTCGCCTCCGCCGCCGTGCAATCGCTCAGGGTGGCCCCGAAATCGCCTCGGAGAGTAAGCTTTCCAAGGAGTAAATTATGTAGGGCTCGAGTTTGCTCGATGCCGAGCACATACGCAGGCTTTGTATATTACCCGGCCTTAGCTTGCTAAGGCCCTACGATCTCAATTATGTCCAGCACCAATATCCTTCTTGGCGTCAATGTCGACCACGTCGCTACGGTGCGGCAGGCGCGCTACCGAGAGCACGCTCTCGATCATGGGGATGAGGTTGAACCGGACTGTGTCCAATTTGCCCTGCTCAGTGAGCGGGCAGGGGCCGACGGGATCACCATGCACCTAAGGGAGGATCGGCGTCATGTTCAGGATTCGGATATTCGACGCGCGCGTGCGGATTTGGCTACGCGTCTCAATCTCGAGATGGCTTGTACGGAGGAGATGATTGCGTATGCCCTCGAGCTCAAGCCGGACTCTGTTTGTCTCGTTCCCGAAAGTCGCGAAGAAGTCACCACGGAGGGTGGCTTGGATGTGCTCGGTCAGAAATCCCGAGTGGGCGAGGTTGTTGCCGCGATGACCGATGCAGGCATTGTAACCAGTTTGTTTATTGATCCCGATCCGGAGCAGATCGATGCGGCGGCCGAATTGAAGAGCCCCTGGATTGAACTGCACACCGGGGCATATGCGAATGCTTACTTTCATGGTGGACGCAGTCGCGAGTTGGATACCCTTCGTTCCGGAGCCGAGCAAGCACATGCGCTCGGCTTGGTTGTGAATGCAGGGCATGGAATTAACTACACCAATATCGCAGAAGTTATCACGCTGCCTCATCTTCACGAATTGAACATAGGCCATTCGATCATCAGTCGTTCTCTTTTTGTGGGCGTCGATCAGGCTGTGCGTGAAATGAAGGCCGCTCTTGCCTAAACGCCTCTCGACTAAGGAACGGCGGATGAATAACCGCTTGCCTCAATTCAAGAGCTGTTGTTAGGTTACATGCTTATTCGGATAAATACACTATGTCCTCTTTCATCTATGCGGATCCTGTTTTGTCCTGCCAGCAAGCAGGTGAGTTTGAACGCTCGATCCTGAAAGATGAGGCAGCAGAATGGTCGGCCATGGTGTCAGCGGGTAAGCGAATTGCTGAGTGGGTCATTCGGGATTATTTGGAATTTAAAATTGTTCCCGAGCGGCTTCGTATTCTCGCCCTTATCGGTAAGGGGAACAATGCGGGTGACGCTCTCATTGCCTGTGCGCAAATCCTAGCGGATTATCCTCGAGCACGTGTTGAATTGATTCTCACTTCTCCGCCTGATGATCTACGGCCCCTCGCTGCTCGGGCGCTGCAGGAGTTAGAGGGCCGTGTTCACGCCCATCAGGTATGGGGCGAGGAGCCTAGCTCGGATTTTTTGAGTTTGCTGCACGAGATAGGTGGGGACGCAGGATTTCATCTCTGCATCGACGGTCTTCTGGGTATGTCTTTCAAGCCCCCGCTCAAGGAACCTCTTTCAAGCCTGATCGAAGCGGTCAACGCTTATGAGTTGATTGATATCCGAGCTTCGGTGGATTTGCCCAGTGGTAAGGGTGATGCATCTGATGGCCCAGCATTTGATGCGGATTTTACTTATGCGACGGGCATTGCCAAGCGGCCGGTCTTTGGCGGTGTCGCCGACTGTGGTCGTGTCCGTTTCATTGATCTCGGATTTTTCACTGAGGAAGCGGTAGGTAAGCTGACTCAGAAAGAGTCGATTCTCTCGCCGAGAGTTTTGGAGCCCATGCGTCGTTTGCGACCTGCTGTTGCGGATAAGCGTGCTTTTGGCCATCTTTTTATTGTTGGGGGCTCTGCCTATATGCCGGGTGCCTTGCTGATGTCGGTTCAAGCAGCCGTGCGTTCCGGGGTTGGTTTGGTGACCGCCTTTGCTCCTGCCTCGGTCGCGGCGGCGCTTTCTGCGCAGGTGCCGGAAGCGATGTGGATTCCATGGCCGGAAACGAATAACGGGACACTCAATCCAAAGGCGATCCCTCTCCTGCTGGATCGTATCGGAAAGGCAACAGCGGTCCTCGTGGGGCCGGGTATGGGGCAGGACCGAAATACGGAGCTTGTTGCTCAGGAGATCGTCAAGCTGGTCGAATTGCCGGTCGTATTGGATGCCGATGCTCTTCGTTTGCGCGTGATGGAGGTCGCGCAGAAGCGTAAGCCGCACTTCGGGACCGTGGTGGCGACTCCCCACATGGGTGAGTTTATCCGTATCGCGAAACTTTCCGACTCGGACTTTTCGATTCAGACTCAGCTAGACGTCTCTAAATTCTATCGAATCATGACTGTGCTCAAGGGGCCGAATACCCGTATCTGCGACGGTGATTCCGTCATCTATAGCACGCATGGTGGTCCTGTGCTTTCACGTGGTGGAAGCGGTGATATTCTCGCGGGGCTCCTCGGTGGGATTGTTGCCCAAGACAATGATCATGTCCGCGTATCCGTCTGCCAGGGGGTGATGCTGCACGGGCTTGCCGCCGAGCGCCTCGCGCGCGCCCGCGGGCAGGTTGCGGTGCGCACAACCCAGATATTGGAATATATTTCCGAGGTTTTGAGAGAGGCCTAGCAGATGTCGTGTGCGTTGAGTCATCGACAGGCACTTCTTGTTCTCAATGGGTTGCCGAGTGTCGGCCCCGTTATGCTCCGCCGCCTATTGGATGTATTTGACGGGGATCCTGTAGCGGTTCTGGCCGGTGATCGGGGTAAACTCTTGAAGGTTCAAGGGGTTGGAGAAAAAGCGGCGAGTATTCTAAGCAACTGGTCTCGCTACTTTGATTTATCAAAGGAGGTTGAACGGATGAAGAGTTCCGGTGTCCGGTTTGTCGGGCAAACGGATGAATCGTTTCCGAGCATGCTACAAGAAACCTATGATCCGCCAATTGGATTGTATTGGAAAGGTGAATACAATATCGATCGCCCCTGTGTGGCGATCGTAGGGACGCGGCGTGGGACGCTTTATGGCCTTGGAGTAGCGAAGCGTTTTGCTTCCGAGCTTGCGGGGCTCGGTTTCTGTATTGTCAGCGGGATGGCGCGTGGGACGGATACGGCCGCCCACGAGGGGGCGCTCGAGGCTGGCGGAAAAACGGTCGCGGTGCTTGGTTGTGGCTTGGATATTGTTTATCCCCCGGAGAATCTGGAGCTTTACAAGCATATCGCGAGGGAGGGTGCGGTTGTCAGCGAGTTTCCCTTCGGCCGCCGTGCGGATCGCCAAACCTTTCCTATGCGTAATCGCGTGGTTGCCGGCATCTGTGAAGCAGTGATCGTAGTTGAGAGTGCTGCCGCTGGGGGTAGCATGATTACCGCCCGCTTTGCCGGTGAGCAAGGGCGCCAGATTATGGCGGTGCCGGGGCGCATTGACCAGTCGGCCAGTGCCGGTTGTCACCAACTCATTCGTGATGGGGCCACGATGGTGAGTTCGGTCGACGATATCCTTGAGGAGCTACGCTACGCCCGCCCTGATCAAGGCCGTATGGAGCAAGATTTGCCACAGGAAACGGGACGTGTCGAGTTGAGTGAGCTTGAGCACTTGATCCTCGCTTGTTTTCAAGGCGGGGAACTCTGCTTGCCCGACCAAATTTGTCGTCAGGCGAACCGGACACCTGCAGAGGTTTCCGCCGTCCTGATGGGCCTCGAAATCAAGCGTCTGGTAGTGAAACGTGCGGACGGTCGCTTTGAGAGGAGATGATTATGGTCGACAGGCGCGAGTGGATCGCAAGAACGGGGCTCATGTCTGAAACATTCGAAAAAGTAACGATCATCAAGAAAGCCAATGTGTATTTCGGCGGTAAGGTAACCAGCCGCACTGTCCAGTTTGCCGACAGTAAGAAGAAAACGCTCGGTTTCATGCAGGCGGGGGATTATGAATTCGGGACGGAGGCTCCTGAGTTGATGGAAATTCTCGGTGGTTCGATGGAGGTAAAGCTCGCGGGGAACGACGAGTGGGTCTTCTACGGGGAGGGTCAGTCCTTTAATGTAGAGGGCAACTCCAAGTTTGCGCTGAAAGTGGCTGAGGGGGGTGCAGACTATTGCTGCAGTTACCTTTCGTAGTAGGCTCTAGGTGTGATTTCAACTTTGCTCGGTTAAATTTCTTGCTACTTTCGGTGAGGCGACCCTGCGTCAGCAGAGCGTTGCTTGTCATTATTCTGAATAAGGTCCATTTGTTTGGTTCCGGCGAACGGCAGTCTCGGCGAGACAGCCCTACCTTGTTTTAACACAGACCAGATACCATGCCTCAGATGAACGACTTTCTTGAAGGTTTAAGCTACTGCGCACTGGAAGATTCCTTGTGTGAGGCACGGGTGAATCCGGTGCATGCCCGAGCTCTGTTCAGTACGATTCAACGAAAGTTGATCCGCGACGATCTGGATAGCGCTGAGGGAATTCTTCCGCCCGTGCAGAGATGGCTAGCCAGTGAGTGTGCACCTGATTTTTCTCCGATCGAGAATGTCGCGCATACCGTGAGCGATGATGGCTTTACGGAGAAATTCCTGTTGCGTCTTGGTGACGGTGTTGAGGTGGAGACTGTGCGGATGGGCTTCCCCGGCCGTTTTACCGCTTGTTTAAGTAGTCAGGTGGGCTGTGCGATGGGCTGTGTCTTCTGCGCGACAGGTCAAATGGGGTTTTCCCGTCATCTGACGGCAGGAGAGATTGTTGCGCAAGCCCATCATGTTGAGCGAGCGCTTCGGGCGAAGCATGGTGAGCGCCTGCGTAATATCGTGATGATGGGAATGGGTGAGCCGCTTCATAATTTTGAGCCTGTCATGGAGGCCCTGGAGATTTTAACTGACAACCGTGGCTTAAATATAGGACCTGCTCGGGTAGCGATCAGTACCGTGGGGCACATCCCAGGTATTTTGAAGCTGGCCCGCCATCCGAAGCGCTACTCTCTGGCGGTCAGCTTGCATGGAGCCAGCGATAAAGAGCGCGGACAATTGGTGCCCGTAAATAAGAGATGGCCGCTCAACGATTTGCTGGATGCCTGCCGCGAATACAGTGCCGTGAAGCGGGCACGTGTGTTCTTTGCTTGGACGCTAATTGGCGGCGTTAATGATAGTGCGGATCATGCGCATCGACTTGCCGGCATATTAAAGGGAATGGACGCGCACGTGAATTTGATTCCGCTCAATGCAACTGACGGTTTCTCGGGTCAGGCACCAGAGGAAGCAAGTGTCCGCGAGTTCCAACGCATTATTCAAGAAAGCGGCTTGCCTAGTACCGTGCGGCAACGCCGCGGGATCGACGTCGCGGCCGGCTGCGGGCAGCTAAAGGCTAAACGTAAGTAGCGTAACTGACTTTTTAACCATCCGCTCCCTTTCAGGTCATTGGAGGCACGAAGGTCACAGAGGTCTTCCTCTCGATCTCCGTGCACTCCGTGGTTAATGAATGCGCTGATTCAGTCTTTATGTTATGCTGCGTATCCCGCGCTTAGGCCTTACGCCTTTGTTGGACTGCTTTAGCCAGGCGTTCAAAAACCGCCTCTGTTGCAGGGAAGTCGATGCAGGCGTCGGTGATGCTTTGGCCGTAAACATTGTCGCCATTCTGTTGATAGTCTTGGCGGCCTGCGACTAGATGACTCTCCAGCATGACGCCGGCGATACCTCGTTCACCTCCGGCAATCTGCTCTGCGAGCACTTTGGCCAC
This sequence comes from Opitutales bacterium, assembly GCA_049598495.1. Lineage (GTDB taxonomy): Bacteria > Verrucomicrobiota > Verrucomicrobiia > Opitutales > Coraliomargaritaceae > Thalassobacterium. Next base: position 19,633 of record JBMYNR010000023.1, read on the forward strand.
TTCACTTTGGCGAGTGTAGTCCTTGTTGCTGTTGCCGTGGCTGCAGTCGACGATGACGTAGGGAGGCAAATCAAGCTCAGAAAGCTGTTGAAGGACTGGCTTGATCGACCCGCTCTCATAGTTGGGACCCGTGCGGTTGCCCCCGCGAAGGATGATGTGCGCGTCTTGGTTGCCTGTCGTCTCGAAGATTGCAGTGACGCCTTGTTTTGTCACCGATGGGAACCAGTGTGGCTGATTGGCAGAGCGGACCGCGTCGATCGCCATCTGCACATTTCCACTGGTTCCGTTCTTGAAGCCGACTGGCATCGATAGGCCGGATGCGAGCTCGCGGTGAACCTGACTTTCTGTGGTGCGGGCACCGATTGCGGACCATGCGATGACATCTGCGATAAATTGCGGAATGATCGTATCCAGAAACTCGGCTCCCGTTGGCAGTCCCATTTCACAGATATCGACGAGGAGCTTTCGGCCGATCCTGAGCCCCTGGTTGATCTCAAAACTTCCATCAATCAAAGGGTCATTGATCAGGCCCTTCCAGCCGACAACGGTGCGCGGTTTTTCAAAATAGGTGCGCATGATGATCTGCAGATCATCTTTGTATTTGTCGTGCAGGCTGAGTAGGCGTTGTCCATACTCAAGCGCGGCTTTTGTATCGTGGATCGAGCAGGGCCCGCAGATGACGCAGAGGCGATCGTCCTTGCCATGGAGAATGGCGCTGCTCTCGGCGCGTCCTTTGTCGACGACTCGCGTTCCGGCCTCGCTTAAGGGAGTTTCTTCAATTAGGATGGCCGGTGGGAGCAGGGGTCGAGTCTGTGCGATACGGGCATTGTCGTGTTGGGTATTCATGGGGTGGTGTTATTGGGGGATCGTGTCGGACAGATTGACGAGGAATAGCATCAGGAGGGTGTAGCCGTTGAAGAACGCATGGAACCAAATCGAAACGAGTATGCTGCCTGTCTTTTCGTAGACGCGTGCGAGGAGAACTCCGACAAGCACTAAAGGGAGGAAGGAGAATATATTTGCGTGTATGAGGGAGAACAGAATGCCACTGATAATCTGAGCGGGCAAAATTGTCGTCTGACTTTTCAGGAATCTGTAGAGACAGCCTCGAAAGATGAGCTCTTCAACAATTGGAGCTAGGGCGATGGCCATCAGGACAAGGACTGAGATGGTAACCGGATCTCCTCCTCCCTGAAAGAGTGTAATTAATTCCTGTGGTTCGGCCTCTCCGATGGCCCCGGTTGCCTGGAGAAGCTCAAGGAACTTGGTCCAAGCAAGTGCTACAATCCACACAAGGGGCAGGAGCATGACGAAATGGGGAATGGCTTCTCGGAGGGCGCGCAGAGGCGAAATATTGCGACTATTGAGGCGGCCCGCGTAGTGCCCGGGGTAATAACGACGGGCCCCGTAAAAGACCGCAAGCATCGGCAATTGAAGAAGTAGAAGCAGGAGGACGGCGAGCTTGGGAGTGAGCTCTTGCTCGTCCTCGCCCATTGGTAGTGGCTCAATTAGAAAGTAGGCTCCAAGGTTTTGAAAAAAGAAGGCAACAATCACTAAGGCGCATGTGAAAATACCGAAATTAACCCAGCCGATTGACCAGGCGGGCACGCCTGCATCTTCGTTGATGACCGTCTTGGGGCGCTGGACGTGGCGGATCCAAAGAGTTGCACTCGCAGAGAGAACACCGAGCGCGATGAGACTTGCGATGATAAGTGGTGGATCGACCCCTGGTTGCATTCGATTTGCTTAGGCGATAATAGACGCTCCGTCGAAGACCTGTTTGCCTTCGACAAACGTTGCTTTGACTGCGCCCTTGAGTTTCTTCCCATGCCAAGGGCAGTTTCGTGACTTACTGAAGAATGTATCCGCGTTGACCACCCATTCTTCGTCGGGCGCAAAGAGGCAAATGTCGGCGGGAGCTCCCTCGCGCAGCGTGCCGGCGTCAAGTTTGCAAATTTCGGCGCCTTTATGGGTCATTAGGGCGATTACATCGCTCAAGCGCATGCGCCCGCTATGGTAAAGTGTTGTCAGTGAACTCGCGAGCGAGTTTTCCAGGCCAATGATGCCAAAGGGTGCCATATCAAACTCGCGGTCTTTTTCATCAGGACTGTGTGGTGCATGGTCGGTTGCGATGCAGGCGAGAGTTCCGTCGACGAGACCTTCGATCAGGGCGTCTCGGTCTGCGTCCGTCCGAAGGGGCGGATTCATCTTATAATCGGTATCGTAATCATGAAGATTCGCATCCGTAAATTCGATATGGTGGGGGCTCGCTTCGCCGCTGACAGGGGCACCTCGTGCGATCGCCCGGCGAAGGATGTCGACCGAAGTGGCAGAGCTGACATGCTGCATGTGGATATGTGCCCCGGTGAGTTCGGCCAAGAGAACATTGCGTGCGACGATGATATCTTCCGCTGCTTTGGGCCATCCCTGTAGCCCGAGCTTGAGGGACCATTCTCCCTCATTCATGACAGCACCCTGCGTCAGGCTGGCATCCTGGCAATGATCCATGATAGGAAGATCGAACATCTTCGCATACTCCACGGCACGCCGCATGATCTCGTTGCTCTGTACGCATTTTCCATCGTCAGTCACCGCGACAACACCTGCCTTTTTGAGTTGGCCTGTGGGCGCAAGTTGCTCGCCGTCCATGCCGATTGTTAGGCAGCCTGTGGGGTAAACGTGAACCACCGCCTCGCGCTCAACCTTGTCCATGATCCGCTGGATCGTTCCGGCGTTATCGCAGACTGGGTTGGTGTTGGGCATGCAAACCACAGAGGTGAAACCGCCAGCCGCTGCTGCCTTGGAGCCGGTAAGGATGTCCTCTTTATGGGTCTGCCCGGGATCGCGAAAATGAACATGAATGTCGACAAGGCCCGGCGCCACAACGAGACCCTCCGCTTCAATGACCGTCGCTTCGGCTTTTTGCGATTCACTGAGTTTGCTGACGAATACCCCATCGAGAGCGTAGACGTCGCCGACGGCGTCGCGTTGATTTGCAGGGTCGATTACGCGACCTCCTTTGATCCAAAGTGCGTTACTCATAAAATACTGTGTTTTGTATAACCACGGAGCGCGTGGAGAGAAGGAGATATTTAGAGAACGAGGCACCCGACCCTACAGCCTTCGGTTTTCATATGAGTTAGAAGTTGTGCTTCGTGAATGGGCAACGCTTTCACGCGCTGGTGTTATTCTATGGCTCCTCCGGTGATCGATTGGGTTAAGGCTTTCTCTATCGTGCGGTCTCCCTCTCTCGGTGTTATCAAACGAAGCGGGTGGTCCTCATTTAATCTAGTTTGGCAGGGCGATGATCTCGCCACGGTGTGCGCAGGAGCAGAGGTGAAGGATCGCCATGCGGACTACGATTCCGTTTGTGACTTGTTCGAGGATGACGGATTGCTTGGAGTCGGCCAACTCGGAGTCGATTTCTACGCCCCGATTGATTGGGCCGGGGTGCATGATGATGGCACCGGGCTTGAGCCATTCGGCCCGTTCTTTATTCAGCCCGAAGGAGCTGGTATATTCGCCGACCGAAGGAAAGTGGCTGGCGGTTTGCCGTTCGTGTTGAATGCGTAGCAACATGACGGCATCGGCATCCTCGAGTGCGGGCTTCAGCTTGTGGCTGACGGAAACGCCCATGGCCTCGAAATCTTTTGGGACAAGTGTGCTCGGGCCCGCGATGGTCACTTCTGCACCCAATGTCTGCAGGCAGATGATATTCGAACGTGCCACACGGCTAAAGAGGATGTCGCCCAGGATGGTAATTTTTTTTCCTTCCAGAGAACCGAACTTCTCGAGCAGCGTAAAGGCGTCCAATAGTGCCTGGGTGGGGTGGGCATGCGAGCCGTCACCCGCATTGATAACGGGGATGTCGACCACCTTGCTGAGGTAGTTGGGTGCCCCGGAGGAAGCGTGCCGCATGATAATAATGTCCGCCCTTAGGGCTTCCATATTGCGAGCGGTGTCGCGAAGGGTCTCACCTTTTGTGAGACTACTAGCGTCTCCAGTCACTGTGATTGTGTCTGCACTGAGGCGACTTGCGGCAACTTCAAAGGCGAGCCGTGTGCGTGTGCTTGGCTCGAGAAAAAGATTCACAACCGTGCGCCCGTTCAAATAGGGCTGCTTCATGTTGTCGGCCTTCATGGCCTTTTTGAACGCACTTGCAGCGGTGAAAATTACCTCAATCTCACCCCGCGACAGTGGAGCAACATCGATCAAGTCTTTTCGGTTCCAGGTAAGGCTTTGGCTCATGAAATTCAGTTTGGGTTCCGAGAACGGAAATTTGGCTTGTCTATCCGAAAGGGCAACGAGAAATCGCCCGGAAATCGATGACCCTAGGCTGGGCACAAAAAAGCCCCGGGGGAACCGAGGCTTTTTGCAATGAAATGATGATCACGCTAAGGCTGTCCTAGGCTTTTCTTAGGCCTTCGTCACCTTGCCGGCTTTGATCGCCTTGACCGAAACCCACATGCGCTTGACCTCCCCGCTGGGAAGTTTGACGCGGATACGCTGTACGTTCGGGCGAAATTTCCGACGAGTGTTTTTAACAAGCGAGGTACCGATACCACCGCTCTTCTTGGTGAGACCTTTACGGATGATACGTCCACCTTTTACGGGGCGTTTACCTGTGATTGCGCAAATTCGTGCCATGGGAGATCCTTCTTTTAAAATTGAAGGCTGGAAGGTAGGGGGCAAAAGCAAGCTGACAAGTGTTTTTTCGAAAAACTTTCAGCCCTCTCGTAGGCCCCAAAGCACCTGGAAGCGCTGCCCCATATTGGCGGGATGTATTAATTCCATAAGGGTCTGGCGCTCTGCGCTAAAATTGCCCACGCCGGCTTCGACAATCGCTTGCGCGGCCCGCTGCGCCCGTTGGACGAGGAAGGATTCCTGATTTTCGAGCGTGACCCGGTTGAAGCCCGCCGCCTCCAACTGGGCCTGAAGTGGGGTCCAGCAGACGTCGCAAGTGATGTCGAGCGTGCCCGGATCTTCAAGGAGGTTGTTGCCCTGCTCATGCTTTTTGTAGGTCCTGGCGGTGCCACTCGGGTGATTCTGAAGGAGCGCCTGCCAGGTGCGCCCATAGTCGAACAAAAGAAGCAGACCGCTCCACTCCTGCTCGAGAAGATTCGAGAGCGCCTTTTCTGATTCGAGGGGCAGGTCGAGTTCGTAGCCCTCCTCGATTTGCTCAGGTAGGCGATTCGCTACTTGTTGAACTGATGGGCTCAGGTCCGAGAGGAGTGTTTCGGCGAGTTTTCCATCGTCGTTAAAATAGACCCCTCGTTCTCGCCAGCATCCGTTTTTAAAAATCAGGCGGTGAAAGGGCAGGGCGTCGAGCCATTCGTTGGCAAAAATGACAACGGATCCCTCGACCTTGATCGGGTTGCCTTGCCGAAGAAGAATTTCCTGTTTGAAAGGATGGTTTGATAGATGGCCTAGTAGGGAGCTACCCGGTTCCGCTGCGATCTCGACGAAGTTATGGTGGGCGGTGTCGCTCCCGATTAAATCCTCTGCCGCCGTGGACACCAGACGGGCAAATACCTGCCCGAGACTCTCGGCCGTATAGAAATCGTGTCGCGGGCTCCGGCCGACTCGTTCTGCCGATTGCGTGTAGTATCCGACGTCGTCTGCGTAGAGCACGGTGGCAATATAATCCCGATAACTGATAGGCCCATCTGCGCAGCGTGTGCGGAGGTTCTCGATCAGCGGTCTGGGAGCTTTAGGCATGGATTTAGATTGGGTTCGATGCGGCCGAGCGCAAATAAAAGCGGAATAAGATGTTTGGGCGACTGGCGGAGCGAGCGAGGTAATCGGCACTAGCTCTCGAGGGGAATACAGTCACAGCAACCCCCACGCATTTCGAAGTGGTCATACTTCTCGGCAGCGAAGAAGGTGCCAAAAAAAACTTTTCTCTTCTGTTGTCTGACGTCTGACTCCTGTCTTCTTTCAAATATCATGATTCTGGCTATAGAAAGCTCCTGTGATGAGTCGGCGATTGCACGATTTGACCCTGCGATGGGCATGGTGGGGGAGTGGGTGCACAGTCAGATTGATTTACATCGGGAATACGGTGGGGTGGTGCCGGATCTCGCAAGCCGGGAGCACCTGAAGAACTTTTTTCCTCTGCTTGAAGCGGCCGGCCTCTCGTCGGATCCTGGCCCGATTAAGCAGATCGCTGTGACCTATGGTCCCGGCCTAGCCGGTTGTCTCGCCCTGGGGATCGCCTTTGCCCGAAGTCTCGCCCTGGCTTGGGGCTTGCCCGTTGTCGGTGTGAACCACTTGCGGGGGCATGCCTTTTCGCCCTTCATCGCGCTACACGAGGCAGCGCCGCAGAACTTTGAAGCTGCGCTGAGCGAACGACTCCCGCATCTGGGGTTAATCGTCTCGGGTGGTAATACCATTCTCTTTGAGATTGCTGAGGACCTCAGCTTGTCCGTCCTTGCGCAGACGGTTGACGATGCGGCAGGTGAAGCCCTTGATAAGGGTGCTAAGCTTCTTGGATTGCCATACCCAGGCGGGCCACAGGTCGAGAGGCTGGCTTCTGAGGGGGACTCCAGACGATTTGAGTTTCCGAAAGCGATCGCGCCACGCAACGAACGCCGATTTAGTTTTTCCGGCCTCAAGACCAGCCTTCGCTATCGCATCGAGAAGATGAGAGACGAAGAAATCGAGTCTTCTATGGCGGATTTGTGTGCTGGTTACCAGCAGGCCGTCATCGACCAACTACTGGGAAAAACGAAGCATTTGATCCAAGCGGGCGCCTACAGGAGTATCGGGCTATCCGGGGGGGTATCTAACAATCGGGCGCTTCGATCTGCTATGGAGAATCTCGCAAAGCGCTATGGAATCCCATGCCTGCTCGCGCAACCCAAGCACACGGGGGATAACGCGGGGATGATTGCCTTTGCTGCCTACGCGGATCGCCCTGCGCTTGCCTCGGAACGGTTCACGATCGAGCCCGCATTAAAGCTAGTGTGGTGTCAGCGAAATAACCTACATTAGAACTTGTACGCTGATTCCGGAT
>JBMYNR010000024.1:0-5703 GCA_049598495.1 Opitutales bacterium
GTCAGCGGGTATGCGGGCGGCCGGGAGGAGAACCCAAGCTACAAGCAAGTCGCCGCAGGGAAGAGCTCCCATGCAGAGACCGTGAAAATCATTTATGACCCGCAGGTCATTCGCTACCGCGAACTCATCGACTTTTTCTGGACGACCCACGATGCCACTCGCAGTGATGGCGTGTGGCCTGACTACGGGCCGCAATATCGAAGTATCCTACTCTATCAAAACGAAGAGGAAAAAGCTACGATTGAGGCCAGCCGCCAAGCATACGAAAGCGCGACGGGGAAAACCATCGCTACGGAGATCCAACCGCTCGACATCTTCTACCCGGCCGAAACCTACCACCAAGATTACGCGGCGAAGAACCCGAACGACCGCTACGTCCGGGGCGTGCTCAATCCGAAACTGAAGAAGCTCGATCTGGATTAAAACTGTCACTCGAAACATCTTGCCAACTGCGATTACGACGTGGTCAGCCCCCCGAGGAACAAACAGGAATTCTTGGCTGAGAGGAAATTCCCACTCGCGAAATGGCCGATCCTCAGCAGACTACAACTTGTATGCCGCTACGAAAACAACTAGCCGACTGTTTTAAGGAAAAACGCAATCTGCCGGACTTCTGGCTGCACTGCCTACTCTTTACATTACTCGGGCTGGCGCTCTGGCCGCTAACGGCATGGTTTGCGCAGACCGCGCATGAGCAGAGCCGCATCTTTCACGCCCTGCTCGTCTTGGGCTTGGCCTCGGTGTTACTCGTTCGCTTCGGCGGTGTTGAGGTTGAGAACCCTCTCGCGCTGGGAACCGGAGCGACTCGCGCCCTCTGTGTTTCTTACGGACTTCTGTTCCTGAATTACCTCGCGAACTTCTTCCTCAAGAACCCGCTCTTCGGGCTATTGATTATACCCGCCTACTGCGCAGGCCTGGCAGCCTTCCTTCGCTTCGTCTTTGGCGAGGGCACCCGCCGATTGACCCGCACAGTCGCCGGCACGCTCTGCGTCTTTCTTCTACTTAGTGTCTGGATGGAGCCGCTCGACTGGCCGCTGCGCAATCTGGCGGGTGAATGGAGCGCATATATTCTCGGGCTGCTCGGCAAGACGGTTGAGCTGGGCCTGATTGGCCAAGAGGACGGACCGCCCATGCTGATCCTTCTGGTTGAGCAACACCCGTTCAATGTGGCGGCCGAATGCAACGGCTTCGGTGTCATCCTAACCAGTCTACTCCTCGCTCTGCTCTTGGCCATTTACCGCCGACTCGGTGCCTTCGATCTTGGTCTCAATCTGTTTGCGGGCCTGATTATGGGCTTCGCCTTCAACATCATTCGGATCGTCATCATCGTTCTACTGGCCCCCCCGCTCATGGAGCACTATATGCTCATGCACGAGATCGTGGGCGGCCTCACTTACTGGGCTTGCCTGATGCTCGTATGGATCTTGCTAAACGGACCAACCAAGAACGAGCCGGCAAGTGAAGCGCTCAAATCGTAGGGGCTCCGCGTGCGGAGCCCGAGCAACTCGAAATCGTCTCAAGCCTACGATTGGGCAATGAATAACGCGGGCGGTACAAGCACCGCCCCGACAAGAAAGCCATTTTCCACTTTCCAGCACGATAAATCCAAACAGCGTAGGCACCATGGAACTCATTGACAGTCACTGCCACCTCAAGGCCTTCAAAGAAAGGGGGGAACTTGCGCCCGTCCTCGAGCGAGCACGCCGTGCCGGCGTCCGCCGAATGATCGCGGTCGGCACCTCCCCGGACGACTGGGTGCCCTACCGCGAACAACACCAAGCGCACACGGGGGCGATCGACTATACCGTTGGCCTCCACCCCTGCTATGTCGATGCGGACTGGGAAGACGCCGTTTCGCAGATTTCGACCTTCTTCATGCCGCCCCATGCGCCCGTCGCTATCGGCGAGCTCGGCCTGGATTTTTTCCACCTACCCAAGGATCCCATGCAGGCAGGCGAAGCCATTCTTCTCCAGGAGGAAGCCATGCGGCAACAACTCATGCTCGCAGGCGAACTTGACTGCCCCATCGTGATTCATAGCCGCAACTGCTTTGACGAATGCGTCAAAATAATTGACCAGTCCGGCATCGATTGGGCCCGCATCGTCTTTCACTGTTTCTCCTACGGGCCCGAAGAGATCCGCCGACTCAATGCACGCGGTGGACGCGCTTCCTTTACCGGGATCGTCACCTATAAAAGCGCTTCCAACGTCCGCGAGGCGCTGCGCGCTCAGGGTATCGAACGATTAATGCTGGAGACGGACTGTCCCTACCTCAGCCCGGAACCGCACCGGGGGCAGACCAACGAACCGGCCTTCGTAACCCACATCGCAGAGCGTTGCGCCGAAGCGCTTGCCATGCCGCTCGAGGAACTTGCGGCTCGCGTCGCCGAAAACACAAAGACATTTTTCAGGCTCACTTAGTTATGCGCTGGCTCGTCCGCATCTTCCTTTTGCTCACCATGATCGGGCTCGCCTGGCTCGCCCTATGGCCGCACCTACCTCGACTCGAGAAGGAGGCCCATCACCTCTACGAGACCTGGCAAAGCCTCCGCAACCCCGAGCCCGACCCAGCACCACAACCATCCGAAAGAATCGAGACTGCAACTGCAGGGCCTAGGCGGCAGCTTCCGCCCCCCAAGGTTGTCACTACGAGTGAAACTCTGGAAACGGACGATGCTTTTATTAGAGAGGCTCGCCAACGGGCCAAGGAAGACCCCGCCGCAGCGATGGAGTGGCTACAGGACCAAAGCTCCGGCAGTCAACGTTTGCGGGGTATGCTCGAGGTCGTCGCTCTCTGGGCCGCGGATGATTCCGAAGCGGCCCTCCTCTGGCTGGAAAGCCACGCACAAGGGCTGGCCCGCTTGGAAACACTCAGCAACGGAGTCGAACTCTGGGCGACTCGAAACCCGACCGCCACCGCTGACTGGATCGACGGAATGGCCAACGACGGCAGCAAGGTCACCGCAGCCAAAGCGCTCGCCGCAAAGTGGGTGGAAAACCAGCCCGAGGAAGCCGCCGCATGGGTTACGGGCCTACCCACCGGTCCGTTGCGCGACGAAGCCTCACTCGCCCTCGCAGAAACCTGGGCCGAAGTGGACCCCAGAGCCGCCAGTATTTGGGCCTTCGGCGAAGCAGAATTCAATGGAAATGAGGATTTACTCCATGCAACGATTCGGGAGTTCAGTCAACAATCTCCCCAAGAGGCAGAGTCTTTTGTCCGTGAATTAATTCAAGCCGGCAAAGACGATCGTGTGCTCTCCTCGTATCTCACAGGAAGGGCCGAGCAGGATCCTCTCGCGACGGCCGAGTGGTTGACGAATTTAACACCCGACGACCCCATTTATTCTGCCGAATATGCCAACGGTCTCATGCGGGTCTGGGCCGAGAGCGACTCCATCGCCGCCTCCCAATGGCTCAGTCAACAACCTCCCGGCGAGCAGCGCGACGCCGCCGTCTACGGATTCAGCGAGTCCATCCAACGCTTTGAGCCCGAGGCCGCGGCTGCCTGGGCCAATACGATCGACCACCCCGATCGACGTGTCATGCGCCTGCAGGAGAGTGTCCTATCTTGGGCACGCACGCAGCCGGCAGAAGCGCTCGAATGGATCAAAGCGGCCGAGCTTGAACCCTCCGTCCGTAGCTTCCTGGCCGATCAAATCGGAGCGGATTAGAGCCGATTGCATTTAGCCCGAATATTGCACCAGTTTGTTGCTGTCGTTCTTTATCTTGTTACGGGATGGCTACTTGCGAGTTTTCTCCAAAAACTCGTCTTGTCACAAAAGTGACAGCAACAAACTTTGAGTCCAGAAGCGTCCCTGGCTGTGTTCCGAGCGCGTAACCTACTTAGTCACGCACTTCAGTGCGCTCCTGCGTGGAACACGGCTCGCGCCATGCCAAAGCCAATTCTGGATCTCATGCAATAAGCGGGTTAGGCAGAATCACCGGCTGGGTGTCATTTTTGTTGCCAGCCAGACGGGTGCAGCGGGTGCGGGTCGAGACCCGTATCGCTGCGACCAACGCAGCTGGAAGCAAACATCCCCCCAGTCCCGCCTATCGATCGATTCAAGGCCCTGAGCTCGCCGAACGGGCAGGGATGAGGCCGCGACCTCTCGAAACGGCTCTCACCAGTAGTTCTAACTAAATGCAATCGGCTCTAATTCGATCTTCGCTCGGCTGCCAACGCAACCGCCCTCGATAAACAAGATGGGCGAGACCGCCCTCGTATATGAAAGTGTCAAACCCGTCCGAATGAAGTGCGCGTACGCCGTTCTCTTCGACAAAAGTTTCCTTCATCTGATAATCCGTCGCCCGAGTCAGATCCTCGGAAAGCCATAGGATTCCCCCATCATGCAGGACACCCCAGTAGCCCTCGACTTCCTCTCCCCGAGTGACTTCCAGTCGGAGCTTTCCATCCAGGATCAATGCCCGTGAACTGGCTGCTTCAATCCCCCGATCCGTTTCTGCAACCGAAAGCCCGTGGAGTTGTTCATCTTCCCACCAGTATCGCTGTTCAATCGGAAAAGTCTCCGTGTAACCAGTCGCCCCAGAATGGATTGTAAAATCCCCCAACCAACGCCCGATGTATTGCCGGAGATAATCAACGCGAGGATCGGCTTTCAGGGCGAAGGGTAAGCAAAACAATAGGAACCAGCGATGCATCGGTAGAGGAGCGTAGCGCCTCCCGGCCAAGCGGAAAGCATAAATGCCCGCCAACCGCGGGCCCAGCGGAGCGAACTGATGCCAGCGAGGTCGATGTGCAAGCGACGCCGCACCCCCACGACGTCGACACGACTGGCCTCGCGCCGCTACCCATATACGATAATCTTAACAACCGCTAAACCTAAGGGCTTGCGCCAACTGCAAGCTTGGCGAGAACCACAAATTGACCCTTAATACCAATCCATGATCCACGATCCCAACAAACTCCTGCTGCTCGCAGGCCCCTGCTCCCTCGAAAGCCTCGACACCTGCCGCCCTGTTGCGGAGGCACTTGCGGCACTCCAGCAGAAGCACCCGGAACTGAATATTCTATTCAAAGGCTCCTTCGATAAGGCCAATCGCACCTCCATCCAAAGCAACCGCGGCACGGGGCTCGAGGAAGGCCTAGAAATCTTCCAAACCATCCAATCGGAATATGGTTTCAAAACCGTCACCGATATTCACCTGCCCGAACAGTGCACCGCTGTGGGCGAAGTCGTCGACGCGCTTCAGATCCCGGCCTTCCTCTGCCGGCAGACGGATCTACTCGTCGCTGCCGCCGCAACCGACTGCGCGATCAATGTCAAGAAAGGTCAGTTCCTTTCCCCCTACGAGATGGAATTCGTGACCAACAAGCTGGAAGAGGCCGACGCAAAGGAAATCTGGCAAACCGATCGCGGCACCACCTTCGGTTATCAGAATCTGGTGGTCGATATGCGCAGCTTCAGTATCATGGCCGCCAACGGACACCCGACCATTATCGATGCCACCCATAGCGTGCAATTGCCGGGTGCCGGCGGCGGGATCAGTGGAGGCCAGCGCGAATACGTGCCCGCACTCGCCCGAGCCGCACTCGCAGCGGGAGCCAACGGCGTCTTTCTCGAAACCCACCCCAACCCCGAAAAGGCGATCTCCGACGCCGCCAGCCAGATTCCGCTCGAAGAACTCCCTGAACTCGTTGAGTCCCTGCTCAGTGTCTGGCAAGCGGTGCGCTGAACATCGAAC
>JBMYNR010000024.1:5795-25608 GCA_049598495.1 Opitutales bacterium
CATCGAACATCGAACATCGAACATCGAACATCGAACATCGAACATCGAACATCGAACATCGAAATGGACTTAGCTAAAGCATTCAAAGTTCAAAGTTGGACCTTCGACGTTCAGCGTTCAACCGGAGGTGTTTCTTGAGAATCACCGGAGGCCTCGCCCGCGGCATCCCGCTGAAAGCACCGAAGGGCGATCACACCCGGCCTGCCACGGACCGCATGCGGGAGGCCGTCTTTTCCAGCCTCGGGGCGAGCCTCGAAGGCTGCAGCGTCGCCGACCTCTTCGCCGGAACCGGCAGCTACGGACTTGAAGCGCTCAGTCGCGGTGCCGCCACTGCCACATTTTTCGAGACCGCCCGGCCCGCGTTGAACTGTCTGCGTGAAAATATTCGAGCAACGCTCCGCAGCTGTGACCTGCCTGCAGATGTTGCCCGAACCGTCGCGCGCGATGTGTTCACGCTCGATGGAAACAGTTCCCGCTACGATCTCATTTTTCTGGATCCACCCTACGAAATGATCGAGCTGCAGCTGACGAAAGTCTTCGAGCAAACCGTCAACGCCATCGCGACTGACGACGCCCGTGTCCTCGTCGAGCTCCCCGGCAATCTCGAACCGGAGATCGTGGGCTGGACACGCCTCCGCCGCTTTGGGAAAGCGGGCAAAGACAAACCAACCGTCGCTCTGTTTGAGCGGTCGGGCGCCGCCTAATTTCAGCTGGCAGCCTTTTTGTAGTCGTAGCCGGGTGTCGCGTAGCTGGGGGCGAACTGAATGATACTGAAGATAGCCACAATCAGGACCGCGATCTGGTTCTGCGGATAATCCGCACCGATCAGGAACAGACTGAAAAAGATGGGGGCTTCCGAGAATGCCAGTCCTACAATAAGCGCTGTCAGTTGCGCCTGAGCTTGCTTGATCTTGGGGATTACCAGCCAACGAATCGCAGTGGCGACGACCAGCGGCCCAAAGCACATCAACCAGAGCCAGACTGCCATCGGTTCGGCGATATTCTCACCCTCGGGAATACCCTTGCCCAGAAACCACTGGTAGATAAAGGCACCCTGAAGGAAGGCGAACCAGATCACCCACATGACAATGGCATGACCCTTGGAAGACGGCTGTTTACTTTCGCTCATCAAACCATCTCGCCACACCGGCACAGTCGCGGCAATTCAAAATCTGTTCTGCCGGGATACCTCCCTTGCGAGCGATGTTCACACCCGCTTCAAAGTGGCGAAGCCCCTCCGTGTTATGAGCGTCCGGATTGATGGCACACATGAGGCCCCTCCCGACCGCGCGCTGCCAGAGCCGCCAGTCCATATCGAGCCGATGCGGGTTGGCGTTGATCTCAATGATCACCCGATTCGCGATGGCCGCATCGATAATCTTCTGCAGGTCGATCCTGTAGGGCTCTCGGCGCAGCAGGATCCGCCCCGTCGGGTGCCCGAGCATAACCGTATTTGGATGCTCGATTGCACGGATCACCCGCGCCGTCATCTCCTCCTCGGACTGGGTGAAACTTGAGTGCACCGACATCACCGTATAATCCAGCGCCTCCAGTGTGGCGTCTTCCAAATCGAGCGACCCATCGGGCAGGATATCGCATTCAATCCCTGAAAAAACATGTACCCGAGACTCCCCCGATTCATTAAACGCACGGATCTGCTCGATCATTTTCAAGACCCGCTCGTCATTTAAGCCATTCGCCTGATAGCTCGCCTTCGAGTGGTCGGCCAGCCCGAGGTAATCAAAGCCCAGCGCAGCCGCCGCTTCGGCCATCTCCTCGACACTCGCCCGCCCGTCTGATGCGGTGGTGTGGTTGTGAAAGACCCCCCGTATTTGTTCTGAGGATACAAGAGCGGGCAGAATCTTAGCTTCCGCCCAGTCCAGCTCATGAGTCCCCTCCCGCAACTCCGGCGGAATCTCCGGCAATCCGAGAAATTCGAACAGCTCCTTTTCTGATCCTATTTCAGCTTTCAGTTTTCCCATTTCAGCTTTCGGAGTGAGCCCCCATTCGCTCAGGCTGTAGCCTTGCGCGAGAGCTCTCTGCCGCATTGCAACATTATGCTCCTTCGATCCCGTAAAATGATGTAGCGCAAAGGCAAACTGCTCTGTAGGAACCACACGAAGGTCCGCCTGCAGCCCTGTGCCGAATCGAACGCTCGATTTTGTAGCGCCATGCGCACTCACCTCCTGAACATCTTCCTGTGCGACAAACCAATCCATGATCGGCTCGGGATCGGATGAGGCGACAATGAAGTCAAGATCGCCCACGGTTTCTTTCAATCGACGCAGACTCCCCGCAGCCTCCGCACGCTCCACTTGAGGCAGGGCTCGCAGCCCTTCTAGAATCGGTTCTGCGACTGCACGTGCATTCCACCAGAGATGACGCTTCGCGTAGGCCGCTCGATTGGCGATCCCCGTTAAGATTTTTTCCTGCGACTTCGCGCCAAAGCCTTTGAGCGCTGCCACCTCATCGTTCTCACACGCCTTCTTCAAAGCATCGATACTCTCAACGCCGAGCGCTTCGTGAAGCTTCTTCACCTTTTTCCCGCCCAGGCCGGGGATCTCAAGCATCTCTATCAAGCCCGGGGCAATCGATTCACGTAGCTTGGTATAGTATTCCAACTCACCCGTTGCATGGAGTGTTTTTATCTTATCCACGAGCGCGGATCCGATTCCTTTGATCGCACCGAGGCGCCCCTCCTCAATCACATCGGCGAGGTTTTCTTCCATCGTCTCCAGCACGCGCGCGCCTCCCGAGTAAGCGCGGATCTTGAACGGGTTGTCCCCCTTCAACTCAAGGAGCACAGCAATATCTTCGAGGACGTCTACAATGTCTGCTTTGTTCATTCGCTACTACGATGCGACCTGGCTTAAAGATGACAAGCGTAGGGGCGTTCCTTGGGACGCCCGCCGTGCGGTCCTTCACATCTTCAGCGGGCGCCGCAAGCGACGCCCCTACGTTTTCCCGATCTACATTCCCCAATCTCGATTCGTCTTGACCCGGCGCCGCGAGCAACGCCCCTACGGTTTTAGATCCTTTTCGATCAAATCTTCGGTGAGCACATCGGCTTCGGTCAACCACTCTTGGGGAGGCCCGCCGGCAGCATTGAGATGCGAAAAAAACTCGGGCCGGTAGTCATCGCTCAAGTTCCAATACGGCCATGGCTCCTCACACCGAAGCAGGGACTTTCGATAGGGGTTCAAATAAATATACCGCGCAAAGCCTTCCATCGAATCATCTGTCCGCAGTCGATGGTCGTAGAAATCGCGTTGCCACTTAAGCCCCTCAATGGCGAGGGCTTCTTTGGTTTTTGCCTTAAACTTCGAAATGCACTTTCCCAAACTCAGTCGCTCACCGAGAGTCAAAAGAAGATGTATATGATCCGGCATCAGCGTGCCGCATTCTAAGATGTAATCTTTTTCGACCTCCTGATGCTTCCATACACCGAGGATGGCATTAGCCACCGCTTTGGTTAACAAACTCTGCTCCCGATCCTTCAAACAGAGCGTAACAAAGTAGCGAGCTTGGGGAATGGACACACGCCCCAGATAAAGACGGCCTGTCTCTCTTGTAGGGGCGTTCCTCGGGACGCCCGCAGTCTGGTCCTTCACATCTTCAGCGGGCGCCGCAAGCGATGCCCCTGCGGGATATCGAGCTACATTCCCAAATCTCGATCCGTCTTGTCCCAGCGCCGCAAGCGACGCCCCTACGTTTTGCAGCTTCGCAGGAATCGCGTCCACCTGGATCAACTTTTTGGGGATCTTGTGAGGAGCCAGAATGCCTGAAAGGCGAAGCTTACACACAGCCTGATCGATCAACCGATTGCCTGTGTAAAATGCCACGACGGCCTGCCCCCAATCCTCGTCGGCCTCGCCAACAACAAGCGTCTCTTCAACGCCCTCAATTTCAAGAAGCGCCGCCTCCACCTCGCCGGGATCGACTTTCTCCCCTCCCGTAATGATCAAGCGGTCTGCCCGGCCGTCGACATGCAAACGGCCATTCCCGTCGATTCGACCGAGATCATCCGCGACATAGCCATCGGAGAGCTCGGGCTCGCTGCGACCCTGGTATCCCCGAAATAATGCACTGCCACGGATGCGTATGCGCCCGTTCTGTTCGATCGAAAATTGCGCATCGCCGAGGGGAACCGCACCCGCCGACGGGTTGCTAAGAAAGTCCGCGTTCGGGATGGCTGCAATCATGGCAGCGGTTTCCGTCATGCCGTAGACCGGAACGACCGGGAGCCTGAGGCGCCGAGCCTCTTGAGCGAGGCCCTCCGGCATCGGAGCGCCACCGACAAATATGGCGCTAGCAGTATTCAAATTTTGGATACTTACATCATCCTGAAGCGCACGCTGCAACTGAGTCGGCACGAGCGATAGGCAGCGACCGTCGACCGCATCCTGATGGAACCGGATGGTTCCACCTGACACGAAGCTGCGAATCAGCTGCATCAGTCCGCTCACATGATAGAGCGGCAGCACGCAGGCTGAATGGATCGGCCCTCCGCCGAGGAATCCCTGAGTCGCACGTGCGGCGGCCGAGAGACTGGCCCAGTCGTGGATCGCGAGTTTTACCCCGCCTGTCGTGCCCCCGGTTGGTATTAGGATGGCGCCCGGCTCCGGCGTCTCCAGCGCCATGAGTGTTTCGAACTCGTCGATTTCCTGCGCAGCCCAATTCGGGTTTGGCAGAACGATCGACTGGCCCCCGAAGAGTCCTGCGAAGAACTCGACGGCAAAATCGATTGGTTCCGTTGTGCGGATGAGCAAGGGCCCCGCACCGAGCCCGGCACATCGGGCTTCGACGCGGGCATGGAGGACCTCGCCGGAGATTCCTTCAATCCAGTCGCGCCGCAGCAGCTCTATATCAAATTCCATAGGTCCTCAACACTGTAACTAAGTCGATCCACCGCGCGAATGATGGGCGCGTTTTCAATCGGCTGGAGTCCGTCCTCGAAGGCATTGAGTGTATCGAACCCGACTGGCCGGCTGAGCCCGGGAAGTGCATCCGCCAGGGACAGGGCATTGGATAGTCCGATCCCCGTCTCAAAGACGGAGGAGATCACGACCTGCTCAGCGAGGGGTCTCAAGCGCTCGCAGAGCTCTGAAATGTCTCCCATCAACGGGGCCTTGATCACGAGCGGCCCGGGCCAGGCATCCGCCTCGAGCCATTGCACGCCTTTTGTCCCGTTGAGCGATTCATCCAGGGCGATCGGAATACCCGTATCACTCATGCACTCGGCCATGCGCGCCTCCTCGCCCACCGCCAGGGGCTGCTCAAGATAGTCCAGTTGCTCACGGTGCTCCGAGAGAAACTCCACCCAGCCCTTCAATTCCTCCGAAGCGAGGCTCGCGTTCGCATCCAAACGCAGCTTCACCCCCGTCGGCAAGGAGCGGAAGAGCTGTGCCGCATGCTCGAGCTCGACCTTGAGCGACTCGACACCGATCTTCCATTTCAGGCAGCGATAGCCCGATGCCATCTTCTGGGCGGCGATCGCATGCACGGCGGAACCCGCCGGAAGTAATGCGGAAACTTCATAATCTTTGGTAGGGACGGCTGCCCTCAGCCGTCCACGACTTTGAGCGGACGCTTGAGGACGAACGTCCCTACCTGCAGCGGAGAGTGCAAAGGCGCAACAAGGGTGGTCTGCCGGCACAGCTAAATCAGGCTCGAGAACCAGCTCCTCCAGAAACGCGCCTGCGGAATCAACCGTCTCGGTAGCAAACTCCGGGATCGGTGCCACCTCGCCGTAGCCGATCTGCCCGTCTTCTTCGACCCGAACAACATAGCCTTCCCGAACCGACCATTCACCAAGAGCTGTCTTCAGCGGACGCTTAAATCTGCGCCGGTAGGATTTCACTGCGATTTGGCGGGGCATTTCAGTCCGTTTTACCAAAAGTAGGGGTGTCGCTTGCGGCACCCGCCATATGCAAAGCACCTATCATGACTCGGGCGTTGCAAGCAACGCCCCTACGGCCACCGCATGGGGCAACCATTGTTTTGCTAGTAATCATTTCGGCAGACACAGTCATTTCCTACTTGAGAAAAGACAATCTTTTGCTGTAGTCGGAACATGAAAGCACCTCGAATCGAAGACTACTATCAGACTGCGGATCTGTTCTTCCAGCACAACTTGCCCGTTGGCTTGACTTACGACGATGTTTCGTTGGCCACGCTCTACTCTGAAGTGCTCCCCCGCCAGACCAACTTGGCCACCCGGCTCTCGAGCTCGCTCGAGCTGCAGATCCCGATCATCTCATCCGACATGGATACGGTGACGGAATCCAAAATGGCCATCCAAATGGCGCTCAACGGAGGCCTCGGCCTCATTCACTACAACATGAGCGATGAGAAACAGGTGCGCGAAGTCGCCCGGGTGAAGAACCACATTCACGGCTTCATTCAGGAACCGATCAAAGTTCAACCCGAACAGAAGATCGGCGAAGTTATCGACCGCATCGCCGACCGTGGTTATGGATTCAGCACCTTCCCGGTGGTTGACGACCAAGGCCATCTGCTCGGCCTACTTCCGGGCCGCGTGGTCAAGGCCCGCTACGCCGAGCGCCTTGTCTCCGAGGCCATGTCTCCCCGCGACCAAGTCTACACCCTCAGAGAGACCGAGATTAAGCACAACCCTATCAAGACTGCTGACCAGTTCTTCACGGATCATCTCGGCATCCATAAGCTCTTGGTCGTCGACGATGAGGACCGCCTTCGTGGTCTATTCACCCTCTCCGATATCGAGCGTATCGAGGCGGAATCTCAGCAGTCAGTAAAGCCCGCTCGAGATAGTGAGTTTCGCCTCATGTGCGGCGCCGCGATTTCCGCCCACCGCAAGCCCGATGGCGAACTCGACCGCGATCGCATCCTCAAACATGTCGGTCAACTCGTCGATGAGGGGGTGGATGCTGTGGCCGTCTCAACTGCTCACGGTTTCTCCAAGGGCGTCGGCGATGCGATCCGTATGCTTCGAAACGAATTCAAAGACCTCACCCTGATCGCCGGCAACGTCACTAGCGCCGAAGGTGTCGAGTTTCTGGCCGATGCCGGTGCCAACACCATAAAGATCGGACAAGGCCCCGGATCGATCTGCACCACCCGCGTCGTCGCCGGGGTCGGCATCCCGCAGATGACCGCCCTCCACTGCGCCTCCATTGCTGCCCGAAAGAAGGGTGTGACCACGCTGGCTGACGGAGGAATTACCAAATCCGGAGATATGGTCAAAGCGCTCACCCTCGCGGATGGCGTCATGTGCGGCAGCCTCCTCGCAGGATGCAACGAAGCCCCCGGGCAAATCATCGAAATTAACGGCAAACTTTATAAACAATACCGCGGCATGGGCAGCAACGCTGCCATGAAAGACGGTTCCGCCGCCCGCTACGGGCACGACCGTAAGGATGTGGCCACCAAGGCCGCGGCCGAAGGCATCGAAGCCCTCAAGGAAGCCGCGGGATCCCTGAGTGGCGTACTCCGCGAACTCGTTGGCGGAATTCAATCCGGCATGGGCTATCTCGGCGCCGCGAATCTTAAGGAGCTGCGCGCCAATGCCAGATACATCCGTGTTAGCCCTGCAGGTCAACGTGAGTCCGCACCTCACGATGTCATCACCGTGAAGACGAGTGACCTATCCGGTGACGCGGCGAAATGACCGTTCTCGAAAATATCATTTCTATACAGATTCCTGCTAGACATGAGAAAAGCTCCTGTGTTGGGCGTTTTTGTAACGCGAATCCCCCAGGCAGTGTCTGGAAATAGACTTAAATCAGGTGTAACCACGGCACTCCGTTGCCGTGTCAGCATGCACGAACGCCTCAACAGATCCGTCTTCGCTCTGCGAGCTACGCCGAGACATAATGAGGCGGCTACATCCCTAGTCTATTTCAAATGAATTCCAGAGCGCTTGAAAGTCTTGGGCGGGGATCTTTTTATCACGGAGGCACATCCACGTGAGGATTACAGAAGCAGTCGCTTGATTCTATTTTTCAGGACAGGCACATTGAGTTTCATAAGGAGTCCCACTCGACACTCCATGAGCTTCATTCTTCGTGCGTGCACGGGCTCCCGCTCGCAACAGCACGAGCCGCCTTGTTCAAGCGAGTTTCGGGAATTGTCAGCTTTGCCTTTATTCCCAGACACTGCCTAGCCACTCTCCCCTAGTTCCACAAGAAGGCGCTCGAGCAATTTCGGAATCGTTAAATCCAGTTCCTCCGCCATGAGTGAGAGTTTCCGGTAGGTTGCTTCCTCCACATCGAGGGAGACCTGAGCCTTCGTAGTATTCATTGTGTTTTCTGTGTCCCGCATACAATAATTCGGTATATTTTCTAGAGATATTAACTTCGACAAGCTTATAGTCACCGTTTCTGTCATTTGACTCATACTGTATATCGAATTGACTACGGTGTTGATATTCCCCCCCCCTTGTAACACGAGTGCAACTATGACTAAAAAGCAGATCAACTGCTGGATTCCCGAAGAAGCCTACGCGAAGATTGAAGAACGTGCCAAGCGCATGGGCATGAAGATCTCCTCCTACGGCTCTCTGATCCTGGACGAATGGGCGACCAAAGACGAACCTTTGACTCCCATCGAGAAGGAACTAGCCATGCTCAAAAAGAGCAAGCGCGGCTAATCGCCCCCTCAGGCCCCAGACCACCTCGAAGAAGCTTTCGCCTGTTTGAGTTCGGGCGTGCTCGCCTAGCGCGCCGCTCGGCAAGGGATTCCGCATGCCCAGAGCATCTGGATTGTCTGTAAGTTTCGTCGACGCATGAAGGGTTCCGAACAAGCGGAAGCGCCTGTCCGTCGACCTTGCTGGCGCAAGGTCGCTACCTCGTGCCGTGTGTCGCGATGCAGCGGCAGATTGGATCCACCCTCTGTTTCTCTGCCATCCCACGACTGCCGCCCGGCATATCAGCTCAGGCTCGCTTCTAACCTGCGTCCCTGAAATCGTGTTGCGCGATGCCGGGGTCGATCGTTTCCTCGCGACTTTGCTCAGGGCTGGATTCTAGACTCGCTCAACGGGCCGGAGTCATCATTTCATAGACAAGTCTGCTGTTTTAAGCTTTTCAACATACATGCTCACAGAATTCACCTCTCAACTCATTGCCGACACCGGCATCTCGACGGGCGACGAAGGCAAAGGCCGGGTCATTCTCGAAATCGTCGATGAGCTGCGCGAAGCCACCGGCCGCCAAGACGCCGTTGCGGCTGTAATGAAAGTCAATGGCGGCTCGAACTCCGGGCACACGGTGGCCGGGCTGAAGTTGAACCTTCTGCCCGGCGGCGTAGCCGATCCGCACGTCCCCCACCTGCCCATCGGCGCAGGGGTGGTGGCCGATCCGCGCAAGTTTCTCTGGGAGTGTGCCTACGCAGAACGGCACGGGCATGTCGCACGAGCGCGCTTGGCGATCGACGAGCGTTGCCTCGTCTCCGACCTCTCTCACCGGCTGCTCGATCTGGCCTGGGAGGACTACCGCATTCATGCGCTCGGCGGGGCCCCGCGCGGCTCGACCGGTCGCGGGATCACACCTGCCTACCTCGACGAGGTCGGCCAATTCCAAATCTATTATGCCGACTTCCTCGGTTCCAAAGATGCCTTTGCAGACAAGCTCCGTGCCCGCATCGACCGTGCCATGCGAATCATCGAACACGTCTGCCAAGTCGCGCCCGAGCGTTGGCCGTCCTTCTTCGAGACACTGACCGGGGCCGAAACCCGCGCCAACGCAGAGATCATTGAAGCAGGCACATTCCCTGCGGAGACATTCGACTTTGGCCAGTTCGCCGGCAAAGCGCCCTTCGCTCTCGACGCCGACAAACTGATCGAAGCCTACTGGGCCGCTGGCCAGATCCTCGCTCCGCAAATCGTCGACGTGCGTGAGCTTGTCCTTCGCGAGCAGGACAAGGGCAACTACATCATCGGCGAGTTTGGGCAGGCTTACTGGCTCGATAAGCGCCATGGCTTCCCGCCCAATGTGACTGCGTCACATACTTTTACGCCTGAGTTCTTCCAATCGGCAGGCATTCCGGCCCAAGCGATTCACAATATCGGCTGCTGCAAAGCCTACGACACCAAGGTGGGCACCCACGTTTTCATCTCTGAAATGGAACTCGAACACCCGCTCAGTGCCAAGCTGCGCAAGATCGAGTTCGGCGCCACCACGGGCCGCCAACGCATGGTCGGCTGGTATGACGCCGTTGAGAAGGGCGACGCCCTCCGCTACGGCGGCTACCAGGACCTAGTGCTGAACAAGCTAGACGCCCTCACCTACTCCGACGACTGGAACGGTAGCCTGCGCATCTGCACCGCTTACAAAGACACCGCAGGCAAGGTGGTCTACCACGTGCCCCGCGAGGACAACTACCGCCGCACGCTCAAACCGGTTTACAAGGAACTACCCGGCTGGCATGAAGATATTTCAACGGTCCGCAGCTTTGCCGATCTTCCAGAAAACGCCAAAACCTACGTCGCGTGGATGATGAAGGCACTCGTTGAGGTCGCGAACCACGGGGATCAAAACAAGAACAAGATTCCAAATCTTCGTTATATCGGTGTTGGTCCGGCACCCAGCCAGATCATCAGGGATGTGCCCGCAGTGGAAGACCTGTTGAAACTAGCCGAGGAGTAATTATCGCCCAAAGCAAAATGATAGCCGCCCCAGTCCCTTGGGGCGATTCACGAACGGACTAAACGAACGGCAACAGAGTTCCGTTGCTACAATTTCCGAAAATCATGAACGCCAAGATCATTGCGGCCTGTGAAGCCTTCTCCATGGGCGATCCCGCTCCGGCCCAGGTTTTTCTTGCCGAGAACATCGAGTGGCACATTGTCGGCGACCGCACAATCGACGGCCACGCCGCCGTGCAGGAGATGTGCGACGATGCCGCGGCACAGGGCACGCCCAATTTCAAAAACGGCCGCGTGATCAAAGCCAAGCATCACATCATCGTAGAGGGCGCCGACCTCGACAGCGATATGCACTACTGTGATATCTACGCTATTGATGGTGGCCAAATCGCCGAGATCACCTCTTACAGCCTGGCAGGGGCGTCGCCTGATTGCTCTCCCTGAAAGCTGAGCACGATCCGGCGTTCGTGGCTGCGGCTGCGGTGCTCCCAAAGGAAGACGCCCTGCCAAGTGCCGAGACAGAGCTGTTGATTGACGAAGGGGATGACCTCCGCCGTTCGCGTGAGCGCCATTTTGATATGACTCGGCATATCGTCCGGCCCCTCGTAAGTGTGGGTGAAATGAGGGTCATTTTCCGGGACGAGCCGATCGATGAATCCTTCGAGATCACGGCGCGCTGAAGGATCGGCATTTTCCATTATCACCAGACTGCAGCTGGTGTGGCAGCAAAAGACCGTCACAGTGCCCTCACGCAGTCCGGATTCCAGGAGCGCCTCCTGAATCATATAGGTGAACTCGGCCGTGGATTTGCCGGGCGCAGAGACAAGGATCTCCTTCGTGAAGACTGCCATGGGAGGGTATAAAAGTGGGAAGGTGAGAAGGAGGAAAGCTTATTCAACAGGAGCGTAGTGGCTTCGCTTGCGACGCCCGAGTCAACCGCATACATTGCACGCGGCGGGTGCCGCAAGCAGCACCCCTACACTTAGGAAGATGGCCCCCATAATTTCGCACATTCTTACTTTCATACTTTCGCGCCGTGCATAGCATACGCACACATGCTTCGGG
This sequence comes from Opitutales bacterium, assembly GCA_049598495.1. GTDB lineage: Bacteria > Verrucomicrobiota > Verrucomicrobiia > Opitutales > Coraliomargaritaceae > Thalassobacterium. The sequence goes on from JBMYNR010000024.1 coordinate 17,482, forward strand.
AGTTCTGCATCATCGGGCTACTAACAGCCCTCGGCTCAGCCTTTTCGCTCTATCACGAGTGGGCACCCCTGCCTTGGGCAGAGCCCGAGCTCAAGCCCGGCGAGATTCGACTCGTCGATGCTCAGGCGCTCGACGTGATCTGGCTGGATACCCGTACGAAAGAAGAATTCGGGGTGGCTCACATCCCGGGCGCTATTTTCTTTGAAGAGAATGATTGGGATACCGGTCTCCTCGCCCTGATGGACGCATGGCTTGGCCAACCAAGGCCCATTGTCATCTACTGTGGCAGCGAGTCCTGTGGCACGAGCAAGCGGGTGGCTGAAGGCCTTCGAGAATCCCTCCCCGACGCGGAGATCTATCGCCTGAAAGGAGGCTGGAGCGCATGGCAAAGATAGACGCCAAAGCCTACCTACTACTGATCGCGCGCTTGGTCGTAGCCGCGAGCTTTCTGCTGGCCGCGCTTCCGAAGATTCAGGATCCCCTCGCCTTTGCCGGCTCCATCGAAACCTACCGCATCATTGGAAATGGGCTTTCCGCTTGGGTGGCACTCACTCTGCCCTGGCTGGAGCTCATCATCGGGGTCGGACTGCTCACCCCGCAGCTACGACGAGCCAGCGCACTCTGCATCGGCATTTTACTACTCCTCTTTATTTGCCTGCACCTCAGCGCATGGATACGTGGGCTCAATATCAATTGTGGATGTTTTGGAGCTGAGCAGGTGGAGCCCACACTTGATTACCTTTGGCGAATCCTGCGGAACGGGGGGCTCCTTGTTGCCACGGCATTCGTTTTCCTGCGCGATCTGCGAAACCCGCGCAATATTTCGGAGTCAAAAGAAACAGGCATTTCTTGAACTGAAGCGCCTTCTCGATACACCTTCTAGAATGGTTCATCGTATTTCGATCTACGCCCTGCTACTGTTCGTTCCGCTGGCGTCGTCGCTTGCTTCAACTCTGGCCTGGGACCGGACCGAGGCTCACATTGAAATGGACCCGGACCAAGTCGAAGCAAGAGCGATCTTCACGGTGACCAATCGTGGCGAAAAGACCGTGCGGATTGCCCGCATCAAGACTAGTTGCGGTTGCACCAGCTCCGTTATCGACCGTAGGATTATCGCCCCCGGGAAATCAACACGGATCACTGCAACTTTCAATAAGGGCAAGCGTGAGGGACTTAACCGGAATCGTTTGGAGGTCTTTCTTGATAACCAGGCCGATGCGGTCGCCACGCTTATCATGAGTGTAAAAATTCCCGCGCTCATCGATGCCACGCCCAAGTTCGTCTATTGGTCTAAAGGTAACTCCCGCTCCGAACGCCGGGTCCGGATCCGTATGGATGAGCGCTACATCGATCAAATCGTAGGGATCAAATATGATCGTGAGCGCTTCCGCATCACCGAGGAGCCGGGCGACCCGAAAACCGAAGTCGACCGCGTGCTCGTGATTGAACCACTCGATTACGATACCCTCTTCCGGGGCTCGATCCAAATACAAGGCACGGGGCCCGATGGATATAAGCACGAAACGCGGCTACACGTATTTGTGCAACCCTGATGAAACTGCGGCCTCACGGGTTGTCGTTTGGTCGCCTAAGACAATCGCTACATCCGACATGACGCAGCGAACTATAAGCGAGCTGCATTTTTGCTTACAGACGGAACTTGCCAGAGCACGTAAAAGCAGGAAGAACCCCATCGCATAAATGCGACGACGCTTCTCCAAACTTTGCCTCCTTATTTTCAGCTGCTGGCTGCTGCTGGGGCCACTCGCCCTACTGCAACTGGGTGCCTGGGGCTGGATGCTGGCGAGCTACTCCCAGGAAAGCTCATTTCAGCAGGCGTTTGTTGAAACGTTTGGCGATGAGCGGCCTTGTGAGCTCTGCCTCGTGATTGATGCGGTGGAAGAGACCGAGCGTGACCTCCCCGTGCAGCAGACCCCTGATAATGATCTCAAGCTGATGCTTGGCCTGGCTTGTGCGGTCCGAATCCAGGCCCCGGTGGCGGCCTATCAGCCGGCGGCAATCCCTGTGGGTAAACCAGAGGATGTGTCCGGGCGGGTGCCCACTCCGCCGCCTCGACGCGTGTAAGCGCTCTGCTCTCGGCAGTTTTTCACGAGGCCAGTCTTGAAGTGTCGCACGACGGCGAAGCCGCTGTGTTCGTCACGCGGGGCCCCTGAACACGGATTCCCGTCTGCGTTCTACGAATGACGCCGCTCTTAGGTATTTCCACTCATGCATCAAAGCAGCTCGATGACGCTGCGCTCCCGGGATCGCAAATCTCCTGATTTGCTCCGTCGCTGGGCCAATAAACACATACTATGAAATCTTTACTGAAACTACTTTCACTCTTCTCGCTCTCTTCGACGCTCACTCTGACTGCAGACGCAGTCAGCTTTCCCTGCTGTCCCGCCGAGGGGCACTCGAATCCGCGACCGGATGCCCACGCCCCCATCTCTGTCATGGGCGACCACACTCACGCAAAGGACGGTTGGATGCTCTCCTACCGTTATATGAATATGCAGATGGATGGGATGCGTCATGGTGCCGATCGCGTCTCTTCTAATGAGGTTTTCACCGCGGATGGCGGCTATACCGTCAACCCCGAATGGATGACCATGGACATGCATATGCTCGGGATGATGTATGCGCCGACGGACGAGCTCACCCTTATGCTGATGGCCAAGTACATCGAGTCGGAGATGGAGCATCGCATCGTCACACAAATGGCGGCCGACATGATTAACGGTGGCGACACCGTATTCACCACCCGCTCCAGCGGCCTGGGCGACTGGAAGCTGAGCGCACTCTACCGATTCTATCTGGAAGATAACCGCAAGGCGCACTTCGGCATAGGGCTCAGCTTGCCCACTGGATCAATCGATGAAAAAGACCGCCTGCCTGCGATGGGAGGAGCCACGGATCAACAAATGCCGGCTCCCATGCAGCTGGGTTCCGGCACGGTCGACCTTCTGCCTTCGTTGACCTACGTGCAACAGTACAAGGATTGGTCTTGGGGGGCGCAGGCCAACGGAGCTGTGCGCCTTCAGGATGAAAACTCCAACGACTACCGACTGGGTCACAAGCTTGAGTTGCTCGGCTGGGCCAGCGTCAATCTGACTGAATGGCTCGGCCTTAACGGCGGCCTCAGCTACGGATACACCGGCAAGCTCAAGGGCCACCAAAAGGACGTCAACACAATGGGGCCAAACGGCCGCTCCGTTACCACGGCGTTCGCAGACAACTACGGCGGGGAGCGCCTAGATGCACTCCTCGGGGCCAACCTGTTGATTCAAAATGGTTTTTTAAAGGGGCACCGCCTCGCCTTCGACCTGCGCCTGCCTCTCCGGCAAGACCTCCACGGCTACCAACTGGAAACGGATTCCGTACTCTCGATCGGATGGCAGAAGTCGTTCTAGCAAAGGCCACCGCAGCTAGTGTGGTGTCAGGCGCGCGACGTTCATACAGCCCCCCGGGGAGAACCCATTTCCCGTAGCCCTATACGGCATCGTATCTTCGTTTGACAATTCTATCACCAGAGACGATCTAGTCCCCATGCTAGGTCGTCTTTTTTGTCTCTTTGCCAGCATCGCGTTGGCCTGTCTCGGTAGCTCTGTCAGAGCAAGCTAGCAAGTAACTCCACCCTTGTCGTCCCGCTACTCGAGACTCGATCATAAAACAACTCCCCATTCTTGAATCTCCATTTGAAAAATGAATAACAAACTCGGTCCGACAGGGGAAATTTGCTTCGACCTCCCCTCGCCTTACGAGCCACATCCTTGCGGCCTGCTCCACCTGCCTCGCTTCATCGCGAAGATTCGCAAGCATCTCGCGGGCGAATTACCAAAATCGTATCAGAAAAACTTCTGTCGCGGGTTCGATCGTTTCCTCTGTATGCACCTCGGCGTCGACCCGAAACAGGTCGTTGAGGCGGTCAAGGCCGCAGGCGAGGACGAAATCGAGCTCGATCGTTTGCTCGGTGAGTTCTTCCCCGAGGATTTACGGGTTGTCGACTGGAACCGAGAAGTCGTTCACAAAGGGCAAACCGATGCCGGCCGTGAGTTCCTCGCCGAATCTCTGACCAACATGGGGACCCCAGAGATGATCGGTAAGATCGACAGCGTGATGGACATGATGGACTTCGACGAAGGGCGCATCCCCGGCTTCTCGGACGAGCAACGCAAAGCATGGGAGGCGGGCCATAGGCATCCGACTGTCCACCCCGCTCGATGATTAAGAGGATGGTTTTTGTGGGTAAATTCCCAATCGGCAATCAGATCAGAAAAAGCCCCTAAGGTCGGCCCAAGAAAGCGTCACACTATGCCACACTCCGCCCGATATTCAAAGGATACTTTCAAGACCCGCCTGGCCTGGGAGGACCTCGATCCAGCATATCTACGCCAGTTGATCGGGCTCGCAAAAATCGAAGATCTCGCCGGAGCCGGACTTGCCAACCGACCGGAGCGGCTCGGTGATGTGACCACAGCCCTCATGCCGGAAGGGGCCACCGGGAAGGCTCCACTCATCGCACGCGAACCACTGACCGTCTGTGGACTTGGGCTCATTCAACCCGTGCTGGACAGCTATGGCGAGGGTTGTGAGTTTACTGCCGAAAGCAGGGACGGAGGCTACTTAAAAACAGGCGATCGAATCGGTGTATTAAGTGGCCCTTCAGGAACCCTGCTGCAAGCGGAGCGGGTCATACTGAATTTTCTTCAGCACCTCAGCGGCATTGCGACAGAAACACGTCGCTATGTCGATACGCTTAAGGGAAGCCGGACCTCCTTGCTCGACACCCGCAAGACTCTGCCCGGGTATCGCGTTCTACAGAAATATGCATTTGCCTGCGGAGGTGGATACAATCATCGCATCGGTCTCTTCGATCGGGTTATGCTAAAAGACAACCATTTGGCCGTCGCAGGTGCCACAGGCGGCAATCGATTGACCGAAACGGTCGCGCTCGCCGTGGATCATTTCAATGGCCTCGCGATTGAAGTGGAAGTCGATACCCTTGAACAGATCCCGCCCGTGCTCGAGGCCGGTGCAGATATCATTCTGCTTGATAACTTTTCGGTCGATGCGCTGAAAGAAGCAGTGGCTCTGATTGGCGACCAAGCCACGACAGAGGCAAGCGGTGGTATTACACGGGAAACTCTACCCACGCTCGGCGAACTAGGTCTGGATTTCATCTCCACGGGGGCACCCATCCATCAAAGTCAGTGGAAGGACATCGGTCTGGATTGGTTATGAGCGCTGGCGATTCTCATTGCTATTTCATCTAATTTAGACAAATTAGATGAACATGAACTCCGTTACAGCGAATACAGCGAAGCAAAACTTCGGCGAACTCATTGATCAGGCGCAGAAGGGCCCTATTTCCGTCACCAAACACGGGCGCCCTTCCGTCGTCGTGACTTCAGCGTCCGAGTATCGTGAATTGATGGCCTTTAAACACGCCCATTTGAAGGCTGAGGTCGCGGCAGGATTGGATCAATTGGATCGGGGAGAGATCTCGACCCGCTCTGCTCAGGAGATTGCGGCAGCCGTTTTAGAGAACAACACAGCGGGGTAGGTTTTGGCCGACTACATTCTTTCCAAAAGCGCCGACGAAGATCTCAAGTGTATCTTCGAATACACTCTCGAAACATGGGGCGCCGACCAGCTCGCCATCTACGCGCTTCAGCTCGGTGCGGCTCTGCGCCAGATTGCCGGAGACCCGACCCACCCCCGCAGCAAAACCCGCGAAGACCTTGCAGCTGGATGTCGAACCTTTCCTGTGGGTCACCACTTCATTGTTTACCGGGTCAATCGGGGACGGGTTGAGGTCGCGCGGATACTTCACGAGCGGATGGACTTTGAAAACAAAGCCGTAGAAACTGACTTCCCGAACAGACCCTAACTCTGATTCGTAGAATGCTATCCTTTCATACAGTCTTCAAACGTAGCACGCTGGCGATAGCCGGTGTGAGGCGCTTGCCTGATGCGCACGCTGGCGATCGCCAGCGTGCTACAATTCGATGCCAGAACCATTGGAAGTGAAGCTGACCCGTATTCCAATTTGACCATATCCGACACAGAATACCGCCAAGTGGCACCGAACGACGATAGGTTGGCTATTCTGCGGGCCCTCCTGGAAGAGCGCGACGCCTTTGTTTCGGGAAGTCTATTGGCTGAGCAGTTGGGCATGTCGCGCCCCGCGATCCACGGCAAACTGGACAAGCTACGTGAGCAGGGTTTTGAATTCGAAGCGGTTCGCAACAAGGGCTATCGCATAACCAAAGAGCCGGACATTCTGCATGCCGACCTCATGCGCGCGTATGTGGAACAACAACCCAGGCCTATAGAGATGCTCTATTTCCCGGTCATTGATAGCACTAACAACGAGGCGGAACGCCAGCTCTCCTTTGGTCGCAAGGCTCCTTTCGCGGTCGCCTCTAGCTGCCAAACGAAAGGACGGGGCCGCTTGGGGCGGGACTGGCATAGCGCCTCCGCAGAGAACCTATACCTTTCCGTTCTCTTCGAGCCCAATATTGCGCCACAGGCACTTCAACACTTTACGCTTTGGGCGGGCATTTACATTTGCCGAACACTCCAAAGTTTCGTCCCCACGGCGCCGCTTAAAATTAAGTGGCCGAATGATCTATACTGTGATGGCCGAAAATTCGCAGGCATGTTGACCGAGGCAAAAATGGATGCGGACCGAATCCGCAGCATCACTCTCGGCATCGGTTTGAATGTAAACAGCAATCCGGCAAAATACCCGCCCGGGATTCAAAAGACAGCGACGAGCCTACAGGCAATCCATGGCGCTGAACTCTCGCTCAATGAGATCGCCGCCGCGGTCGCGTCATCGATCCATGCCGCCTACAACCGTTGTATTCTCGGAGAGGGATCAGAGCAATTAATCGAAGCATGGAGCCCGCTCAGCTCTCTGTCGGGGCAGCCGGTCACGGCGATCGCCAGGGGCCGCGAAGTGACCGGTATCGAAGCTGGAATCAATGAGACAGGAGCGCTTCTTTTGCAACAACCGGACGGCTCACGGGTTCCCATTCACGCAGGTGATGTGACTTTAAAAAAATGACAGATACATGATAAATGATGTCAAATTCCCGGTCGCCCATCATTGATTCGCCATCTCCGGCAGATCTCCGTCATCCATCATCCTAAATCACGAATCATTCATCACACGTTATGAACACCCTTTGTATCGACGTTGGTAACACCAGCACCCATTACGGTTTGGTCGCCGGCCAATCGGTCACCCGGACGGGCCATTTTCCGACAGGCGCTTTCGAAAAATCACCGTCTCAAGATTTCACAGCCGAAGTCGGGGCACTCGCCGAGCGTGCGGACAAGATCTCATTTTGCTCCGTGGTGCCTGGTATTAATGCTCATCTCAGGGAAAGCCTGCTTCCGTTCAAGCGCCCCATCTTCCATCTAAGCTGTGAGACCTGCCAGGGTCTGGAGTTGGTCTATCCGAAGCCGCACGAAATCGGGCAGGATCGCATCGCCAACGCCATCGCCGCACAAGAGTATTATGGCACCCCGGCAATTGTGATTGATATGGGCACCGCTGTCACATTCGATATCGTCAGCGCCCGAGGCTACGAAGGTGGCATCATTGCACCGGGGCTCGCCGTGATGACCCAATACCTCCACGAGCAAACCGCGCTTCTACCGAAGTTGACTCCAGAGGATCTGTTAAGCGTGGAGGGGGCGATCGGCAAGTCCACCGTGCACGCGATGAAGCTCGGCGTGGCAGTTGGTTTTTCAGGTATGATTGACGCGCTGCTACAGAAAGTATACTCCGAACTCCGCACGAAGGGTGAGTCGGAACCAGTCGTGCTCTCCACGGGAGGCAGTCTACCTAATCTGACTCGCGAGTGGGTTGGGAAAAGTCGTTTTGTCGAGGATTTGACTCTCTTGGGTTTGGCAGTCGCAGTTAAACGCGTTTGAATCGCCACGCTACACACGCTACGACGTAGCAAACTTGCGCCAGCAAGGTCGACGGACAAGCGCCCTCGCCTGTTCAAAACCCTTCATACGTCGACGCGACGGGCATCGCATCGCTACACACATACGACGTAGCAAACTTGCGCCAGCAAGGTCGACGGACAAGCGCCCTCGCCTGTT
>JBMYNR010000025.1:0-24579 GCA_049598495.1 Opitutales bacterium
CGCACTTCAGTGCGCTCCTGCGTGGAACACGGCTCGCGCCTTGCCAAAGCCAATTATGGATCTCATGCAATAAGCGGGCTAGTTCTCGATGGGTTGTCGACCCAGTGTGCCGACCAGCGTCTCGGTGTATTTTGCGGAGCGAACGCTTTCCAGTTTTTCTTTAGCGGCGGTCAGGCGTGATTCGATGTTGAGGCGTTTGGCCACGCCCGTGTGTGTCTCCCGTTGCAGGAAATTCTGAAGGTATTCGACGTGCTTCTTCCATAATGCGATATCATGTGCTTGCTGGCTTTGGAGACGTGCGGCATACCAATCGCTTGCGAGCATGGACTCGCGTGTGAAGAGCTCACGTATCTTTGGCGAGTCGAGACCTTCGCCCTCGTATTGGCCGTCTCTCATAATATGAAGAAGCGCTTTCAATGGCGGGCAGGCCTCTTCGACCGAACCATCTAGGAAGTAGTTTTCGGCAACCTCCTTATGGGCGGCGACGATCGTTTCCATACCTTCGACGAAGGTGGCCATATCCTGAAGCTCAGGCTTGAGCATTTCTTCGTTCAGCACGGAGGTCGGGTTGTTGAATACACGACCAAAGAAAATACGGGCAAACTTCGCGGTGATCCGATAACCGATGCGGCTGGCCAGAATCTTTCGGCCTTCATACTCGAAATCTTCGACCTTTTCGAGGTAGCCGTGTTCGATCATCCAGTTTGGATCCGATTCATGCCTTTGAAGTCGGCACCAGATCTCGGGGACGAGTAAGCTAATGTCGTGGTCGACCCGGTAGTGCGGTCCGACGTAGCCGGCTGCGGTAATGAAGGCGGGTTGCTCCGTGACGAGGTAGGCAACGAGTGCGTTGTTCAGATCGTAGATCGGAGGCAGCGCGTTAAATGGTGCCTTGGTCAAGGCACCTTCCGAGCCCGCACCTGTGGTGGATGGTGATTTGCCGGTAATACTTGCGATATACTCCATGAAGAGCTCAGGCAGCTCCATATAGTGGATCGGATTATTGACACATAGTGGTTTGACGCCCGATTCCGGGTCGGCCGGATTATTACGACGACCGGGGAGGATTGAGGTGACCGGGCGGAGCAGCGCCGACTGCGAATCCTGACGGCGGTAGAGACGTGAGCTCAGGTCGGCCAGATAGAGTGCACGGGGATCCTTGAGGTCCGGGCGGACCTGCAAATAGCGCGGGTTTTTGGTCGGCTTGCCATCGACGATACGCGGATAGGCGTTGGTGCAATAGTGGTCGGGAGACTCACTTTTGTTGAAGTTCAGCACCATGTTGCGCATCGGTTCGGTGTATTGCCCGAAGCGAATGGCATCTTCGACCTCGTCTTGAACAAAATCGCGGTCGAGTGGCTCGTAATTACTGAGGAAGCTGCCGAAGGAACTGAGGTCTTCCTCTGCGGCCTTGTCGTAGCCGCGTATGATCGCGTCGTCGGGGCGTTGGAAGAAGCGATATTCACAGTTGTAGACGAACTTCGCGGAGGGCAGTGACCAGCCGGGAGGTAGGTGACTGAGCTTCGAAGTGGGCGCGACAGTGGACGCGGTGATATCGTCCTCGAGCGAAATCTTGTTTGCTGGAATGAAGTCCTTGCGCAGACCGAAGGTCCGCCAAGAGCCGTTCGCGGTGTATCCGACACGCAGATACTGGGTGAGCATCTGTTGCTCACGATAGCGGAGGATGTTGCCGGGTTCGCCGTTGATCAGGTCGACACTGAAGCGCCTGCGCCAATCCTCACCCCAGTCTTCTTTGTAGAAGCGCTTAATGATTAGGACGAGTTCCTTGACCTGCTGCGGAATGCTTCTCAGCCAAGTGTTATATTCGGCGGTGTAATCAATCTCCGAGGGCGTGAGCAGCTTCACTACGGAACCAAGCGAGCGCTCTTTACTTAAGAGTGGGCGGCCCTGATCCTTGTTCCTGGCCGGATCGGCAAAGCGTTGTCCGTATTGTTTGGCGATGATTTCTTCCGCTAGGTCGAAATCCTTTTCGTAATCACTGACGAAGACAGGCCCGGAGATGATCGCGTCGGTGATCGGCTTCGAGATCTCGGATTTGCCACCGCCGGAAACGGTGCAGGGCTTGTGACAAACCCGGCTCTCGGCGGTGTAGCCCACCAGACGCCAGCGACGACCATCGGCTGGCTTCATCATCTCGACCTTGTAGCCAGAGGGTAGGATATAGGTGCATTCAGGGAGGAGTTTGATTTCTTGGTCCGCTCCGTCCTTTTTCCAGGTGATGCGCTGAGTGTTCAACTCGATACGCGCATCCTCGGGCAGGTAGATGATACTTGTGTAATTTTTGTCGATTGCGTATCCCTCGGCCTTCACGTCGATGCGATCTGCATAGCGAGCCACGACGCCGTCGAAAGTCTGGTCGACCTCCGGATAGTATTGGCTGAGTTGGAAGTCTTCACCCAGATCGTAACCGGTAAAGGCGAGTGTGCCCCCAGCGTGCTCTTCCTCGGCCATCCCGTGCAGGTTGGCGGAGAAACCGATCTGGGTTTTGACCTCCTTTTTGCAGTATCCGAAGTAGTTGTCTGCGATTGCGGTGACCACGACTCCGTTTTGATCGCGGCAGGTAATTTTGAAGGCGCCCCCGTCGTTGTAGAGCTCGTCCTCTTTCTCCCAGCACATGCCATCGCGCTTCTGGCGCTCCGTCGCATCCTTGATGTGAGGGAGTCCAAGTTCCTTCTTGGTAGTGCCCATTAGGTGGGGGGCCAGGATCACGCAGCCACTGTGGCCGGTCCAATGCTCAGGATCCAGTGCGGCATCGTTTTCAGCCACGTAGGGGTCGCCGCCATTGCCGAAGATCGATTCTACAAAGTCGAGGTTGCTGACCAAGTTACCCGGAGCGAAAAAGCGGACTTCGAGTTTCTTCTCTTTGGTGAATCCGTCGACCTCGGGGATGACGACCGGTCTGAGCAAGAGAGAAACCCAAGCGTGTGCCTTGTCCTCCTGGTTTGCCAGAAAGGGTAGCGCCGTGAGAGAATCGGGCGCGCACTTCAGGGCTTTCGCAAAAAGGCGTGCCGCGGCTAATTTGGGCACCGCTTTCTTATCATTGGGAATTGGAAGCCCCCCCTCAGTGACATGGAATACGCCTTTGGTGGTGCGACGGTCGCTCTTCGGGTTGTGGAGTACTCCCTGCTGGATGCGGTAGGAATCGATGATTTCCGAAGAGAAGTGATCCCCTTTGGCCGGGAGCGAGAGAGTGCGTGCTACCCCATGGCGATCCAGGACTAAAGTATCCGTTGGGAGGCGTGGGATTGCCTCCGAATCGAGGTCGCTGAAATACGCATCCAAAAAAGACTGTACGCGTTGGTCGCAAGGAGGTAAATAGTCCGCCAAGAGACGGGACTTCTCTTGATAGCTCGCGAGGAGGGTCTTGCTCAAACTGGTGAATCGTGAATCCTCGATACCCTCAAAAGTCGGCTGCCCGACAGAGGTCAGCTTCAAATTAACATACTCGAGAAGCGATTGCTCATCGTGGGCGAAGGCTGCCGTTTTTGGATCAAGTCCTAGCTGTATGGTGAATTCCATTTCCTTGTTTGTTTTCGCTTTGATTCTATTTGGGAGCAGAAATTTTGCCGAAAGTCCTGTATTTTCATTGATCGATTGGCAAGAGGAACCGACCGTTGTCTCCAGTTTGCAATGTTTGACGATACTTCGATAAGTTCTTCTTATCGTTACGCATCTTCTGATAAGCGGACAGAATGGAGGCGTGTGCTCGCTCTGTGTCAGCCGACGATTGTGCTCAGTCGGGTGTGATATGCCTGTTTCGGCTATGGGTTATCGGCCTTGTTTGCTTCGTGGATGGCCACGATGGAAAAGGTCAGGCCAGTCGCTTTCACGCTGTCATATCCGGCGAGCTGTAGCTGTTCGGCAAGCGCCCGCTTGGTGGGGAAATTCTCGATTGTTCCGGCGAGATAATCGTAGGCACTCTTGTCGCCCGTTGCGATGGCGGCCACCCATGGAAGGATGTATTTCAGGTAGACATAATAGAATGGGCGAAACCAAGGGTCCGGTTGGGAAAACTCGAGAACAAATAGACGGCCGCCGGGGCGTAATACGCGGAGAATTTCCCTCAGACCTTTCTGTCGGTCTTCGAAGTTACGAACACCAAAAGAGATGGTGACCGCATCAACCGAGTTGTCTGCTAGCGGTAATTCCATGCAGTCACCGAATGAAAACTGTATATTCTCGTAAGATGTTTTCTCGCGGCGCTTAGCGCGGGCTTGTTCGAGCATTGGCTCGCAGAAATCGAGCCCGGTCACCGGAATGTCCTCTCCGAGTCGGTCGCGTAGCTTAAATGCCACGTCGCCGCTGCCTGTCGCGAGATCGACCACATCCCGTGGTTTGCGGCGCTGCACGATTTTGGTCAGCACGCGGCGCCAGTAGAAATCGATCCCTCCACTGAGTAGGTGATTGGCAAGGTCATAGCGGCCGGCAATGCCGGCGAACATCCGGCTGACTGATTTTCCTTCAGGCATGGAATTTTTAATGATTGATGGCAGTTTATGATGGATCCTTGGTGTTTTCGATACAGCGAACGACCCACTTGGAGAGTTCCTTATCCGGATTCTGTATGGCCAGTTTTCCGAGCTTGAACACGGTTTGCCCCGTATTTCGGTTGATGATACTTAGGCCGTGTTCGAAGTCTTTAAACTTCTCTTCGCAAAGCGCCTGAATTGTGCGGTCGGATGCATTGGCCTCCTCGATGAGTGCCTCCACTCCAAGTGACTTGAACTCAAGTGTGAAGCCGTGGGCGTTTTCGAAGGCGGTTGCGAAACGCCTCACATCCTCCTCCCAAACCGCATGCTGCAGATGGGCATTCTGAGCTTTTAGTTGACGGAGACAGGCTGCGGGGTCGTCGATCATTGCGGTCGTCACTTCGAAGTGTTTGATCGCGGTGGAAGGGAGCTCGAATTTGTAATCTCGGAAGAGTCGCTCCAAAACCGTCATGATGCCGCGGGCGCCAGTGCCTTCCTTGCTGGCCGCTTCAGCGATTGCCATGATGGCCTCGGGGGTCATATCAAAATCGATGCCGTAACCACGGAAGTCATCGCGGTATTGATGGAGCACACTGCCTTCGGATGTCGTGAGAATATGAGCGAGATCCTCGGCAGTCAGGGCGCTGCAGGCGCAGCGCACGGGCACTCGCCCGATAAACTCCGGTTCGAAGCCGTATTTGATAAAGTCCCCCGTCTCCGCATACTGTAGGTAGGCGGAAAGGTCTTCGTCGGCGTCGGCAAGGGAGGCTCCGAAGCCCATTTCATTGTGGGAGAGGCGCGTTTTGATGGATTCGGCCAGTTTATCAAAGGCACCGCTCACAATGAACAGTATGTTGCGGGTGTTGATCATCTGGCGCTTGGGCTTGCCGCCGCGCTGAATTTCCATGGCAGCTTGCATTTGCGCCATCATATCGGTGGGGCTGTAAAGATGCACGTCCGTTTCTTCCATTAATTTCAGAAGATTAATCTGGACACCACGTCCGGATACGTCGCGTCCGCCGGCGCTGGCCTCGCTGGCAATTTTATCGACTTCATCGACAAAGATGATGCCCTTCTCGGCCAGTTCAATGTCCCCATCGGCGGCCTTGACCAGATCGCGCACGAGGTCTTCCACGTCGGAGCCGATATAGCCAGTTTCAGAGAACTTAGTGGCGTCGGCTTTCACGAAGGGAACGCCGATGAGACGTGCCACATTACGCATGAGATAGGTTTTGCCGACACCTGTTGGTCCAAGAAAGAGCAGGTTTTGTTTGCTGTATTCCTTCGCTTCCGTCTCGGCGCCAGCAAGTGTTTGGCGAACGTGATTATAGTGGTCGCAGATGGCCACCGAGAGGACTTTCTTGGCTTCGTCCTGTCGAATGACAAAGCGATCGAGGTAGTCTCGAATCTCTTTCGGCTTCAGATTGAAGTGCTTGATTTTCTCCAGAGCGGCCGTCTTGCTGTCAGGTTCGTCCGATCCAGTGTCCGCCTCTTTCGTGGGTGCGTCGGGGAATGGATCCTCGCCAATAATAGGGTAGGTGGAAGCCAGCACGTTTGAATCCTTGAACAAGTCCTTCAATTGTTTCTGAATCTCTTCGAAGGGATTGGGAGGTTTTTTGTCACTCATACTTTCTAGTTTGACAGTGTTTTCGCGATTCGAAGTATCGCTGCAACAGTAACTTTTGATTTTTAATTCCAGCAGGCTATCAAGCAAACTTAGGATGTCCAATAACCTTACAAAACGCGATATCGTTCTCGATATTTATGATAAGACAGATTTTCCTCAAAAGGAAGTGCGAGAGACCGTGCAGTTAACGCTCGACGCAATCGCCAAGGCCTTGAGTGAAGGTCGTAATGTAGAGTTACGTAACTTTGGAGTGTTTGAAGTGCAGATTCGCAAGTCGCGTATTGGCCGCAACCCGAACAAACCCGAGACCGACGTGGTCATCCCGAAGCGGGCGGTGATCAAATTTAAGGCGGGCAAGGAATTGAAAGCGAAGCTCAAGGACATGGATGTCGATGCCCTTGAAGCGGGTGATTAGGTCCTATTCGTTTTGTCAGTTCTCGTCAATCGACCCTTTCCATTCACTCGGGAGGTTTTCTATGCAGTTTGAAACCCTACCAGGATTTCGAGAGTTTTATCCGGATGCTTGTGCCCGCAGGAATCATGTATTTGGGCGCTGGCGGTATGTTGCGCGCGCATTTAACTTTCTGGAGTACGATGCGCCCGTCCTCGAACCTCTCGAGCTCTATATCGAAAAGTCAGGCGAGGAGATCGTTGGGCAACTCTTTAATTTCGAGGACCGGGGCGGTCGCGCGGTCGCGCTCCGGCCGGAGATGACCCCATCGCTGGCGCGCTTGATCGGTGCCAAGGCCAACAGTCTGAAGCGCCCGATCAAATGGTTCAATATCGGGGAGCATTACCGTTACGAGCGTCCTCAGAAGGGCCGCTTACGTGCTTTCTACCAGTTTAATGTCGATATCTTTGGTGAGCCGGGCCCGAGTGCAGATGCCGAGCTGATTGCTCTGCTTGCGCAAAGTCTCCAGTCATTCGGGTTGGGGCGGACCGACTTTAAGATACGTCTCAGCGACCGTGACTTATGGTTGCTTATACTCGCAGCCGAAGGGCTCGATGCGGCTGGAAGTGCCGAGGTGCTGGGGATCATCGACAAGCTTGAGCGCACGGAACGTGCAAAGACGATCGAGAAACTCTCCTCTGTCTTCGGTCGCGATGCGGGGGCCTTTTTAACTAAGATCGAAGAGGTGATTTGCATTCGAGATTTCGACGCTTTGAAAGTTTACATCGAAAAGCTGCCACTCGAGGGTGATCTCACCGAGCAGGCGAATGCGCGGCTTCAGGACTGGTCCCAGCTCATGGATCATTTAACTGCCTCGGGTGTGGCGGATTTTATTCGGATCGATCTCGGAATCGTACGGGGGCTCGCTTACTACACGGGCTTTGTTTTTGAGGCCTTCGAAGCCAGTGGGGATGGGCGTGCGCTCGCTGGTGGCGGACGCTATGATGCACTCGTCAAAAAACTGGGTGGTCCGGATATGCCTGCAGTCGGCTTCGCAATGGGTGATGTGACATTGGTTGATTTACTTGAGAGTAAATCCTTGATGCCGGCCTATCTGCAGTGTCCCCAGTTCATCGCTATCATTGGTGGCGAGGCCGAGCGCAGAGCGGCCTTGGCTGATGCGGCCCAGTTGCGCTCCCTTGGTTATCAGGTTGAATACCCGCTTAAGAACCAAGGCTTTGGAAAGCAGTTCAAGTCGGCCAATCAATCCGGTGCCCGTTTTGCTCTCATCTATGGAAGTGAGGAGCTTGAAAAGGGCGTTATTAAGGTGCGGGACCTTGCAACCGGGAACGAATCTGAGATCGTGCGTAAGTATCTTCTCAAGCAGGTGGGGTCTTTGATTGAATCCGGGTTAGAGTAGCTAGCAGTACCTTGGCGATTGCCATGGAGGCAGTTTCTCAGTTGTAATACCCCTTCGCTTTAAGATGGGTTGTCGCCGACTTTCTGCTTACCATGCATGTAATGAGGCCTTCATTACCCTTGAATATTGTAAGTCGTTTAACAAATCCTGTGTATATTTAAAATTAGACCATGGCAAAGTCCGCACCTGAATTTCATTATCAAAAGCAGTTCCCTCTCGGGGAGGATCAGACGCAGTATCGTCTCTTAACGGATGAGTTTGTGGAAACGGTCGATTTTAACGGTGAGCCCGTCGTGAAGGTGGATCCCCAAGCGCTGACCTTCCTCGCAGAATCCGCTATGAAGGAGATTTCCTTCAAGTTGCGAACAGAGCATCTCGAAAAAGTGGCGGCCATTCTCGATGACCCTGAGGCGACCGAAAACGATCGGACGATTGCACTTACTATGCTACGGAACGCAGAGGTTTCGGCTCATGGGGTGCTTCCTTTTTGTCAGGATACCGGTACGGCCATTATTCTCGGTAAAAAGGGCCAGCGGGTTTGGACTGGCGGTGGGGATGAGGCGGCCCTCTCGCAGGGTGTTTACAATACCTATGTGAATGAGAATCTCCGCTATTCTCAAATGGCGCCACTCTCTATGTATGAGGAGAAGAACACCGGCTGTAATCTGCCTGCCCAGATCGATCTACTGGCGACCGACGGTGACAGCTATGATTTTCTCTTTGTTGCCAAGGGGGGAGGGTCGGCCAACAAGACTTTCTTCTATCAGGAAACGAAGGCGCTCCTGAATCCGGCCAATCTTGAGAAGTTCTGTATCGAGAAAATGGGTCATCTGGGCACGTCGGCTTGTCCGCCGTATCATATCGCTTTTGTTATTGGCGGTACCTCGGCAGAGACTTGCTTGAAAACAGTCAAGCTTGCATCGACCAAGTTCTACGATGAGCTGCCGACGGAGGGGAATGAGTATGGTCAGGCTTTTCGTGACACTGACTTGGAAGGCAAGCTTTTGGAATACACTCGTGAAATGGGCTATGGGGCTCAGTTTGGTGGTAAGTATTTCGCATTGGATGTCCGGGTGATTCGGCTACCTCGCCACGGTGCGTCCTGTCCGGTCGGCCTTGGGGTTTCCTGCTCCGCGGACCGCAACGCCAAAGCCCGGATTGACAAGGACGGGATCTGGTTGGAGCAGTTGGAAGACAATCCAGGCCGTTTCATTCCTGAGAAAACGGAAGCCGCGAAGCCGCAGGATCCTGTTGTCGTGAACCTGAATCGGCCGATGAAGGAGATTTTGACTGAACTGAGCCAGTATCCGGTGGCCACGCCTCTGTCGTTGAATGGGACGATTGTGGTCGCACGTGACATTGCGCACGCGAAGATCCAGGAGCGTTTGGACAGGGGTGAAGGCATGCCCGATTACTTCAAGAACCATCCGATCTACTACGCAGGTCCTGCGAAAACTCCGGCGGGAAAGCCATCCGGTTCCTTTGGTCCCACGACGGCGGGGCGTATGGATAGCTACGTTCATCCATTTCAGGCAGCGGGCGGCTCGATGATTATGTTAGCCAAAGGTAACCGCTCGCAGCAAGTTACGGATGCCTGTATGGAATTCGGCGGGTTCTACCTTGGTTCGATTGGCGGCCCAGCGGCTCTGCTCGCGGAACATAATATCAAGAAGGTCGAAGTCCTTGAGTATCCTGAATTGGGGATGGAAGCCATCTGGAGAATCGATGTGGAGGATTTCCCTGCTTACATTTTGGTCGATGATAAGGGGAACGATTTCTTCGCCGATGTACGCGATGCCTGCTCGCAATGTGCTTTGCATGCATATGAAAATGCGCGTGCCGAAATGACTGCGAAGTAGGCGCGAAATCTATTCATTTTCTCGTGATTCGCGTTTTAATGACTCACATCTGAATTGCAGAAAATTTCTTTTTCCATTTGAGAACCGTGCGGATTCTGTTTCTTTTAATACAGTGTATCGGTTTTTGATCATACCACTACTTCCGGCCTTGATCGTCTCACAGAGCCACAATTTCTGGGTCCCTGTGTGTATGGATCAGTTGGGGACTTGTCTGGACGATTCTCTTTTGTTGGAAAAGGCAGAGCATTGCCCCTGTGGAGAAGCGGATGGTGCGACAACTCAGTCCTGCTCTCAGGAATGCCCGGTTTGTCATCTCGATCATGCAGGTGAACTTTATGTTTATTCAGGCACCAGTTGCATTGAGCGCGAACATTCGTCTCCGCTCTATGTGGCGCGAGTCATTGACCGACTGGGCCTGTGCCTGAGGGAGCCTAGTGGCTATCTCTGCTTTAATCGTGCTGCGCCACCGAGATTGAGTGTCGCTAAGGAATTTGCTGTACGATTGCTGTGAGCGAGTGCGCCGACCGCGCAACTCGTAAATATCGAATAAGTAAGTGGGCGCTCAACAGCTCCGCTTTCTGAATTTATTTTTAATCAGCATTCATATAATGAAAATCCATACATATTTTTCTATTCTTCAATTAACATGTGCCTTCTTGCCGCTTCAAGCGGATGAGGCGGCACTCGAAGTCAGTTCTGAAACACGACTAGAGTCAGCCTCAGAACATCTTACCGGTCAGCCAAATCAAATTGCGGTCTACACGAAAGGTTTGATCTGCAGTTCCTGCGGTATCGGTATTCGCGTCCATAACAAGAAACTGGATTTTGTGGACATCGGCAAGTTCCGTCAGGGCATTGAACTCGATATTAAGAATCAGCTGGTAATCGTCGCTCTCGAGGAGGGTGAAGACTACGATGCCAACTTAGTTCGTGATGCGATCCGTAATGCAGGCTACGAGCCAGTGCATTATTACTTTTGGGACGGCAAGGCTGTCTTGATGCAACCCTTCGCGGAGAAATAAGCATGAGCATCCGTCAGTTTGTTTATTGGCTCGCTGCCACTGCCGCACCGGTCGCCTTCGTATGGGCTGATCAGCCAATCATGAACATGATGCCCCGCTGGGATGGTGGCTACGGGTTTCAAGTGCTCGCCGAGCGCCTTCACCGCAGCGATCTGAAGCAGGGCGATGAAGTCGTCGCGCGAGGTTTTACTGAAGATGTGACGCAAGTCCACTTGCAGGGCGTCTACACTTGGGATCGATCGATTCGGCTAACGGCAAAGTTGCCCTATGTGCTCGATGCACGACGTGAGGTGCTTGGTTCGCAGGGCGAGAAATTGGTGCAGCGCGATGAGGGGATCGGCGATCTGACCCTTGCATTGCCATTGAAGAAATACTTTAATCTCTCGTCGCGATCCGGTTCTTGGACTCTGTCGCCACAGGCGCGGATACCTGTCGGAAAAGAGGACGATGCGTTTGAAGTCTGGGACGGCGTCTGGGGTGGGGGGCTTTCGTTCGGCTACGAGACCGAAACCTACGATTGGTTCTTTGCGACCAGTGTCGGGTTTTGGATTTTTGAGCAGCCCGAGCCAGCGGAGTGGAGCTATAGTCTAGACTTGGGCTGGAACCTGCGGGAAGATTTGCAACTACTCATCGAGACAGATTTGAAATGGGACGATGATGGGAAGTTTTTCGCTTCCTCCGGGCCGGCGATCTATCATCGCTTTTCAGATAGAGTGCACGGTCGCATCGAGTGGAAGCACGACTTGATCTCTGATGTCAGTGATCATAGACCCGACCATGGGAACGGCGATCGCGCCAGTATAGGTATCGGCTTCGTATTCTAGATACTGTAGCGGCGAGTGATTCTGGTCGCCGCTACTTTTTTCTCAATAAGAATGCACCGGCACCATCGTGTCCCGTCTTCCAAGGGAGGCTGATCGATTCTCCGGTTAGCTCGAATGTGCGGCCCTGTTCGCTCGCGAGAAATGCGTTGATGACATCGCGATTTTCAGCGGTCTCAATGCTGCAGGTGCTGTAGACGATGCGGCCACCTTCCTTAACGAACTCGGCTGCCTTGGCCAGTAGGCTATGCTGGAGTCTGGCGCAGTCCTCAATATCGCCCATCTGGAGACGCCATTTCACATCCGTTCTTCGTTGGATAACACCCGTGTTGGAGCAGGGCGCGTCGAGCATGACGGCATCGTATCGGCTCGGTAGGGTGGCTTGTTCAAAGCGGTTCTTGTCGAGCTTGAGTAGGTCGCTTTCCAGGATATTGCAGCGGAATGTATTTGTCTCCAGAGTCGAAAGATTCGTGCGCAAGCGTGCGATACGCGCGCCCGGTAAATCGACGGCTACCAGAGTGCCCTTATGCTCCATCGTGTGGGCCAAATCGAAGGCCTTGCCGCCGGGGGCGGCGCAGAGGTCGAGCAGCTGTTCACCCCCGACGGGGCGCAGAAGTGCCGGTGCCAGTCGGGTCGAAGGGTCTTTGATGTAGGCGTCTCCTCGATTGAGGAGTGGGCGAACGACATCCTTCCAAGAGACCTCTCGGTCCACTCGGTAAAAATGATCCCATTGAGTGGCGATCAGTCCCTCGGGCACCTTATCTGATTTTGTGTAGAGTTTAATATAGCTCTCGGGCGTGGTCTGATTCCATTGCAGTAGGTCCCTGTAAGTATCCGGGAATTCCTTCTCCCAGCGACTGACAAGCCATTGCGGATGGCTAAAATAAGCGGCCGGACTTGTTTCGCGGTCGAACTCACCGAGAGCCTGTGGCAGTTTCCTTAAAACGGCGTTGAGAAAGCCCTGTTCAAAGCGATTGACCAGACCCTTACTTTGTTCCACCGCATGGTGGATAATCTTCGGGTGTCGATCCGCAGGTGCGTCCAGAAGTTCGAAGCCCGTTACTAAAAGAATGGCCTCGAGGCCGGGCTTCGCCTTCTTTCTCAGCAGTCCAGAGAGGGCCGCCTTGGTGCGGTGCCCGTGACGGAGGCCGCCGAGAAAAAGCGACTGACAGGCTGCACGACGATCCCCGGAAAAGCCCTCCGGCAAGGCGTCGAGCAATTGATCCGCCTTCTGATGGCCGCGAAGGTAGGCCTCTGTCAGCCGTACAGCTGCTGACCAGCCCATTAAGGACTTTACGGACTCTGCGGATAAGCTAAAGTTAGGACTTCTCATTGGCTCAGAAACTGTCCATATTGGAAAGTTTACGAAAAAGATAAGCAATCATTATGAATAAAGAGGCTATAGACGCTCTCATCGATAAGAATCCGAAACTGGCCCCGCACCGCGCGGTGCTCGAAAGTATGGTGCCCGGCAACTACTGTCTGCACCGTAGCTGGGGCTTTGGAAAAATCGTAGATTATAACGAAGCGACAGATCGCTTGATCATCGACTTTGAAGACGGTAAGCAAGGACACGCTATGGCGCCGGCATTCTGCGTCGACAAGCTGGATATTCTGAAGCCGAACGATATTCTGGTGCGCTCTCGAACGGAGCCTGATGTCATCCAGGAAATGATCAAGAAGCAACCGGCAGACTTGATTTGCGAAATCATCAGCGCCAACGAAAATCAGGCAATGATGTCCTCTGAGATTGAGCGCCTGCTTGCTCGCGTGATTGGCCCAATCAAATACAAGAAGTGGTGGACTGCCACGAAGAAGCTCCTCGTCAAGGACCCGCGCATCGGGGTGCCTCTCAAGAAAACCGATCCCTACATCTATCGCGATGAACCGGTCAAGCCGGAGGACGAGATTCTCGAGCAGTTCCACGCGACGAAGAATTCCAAGCAGAAGATCGAACTCGGCGAGAAACTCTATGCGCTGTCTGAAAATATCTCGGTCATCCGTGAGGAGCTTCCCCAGATTCTGGAAGAGCTTACGGATGCGATTGCCAATGCGAAGAGTCTCAGCATGGCAGACCGTCTCCACGGTGTTTGGGTGCGTAATAATTTGGCTCGTGATCTTCACGAGGATGTTGAAGCGCTGGAGCCGTCCTCCGCTTCGATTCTCGATGCGACCAACGATTACTCCGAGCTCGCTGCCGATCTTCCGGCGCAGTATTTCAAGCGTTACCTCGACCTGATCAGCCGGACTTATCCGGACAAGTGGCAGGCGATGGTAGAGGATCTTCTCCGCAATTCCAGCGGTAAGTTCACAAGCGAGTGTATCAACTTCATGCTCGAGAACGACATGCAGGACCGCATCAGCTACTGTCTCGACCGTTGGCTTAAGGAGCAGACAATTAAGGGGCCGCTGCTCTTCTGGGTCGTGAAGAATCGCGCTTCCAAAAAGTATAACGAGATTATCGAGCCGCTCGTGAACCCCCGTCTTCTGGCGGCTATGTTCTACGCGATCGACTACGAAGCGCTGCAGAATGCGAGCACGCGTCGTATCCCCCTTGCGGATCTGTTGAGTGATGACACCTCGCTTATTCCGGATCTTCTCGCCGATGCTACTGTCGAGACAGCTAATGATCTTGCGCAGACACTTCTTCTAAATCAGGGCTTTGAGGACCTCACGAAGAAGTCGCTTTTGGCCCGCTTCATCAAACAGTTCCCGACTGTTCAGAGTCTGCTGGCCGGCGAAGCCGCGGAGACCTCCGAAGAGGAAGCGCTCATCGTTTCGCAGGATAGCTTCAACTCCGCCAAGGCGGAATATGAGGAGCTCATTAGCAAGAAGATTCCCGAGAACAAGGAAGCTATTCAGATTGCCCGTGAACACGGTGACTTGAAAGAGAACTCCGAATACAAGATGGCTCGTCAGGATCAGGATATTCTCCTGTCTCGTAAGAATGAGTTAGAGGTCGATCTCTCTCGCGCCCGGGTAACTGATTTTACCGATGCTACGACGGAAAACGTCGGGATCGGCAGCATCGTCGAACTCAAGAATGGGTCCACGGGTAAGACACAGAAATACTCCATCCTCGGTGCTTGGGATAGTGATCCGGATAATGATGTGCTCTCATACAAGACCCCGCTCGCACAAGCTCTGCTGGGCAAGGAGCCCGGTGCTACTGTCAGCACAAAGATTGGTGGCAATGAGGAGGCGTGGACTGTTCTCGATATCGCCCGCTGGGTCGATAGCAAGTAGCTAGAGCACTTTAAAATGCGAAAGGCGCTTCGGTTTCGGAGCGCCTTTCTTTTTATATTACCTGCCAAAAAGTTTGAAGTGGTTACAAAGCTAGTCCGAGATACTTGCAGGACGCTGCGGATGTATGAGGGCATGCGACCCTACCTTAAAGGTCTGATCCACTGGTTAGGGAGAGCATTTGCTCAATTCTCGTCGTCGCAGATGCCCAATTTTTGGCGAACCTCCGGAAACTCGTTCAATTCGGCCAGAAATTCATCGACGTCAAAATCGGCCACAATGAAATCCTCGTATTCAAAGGTCGGCGCTTTGGTTTGCCCGCTAATCGCAACCATAGCGTCCATATCCTTCGCGTTGCCATAGACATCGCGCACATCGAGATCGACACCCTGCGCGTTGAAAAAGGAAAGGGCCTCCCGGCACCAGGGGCAGCCGGACTTTATGTAGAGGATTGGACGTGTATTTTTGCTCATTTGAACGATTTATATACTAGTCCTTTCGTGCTTTATGACAATGCAAATTCGCTGTTTTAGAACTTAATACCTCATAGACTTGCACAGTCTGTCGAAGTCCTATATACAGCACATCTTCCCTGTTAAATGAGTTCACCCAGTGCACATTATGTCGAGTCCATCTCGGTCAAGGGTGCACGCGAGCACAACTTAAAGAATCTCAATGTTGAGATTCCCCGTGACCAGTTTGTGGTCATTACCGGTGTCAGCGGTTCCGGGAAATCCTCGCTTGCATTCGACACGATTTACGCGGAGGGCTACCGCAAGTATATCGATAGCCTATCAACGAAGGCCCGCATGGTGCTTGAGCAGATTCCGCGTCCGGATGTGGATTACATTCAGGGCCTCTCTCCCGTCATCGCCCTCGAGCAGAGATCGGGGGGTGGGAGCAATCCGCGGAGCACTGTGGCTACGGTCACGGAGATAGCCGATTTTGCACGTGTACTTTGGGCCGTGTGCGGCACGCCTTATTGCCCTAAGGATGGTGGCTTAATCGAGCGGCGCTCGATGGACGACTGTCTCGCGCGGATTTACGCGGAGCCGGAAGGTAGTCGACTTATGATACTGGCTCCTTGGTTGACAGCGAAACCGGCCATCCTCCGTGAAGAGCTGCCTCGCTTGCAGCAGCGAGGATTCCAGCGAGTTCGCCTGAACGGGGAGATTCATCGACTGGATGAGCGGGATATCATCGATTCGAAGGCCGCGTCGATCGCGGTCGAGATTGTAGTCGATCGCCTTGTTTTGAAAGGCGACCAACGTAGCCGCCTCGCGGACTCGCTGGATTTAGCCTTCAGTGAAGGCGACGACCGGGCGACCATTCTGATCGAAGAGGGGGAGGGCTGGCGTGAGTTGCCCCTGAGTAATCGGCTCGCCTGTGTGATCTGTGGTGAGGTCTACGAAGCGGTTACGCCAAGGCACTTTTCCTGGAACCATGCCGAAGGCGCTTGTCCCGAATGCGGCGGGCTTGGGGAGACACTTCAATTTCAGCCCGAGCTCATTGTGCCCGATCCGACGATCAGTGTAAAGAAGGGTGCGATCAAGCCCTGGCGGCTCGGTTCGAAGCAGATGATCATTCGGCATAACGCGATTCTCAAGCAGCTGGCGGAGCAACTGCCCTTCGATCCGGAACTACCCTGGAATGAGCTGGAGCCCGATGTGCGCGAGCAGATCCTGTATGGCGCGGGTGATCGTCTCTTTAGCTTCAAACTCAAGGGCGGAAGCACGAAGCCGGAATCGCTGCCCTTTGAGGGGGTCTTGGCGGACCTCGAGAATATTCGGCGCACGACGATGAGTGACGGGCTTCGGACCCGGTTGATGGCCTACCAGACGGCGAGTCGTTGTGAAGCCTGTGCTGGGCGTCGTTTAAATCAGGCCAGCCTTAAGGTGCTTATTGAGGGGCGCTCGATCACCGACCTGCTGGCCATGTCGCTCTCGGATGCGCAGAGCTTTATTCTTTCGCTGGAAAAAAATCCACAATATGCAGCTGTGGGCGATGCGATCCGTGGTCTG
This sequence comes from Opitutales bacterium, assembly GCA_049598495.1. Lineage (GTDB taxonomy): Bacteria > Verrucomicrobiota > Verrucomicrobiia > Opitutales > Coraliomargaritaceae > Thalassobacterium. The sequence goes on from JBMYNR010000025.1 coordinate 16,895, forward strand.
GGCTCACGGCTGTCGTTTCTTAACGAGGTGGGTCTAAGCTACCTCACGCTTAATCGCAGCTATAATAGCCTTAGCGGCGGCGAGGCGCAGCGGGTGCGTCTGGCCACCCAGTTGGGTATGTCGCTCGTGGGGGTTGTTTATATTTTGGACGAGCCGAGCATCGGCTTGCATCCGATCGATAATCGCCGACTCATTCAAACGCTCACGGGCTTGCGCGATCGCGGTAACTCTGTGGTCGTGGTGGAGCACGATGGTGAGACCATGTTGGCAGCCGATCATTTAATCGAACTCGGTCCCGGTGCCGGTGCGGGTGGGGGTGAAATCATCTTTGAGGGAAGTCCGCAGTCTTCTTTCAAAGCCAAGCGCAGCCGCAGCGGAATGTTTTTATGCGGCGATGTCCGCGTGCAGAAAGAAGCGGCCACATTGCGGCCGAAGCGCGAATGGCTGCGCATCGAAGGTGCCACGGAGAATAATCTCAAGAATGTCGAGGCACGTTTCCCCGTAGGATTGCTTTCGGTGGTTTGTGGGATTTCCGGTTCCGGCAAGAGTACACTGGTGAATGATATCCTTGCGAAGGCGGCTGCCTTCTGCCTGAACCGTGCAAAGGCGATTCCCGGTAAGCACCGGAAAATCTCCGGCCTAGACAACTTCCTCTCCGTTATTCAGGTCGACCAGTCGCCGATCGGGCGTAGCCCGCGCTCAAACCCGGCGACCTTTACGAAGCTCTTCGACCAACTACGCGATCTTTATGCAAAATGTTCCCTCGCTAAGATCCGCGGCTATAAATCGAGTCGCTTCAGCTTCAATGTGAGCGGTGGGCGTTGCGAGCGCTGTAAGGGCGACGGTGTGATCAAGTTGGATATGCAGTTTATGGCGGACGTTTACACCGAGTGCCCGAGTTGTCATGGGCGTCGCTACAACCGAGAGACTCTCGATGTTCGGTTTAAGGGCTTCAGTATTGCCGATGTGCTCGAGATGAGTGTTGATGAAGCCCTTGAGGTTTTTAGCAAGCAACCGCGGATTGCCGAGAAGCTACGTACCTTGTCCGACGTCGGTCTTGGCTACATTAAGTTGGGGCAGCCTGCGACCACCCTTTCGGGTGGTGAGGCGCAACGGATCAAGCTTTCGCTTGAGTTGAGTAAGAGGCAGCAGGGAGAAACCCTCTACATCCTCGACGAGCCAACAACAGGTCTACACTGGCTCGATGTCCAGCGCTTGATGGATCTTCTGCTCAAGCTGCGTGACGCGGGTAACACCATTCTTATTATCGAGCATGACCTCGACGTGGTGCGTATGGCCGATTGGGTGGTCGAGTTGGGGCCCGAAGGGGGCGAGGCCGGCGGGCAGATTCTCTTTCAGGGGGAGGGCATCGAGTTCTGCCAGGGTGATGCGACACCCACGCAGGCTGTGCTCTAAGTCTGGTTTATACCCAGCAAGTCGCAGAGGCTTTGAGTATTTGTTTCAGCCGACTCTCTGCCTCCGGATGCCCGTTTTCGGCCAGCAATATCATCTGCCCTAAAGTCTTAGCTGATTGCGAAGACGTGGACGGACGCTTTATAGGGCCCATTCTAACCCTTAGGATATGCGGAGTTTTGTTGGAGTTCGGCCTTTAGGCCGTCGGGTACCATCTTTAAAAAGCTTTCAATCGCTGTATCCGGCCCGACCAGCGAACTTGCGCCAGCAAGGTCGACGGACGAGTGCCTCCGTCTGTTCGGATCCCTTTATACGTCGACGCGACTGGCGTCGCATCGCTACACCCTTTCAACGAACGGCTGAAAGACTTGGCTTCTCTGGCGTGCATTTTTCAACCGCTCAACGACGCGCAATCTTCGCTAAAAATTGAGAGAGTTCGGCGGACGCCGAGGACGCCGTCCCTCCAAGCCTTAGGGTGCGTGGAGCCTTCATCCAGCTTGCGCTGGATGCGAGAACCGCAAGCGCTTACGGTTGTCGCGTCGGCGGCGACGCCGGAAGCCGTCCAGGATACTTGCGAGACGTGGCGGACGCATAAGGGCATGGCACCTACCCAGTGAACCAGACCTTTTTCGAAGTGATACAAGTTTTAGCTTTGTGCAATTCGTGCCCTTTGTGCTGATCTACCTTCACAGGTTCAGGAGCTTCAAGCCGAAGCCGATCCACAATGGGATGGTGGCGAAGCTGACAATCGTGGTCGTCAGTGTGACCTTGAGTGCGACCTCGGGCGATCCATCGAATTGGCGTGCCAGTAGAATCGGAAAGACGCCACAGGGCATAGCTGCCTGAATCAGCATGACTGCTTTGAGTTCGTCGGGGAAGGGGATTATCAGGGCGAAGAAAATGAAGCTCATAGGGAAGGCGGCTAGGCGAATAATCACTGCGGAGAGGGGAATCTGCAGACGTTCGAAGAGGCGCACGTCCGTAGCCAGATCGGCAAACGTTGCGCCGATCACAATGAGGCCAAGAGGAATCGCGCATTTGCCGAGTAAGTCGATCGATTCAAAGGCGAAATCGGGGAGATGCTGGTCCACGCGTAGCCAATTCATCGGTACCGAAATCAGGATCGCGATCACGGGTGCACTGAGGAGTCGCTGCCAGAGTGGTTTCGGGTCGTTCGCAGAGAGAATGAAGCCGACACCGAGTGACCACATGGCGATTTCAACACCCACATTGTAGATAAGAAGTATGCCAGTGGTTTCGCGGTCGAAGAGCAGGGCGACAATAGGGATGGGGAAATAGGCGTAGTTGTAAATGCCCGTGCTGAATGCGAAAGTACGGCATTCACGCTGGTCGCCGATTTTCAGTTTTCGAGCCAGCAGCATACTGATGCTAAAGCCCGCCACAATACTGCATAGGCCGACCAATGGGGGAAGCACTGCATCGATCGGGTTGCGCAAGGCGTCATTGCCGAGCACATAGGAGAAGATAAAGGCGGGGTAGAGGAGGTTGACCACTACGTTCATCAGGCTTCGATCTGCGGCTTCGTTTAACCATCCTACGCGTCGGGCAACAAACCCCGCGAGAATGATGAAAAATACCGGCATCATAGCCGTGAAGATGAGGCCCGTTTCGTGCATTAGGTTTTAGAGGTAGGGCGGTTTCTCTGAAAGCGCCGTTCGCCGATGCTATCGATGTATCCGTATGTTAAATAGGGTCGTTCGTTACCGCTTGCCGAACGGCGCGCGCGGAGTACACGCCCTAACATAACTATTCTTCGTAGTTCTCTCATAGCCTCAGATGATTCGGCCCATCACTTCTTCATTCACGCGCTCGTAGGAGCGGTAAGCCTCCTGAGCGGAATGGAGCACCTCGCTAAAGTGGTTGTGTTCGTCTTTGCTATCGAATTCGAAGCCGAGCAGCGCCCGGCCGACGCGCTCACCGGAATAAACGTAGTTGAAGTAGCAGAGATTCGAGTGGGGGCTGACCGAATGGAGGAATTCACCTAGTGCACCCGGACGCTCGTGGAATTCAAGTGTGATGAAGATTGGGTTGCGCAGGAGTTTCGATTCGTAGTGGATTAGACGGAAGACGACATCCGTTTCCGCGGTGACTTCCGTGTGGATATAGCCGCTCTCGCTGAGAGCTTTTTCAAGGACGGTGAACTCCATTGCGGAGACATCAAAGCCGATGACGGGAGCCGCGTTTTTTGCATGGGTTTTCCCGTATTGAAAGTCGGTAATGCTGACGCTTTCCGGAAGGGCCTTGAGAAGGCCGTACATGGCACCTGCTTTCTCTGGAATTTGTACCTTGATGAAGCGACGCCGCTCGGCGCCGATTGCGGAGCGGCGGGCAATTGTGGCCAGTTGCTCGAAATCCACATTTGATCCACAGAGAATACTCAGGACACGTTTTCCCGCGAGTGCTTCCTTGTGTTTGAGAACCGCGGCGACCCCCATTGCTCCGGAGGGTTCGGGGATACAGCGCAACTCTTCCCAAAGAAATTGGATGGCGGCAGAAACCTCATCGTTGGAAACGGTCATCCACTCGTCGACGAGTTCGGCGCAGATTGTGTGGGTCATTTTACCCACCTTGCGCACGGCGGTGCCGTCGCAGAAAACATCGAGCTTTTCGAGCGCAATGGGCTTGCCGGCTTTGACGGCTGCGGCCATTGAGGCCTGTTCCTCGCCCTCGACACCGATGATTCGGATATCAGGGAAGTTGACCTTGAGCCAAGTGGCGGTGGCTGCGGCCATGCCTCCTCCACCAACCTGAAGGTAGGCCACGTCGAAGGGTCCTTTTTCCGACATGACGATCTCATCCGCGAGGGTGCCTTGGCCAGCCATGACAGCAAGATCATCGTAGGCGTGAATATAACTGCGTCCATCTTCGTCCGCGCAGATCAGTGCCGCCGCACTCGCGGCATCATAACTGTCGCCACAGAGTCGGATCTCAACCCGCTTGCCGCCATGCCGCTGCACCGCCCGCTGTTTCATCCGCGGTGTGGATAAGGGCATGTAGATAATCGCCTGGGTTCCCAGATTTCGTGCTGCCAGAGCCACCCCTTGTGCGTGGTTGCCGGCCGATGCCGTGACCACCCCTTTGGCAAGTTCGTCGGGGGATAGCTGTGCCATGCGATTATAGGCACCTCGCCATTTGTAGGCATGGATTTTGGAGGCGTCCTCGCGTTTGATAAAGAGCTCGAACTCGGGCTCCTTCATTGCGATGGCGTCCAAGGGCGTCGCTTCGCCTATCTCGTAGATACGGCGGCGGGCACGTAAAATTTCCTGCCGGAGGCGCCGTTGGAGAGATTCGCTGTCCATTGCTTCAACTAGATAGGTTTTTGACTGAGGGCTCAAGGGCGAAGAAGAAGCAGGTTCGATCTGCAGATGGTCAAATAGTAGGGGTGTGCCATTGATGGCTCGGGCGTTGCAGGCAAAGCCCCTACATTTGTCTTCATTTCATTCGTTATCCTCTTAGTTATTAGATTTAAGAGTGAGACCGATGCATGCCATGCCCACAGAGTTACCCATATACGACGTCGCCGATGAACTCGTCGAAGGCCTCGCCGCAACAGGGCGTGTGGTGCTTTCAGCGCCGACGGGGTCGGGCAAATCGACACAGATACCGCAAATTCTTCTGGATCAGGCTGGAATCAAAGGGGAGATTGTGATTCTTCAGCCGCGTCGTCTTGCCGCCCGCCTGCTTGCAAAACATGTGGCTTTTGAGCGCGACGTCCGACTTGGAGAAGAGGTGGGCTACCAGATCCGTTTTGAGAATGTTGTCGGCCCGAAAACGCGGATACGTTTTGTTACGGAGGCTATCCTGCTACGGCAGATATTGGAGGATTCCTCTTTGAAGGGGGTCGGCGCCATCGTCTTTGATGAGTTTCATGAGCGCCACCTAACCAGTGATCTCAGTTTGGCAGCGGCCTTTCAATCGGTGCAGACAGTGCGCCCCGATCTGAAGCTGATCGTCATGTCCGCCACTCTTGATATCGACGCACTTGAGGGTTTTCTCGCGCCCTGTTGTCGAATCGAGGCATCCGGACGGATGTATCCTGTCGAACTCAGCTATGCGGGTGCGGCCCTTGGGCGGCATGCGGCGCCCGTCTGGGAGCGTGCGGCTGCAGCTTTTAAGAAGATGGTCGCTTCCGCCCTTACCGGAGATGCCCTCGTCTTCATGCCCGGGGCCTTCGAGATACGGAAAACCATTGAAGCGATCGAGAGTCTTCCCGAAGCGAGGGGTATGGAGGTCCTGCCATTGCACGGCGAGCTTCCGCCCGAGGCGCAGGATCGCGCCGTCACCCCCGGTGATACGAGGAAAGTGATTGTCGCTACGAATGTGGCTGAGACGTCCATCACAATTGAAGGGGTCCGTGCCGTGATCGACGGCGGTTTGGCCCGTATCGCTCGCTATGATCCGGGACGGGGGATCAACTCGGTTCTGATCGAGCCGATCAGTCGTGCTTCGGCCGAGCAGCGTGCAGGCCGAGCCGGACGGACGGGTCCGGGTGTTTGTGTGCGCCTCTGGAGTGCGGCCGAGCATGAGGGTCGCGCGGAGCGGGATGAGGCCGAGGTGAGACGTATGGATCTCTCTGAGACGGTCTTGATGTTGGCTGCGGCAGGGATTGAGCATCTGGATTCCTATCCTTGGTATGAAGCCCCCAAGTCAGAGGCCCTCACACGGGCAATCGATCTTTTAAAGGATCTGGGTGCTCTCAACCATCAGGGGCAGATTACGGATCTCGGGCGCCGGATGGCGGGCTTCCCCTTGCACCCGCGCTATGCCCGACTGTTAATCGAGGCGGATCGGCTCGGTGTGATGGAGGACGCCGCCCTGATCGCGGCGCTCAGCCAAGGGCGATCCTTCTACCGTGTCTCGCGGGACGAGCGCATTCGGCGAGAACAGATCCGGCAGATTGAGGAGCATGCTGATGCGCGCTCCGATTATTTTGTGCACCTGCGCGCCTGGTATTTGGCTCGCGAGGCTAAGTTTCATGCAAGTGCTTGCGCCGCGCTTGGGATCCACGGCGCAGCTGCCCGTCAGGCAGGAGTGGTTGCCAAGCAGATTCTCCAGCTGGCGAAGCGGGCAGGACTCGATATTCGATCAGGTGCATTGCCGGATCACGAGACACGTATCTGCTCGGCGGTTCTGGTCGCCTTTTCCGATCATCTATCCCTTCGCAACGATACCGGCACCCGACGTTGCAAGATGGTGCACGGTCGTTCGGGTGAGCTTCGGCGGGAGAGTGTGGTCGAGAACCCGCTCTTCGTGGCGGCCGAAATAGAGGAGCGGGAACTGCGTGGCGATGTCTCTGTATTGCTCGGCCTGGCCACCGCGGTAGAGCCAAAGCAGCTCGAAGCGGTCTTTCCCGATGACTTTAATGAGTTTGCGGGCACCCATTACGACGCGACCGCACGAAGGGTGGTATGCCGCCGGGAGTATCGTTTCCGCGATCTAGTGCTGGCGTCCAAGGATCATGGGGAGCCCGATTTGGACGAGGCGGCCGCGATCCTTGCTGTTGAGGTGATGTCTGGCTCGCTTAATTTGAATAATTGGGATGCTTCGGTCGAGAACTGGATCCATCGGGTAAATTTCGTGGCTAGGAATTGCCCCGAGACAGAGATCCAGCCGATCGATGAGGAGGCCTGCCAATTATTGGTCGAACAGATCTGCCACGGCGCATTCAGCTACAAAGAAATCAAAGACCGACCAGTGTTGAATACTTTTATGGAATGGATCAGCCCCGAGCAGCTATATTACATCGACGCCTATGCGCCCGCAGAGATTGAGTTGCCCCGTCGTAAGCGCCCCGCAAGAATCCGTTATGAAGCTGATGGTCGAGCTATCGTCGCATCCAAGCTACAGGATTTTTACGATGTGCCGGGGGATTCGCTCCGGATTGCCGATGGCAAGGTAGCACTCCTCGTCGAGCTACTCGCGCCCAACCAGCGCCCCGCCCATCTCACCGATGATCTTGAGGGCTTCTGGGGAGGTGCTTACCAGCACGTTCGCAAGGAGCTTGCCGGGCGCTATCCTAAGCACGAATGGCGCTAGATTAGCTTTTCGGGTGCGGTCTTAAGGAGGAAATTAAGATACTCGACGGGCAGAAGAATCGTGACGAAATTGCCCGCAATGCAACGACTGACGATGTGCGTGAGGCCCGCATCGCCGCTGCTAGCTTTCGCGGCTCTCGAAACGGCTCTCACCAGAAGTTCTAGCCCGAATATTGCACCAGTTTGTTGCTGTCGTTCTTTATCTTGTTACGGGAT
>JBMYNR010000026.1:0-22247 GCA_049598495.1 Opitutales bacterium
ACGGCTCGCGCCTTGCCAAAGCCAATTCTGGATCTCATGCAATAAGCGGGCTAGACGTCGCAGATTTCAATCGCTTGACGCAGAGATGCGACCACATCTTTTCGCTTCGGGATAAACTCCTGTGCCACCAATCCCCTGTAACCGGTTTCAAGGATTGCCCGCATAATGGCTGGGTAGAAAAGCTCCTGCGACTCATCGATCTCGGCGCGCCCGGGGACACCACCCGTGTGGTAGTGGCCAATGTATGGATGAAAGTCGCGGATGTGCTGAATAATATCCCCCTCCATGATCTGCATGTGGTAGATATCATAGAGCAATTTAATCCGCTCGGAGCCGACACGCTTGCACATCTCCACACCCCACTCGGTGCGGTCGCAGGCGTAGTCCTTATGGTTTTTCCGGCTATTCAGTAACTCCATGCAGATGGTTACGCCCGCTTTTTCCGCGATCGGAGCGATTCGCTTCAGCCCAGTCACACAATTCTCCAAAGATTCCTCGGAAGACATTCCTTTCAAGTTACCGGAAAAGCAAATCGCATTCGGGCTGCCAGCATTAGCTACCTTCGGAAGGGCATCCCCAAAGAAGGCTACGATCTCGTCGTGGTTCTCCACACGGTTCAGGCCATTACGGATACCACCCGGCACACCGGCCGTAATGCCGGAGATAAGGCCATATTTCTTGAGCAGGGGAAAATCCTTCAGCGCTACCAGATCGATCGCTTCGATGCCCATATCGCGCGAAACACGACAGAGCTCTTCGAGCGGCACCGTCTTTTTGTAGCACCAGGCACAGACCGAGTGCCGGATATTACCCTTCAGTTTGGATTCCTTCGGAGCCGCTGAAAGGCTGGGGCTTACTGCCGTGGCGGCGGCAATCGTTGCAGTGCCCTGGGCAATACGTTTCAGGGCGGAGCGGCGGGGTATTTTTTCGAGCATAAATTTAGAGCACATTGCATTTAGGACATGTTAGATGAATGCAGGTAGTGTAACGGAGAATCGTGTCGAGCGGAAAGCCTATTTCTGAACCACCCAGAAACGACAGTCGTCTGAAAACTGAAGGACTTCCATCGATTCATTAGCAAGCTCGCTACGCATGGCCGTAGCTTCCAGGCGAAAGCCCACCTTTTCTATGACTGTCTTCAACTCGTCCACGGTTGGAACATGCATAAAGTGGACCCCCGTAGCGGAGACTTCAGTGCGGTCACCAAAATCATCCAACTCAGATTTTTGCGTCCCGTATTCCCAACGTAGTGCTTCCGCCCTCCAAAAATCGCGATGTGGCGAGCGCTCCCGATCATGCGAGGTGAAGACAAACCAAGCACCCCGGCGGAGCACACGGTAAATTTCCGACAAAGCCTGCTCGCGCCCCCCTGCCCCAGGAATCTGCATCAAGCCATTAAACCCAAAGATGGCACCATCGAAGACATCGGCTTCAAACTCAAGCCTAGTGGCGTCGCAGACTCGAAATGGAATTCGATATTCCAGCGTATCCGAGAGTTGCCTCGCACGTTTCACCATGGTTCTGGAATAATCTGTCGCCAGCAGATTTTGGTAGCCCAACTCATGGAGACCGAAAGCGATTCGACCTGCACCGCAGCCCAGCTCGAGTAGCGAGTCGCCACGCCCAAAGAGCTTGGAAAAGACCCTCTCCTCCGACGCCCAGAGGCCCAACTCCGCCGCGGCCTTGGCGTAAATATCCACCACCGGGTCGGAATCAAAATAGGCCTTCACCGTCTTCTTATCCATAAACTGCCAGTGAACCGAGCTAAGAATAGCTGGCAAACGGAAACCCTCCAAAATGAATATCTAGGCACAACACTCTTCAGACTTGAGTATGTCGACGGGCTTGCCAGACGGCCTAACCAAGCCCTATCGCCCGCCACCTCATCCCTATGAGTCATCCCCGAGAGCGAAATTAACGGCCTGAATACCGGCAAAAGAGCAGGCGTCCATCACTTTAACAATTTGCGTATGTGGCACGGACTCGGCGGGCGAGATGGTAACAATCGCTTCGACTTTATTTGCGGTGCTGGCTTCACGAAAGCGGGTCAGCATAACGGCCAGTTCCCGGTAGCAAGCGTCAGTCGGCTTGTCATAAGGATAATCGTTGACCACAACCTGCCCATCGTCGCGAATCTCAATGATTTGCTCATCGGGTAGATCGAGTGGTTCTTCCTGTTCAACAGAACCGGGCAGTTGAAATGAAAGGTCCGCCTCCTGCTGCTTAAGAGTCGACGATACCATGAAATAAATGAGCAGAAGAAAAACGACATCGATCATCGGTGCGATGGGCACACCGGGTTTCTCATCGGGTTTCTTTCTGTATTTGGCCAATGTGGTTAGGATTTAGAAGATGGAAGGCCACTTAACGCATCTGATAGGTGGCGTAGATGACTTCGTAGGCACCGACATCGGCGCAGGCTTTGAGCACTTTCTTAATCTCGCCATAGGGAGTATCCTGATCGGCCCGCAAATGGATACGCAGGTCCGGATTCTCACTGAGGGCGGTCTTCATCGCCGCCTGCATCTGCTCGAGGCTGACCGGACGAGTGCCGAGATAAAGCCCCCCACCGGCATCGACCGAGATGGTACCGCGATCGGATAGTTCGCTGGCCTCCGGCACATCACTCTCAGCGGACTCGGGTAGATCAACTTCTTTGGCGCGCTCCGCTTGCGCCAGAGTGCTCACCGTCATAAAGAACACCAGTAGCAGAAAAACCATGTCAATCATCGGAGTCATCGGAAAGTCCTCCTCAGGCGACTGCTTGAATTTACGGCGGGCCATTAAAACTAGAAGATAAAATTGAAGGAGAAAAGTCAGCTATTTTTTGCTCTGCTAAAGGGCCCTTACGCTCGTAGACATAATGAATTATACCGTTTTGAATAAGGTTTGGCCGGGTCGGGCGGTTTCGCCGTTCAGAGTCCCGCTAAGCGGGACGACACAACCGGGCGTGATGCGAACCGGAACAACCGCCGTTCGCCAGTTGGTGACGTCGGTCAATCCACATAATATGGACATACGGTATCGATTGCCGAACGGCGCGTGGTCCGATTCCGACCGCCTACGCTACCCCCTCCGCCGCAGGCTACGGCAGACATGTCGGATCGGTCATGTCGCCAGTTCGGAACGGCGAGCACGCCCTACCTAGCATCGGGAAATACCTTTTTCGAAACGGTATTATCCTAGAGCCGAATGCCAGTTTTTGAAACGACGTGTCGGTATTAGGAAATCCGTCTCATCTATATGAGGAATGGATAGACAACCAATTGTAGAGAATTGCGAGCGCGTAACCGTCTCAAGATTCGACACTACGATACGGCAGCTACGCTTGTCACCGACTCCCTAACAGTATGTAGAATAAATGAAGTGACGCGTCGTGACTATACGCTTCCTCACTTCTGATAGCACATCGAAAAATTAGGCGACTGGCTTAAAAATGCTCTTTACCTGAGTTGCGACGTAATCGCGATTGAGTTGGGCAATCATATCGAGAGAGATCTCTTTCGGGCAAGCTGCCTCACACTCGCCAATATTGGTGCATCCGCCAAAGCCCTCACTGTCCATGGTCCTCACCATAGCAAGCGTTCGTCGGTCCTTCTCAGCAGCACCTTGCGGAAGGCTGTTCATATGGGAGACCTTCGCGCCGGTAAAGAGCATGGCCGATGCATTCGGACAAGCTGCTACGCAGGCACCACAACCGATACAGGCCGCCGCATCCATTGCGTAATCGGCTATGTTTTTGGGGATTGGAAGCGCGTTGGCGTCCACCGCGCTTCCCGCTCGTGCGGTGATAAAACCGCCTGCTTGGATAATACGATCGAGCGGGGAACGATCAACAATGAGATCCTTCATGACCGGGAAGGGCTTGGCGCGCCATGGCTCAATGGTAATCGTCTGACCATCGCGAAAGTGACGCATATGCAGTTGGCAAGCCGTCGTCGCACGCTCAGGACCGTGCGGGATACCATTGATAGTCATCGAGCACATACCGCAGATGCCCTCGCGACAGTCATGGTCGAAAGCGACGGGTTCCTTACCCTGCTCCACCAGATCTTCGGAGAGGATGTCGAGCATCTCGAGAAAGGAGGAATCCTCGGAAACGTCCTTGACCTCATAGGTTTCAAACGCGCCCGGGGTGTCGGCGTTTTTCTGGCGCCAGACTTTCAGAGTGAGATTCATTGTCTTTTCCATCGTGCGTATAACCTAGTTTATTTGTAACTACGGGTGGCGAGCTTCACATTCTCGTAGACGAGCGGCTCTTTGTGCAATTCCGGGGCAGTATTGTCACCCTGATATTCCCAGACGCCGACAAAAGTGAAATTCTCGTCATCACGAAGGGCCTCACCGTCGTCAGTCTGGTGCTCAATACGGAAGTGACCGCCGCAGGACTCCTCTCGCATGAGGGCATCGCGGCACATCAGCTCACCGAATTCAAGGAAGTCTGCCACACGACCGGCACGCTCAAGTTCGGGGTTGATCCCATCAGCGCCGCCGACCACACGGACATTTTCCCAGAACTCCTTTCGGAGCTTCTGCACCTGCTCAATCGCGCCCTCGAGACCTTCCTTGGAACGAGCCATGCCACAGTATTCCCAGATAATGTGACCAAGGCGTTTGTGGAAGGATCGCGGGGTCTCCGTCCCGTTGATCGAGAGAAGCTTATCGATGCGAGCCTTCACATCGCTCTCAACTTCTTCGAAGGCCGGATGATCAGTCGTAACCTTGCCGGCAGCGGCCACGCCCTGCTCACCGAGGTAATTGCCAACGGTGTAGGGTAGGACGAAGTATCCGTCTGAAAGCCCCTGCATAAGCGCCGAAGCTCCAAGGCGATTTGCACCATGGTCAGAGAAATTGGCCTCCCCGCCCACGAACATACCCGGGATTGTCGACTCGAGATTGTAGTCCACCCAGAGGCCACCCATGGTATAGTGGACCGCAGGAAAAATCATCATCGGTGTCTCATACGGGTTGTCGCCGGTGATGCACTGATACATGTCGAAGAGATTACCGTAGCGTTCCTCAATCGCATTCTTACCATCGCGCTTGATGGAATCGCGGAAATCAAGAAACACACCTAGGCCCGTGGTCGCCACACCGCGGCCCTCATCACAGGCTTCCTTCGCCGCGCGGGACGAAATATCACGCGGTGCGAGATTACCGAAGCTCGGGTATTTACGCTCGAGATAGTAATCACGATCGTCCTCAGCAACATCGTTCGGGTGAATTTTTCCCTCCCGAATCTGCTTGGCCACATCGGCATGCTTGGGTGCCCAGATGCGTCCGTCATTGCGGAGCGACTCAGACATGAGTGTGAGCTTGGACTGTTTATCCCCATGAACGGGGATACAGGTCGGGTGAATTTGCGTGTAGCAGGGGTTGGCAAAACCAGCGCCGCGCTTGTGCGCACGGTAAGCAGCCGTCACATTACAGCCCTGAGCGTTGGTGGAGAGGAAGAAAACATTGCCGTATCCACCGGTAGCCAGCACGACGGCATCACCCGCATGGCGGCAGATCTCACCGGTTGCCATGTTTCGGACGATGATGCCCTTGGCGTGGCCGTCGACCTTGACCACATCGAGCATCTCGTGGCGGTTATACATCTTCACTTTACCCAAGCCAATCTGCTTACTAAGAGCGGCGTAGGCACCAAGCAGAAGTTGCTGTCCCGTTTGACCACGTGCGTAGAAGGTGCGGGAAACCTGCGCTCCACCGAAGGAACGGTTGGCGAGAAGACCGCCATACTCCCGAGCGAACGGCACGCCGTTAGCCACGCATTGGTCAATAATATCCGCGCTCACTTCGGCGAGACGATATACATTGGCTTCGCGGGCACGATAGTCGCCGCCTTTAACCGTGTCGTAAAAAAGTCTTTGCACACTATCACCGTCGTTTTGGTAATTTTTCGCGGCATTAATGCCCCCCTGCGCGGCAATACTGTGCGCACGGCGCGGGCTGTCTTGATAACAGAAGCAAGACACATTGTAACCCTGCTCAGCAAGACTTGCAGCAGCAGCTCCACCGGCCAAACCCGAGCCGACAACAATGACATGATATTTACGACGGTTGGCCGGGTTGACCAACTTCATGTTAAACTTGTGGCTCGACCACTTCTTATCAAGCGGACCCTCCGGGATTTTAGAATCGAGATTCATAGTGCTTCTCTCTATTTTTGAATAGTTTCTACGATCGTAACTGCCTCCGCACTCAATCCGCCTGTTGGGTCTTTCTTAAGTAGACCGGCAAGCACGACGACCGGAATGATCGCGAAGCCCAGAAAAACGATCCAGCCGTAGGCCAAAGCAAATTTATCGAGACGCTCACGCCACATCTTGTTACGTAGCCCTATGCTTTGAAACATACTACTAACACCATGCGTCAGGTGCATACAAAGGAGGCCGGTGGCAATGATATAGAAAGCAGATACCCACCAGACTTGGAAACCGTCGATCATCATGTCATGCACATTGAATGTCGGCACCTGTTTACCATTCTTCAACACAGCTTCGCCATGCTTTACCAACGGCACCTCGGTCGGTGTGATCACGCCCGGCTCCTCGTATTGCATACCGGGCACGCTGCGAACGGTGAAGTGGGCAATGTGGAAGATTATAAAGGCAAGCAGGATAATGCCACTCATCCGCATGGTCCGAGAGGAGTAACTCGCCTGAATCGGCTTGTCATTATCGTAGCGCTCGGGTCGCGCCTTGCGGTTATCGATGGTCAGTGTCACAGCCGTCCAAATATGGACCGCAATGGTCGCAAGCAGGAAAAGACGGATCGCCCAGAGCGCAAGCGAAGGTAATTGGTGGTGAAGCTTATAGGCGTAAGCGTTAATCACCTCGGCACCAAGAAAGATCTGCAAATTGCCGAGCATGTGCCCCATCACAAAGAGCACGAGCACGAGACCGGTCAGTGCCATCAGGACTTTGCGCCCGATCGTCGATTGAACAAAATTACGTAGTGCACCCATATTATTTATTTCGTTAAACTACAATAACACTAAATCCTATTGACGTGCTCAGCCTTTTCAAACCTCGACCCAAATACAAACCATCTATTAGCTGTAGAGATCGCGCGCATTAGATTGGCTTTAGAAATAAGCCTAACGGATCCATCCGCTTTCAGCTTAAAGCAACGCCACCCTGTTGTTACCATGACTTTAAGCTCTAATAAGCCACTATTCCTGTATTAGTTTTTATTATTCAACAATTTCTTTCGCTCTGAGTGGGAAAATGTTTGCCAAGGGTGAAGAGCCGACAGTTGAATGCGCGCCCGACAGGGCGGAATAACCGTAAACGTTCTAAGACCAAGTTCAGCACAGCACAATTCGAACTCATGAAGTATATTTTTGTTACAGGTGGCGTCGTTTCTTCGCTCGGTAAAGGCCTGACCTCCGCGGCTCTCGGGGCTCTATTGGAACAGCGTGGCTTAAAAGTTCGCCTACAGAAATTCGACCCCTATTTAAACGTCGACCCTGGAACGATGAGTCCTTTCCAGCACGGGGAAGTCTACGTATTGAATGACGGTGCAGAAACCGACCTCGACCTCGGCCACTACGAACGCTTCACCTCTGGCGAGTTGAGCCGACTTAACAACCTTACCTCAGGCAAGGTCTATGAAACTGTCCTCGCGAAAGAGCGGCGCGGCGATTACCTCGGCGCAACAGTACAAGTCATCCCGCACGTGACCAACGTGATCAAGGAACGCATCTACGCAGGAGCAGGCGAAGACGTGGATGTACTCATTACAGAACTTGGTGGCACGATTGGTGATATCGAGGGGCTTCCCTTTCTTGAGGCGATGCGCCAGTTCGCACTCGAAGTCGGCCGGAACGACGCGCTCTTCCTTCACTGCACCCTACTGCCCTACCTCAAGGCGGCCGGTGAACTGAAGACAAAGCCAAGCCAACAGTCCGTCGCGAAGCTTCGCGAGATTGGTATCCAGCCGGACATTCTTGTCTGTCGTACCGAGGAGCCGATGACGAACGAGATGCGCCAAAAGCTCTCCCTCTTCTGTAATGTGCCCTCCAAGGCAGTCATTGAGGAGATGGACGTGGAAACCTCCATCTACGAGCTACCGCTCGCGCTGAAGGCCGAGAATATCGACGATCTGGTGATCGACCATCTCCAACTGGATGCTCCAGACAGCGACATGAAGGAGTGGCACGATGTCGTTCATCGCCTAAAGGCGCCCAGCTTCAAGGTAGAAATCGGTGTGGTTGGCAAATATATCGAACTTCAGGACGCCTACAAGTCGGTCTACGAATCGATCATTCATGCGGGAATTTCCAACGATGCGTCTGTACGCATCGTTCGTCTCGACGCGGAAGACATTGAGAAGGATCCGGCCAAGCATCTCTCCACACTGGACGGCATCCTCATTCCGGGCGGCTTCGGCGACCGGGGAACCGAAGGCAAAATTGCAGCGGCTAAATTTGCCCGAGAAAACAATATCCCCTACTTTGGACTATGTCTTGGTATGCAGATCGCCGTCATTGAATTTGCCCGTCACGTAGCCAATCTCGATAATGCGAACAGTACTGAATTCGATACCAATACGGAGCACCCCGTGATCGACATCATGGAGGATCAAAAAGACCTCACCACGAAAGGGGGCAACATGCGCCTCGGGGCCTGCCCTTGCGAATTACTGGAGGACAGCTTTAGCTACCACGCCTACGGAGAGAAGAATATCGAGGAACGACACCGGCACCGCTACGAATTCAACAACGCCTACCGCGATCGCCTAAAGGAAGCGGGCCTTCGGATTGGCGGCATCAACCCCGAACGGGATCTCGTCGAGATTGTGGAGATGCCCGACCATCCTTGGTATGTCGGCGTTCAATTCCACCCCGAATTTAAATCGAAGCCGAACGCGGCACACCCACTCTTCTCCAACTTCATAGCTGCGGCCCTGAAGTACAAGAAATAGTGACGCCGTCGGCGAGTCCGACACCTGCAATGCTTTGTTTGCAAGCATACCTAGCGACCCGCCTCGCTCGTGTCGTGTTTGAGGACCGCTTGCGCAACAAGGCGCGATGCCGCCTCACGCAAATTCTCCTCCGGCAAGGCCCCGCTCGAGAGGCGCGCACAATTCCATCCTTTACCATCCGGAAAACAAAGATCGCCAGGCACATAGAGGACCCCCTGATCGATGCAACCTTGGTAAAACGAGCTTTTCGCCCGTAGATCCAACTCCTCCGGCCCACGCAACCAGAGAATCAAGCCGCCCCTGGGTTCCGCCCATTGCCAACCCGCAGAGCGCAGCCCACCCTCCACCAGCGCACCATTGAGGATGGCTGCCTTGCGTTTGTAGTGCTTCTGTATGCCCGCAAGATGCTCTGAGTAGAGCCCCTCCTCCAGAACGCGTTCGATAATTGCCTGTGTGAAGTGGGCCGAACCAAAATCCTGATGCCCCTTAATACAGAGAATCTTTGAGCGCCAGGCCTCATGGTTGCAGTAGCCAAAGCCGATCTTCAGACCGGTTGCAAAAGGCTTGGTGTAGGTGCCGAGATACAATTTCGGAAAGCCATCGAATTCAGGCATACTGATGATGGAGGGTGCTGGGTGCGGCCTGTCGAAATAGAGTTCACGGTAGGCAGCGTCCTCAATCACGGGAATAATAAAGCCGGCATCGTGTAGTATTTTCGATATGGCGCGTTTCTCTTCCACGCCAAGGGAACGACTACTCGGATTGCAAAAGTAGCTCACCAAATAGATCGCTTTGACTCTCGGACGTTCACCCGCCGCATCCAGCTCGGCAAGTTTCTCAGCGAAGCCCTCGGGGATGACGCCACCACTGTCATCACAAGGTATTCCGACTGGGCGCAGACCGAGCCCCTTCAACATTTCGAGGCAGACAAAATAACTCGGCTCTTCCACTAGGACGATATCGCCCGGGTCACATATTGCTTGTATCGCCAAATAGAGTGCTTGCTGCGATCCGTTGGTAATGAATAGATGCTGAGGATCAAAAACATCGGTCTTCTCATTCGGATGCATGGCGATGACACCACAAGTCAACTCTCGCAGGCGAACCCGCCCTTTGTTCTGGCCATACTGAAGAGGCTCATCCCTCAAGCCATCCATGGTTAGCTCGGCAGCAAAACGCCCCACCAGTTCACGCGGCAATGCCACGTTATCCGTAAAGCCTGCGGCCAACGACAGCAAATCTGGGTTTGCCAGCGCCCGCGCCATGAGATCCACGATCACCGGCGAGGCAATTTCGCGGCCCATGCGCGAGAAAGAGATAGAGGGTTCCGAAACTAACATAGTGAAATACCGGCGAATTGCATTTGCTCTCAGGGAAGAAGCATTGTTGAAACATGCAGACTGTCGCTATAGAACGTCCGTCTCAAGTAAATGATTGCCCATGTTTCCATCCTTGTAGCTTCCAGCCTGTGCCTCGCATATGCCTGCTTGAATCTCTACGCGTTATTCTGGGCGAACTCATTGATTTTCCCAGTGCCTCAATCGAGCTACCGAGACGAGGATACGACCCTCAAGCTCAAGGACAATAAAGGGGAAACTATCTCTGCCTATTTTCTACCGGCAGAAGACTCGGAACGCCTTCTTCTCTACAGCCATGGAAACGGCGAGGACATCGGAGACATTCGCCCCCTCATGGAACTCTTCCAACAAAGAGGCATCTCGGTACTCGCGTATGACTACCCAGGATACGGAACCAGTAGCGGAACGCCATCTGAACAGGGCTGTTATGCAGCGGCAGATGCCGCCTTCGATTATGCTACAAATGAGCTGGGGTATTCCTCGAAACAGATCGTCCTCTACGGACGATCACTGGGCGGTGGCCCTGCAACTTGGCTGGCGGAGCAGGCCTCATTCGCAGGCCTTATCCTAGACGGCACCTTCACCTCAACCTTCAGGGTTCTCACCGGAGTAAAACTCCTGGCCTGGGATCGCTTCGATAATTATGCACGCCTACCCAATATTGAAGCAGCGACCCTAATCCTGCACGGCACCGAAGACCGAACCGTTCCCATCAGTCATGCACAGAAAAATTGGAAGGTTATAAATGAGCCTAAGGATCGCTTAATTGTGGAGGGTGCCCATCACGGGAATCTGATCGAAGTCGCGGGTGAGGCGTATTGGACGACCGTCATTCCTTTTATTAAGGGAGGGATTAAATGAATCCGCGTGCACTTGTCATCCTCCATCCCGGCGTCGAAGAAATGGAGGCCGTTGCCCCGATAGACCTATTATCGAGAGCAGGCGTCGAGGTTATTCAGGCAGCAGTCGGTTCGAATATAGAAGTCCTTGGTCGTAGTGGCATCAAACTTCTGGCCGACTCTCGACTACACGAGGTAATCGGGCAGGACTTTGATGCCATCATTCTTCCCGGCGGACCAGGGATTGGCGAGCTACGGCAAGATCCTGATATCTGCGATCTTCTAAAGCACCAATACGAAAGCGGCCGCATCATCGCGTGCATCTGCGCGGCACCCCTTCTCTTAAGGGATGCCGGTCTCATCACAAAGCTTCCCGAATACACTTCCCACGCGTCGACAGAGGCAGAATTACCGGACCGCAATACACAGACTGTTGCCCTTTCGGGCAATGTTATCACTTCTCAGGGGGCCGGAACTGCCACCCGATTCTCGCTCAAGATCGTCGAACAGCTCTGCGGCCGATCAGAAGCGGATAAAATTGCTGCCGATATCGGCTACCCACATCTCATATAGCCCTCCTCCTCTTGAACGACTGCCCAGATATTCTTCCACGCGACAAGCATCTGCGTGATAGCTTTACTCCCGCCGAGTCGATGCTCTTCGGACTCGCGATTGTTATCGCCACGGTTTCTTTCTGGCTAGCGGATCCGCGCTCGATCTGGCTCCTTGGCACGCTGATGATTCTCGGAGCACTGACTCCTTTTGTGCTTAAGGCGCACGAGCACCACCACCCATTTTTCATCGATCTACTCTGGCCGAAATTCTGGTTGTATTCCGCTCCCGTGTGGATCGTTCTCCTACAGCATTTGGTCGGCTTGAGCCAAAGCCCGCTCAGCATAATTCAATCAGGCGAACAAATCTATCACACACTCGAACCGGTACAGGTATGGCGCCCAACATCAACCGCCGACGGATCGACCTGGATCACCATTTTTGGATACTGCGGGATATTCCTGATAAGCACGCTTTTATTCATCATACCCAAGTCCCGT
The DNA here is from genome assembly GCA_049598495.1 of Opitutales bacterium. GTDB lineage: Bacteria > Verrucomicrobiota > Verrucomicrobiia > Opitutales > Coraliomargaritaceae > Thalassobacterium. The sequence continues at coordinate 12,181 of JBMYNR010000026.1, forward strand.
TCGTTTTTTGAAAGAATGTTACCCTGGCTATGCTTGAGCGCGATCCTCGTTTGCATCTACGGATACATTCAGATCGGCTTCGGCATCAAACAACCTCCTCTAACAAAAGGGAGCGGCGCTTCGGATTTCTTTGCTTTCTTCCCCTATGATGGGCACTGGGCTGCCTTCGCTATTCTCTGGTGCGCCGTCTGCACTGCCATGACTCTACTATCCACACGCTATGATGATAGCCCCATTTTTATCCATTCGATCGGTCCTTGGTATTTAACGGGTGCCATGCTTCTAGGAGCCTCCGGTTTTTTCCTGCAGGCAGTCGTTCCCTCGGCCATCCTAATCCTGAGCGTCTCGATCATGCTATTTACGGTCGCCGCCAATTTCCTAAAAGAATCAAAGGATCCCCACCGATTTTCAATCGCATTTAGCAGTGGCTTTTTTGCATGCCTGTTTTTTGCCACAGCTATATTCCGTTTCAATAGAGACGGAAGCTTACTCACACAAAGCGGCCCGCTCCGCAAGGCCGCTATCGATATCTTTCAAACGAACCCAATCTTTGGATGGGGTCTTGATAGTTACGAAAAATTGCTCCCATTCTTTGCTAGCGATCTCATGCTAGGGCATAGAGCCGAACGTGCCGTCTCTGATGTTCTCCAGCTACTCGTCGAATTCGGGCTTCTTGGGCTCGCTGTCACACTCGCCTATCTCGCCATATTTTCAGTTCGCTATCTGCGTATTCAACACGACATCCGCCTCACCAAGCAAATGCTTTTGGGATGTGCCGCCGTACTCATACTCTCAATCTTTGACAGTCCATTCATGTCTCCTGCTGTGTTTTATAGCTTTTTTGTTATCTTCTTCAGCGCTATGCGATGGGCAGACCTAAGCCGAAACAAAGCAGATGAAGTGGACGCGCAGAAGCCACAGTTGGTGACTCCGGAGAGTATGCGAAATGTCCCTTTTTTCACAAAACCCTATCATGAGAAGGAAAAATGACGCGCAATCTTTTGATTATATCGTGATTGGTGGCGGAAGCGGAGGCTACGCAGCCGCCCGGACTGCCAGAGAGACATGCGACCATGTCGCGATCGTTGACTGCGGGTCAAGATTGGGCGGCTTATGCATTCTGCGTGGATGCATGCCCTCAAAGACACTGATCTATTCCGCAGAGGTCCTGCACCTCGCACAGCTAGCCGAAAAGTTTGGCCTCAATATCCAGGAGGCAAAAGTCGATATGGAGCGACTTCATAAAAGAAAACTGGATATCATCGATGAGTTCGCCGATTACCGACAGGAGCAACTCGAAAGTGACCGTTTCACTCTCTTCAGAAACTGGGCAAGGTTTATCGATGAGAACACGATCGAACTCGACGACGGAACCCGCCTAAGGGCGGATCATTTCATGATCGCGACCGGATCAGTCGTCTCGGAGCCACCGATCCCTGGGCTCGCCGATGTCCCCTACTGGACGAGTGACGATATCCTCGATCTGGATTTCCTGCCTGAGAAGATCATCGTGCTCGGCGGAGGTATTGTTGCCTGCGAGCTATCTCAGTTTCTACGGCGTATCGGCACTGAGGTCATTCAAATTCAACGAAGTCCTCACATACTGAAGGAAATCTCTTCCGATGCCGCCGAGGTCATTGAGCAACAGCTGATCAGTGAAGGCGTCGACCTCTACACGGGGACTACCCTTGTAGCTATTTCACATGACGATAGCGGTTTCACTGTCGATTTCTCTCAGGATGGATCCAGTAAGCGGGTCTGCGCTCCTTTTCTTCTCAACGCACTGGGACGAACCCCAGCAACGGAGGAACTCGGCCTCGAAGTGACCGGTATCGAAACCGAGACCAGTGGCCAGATTCGCTGCGACAATTTTCAAACTACCAGCAATCCGAAGGTGTCAGCCTGTGGCGATGTGGCCGGCCCCCACGAGATCGTCCACGTCGCCATCATGCAGGGGGAATTGGCCGCAAGGCATGCCACGGGTCGCTCGGCCTCGCCCGTCGACTACGATAGCCTCTTAGGCGTTGTATTCACCGATCCACAGATTGGCCACGTCGGGCTCAGCGAGGACACACTCAAGGAACGTGGGGTCGAATATCTGAGTGCAAATTATCCCTTCGATGATCACGGAAAGTCGATCCTAATGGAAGCCAAACGGGGCTACGTTAAAGTAGTGGCTGATAAAACGAGCGGTGTCATTCTGGGGGCTGAATGTGTCGGCAAAGACGGGGGAGAACTCATCCACACCATGGCCGTCGCTGTGACAATGAAGGCTACGGTTCACGACCTGCTCAAAGTCCACTGGTACCACCCGACACTCTCCGAGATCTGGAGCTACCCGCTCGAAGATATTGCCGATCGGCTTTAGGGCGCGTCGTAGGGCTGCGCGGCCAAAGGATACGCATTGACCCCGTCGCCGAATCGTTCATTCATCTTCTACCTGAATCAGCTTTTGCGGGTATGGTGTAGTGGTAACACGTGACCTTCCCAAGGTTGAGCTGAGAGTTCGATTCTCTCTACCCGCACCATGCTTCGCCTTTCGGTTTACATATGGTGCAGCTATCTGGCAGGCCCCTGAAAGGCCTGCCAATTTTGCCAGGCGAAGAGTGCCATAAAGATGGGCAGAAGAATGGTGTTAAGCAGATAATAGCCAGCCAAGCCGATCACGGCAGCACAGATGGCTCCGATCATATAGACATAGCGTTGGTTGTTGGGCCCGAGCACCGCCGCGAGCATTTGCCCACCATCCATTGGATATATCGGCAAGCAATTCAGAACTGACCAGACGAGACTGACCCAGATTAGATTGAACAAGAAGGGCATGAATAATGAGCCTTCAGGAATCGTGATTATATTCGCAAGTAGGATGAGAAGCACCCCCATCGCGAACTGAACACCAGGCCCTGCCGCCGTCACTGCGAAGGACTGCCTCCGGTTCAAACGACCTGCCGGAAAGGTGGCGAACCCTCCGAAGGCATGCAGGGTAATGACAGTCGGCAGGCCGTAGCGGCGTATCATAAGCGCATGACCGAGTTCATGGACGAGGATCGAGAGAAATCCCGCGAACATAAAAACGAATACAAGTAGAATCTCGATGGAACTACTCGCACCGAAAGCCCCACCGATCAACGCCATAGTGATCCAGAACCAAGGCTGAACCTGTATCGGAATTCCAAATATACAAAAGCGTAACATTGCTTATTCGTAGATTCGACGTCCTTCGAGGGCACTGCGAAGCGTCACCGAATCAGCGTAAGTCACGCCACCACCGCTGGGGAGACCAAAACCAATACGAGAGACCTTGATCGAGCGCTCAACCACCAGTTCTTCCTGAATGTAATGACAGGTCGCCTGTCCTTCGATATCGTTGGAAAGCGCAAGCACGAGTTCACGAACACTTCCCGAAGCAATCTTCTCTGAAAGGCCCTTGAAATTCAACTGCTCCGGCCCAACTCCATGGATAGGTGATAGCTTTCCATGAAGTACATGATACCTGCCCTTCCAGGCATTGGAACGCTCGATCGCGATCAGATCGGGAACATGTTCCACGACACAGATGGTGCCGGCGTCTCGCCGTTCATCCTCACAAATCGGACAAAGGCCCCCCTCCGCAATGTTCCCACACAGTTCGCAGCGCCTGACTGCCTCGCTGGCCCCCATCATCGCGCCGATCAATTCGGACATCGATTCCGGCTTTTCAACAAGAAGATACATGGCCACTCGCTCCGCAGAGCGATACCCCAAACCGGGCAGGCGCTTCAGTTGCTGAAGCAGTGAATCGTAAGCAGGTGTCACAAATGGATGTAGGTAAATCAGAAACCCGGGAAACCACCCATACCTCCGGTAACAGCGCCCATCGCTTCTTCACTGGTTTCCTTGGCCTTGGCCGCCGCTTCCTGAACGGCCGAGAGCAGTGTTTCCTCAACAAAGTCGGTGTCCTCCTTCAGAAACTCCGGATCGAGATTGAAGGACTGAAACTCACCCTGCCCGTTAATTTGAATATTGACGGCGCCACCCCCGCTGGAGACTTCAAGAATCGTCTCCGAGAGCTTGGTCTGAACGGCCTCCATTTGCTTCTGCATTTTTTGGGCCTGCTTAAGTAATTTTCCGACTCCTGGCATCTGTGTTCCTTCTTTGTAGGTATGATTTGATAAGTTAACCTGTGTAGTGTCCAGAATCTGGCAGCCCTGAGTCAAGTCGATTGACGGATCGACTTGCTGACAATCACGCGAAATCCGACTGGGCCATCCGATTTACCTAGAACGAGAGAGTGCGCACCCTCCCCCAGTGAAACCTGGCTATACTGACCGTGACGAACACCTAGGCGCTCGCCGTTGACGATTGTTCCCAGTCGACTGCTTAAGTCGCGAATAATCACGCCATCGGGCAAGCGTTCGATCTCACAATGACGCCTTGATACCGTATAGGGATAAGGCTGCGCGATCAAACAGTCGGGAGGTTCCATATCGTAGCAATATGCGCGACTGGCACTTCGCCGCCCCATAGAATACACTCTATGATCTATCGTGCGGGCCGCAAGAAGCGACTGGGCTCGCATTGGATCTGTGGCCGGTTCAATCACGACTTTGATTAACTCTTCCGTTGCAGCATATGTTTTGTTACTCACATTTTTTGCATCGCAACATCTGTGCCAATAGTTACTTGGCAGCAGATTTACTAAGGGACGAACCTAGCGACTAAAGCGCCTCAACGAAGAGCTTAAATCGAGCTCGGCTATCGGGAGCACCCAAAATCAGGAAGTTTTCGCCAACAGTCAGCGTGGCCCGAGTCTCACCGCTACTTCCACCGATGTGAATACCATTCACAATGGTTCCAAGCTTACTGCAGTGGTCCTCGATAAAAACCTCATCGGCAAACATATCTAGGAGGCAATGCTTACGGGAGACCCTGAAAGGCGGTGGTTCGGCGAACAACAACACCCTCCGAAGCTATCTGCTTGCGCATTTCATCGGAATCCGGTTCCAGGCGAACAAGCAAGGAATTCTGGTCCAAGCCAAAGGCCTCCAGATGATGGGGTTCTGAAGGCTCCAGCTCGTTGAGGCGATCCAATGCGGCAAGCAGTCGCCCATTCGTTATGCGCAACCGGTCAATAATGGCACGAAGAAAGGGCACGAGTTCGCGCCCCTCGTCCTTAAGGGCTTCCATAAATTCATCCCGATCGATCATTTCGACTTCGGTTTCAGTGAGGGCTCGGGCCGAGGCAGAACGAGTGCGGTTCTCCACCATCGCCATCTCTCCGAAAACGTCACCCCGGGCGAGATTCGCCAGCACGACTTTCCGGCCGCGATCATCAATCGAAATTTCGATGCTCCCCTTCTTAATCATGAAAGCCTCATGCCCAATACTTCCCTCGTTGAAGATGAGTTTACCCTCCGGAAAAATTTCCGTTTTCATTCCACCTTATTTTGAATTCCTCGATTAACCCGGATACTCTGAAAACACATAGCGACGCAAATTCTCCGCCTCCATCTCGTTGACCTTGAGCAACCATCGCGTCACATCACCAATCGAAATCAAGCCGACGAGACGCCCTTCATCCAAAACAGGCAAGTGGCGAACACGCTTATCCGTGATCATTTGCATCGCGACCTCAACCGATGTCTCGGGGCTCAGCCATTGATAACTCTCAGTCATGACCTCCCGCACAAGAGTCACCTTGGGATCACGCCCCGCAGAGACCACACGGACCAGCACATCTCGCTCGGTAAAGATTCCGCAAACCGAATCCCCTCGCTTCACCACAACAGATCCAATCCGCTGCCGGTTCATTTCGGCGACTGCCTGATCCACAGACATCTGCTCCGTGACACAAAACACAGAGGAACTCTTTTCATTGAGGAGCAGAGAAACCGCGACTTTATTTAGGGGCATGGATTGCGATGTTGTGAGTTTCTCACTCTCTGGCAACCCCTCTTTGCTTCAGGATTAGGCGCATGCAAAAAACATCGACAGGCAAGGCATACGCAACTCTCAATGGAGCCATGAAACTATCTATAGGCGTCGATATCGGTGGAACCAACACCTGCCTGGGCGTCGTCGCTCCCGACGGCTCCGTGCTCACGCGCAGTCAATTTAGAACGGATGCATTCGATGACGGCACTGTCTTCGTTGATGATTTAAGCAAAAGGATCACCGAGCTCATGGCAAATCATGAAGCCAAGCACGGAGCGACGGTATGGCAAGGTGTCGGCATCGGCGCGCCCAATGGAAACTATCGGAGCGGGTCCATCGAAGAACCTCCAAATCTTCGCTTCAAGGGGGTCACGCCAATCGTATCCCTTCTAAAAGAAAGACTCCATCTATCGGCCATCAAGCTGACAAATGATGCCAATGCGGCCGCAATCGGTGAAAAGATCTACGGCGCGGCAAGGAACTACAGCGATTTCATCATGATCACCTTAGGCACAGGTCTTGGCAGTGGGATCTTTGTAAATAATCAATTGGTTTACGGCCACGATGGCTTTGCCGGAGAGCTCGGCCATATCAGCGTCATTCCCGATGGCCGTTATTGTGGTTTCGGACGCCGGGGTAGCCTCGAGAATTATTGCTCCGCAACAGGTATTCGCAGGACCTACTTCGAAATGATCGCACAACGCGGTGGCGGCACTTCCCTGGATCATAAACCGCTCGGGGAAATCACCGCAAAAGACATCGCAGATGCTGCCGACGCAGGGGATGAAATTGCAATGGCGACAATGGACTTTACCGGAAGAATCCTTGGCGAGGCACTCGCATCGACTGCCCTCGTCACTAGCCCGGCCGCCTTTTTCCTCTTCGGCGGGCCGGTCAAGGCAGGCGATGTCCTCCTTGAACCGACCCGTCGTTCCTTCGAGCGGCACCTCATTCCTCCCTTCAAGAACAAGATCAAGATCGTTGAGTCGGCTCTACCAATGGGCGATGCCGCCGTGATGGGTGCCGCCGCCCTCGTTGCCGATTAAAGCCGATTAAAGAAAACGCCGCTCACAAACGAAAATTGTGAACGGCGCACTCTAACAAACAACAAACAACAAACAGTATACTACGAGCGTATATGGATATAGACGCCCTCGGATAAACTGCGTTCAATCTTTGCGAAAAAAGTGAGGGCAAATATGCAATCATCATCTTCGAAGATTAGAAATATGTAACCAACTGATTTCCAATGCGTAACGACGAATTCAGCCCCGCAAAAGACAGCCAAACACAGGCCGAGAAACTGGAAAAATATTCCGGCGACGTCCAATGGAGCTATTTACGCCCCCACTTCGAGACAGGAAGCATGATTTATGTGGACCCCTGCCTGGATTTGAAAGCGGTCGGGCTTGTTTTTGCGAACGATAACCAAACTCAGGTTCAGGCTTGGCTAAAATCAGGGGATCTTGTTCAGCCCTGTGATTTGCACGCGAAGCACTGGGAAACGACTGAAACGCGCTTCCAAGCTATGATCGTTCGCCCCTTCGTCCTAGCGCAGCCGTTGAAACCGTAATTAGCCCAACCTCACACAGATATGTTCAGGTATCCAACGATGACGGATCTTTTTGAGATCTTTTGGATTTATCTGAAACTGGGTAGCATTTCATTCGGTGGGCCCGTCGCTCACATCGGCTACTTCAAAGAAGAGTTCGTCAATCGGCGGCGCTGGATCAACGAGGCACAATTCAGCGAACTCTTCGGGCTCTGCCAGTTTATCCCGGGGCCATCGAGCAGCCAACTCGGATTTGCCATCGGCTGGCACCGATGCGGTATGCTCGGTGCCTGTTTTGCCTGGCTCGGCTACACCCTCCCCTCGGCAATCATTATGTTTGCTTCCGCCTACGGCATTTTTGCCCTGGGCGGCTGCCTCGACTCAATCATTGCCGGCCTGCTAATTGCCGCTGTCGCTGTCGTCGCAAATGCAATATGGAGCTTAGGAAGAAAGCTATGCCCGGATCGGCAGCGAATCCTGATCGCTGCCCTGAGTGCCATAATTGTGACGTGCTCGTCGACTGCCTTTGCGCAAGTCATCGCCATTATCCTTGGCGCCTTTTTGGGATTAAAATTAAGCAGGGACATTGGAGAGACAAAGATGCACGGGCACGCTTCGAAAAAAGCAAGAAGCAAGCTTGGAACAACAATCACCCTGACAGCGCTGCTTCTCTACATCGTTCTACTTGTAGCGAGTCTCATAATGAGCGCAGACAGTCCGGGAGGTCTCTACGCACTCCATTATCGTGCGGGTGCCCTCGTCTTTGGGGGTGGACACGTCGTCCTCCCCCTTCTGCATGACAGTATCGTAGTCGGGGGCCTCGTTGCCGAAGAGCAATTTCTGGCCGGTTACAGTGCGGCTCAGACACTTCCAGGCCCGCTCTTCTCGCTCGCAGCATTCGTGGGAACCGTCTCGGAAAGTACCATTCCGCTCTGGTTGGGCGGACTCGGAGCCCTCCTCGCTCTCTTTCTCCCTGGCCTGCTTCTCTTAATCGGGCTACTCCCTTTTTGGCGTCAAATCCGCGAGCAAAGAGAAATACAGGCGGCTCTTCGTGGCGCAAATGCCGCTGTCGTTGGCCTACTGCTGGCCGCCCTCATCGATCCAGTCTGGGCCCATGGGATTGGAAGCATCACCGATGGAACGATCGGACTGATTGCCTTGCTGGCCCTCTCGCGCTTGAAGGCACCAGCCTGGGCGATTGTGCTCTGCTGTGGTTTAGCCGGTCATCTCCTGCATTTATAAAACCGGCATTATAGACTTGTACTATTGGTAGTGGGCCCCATCGTAGGAATGATGCCGACGACGATCGCCCCCCATTCAAATAAAATTCTAAAAGGTGAGTTCTGGACCGCCAAGCAACGAGACGGACATGCTATCCACGAAGTCTCTTACCGGGCTTGCTACAAACCGCAATTACCTGCCTACTTCATCAGTCGATACACCCGACCAGGCGACTGGGTCTATGACCCCTTCATGGGGCGCGGCACCACGCTTATCGAAGCTAAACTACTTGGCCGTAATGTTATCGGAAACGACGTGAATCCGCTCAGCGAGATACTGACCGCGCCACGTCTCTGCCAGCAGGATATGACGATCATCAGCGAGCGAATCCGGGCCGTCTCATTACCCAGCATAGAGATCGAGAACGAAGAACTTCTCGTATTTTTTGAAGCTAAGACACTAAAAGAACTTTACGGATGGCGACAGTATTTCGCATCCCGAAAAAATACCGGCGAATACGATCACGTCGATGCATGGCTACAGATGGTGGCCTGCAATCGGTTAACAGGACACTCCAAGGGCTTTTTCTCGGTATACACCCTTCCTCCGAATCAGGCCACAACTCTGAATGCTCAACGCAAGATCAATGAGAAGCGTCAGCAAGCTCCGGACTACCGAGACACGAAAGCACTCATACTTAAGAAATCCAAGAGTCTCCTACGGCAGGCGTTGCCTATAAGCTATGACCAAACGCGCTCCACCCTGCTCTGTCGCTCTGCCGATGATACCCCGGAGATCCCCAATGAGACGGTCCAACTCGTTGTCACCTCCCCCCCATTCCTCGACATCGTTAATTACGTGGGCGACAATTGGCTCCGGAACTGGTTTTGCCAATGTGCGCCGGAAAAAGGAAAACTCTGGCAGCTTCGTAAACTTGAGGACTGGACTTCGAAGATGACGGCATCGCTAAGTGAAATGGCCCGTATCACCAGGCCAGATGGGCGAATCGCCCTTGAAGTCGGCGAAGTCCGAAAAGGAAAGCTAAAACTCGAGGAACAGATCATTCTCGCCGGGCAAGCGGCCGGACTCCGAGTCGAATACACGCTGATTAACTCACAAAATTTCACAAAGACCGCCAACTGCTGGGGCGTCCGGAATAATACTCGCGGGACGAACAGCAACCGTATCGTACTATTCAGGAAATAATACAATGGCAAGAAATGACACAGATTCGAAGTGGTCGTCGCGCTTCACAAGAACGCACAAATACTACCAATTCGAAAAGGTCTGATCCACTGGGCAGTTTGCCAACCTTATACGTCCGCCACCTCTCGAAAAGGCCTCATCCCTGCCCGTTCGGCGAGCTCAGGGCCTTGAATCG
>JBMYNR010000027.1:0-21029 GCA_049598495.1 Opitutales bacterium
TCCCGTAACAAGATAAAGAACGACAGCAACAAACTGGTGCAATATTCGGGCTAGCTCTGCGAGCGAAGACGGTTGGTCGATGCCGAGTTAGAACCGGCGTTTATTCGTTGTCTCGGTTATTTTAGGAGTCGGCCCCGTGCTGTTTCGTTGGCTAGGGCACAACTCTCGTTGCCGAAGAAGCGCAGTCGGTTTCGGGCAATCCAATCATAGGCCGAATCCCGCCAGCTTTTCGGGAGATAACGGGCGGATGCAGCAAGCCATCGCCAATGGCTACGGATGTCGATTAGCGCTTGGATAACCGCCTCCGACTTAAGAAGTGATTCGTTTTTTTCGCTCTGGGTTCTTCGAAGATAGACGATGGTTGAAGGGTTTTCTCTAAGCGACTCGTCGAGCATACTTGCTGCGGTCTCTCCCTGGATGGGAGCGTAGTGCAGCCAGTTGTATCGGTCACGTTTCATGAGGAAGCGTATTGAGCGGCTACAGAGACCACAGTCTCCGTCATAGAAGAGGATGGCTTTGTATTCAGAGATCATCACTTCAAAGTATCACAGCTATGCTTTTTAAAGTGGAACCGGTGGGGACTGTGGTGAAAATCTTGTCTGTATAATCCATCAGACTCCCTTAAATATCATAGGGAACCAGAGGCGTGGGGTTCAATACATTGGCACGATCGAGGCGTTCGCGGAGCTTTATCTCAAACCATTCCCGAGCAGCGGTATCTCCGTGGGTAAGCACGATAGCCCGAGCGTCTGAACTTGCCGCATAGTCGATGAGTTCATCGCGGTCGGCATGTCCACTTAGATCGAAGCGATCAATCGAGGCCTTTATGGGAGCGTTGTAGTCCAGCGCATCGAAGAAAAAACTGTCTTCATCCTTTCCAGCCAGGAGCTGGCCACCGGGAGTATCCGGATCGCAATAGCCGACGAAGCAGATGCCGTTAGCGGCATGAGGTAGGAGTGAAGCAGCGAGTTTGTAAGAGGGCGTGTGCTCCACCATCATCCCGCTGCTGACAAGGTAAATGCCCTTCTTGGGCAGGTCGCGCCCGGGGACCATGTTCATGTCGATATTTCGCACGTCCATGGATTTGAGCATTCGGATATCGAAGTCTATGAGCTGTGTTTGCTTACGTATCTTATCGAAATACTCACAGATTGCCATACCGAGACCGGCTGCAAAAACCGGGCAGCGGGGTAGGCGGCCAAAATTTCGTGCTTCGTAGAGGATCTTGAAGAGTTCCTGCATCCGGCCGAGTGCGAAGACGGGAATCAGGCAGCTGCCGTCGCGTTCGAGGATAAGTCCGATCCGGTCGATTAGGCGGTCGATCTCGCAGTCGCGAGAAGTGCCGAGATCGCGACCCTTTGCTCCGCGTGTCGTTTCGAGGATGAGTGTGTCGATGGGACCTTTGGGAAGATGAGCCCCGGGGAGTGTGCGCTGGGAATCAAAAAGCACGTCGCCCGAGAACACGATACGTCGGTGTTTGTAGACGAGTTCGATGGCAGCAGCCCCTGCTACGTGGCCAGCCGGGTGCAGGATGACCTCAATCTGCTCATTGCCCTTTCTATAGATCTCGCCTCGTTCGTAGCGCTGCGTGGTCAGTTGCCTCGTAAATTGGGCGACGTCGCGGTGTAGGAAGAGAGGATACTCGGCAATGCCGTGCTCTTCGCGTTGCCGTTTCATCACGTTGATGGAGTTGCGCAACATGCGCGGCGCAAGGGTGATGTTAGGTGCCGCAGTGATGACTGGTGTCTTTGGGTTATGCGCGGTCACGATCGGCATCGAGCCGAGGTGATCGAGATGGCAGTGCGTCAGGATAATCAAATCCAGGTGCAGGTTCTCGATTGGCTCGAAATCAGGGAGGGCATCGTATCCGAGCTTCTTCGGATGCAGTCCTGAATCGATCAGAATGTTAAAGTCGCCGATCTGCACGAACATAGAATTCGCGCCGATCTCACCGTGGCGGTTGAGGTCGGTTAGTATCATGGTTTCTGGAGATCGGGGATGCTCATATCTAATTCGGACATGGGACAATGAATGGAGCGTCCGTCGGCGTCAATTCAACGGGAGGAATCGCGGGCGATACTGTTACTATACGTGATGTGGAACCCGTGATCAGGGAATATATTATGGATTGTGGATAGTCTGGTAAGGATCCGTCTGCGAGAAAAGCATCGATGATTGGGAAATATAGCTTGTCTGCTCCCGTGTAAGCGAATTGAAACATACTGTCGGTTGATCCCTCCTCCAAAAATTACCTGAAGCGACTGTCTTTTTCCTCTAATGAGCGACTTTTTGAAGCACGAATGCGGTATCGCAATGATCCGCCTCTTGAAGCCCATTTCTTACTATCAGGAAAAATACAATACACCGCTGTATGGTTTCAATCAGCTCTTCCTGCTGATGGAGAAACAGCACAACCGAGGCCAAGACGGCGCGGGGATTGGTTGCGTGAAGCTCAAGGTGAAGCCGGGCCAGGAGTATATGGCACGTGAGCGGACGGTGAAATCGAACTCACTTTCCCGGATTTTCAACGAACAGCTTCAGGACTATCAAGGTAAGGTGGACAAAGGACTGATCCATCCGGAGTTCCCGCAAACGGTAAAGGACAATTTTGATTTTGGGGGTGAGATCCTTTTAGGGCACCTCCGTTATGGCACATCAGGTGTGTATTCGTCTTCGAGTTGCCACCCTTACGTCCGGCAATCCAACTGGCCCACGAAGAACCTGATGCTGGCGGGAAATTTCACGATCACGAACGAAAAGGATCTCAATAATGACCTGATCAACCGGGGCCAGCACCCGATCTTTGGTACGGATACACAGGCGGTGCTTGAGGAGATCGGCTTCCATCTCGATGAGGCGCATGATGCGATCTACCACAAGATGCGGGATCAAAATATCGAAGGCCGCCGCATCCCGGGCATCATCAGTAAGGAGCTTGACCCTGTCAGGATTCTGCAGCGGGCGGCAGCCCATTGGGACGGGGGCTTTGCAATCGCCGGATTGATCGGGAACGGGGATGCCTTTGTGATGCGCGATCCACAAGGAATCCGTCCTTGTTTCTATTTTCAGAATGAGGAGGTGATCGCGTTCGCCTCCGAACGAGTCGCTCTGATGACGATATTCGATCAACCGATCGACAACGTTTGCGAGCTGGAGCCCGGAACCGCAACCGTCGTGAAGAGCGATGGTACGATTTACTGCGAGCGCTACACAGAGCCCAAGCAGATTACGCCATGCTCCTTTGAACGCATTTATTTCTCTAGAGGGAATGACGCCGATATCTATGCGGAGCGCAAAGCTCTCGGTGGGGCACTTCTCGATCAGGTCGTGGAAGCGATCGACAATAATTTCGCTGATAGTGTTTTCAGCTTTGTGCCCAATACAGCGGAAGTGGCTTACTATGGTTTGATGGAATCGGTTCGGCTCCATCGCCGTATGGAAGTTCGTGATGCACTGTTATCTGCACAGAAGGAGGGCTCCTTGGATGAGGCCTTGATTGATGAGTTGATCATGGGCAACTGGCCACGAGGTGAAAAAATTGCCCATAAGGACATCAAGCTTCGTACCTTCATTTCACAGGAAGAGGGTCGTGCCAAGTTGGTTTCCCATGTCTATGATATCACTTATGGGGTCGTTAAGGAGAAGGATTGTCTCGTGTGTATTGACGACTCCATCGTGCGCGGGACCACGCTGAAGGAATCTATCTTAAAGATCCTTAGTCGCACAAATCCACGGAAGATAGTGATCGCCTCAACGGCGCCTCAGATTCGCTACCCGGATTGCTACGGAATCGATATGTCCGAACTCGGGAAATTCATCGCTTTTAAGGCGACAGTTGAATTGATCAAGGATGATGGTATTGCGGATCTTCTGCAAGATGTGTATCAGGATTGCATCGCACAAGCGGATCTCCCTGCTGAGCAGATGGTCAATCAGGTCAAACGGATTTACGACCGTTATACTGATGAGCAAATCTCGGCCAAGATCGCCGAATTAGTGTATCCAAAAGATATCCCGTGGAAGGGTGAACTAGAGATCATTTTTCTGCCTGTTGATAAGATGCGTGCCTCGATTCCCAACAACAACGGGGATTGGTATTTCACCGGGAATTATCCAACACCCGGTGGTAACGCCACGGTTAATCAGGCCTTCATCAACTACTTTGAGAACAAGAAGGGGCGGGCTTACTAGGAAGGCCGCTTCCTGGAGTGTTCTGCGATTAGTTGGACGTAGCCTATGGATGTAGCCGCCTTACTCTGTTGAGGCGTTCCTGCATGCTGGCACGGCAACGGAGTGCCGTGCACTTGTTTGAGACACAGTTGCTCTAGTGGCTGATTGCGGTGACGACATCTTCTGCAGACTCTGCGCGCTTGATCTGCTCCCGCAGTGAATTATTTCGGCAGGTTCTAGCAATTTCAGCAAGCGTTGCAAGGTGCCCTTCGGTGTCCCCTTCGGGGCTGATAATGAAGAAGAGCGTATCGATCGCTTCCTCTTGTCCGGCAATCGCGAGCCCCTCCTCGAGGTGGGCAAAAAAGCAAATTCGATAGTCTAGACCTTTGCAGTAGATATTTGGTATGGCGATCCCGTGGCCAAGGAACGCGGGGAAAACACGGCCCTGCTCTCTGAGGTCTTCAAGAATTTCGGCGGGTTTGAGCGTATCGACATGCTCGCTGGCGATTTGAGCCAGTTGTTGATATAGGCTCTCTGGCGTGCTGCATTCAAAGCGAGTGAATCCACCGCTCTGTAGTGCGCGCATGAGAAAACCCTCGGAGCGGCGCAGGCATATAACTTCATCTTCAGCTTTCACCATTTCTTTCCAGCTCGCATCCTGGGGGATGGCGCGGAGTTGTTTTCCCCGGCGAATGAAAAGCGGGTGCCAGTCGCCGGAGGCGAGGCTCTTGGCTGTCTCCCAAGTGACAACTTCAAAGCTACTCTCTCCCTGTAGGAGCTCACTGCCGATTACAGCTGGTCGCGAGAGATTCCGGAAGACAGACTGCCCGGTGAGTTGATCTTCACTGGTAGGGGCGTCGAGCGGAATCCATCCGAAGACTTTTTCGTTGTCGAGCACATCGCCCCAACGCTGCATGAGCAACTGGTTTAACTCAATGTTGTCCGTGAGCGCTAAAATGTAACCTGCACCAAAGAGGGCTTGCTCTTCCTCGTAGAGCTTCTCTGCTTCCATGCCGTCGCAATTTAGAGCAGGTAGGCCTTCCTTTCGGGCAAGCGCGATGTTTCTGGCATTGGTATCGAGAAGTAATATGCACTGTTCGTCTTGGCCCATCAACTTACGGGCGAGTTCGCGCCCGAAATGGTGGGCGCCGATGATCACCCAGTCGTTGGGTGCAGGTCTTTGGAGGCCGAGTATCTTGGCAACGATCCCGGCTGAGAGACCCTGGATTAAAACCGTTGCGCAGATCACAGAGTAGACGAGGGACTCGAGTAGGGCTGGGTCGCCTACAGATTCCTCTTTTGCACTCAAGCTCAAGGCAAAGAGGGAGGCCATCGAGGCCGCGACTACTCCTCGCGGGGCAACCCAGCTAAGGAGTGCTTTCTCACGCAGATTGAGTGAGGTGCCCCAAGACGACGCGGCGATGCTGAGGGGACGAATCAGGAGGATGACTGAAAATAGGACCCAGCCACCGCCTCGCTCGAAGAAATCGATAAACTGTTGCAGTTCGAGTCGGGCCACCAGCAGCAGGAAGAGCATACCAATGAGCAGGTCCACGATTTCAGCCTTGAAGGCTTTGATCTCCCGCAATTGTCGAGGTTTTTTGACCCCGACAATCAAGCCGGCAATCGTAACCGAAAGGAGGCCGGCCTCGGGCTTGATAAGCTCTGTTGCGCCGAAGATAAGCATCGCGCTCGCGAGGGCAAAGGCGTTAACGATGTTATCCGGCACCCAGCCCTTTTTCATCGTATAGTAGATGGCATATCCGCCGGCAAAGCCAATCGCAGCCCCACTGATGACGCGAATCAGAAAGCTGGGGATCGCGACGGCTCCGCCGCCTTCAACGACCCATTCAAAGCAAAGAATCGCAATGAAGACACCGATTGAATCGATTAGTACGCCTTCCCAATGGAGGATGCTCCCCAGTTTCTGCTGCACTCGAATCCGCCGAAGGAGCGGCACGATTACAGTCGGTCCGGTGACAATGATCAGGCTACCCAGCAAGAGCGCGAACGAAGGGGAAGTGTCAAAAACGAGATAGGTGGTCAGCGCTGCGCCTAGCCAGGTGATCAGGACCCCGACGGTGAGGAGACGTTTGATCACGGTGGAGGTTTCCTTAAATTCCTTTAGATCGAGTGTTAGGCCACCTTCAAATAGGATGAGCCCCACTGCGAGGGAAACAATCATCGGCAGATAATCGCCCAGTGCATCCGGGTGGAGCCAATCGAGACCCTCTGGTCCCAGTGAGAAGCCTCCGAGCAGCAGAAGCACGATTGTGGGCAGGTGTAGACGACGGGAAAGAACCGTGAGTAAACATCCGGCACCGACAGCAAAACAAAGTGCCCAAAGAGCACTTGAGGTGTTGCTGACCGCGAGCACTGGAACAGGCATCACTTTAGACGTCCAGTTGATGATCCATACCGAGTGCGGGCGAGACCTCGGAAGTCTTGCCGATCACCTCGGCGGGGACGCCGGCCACACTGGTGTGCGGTGGCACATCCTTCAAAACGACACTGCCGGCTCCGACCTTGGCGCCTTCGCCGATTTCGACATTACCTAGAATTTTGGCTCCCGCTCCAAGGAGCACGCCGGAGCGTACTTTCGGGTGGCGGTCGCCACGGTCCTTACCGGTGCCTCCGAGTGTGACTTCGTGGAGTATAGAAACATTACTCTCGATCACAGCCGTCTCTCCTGCGACGAAACTAGTCGCATGATCCAGCAGAACCCCACAGCCGATTTCAGCAGCAGGATGGATATCAACGGCGAAGGTCTCGGAGGTGAGGCTTTGTAGATAAAGCGCGAATTCCTTACGCCCCTCGTGCCAGAGATGGTGCGAGACGCGGTAGCATACGAGGGCTTGTAGACCCTTGAAATAGAGTAGTGGCGTGAGCACATCGGGGCAGGCGGGGTCGCGCTCGTTGACGGCGATCATATCGCAAGCGACTTTCTTAAGAATGGATTCGTCGTGGAGAAAGGAGGTAAGGAAGATCTCATGTAAGACGTCTACAGAGGCTGCATGATTCACTAACTTACGAGTCAGGCGGTAAGCGAGGCACTCTGCGAAGGAGTTTCTCTCCAGCACGGTTTCATTCAGTAAGGTAGAGAGCGCAGGATCGCGCCCTACAATTTCCTTGGCGCGACGTTGGATATCGCTCCAGTGAGCGTCTAGGTCGATTGCTTGCATGGTTGTAATATGTCGGGTGGTCGCCTCGGTGCGACCAAAAAGGGGAGTGGTCGTCTTAGGGTCACGTAGGTGAATAGAGTTGATTACTCGAAACCCAGTGCCAAGGCTAGAGCTTTTATTTCAGTCAAATAGATTCATTTAAGACACTTTTAAATTATGGCAACAGGACTTCTCTTTTCTGGTCAGGGAGCTCAAACAGTGGGCATGGGGCATTCGCTCTACGAAAACTCGGAGACCGCTAGGTTGCTTTATGAGGAAGCCAACGATGTGCTCGGTTGGGATCTGAAAACAATATGTTTCGAGGGCCCCGATGAGACGCTGACTGAAACCAGGGTCTGCCAGCCTGCCCTCTATGTGCAGGGTTACGCGATCTTTCGCATTCTGCAGGAGCGTGGTAAGCTTGACAATTTGAAAGCCGCATGTGGGCTCAGCCTGGGTGAGCTTACGGCGCTGGCGGCGGCCGGAGTGTATGATTTTGCCACGGGTCTTCGCCTTGTGGCAGAGCGGGGGCGACTCATGCAACAGGCTTGCGACGCTACCAAGGGTGGTATGGCCGCAGTCATCGGCGGCAACACGGAAGATGTTCAGGCTTTCTGCGATGAATTCGATATCGAGATCGCGAATTTGAATTGCCCTGGCCAAATCGTCATATCCGGCGACAATAAAAAGGTGCTCGAGGCAGTCGCCGCATCCAAGGGTCGTTTTAAACTTTGCAAACCGCTCAATGTTGCGGGTGCCTATCACAGTCGCCTCATGAAATCGGCGCGCGATGCGTTTGCAGACTTTATTCAGGACTTTGAGTTCAAGAGCCCCGAGGTGGTTTGTTACACCAACGTGACCGGCAGCCAAGTGAGCGATCCGCAGGAGATCAAGAACTCGCTGGTCAAGCAGGTCGTTTCATCCGTTCGTTTTGAGGACAACCTCCGCAATATGGCTTCGGATAACGGCATCGAACAATTCTATGAATGCGGCCCGGGTAAGGTGTTGGCTGGTTTCGCGAAGCGGATCGACAAGGGCCTGGTCGTCACGCCAATGTCTGAGTTCGAAGAGATCCCGGGATAGCCGATATGCGTATCTACTTCATGGGCATCTGTGGCACGGCCATGGGCAATGCCGCGTTACTTCTAAAAGAGCAAGGCCATGAAGTTATCGGTAGCGACTTAGGGATCTACCCGCCGATGTCCGAAGTGCTGGCGAGGGCCGGTGTCGAAGTTTTGGAGGGGTTTGACGCCGATCGGCTTGCGTCTCTCAACCCTGATCAGGTCGTGGTGGGCAACGCAATAAGCCGGGGTAATGTCGAAGTCGAATGGCTCCTCAACCAAAGCGAGATCGCCTTTGTCTCGCTGCCACAGCTTTTCCATGAAACGGTGCTGCCGGGCCGATGCCCGGTCGTGATTACGGGGACGCACGGAAAGACAACGACTTCCAGTCTGACTGCATTCCTGTTGAATCGAAATGGCCAACAACCCGGCTGGTTGATCGGTGGTGTGCCTCACGATTTACCCAGTGGGGCCTTGTTGGGCGCGGGGACAGCCTTTGTGATGGAGGGGGACGAGTATGACTCCGCATTCTTCGATAAACGGAGTAAGTTCATCCACTACCGCCCGCAAGTGGCCGTGATCAACAATCTCGAATTTGATCATGCTGACATCTTCCGCGATCTTGAGGATGTCCAGCGGGCCTTCCAGCATTTCCTTCGAATCATCCCCGGTTCGGGCTTTGCTTTGGTCAATGGTGATGATGCCAATGTAGCCGCACTTCTGCCTGCCGATTGGACACAGTTGATTCGAGTGGGCACCGCCAAGGGGAATGATCTTCAAATTAAAAATTTCTTGGATGGGCCCCGGGGTGCCGAGTTTGATCTCATTTGGAAGGGAGTGCTGTGGGCGCATGTCACTTGGTCGCTCCATGGTCTCTTTAACGCCCGGAATGCGGCGATGGCATCACTTGCTGCGGCACTTGCCAGCGGGGCAGGGGATCCGACCTCTTTTGATCTGTCACCGCTCGCGGAGTTTACCGGTGTTCGTCGCCGGCAAGATGTCCTCTATGGAAAGAATGGCTGGACGGTAATCGAGGACTTTGCTCACCATCCAACGGCGGTGGCGGGGGCGATCGAGGCGCTGCGTGCGGCCTATCCGGATCGTGCTATGACTGTTTGCTTTGAGCCACGCAGCAACACCGCTGCAAGCGCCCGATTTCAGGATGAGTTCACCGCAGCTCTGGCCGGTGCAGATCGTGTCTACTTGGGAGCGGTTCACCGTGCTGAAAGGATGCGACCCGATGAACGACTGGACACAGTTGCGATGGCGGGCAAACTGGCTGAGGCGAAGGCGTTTGACTCAAATGAATCGCTTCTCTTCGAATTGCAGCAGAAAACTGCCAGTGAAGATGGCGGCCTAATCGTCTTCTTTACGAATGGTTCTTTTGACGGCCTACCGAAAAGGCTATTTTCCGATAGTTAACTGATTTTTCACTCGGTTGCGGCTGTCCCGTATCTCGATCGTCACGACCGGGGCCTCGCGGGACCAATCGATCCTGAGGACTCCGAAGCCCAAGCCGTTGAAAACATCTTCGTGACGCAGCGAATTCACCTCACCGGGAAACGAGTCCCAAGAGTGGGTCATGCCACTGGAGGTTACATCGACCAACGGGTAGTCGAGCGCATCTATTTCCAGAATAGAAATTTCGTGAATATGACGATCTCCACTGAGCAAGACAGTCATTGGCATGTCCTCTTCTGAGAGTCGCTCAAGTAACCATTCACGGGTCTCCGGATAGTCAGCCCACTTTTCCCAGCGGTGTTCGGCCGATAGAATCTGGGTGCCGCTGACGATAATATGAAGGTCAGCTTCACTTGAGCGAAGGGTTGCCTTTAGCCACGCCCTCTGAGTTTCACCAAGGAGTTCCGGTGTTTCGGCCCGTTTGCCAGTCGCGAAATAGCGATTATCCAGTAGAATTACTTTAGTCCGCTTGCCCTCGGGACCAAAATCGTAGGCTCCGTAGAGTCCCTTTCGGGTCCAGCGGGGGTCACTTAGCGGCACTTCCATAAAGCTTAAGGCGAGGTCGCGCGTAATTTCCTTATTGTCGTAACTGGCGCCGGCGTTGTTACGCCCGAAGTCGTGATCATCCCAAGTGCCGACGATAGCCGTTTTTTCCCGGAACTCTGTGTAGTCGGGGCGGTTGAACTGTGCGGCATAGCGCTTTGTGACCCAGGCTCGATCGATCGAGTATTTCTCTCTGTTTCCTTCGACGGGTTCATACCAATCGGCGTAAATGTTATCGCCCGCCCAAATCCAGAGGTCGGGTTCGTTCTCCGCAATAACGGGCCAGAGTGGCTGCGGAAGCTCGTCGCGGTTACAGGAACCAAAGGCGATTACCTTCAAGGCCTCGTCGAAGTTATCGGGAAACTTCGCACTGAGTTCAGGGATCGGCAGTAATATGAGAGCGACCGTAAGAAAGTAGAGATGGGGGCGCATTTCAGTTATTCTGCCTTCGCCGGGTCCTCTGGCAAGCGGAAGAACTAGAGTTGACAAGCCTCTCACAGCTTCTGTCAATCGCATGCTATGAGCGATGCGAAACCAGTCATTCTCACCTGTGCCCAGCCAACCGGTGTACTTACTCTTGGGAATTATCTCGGGGCGGTGAAGAATTGGGCGACCATGCTGGATGATTACGAGTGCTACTTTGGGGTGGTCGACATGCACGCTATTACGGTTAAATATACGCCTGCTGAGCTCAGAAAGAACACGCTCTCATGCGTTGCCCAGTATATTGCCTGTGGGCTCGACCCCGAGCGCTCCAATATCTTCGTGCAATCCCATATTGTCGGGCACACCGAGTTGGCGTGGTTGCTGAGTTGTATTACACCGATTGGAGATCTGCAGCGGATGACTCAGTTTAAAGAGAAGGCGGCGAAGCTTGGCTTCAATTTAGGCGAGGGCAACGAGTTGAAATTCACTCACGAGGGTGCCCGGGCGGGCGCTTCCGTGAACTCGGGCTTGCTTATGTATCCCGTCCTTATGGCGGCAGATATACTTCTCTATAATGCCGATGCCGTTCCCGTCGGTAACGACCAACGGCAACACCTCGAGCTCTGCCGGGATCTGGCCCAGCGCTTTAACCACAACTATTCCGAGACCTTTACCATCCCCGAACCGTTCATTCCGAAAGCGGGCGCGCGCATCATGTCGCTGCAGGATCCGACTCGGAAGATGTCGAAGAGTGACGATAACCAAAGTGCGACTCTCTTTATTCTCGATGAGCCTTCTGTCTTGAAAAAGAAGATCATGAGTGCAGTCACGGATTCGGGGGCGGACATTGTTGCCAGTGAGGATAAACCAGGTGTGTCCAATTTGCTTCAAATCTACTCGGCCATGAGTGGTCGATCGATTGCCGATATCGAGGAATCTCTGAAGGGCGAAGGCTATGGGTCTCTGAAAAAAGAGGTCGCCGATGCTGTTATTTCCGTTTTGGAACCGGTTCAGTCCAGATATCAGGATTTGATTGCCGACAAGGCCTACATTGAGGATGTGCTCAAGTCGGGCGCGGTCGCCGCCCAGAAGCGGGCCTACAAAGTGCTGAGTAAAGTCTACCGCAAGGCTGGATTTGCCGAACGCCCTCGCTAGCATTCGATAGTATTTGCCCCATGTCACCAAGCTTTGAACAAGGCGGGGTCGTTTTAATAGTAGCGCAGCCTCGAATGTTGATATGGGCTCCAGAGGCCTCAAAAGCCGGATCACTTTTTTATATTTTCAATTGAGATTCTCTTCTGATCGGCGACTGTGGGAACTGTGACTCAAGTCAGCTCATTCGATTTTGCCCGAGTGCGGGCCGATTTCCCCATTCTCTCCACGGAGGTGCGGGGTAAACCGCTTACATATCTTGATAATGCGGCGACCTCCCAAAAGCCTGCTTCAGTAATCGAGGTAATCGACCACTATTACCGGGCGGAGAACTCCAATATCCACCGAGGTGTCCATTATTTAAGCGAGCGCGCGACAGATGCCTACGAGGCCGCACGGGTCAAGATCGGGGCATTTATTGGTGCACCTGATTCGGATGAGATTATCTTTGTTCGTGGTGCCACTGAAGGGATCAATTTGGTAGCACACGGTTTTGTTGAAACACAGCTATCCGAAGGTGATGAGATTCTCATCACCCACATGGAGCATCATGCCAATATCGTGCCCTGGCAGATTGCTGCTGAGAAGACGGGGGCTATCCTGAAGGTGGTCCCGGTGCTCGACAATGGTGAGTTGGATATGGAGGCCTTTAGCGACTTGCTTGGTGAGAAGACCAAGCTCGTTAGCGTGGTGCATGTCTCGAATGCGCTGGGCACGATTAACCCGGTCGAGGAAATTATTGAACAGGCTCACGCTATCGGTGTGCCCGTGCTCCTGGATGCCTGCCAATCGGTCCCGCATATGCCAGTTGACGTGGCCGCACTGGATTGTGATTTCTTTGTTTTCTCAGGTCATAAGATGTGTGGTCCCACGGGTATCGGCGTGCTCTGGGGAAAGCGGGAATGGTTGGAAAAGTTACCACCCTATGAGAGTGGGGGTGATATGATTGAGCGGGTGGATTTTGCAGGCACCACCTTCAAGCCGATACCAGGTAAATTTGAGGCGGGCACCCCACATATCGGGGGCGTCATTGGATTGTCTGCTGCGGTTGATTATTTGAATGGTCTCGATCGAGTGGCTGCACTGGCTCACGAAAACGAACTGCTCGCCATGGCTACGGAGCGCTTGTCGGCAATCGATGGTCTAAGGATCATCGGAACAGCACCGCGTAAAGCATCCATTCTTTCATTTGTGATTGATGCGATCCACCCGCACGATATCGGCACCTTTCTCGATGCGGATGGAGTTGCCGTTCGCGCAGGGCACCATTGCACACAGCCGCTGCTCAAGCGTTTCGGAGTGCCGGCCACAGCACGGGCATCCTTTGCCTTCTACAACAATTTACAGGATGTCGACCGACTTGTCGAAGGGGTCACAAAGATGCAGCGATTCTTCGGCTAGTTGTTGCAATGTGCTTGTAGGCCTAGCTCAGTCTGTTCCGCCCCAGTCGACGCTGCGAATCCATTCGATCAGTGAATCGATCTCATTGAATGTCTGCCCTAGCCCGAAGCGTTCTACATGCCATTTTCCGGATACAATTTTAACTGTAAACGCGGCGGCCTGTGTGTCGTTCGTCCGCCCAAAGCCGAGCCGCTCGAGTGCCCGCCTGGTCCAGACCATTTCAATGCCATCCCCCTCTAGGTGTGCGTCGAGACAAAGTGTCGGGTGCGTGCGGAAGTGGCCACTGCTTACGTCCCAGTCGAGCCGTTCGCTGGCGAAGGCACCCGCAAGGTCGCCGTTCAGGACGAGGGCCTCGGGCGCACCCTGCACAAGGCGGCCATCGGGACTCATGAGCCAGAGTCTATCGGCAAAGCGCAGCGCCAGATCCAGGTCATGTGTCGAAAGCAAGAGTGCGAGATTCTCGCGGTGTGCGAGGTCCCGTAAAATAGTCATTAATTCAACGCGCCGCGCTAGATCCAGAAAGGCCGTTGGCTCATCCAGTAGCATGACGCGTGATTCTTGCGCGAGGGCGCGCGCGATGGAGACTTTCTGTCGTTCGCCATCACTCAGTTCGGCGACTTGACGCTTGGCGAGTGGTGCCGCGTCGACAGCATTCAGCGCCCATTCAATCCGGGCATGGTCATCGATATTTAGCCCACCGAACCAGCCGGAGTAGGGGTGGCGCCCAAGTGATACGAGCGCATAGGCATCCATCATTCCGGCAGGCAGGGTTTCTGTGAGCACCACGCTGATTGCACGAGCTCGGCGGCGCGGGGTGATTGATTGAAGCGCCGTTTTTCCGATGCGGAGTTCGCCAGCCAGCGGCGCTTGCATCCCGGCCAGTGTGCGGATGAAGGTCGACTTACCCACACCGTTGGGACCTAGTAGGCAGACAAAATCCCCAGCCGAGAGCTCGAAATTCATGTTTTTTACCACCTCCGTGATCTCGTCGCCCTGCCGGTAGCCGATACAAAGATTCTCAGCGGACATCTTTAAAGGAGCAGCCATCCTAGAAGAGTCGTTTCAAGTTTCGTTGCCTGACCAGTGCCGCGATGATGACCGGAGCACCTACCAATGCAGTGATGGCATTGAGCGGGAGGACCACATCCAATCCGGGGCCACTGGCAACAAAATCGGCCGTGACCGATAGCAGTGCTCCGACAAGGAGCGAGGCGGGAATCAGCACGCGGTGTTGGCTCGTCCGGAAGAGGTAGCGGCAGAGATGCGGTGCGGCGATCCCGAGAAAGCCGATCGGGCCGCAAAAGCCGGTTACGGTGCCTGCTAGGAGTGATGCGGCGAGGAGCACACAGAAACGCACATGTTTGCTCTGGGTGCCGAGACTTTCCGCGTAGTGTTCTCCAAGTAGGAGTGCGTCCAGTGGTTTCATGAACAGACTACTCAAGGCCAGAGAAATGAGAATAGTCGGTGCAAAGTAGCGCATTTGCTGCCAATCTACATTCCCGTAATCACCGAAGGACCAATTGATAAAAGACTGCAGTCGCTCAGTCATGCTGAAAAACATGAGCACGCTCACCAATGCCCCAATGGTGTAACTGATCATCAAGCCGATGATCAGCACCGACATGATGTCGACCCGCCGAGAAAGAAGCAGGACCGCAAAAAGGGTGGCGGCCGCCCCTCCAGTCGATGCTAGAATAAGTAGTATCTGCCCTGATTGTGTAAGACCGTCCGTGAGGGTTAAGCCGAGGGGTGCGAACATCAGAAGCACGATGGCTACGCCGAGACTAGCACCCGAATTGACGCCAAGCACGAAGGGGTCCGCCAGAGGGTTACGGAAGACAGTTTGCATCACGAGCCCGGCCGTGCCGAGCGCGGCGCCGGCGAGTAAGGCGGTGAGAATCTGTGGGAGACGGAAATCGACGATGATCTGCCGATGCACGGTATGGATGTCCTCGCTACCGGTGAGTGCAGCGATTACCTCCTGCGGTGAAAAATTCACACTGCCAATTGAGATGCTCGCAACGGACATACCGACAAGCCCGAGTCCAATCAGGCAGAAGAGCGTAAATCCGCGTTTAGAGGTCTGGTTTGAAGCTTTTTGCACGGGTGAAAAAATTACTCTGCGGTTTCGAACCGCTCTGGCGAATCGAAAGTGCAGGGCGTTTCAAATACGGTATTGTGAGAAGTTTTGGGAATCATAGATAGCAACGCTTGTATTGGATAAAATCGTTTCATGCTGTATAAATCTTGGATGTGGTCTTTCAGATCGACTTGCAAATGGAGCTCCGCTGACAAACCCTAGCTCATGCGCCATCTGCTCGCCTGTCTTTTTTTCAGTCTATCACTCTGTGTGTCGGGCTTTGCCGCGGTCGCGATCGAAGCCCGCGTCCTGGAGGTCTTGCATGAACAGCGTTCGATCGAAGTGGAACTACTCAAGGCCGGGGGCAATGAGCTTGAAATAGGGAGCCGCCGTCTCTTTCGAGTCGGGTTGGGTGATTTGGGGATTGGCTATCAGGGGCGCCGGATTCGTGCCAATGCCGTATTTTTTGGAGGGAATTGGCACCTTGAACAAATCTTTCCGCTTGATGGTATCGGAGCGAAGGCAGCCCGAGATGTGAACCACCAACTCCATCAGGCAACAGCTACAATGAGTCGCCGTAAATATGTGAAGCAGGGCGAATACATCCCAAATTTTGCAATGATTGATCAGCGTGGGGAATTTTTACAGGCACGGCAGTTACAGGGAAAGCCCTTCATGCTGAATTTTATCTTCACCCGCTGCACGGTTCCTAACATGTGCCCCGCCTCGAGTCAGCGGATGGCCGATATGCAGGACGCGGCAGCGGCACTCGGTCTTCATGATCTCCAGTTTGTCACGATTACATTCGACCCGCTTTTTGATTCTCCGGGAATTCTCAAGCAATATGCAAAAGGCTATGGGATGGAGGTGGAGAATTTCCACTTATTGACGACGGATAGTCAAACCGTGGTCGATGATTTACTGCGTCAATTTGGTATTCTTACGATGGAGGAAGACGGTACCATTAATCACACCATGGCGACTCTGCTGGTCGATGCCAATGGACGCGTAGCCTTCCGTAAAGAAGGCTCCTCCTGGGAGGTGCAGGAATTCCTCGAGGCGGCGAAAAAGCTCTGAATGACGCTCAATTTAAGCTAAAAACTAAGGGAGTAAGATACGGAACCAAGGTTTTAGCGTTCCTTAACGAGCGTCAGGTTGGTTCTGTTTCAACCGTTCAACGACGCTAAACTTGCACTCAATAAAAGGTGCCCTGCTTCGGTATCGACCAGCCTTGCGCCCCATGAAAGTGGTATTAGCAGTAGCGATGCGAAGCTGGTCGCGTCGACGTAACTTTGTGATGTTTCGGGACGCGAATGCTGACTCTTGGTCCTTTTGCCTCGGTTCTTACGTCACTTCAAGGGGGTAAGTCGGAAATCCTAAGATCTCGCGGAGGCTACAAGATAATCGATATGGACGGACAATCCACCATCCGGCGAGAGGGAATTTTCACCGTTTTTCCGTCCATTCGCGACTTGCGAAGCGTGTCTTCTCGGCCTCGATATGGGCACCTTTAAACAGTGGTCGAATGTCGTTAAGTTGACCCGGCTCCAAGTGGAGGTAGCTTGAAAGAGCCTCCAGTAAGGCATCTTGAAATTTACCGTAATTAAAGCTTTCGGGCAGGGTGCCGCGATCGATCGAGCCTTGGATGAGCAAACCCTTGCGATTACGTTTAAGTGCTGCGCCCGCGATCTTTCTACCGTCGGAACGGAGGACATCGTTTGCAGCGGGGGTCACAAAGCACTGCTCGGCCCCCTCGCTCTTGCCCGAACTTTGCTCGCAGTGTCGGGGGCAGGGGGCTAATTCGTTGTCTATTTCGAAAAGAGTTAGGACGGAGCTAATACCGTAATGAAGCTGCTCATAGAGTTCAGTGGCTGCAAGTGTGGCGGCGGCTAGGCTGGTCTCCACGACGATCGCATAGGTCCAATCATTACGATGATCGACTATGCCGCCTCCAGTCAGCCGTCGGCAGAGCGTGTGGTCCCCGACGGAGGTGCTTCGCACTTCGGATATTTTCTGAGAATAACCAAATGTGAATGCAGGCTCTGTCCAACCGTAGTGACGGAACAGGGCGAGTCCCTGAGGCATGTTCTCAAGCAGGGCGGCGTCGATCGCCATGTTCGTGGCTGCGTTGCCGAAGGCATTTGGCAGGGAAATAAGCATCAGGCGTTGAGCGGTTCGATTCGGGTCAGTTCCTCAAGTTGTGCGTCAAAATCAATGGGCTGTGTCTTCAGCTTCGAGACGATTGGATGTAGGTTAAAGCTGAGGTTCGACGGACGGTTTGCATGTGCCGGGTCGTCCTTTTGAATTGCAGATTCAACCGCATTGAGAGGTAGATCGAAGTGTTTGATGATGCGTTGACCCATTTCAAAACGGCTCAATGTTTCGCTGCCGGCCCAGTGGAAGATTCCGTGAAGGTCTCGACGCTCCGTCAGTTCCAGCATGACCTCTGCGGCGTTGCCGGCGGAGCAGGGCTGGCGTATCTCGTCGCAGAATAGTTGAGGCCGCTCTCCTGCCTCGATTGCACGGATTAATTTTTCATGCACACTGCGACGGCCGCTAGGACTATTTCCCATAAGTATAGGGAGACGAAGTACGACGGGATCTTCCGGATTATGCTCGAGCACCTCGCGCTCGGCCATGAGTTTTGTTTGGCCGTAGAGGTTGGTCGGGCTGGGCATGTCGGTGGAGCGATAGGGCGATTCC
This sequence comes from Opitutales bacterium, assembly GCA_049598495.1. Lineage (GTDB taxonomy): Bacteria > Verrucomicrobiota > Verrucomicrobiia > Opitutales > Coraliomargaritaceae > Thalassobacterium. Next base: position 18,159 of record JBMYNR010000027.1, read on the forward strand.
GAATGCCCATCAAAGACCATATCTGTCGAGATGTGGATCAGGCGGGCCCCAAGGTGCGTGGAAAGTTGAGCGAGTAAACGGGGGAGGCCAACATTGATTTTCTCGGCCGCCTTAGGGTCCAGCTCCACTGAAGTCGGGTTGGAAATTGCCGCGCAATTGACGATGGCATCCGGCCAGAGTTCAAGCGAGAGAGCGGTCAAAGTATCCGGGGTCGCTGCATCCAATTGGATACTCTCGCTAAGACCCTGTGCGACGGGCCTGTTTTGGTTGTAAATAGCAGTGACTTCGTGGCCTCGACGAACCGCAGCAGTGGCGTAGTGGTGGCCTAGGAGTCCGGATGCACCAGTGAGTAAGATCTTCATGTTTCCTATGTGGTAGTTTTTGTTGCAATCGGCTATTCGTGAGGCAAGTTCAAAGCATAGATTGATGAATTACGCTGAACTCGCCAATAATGGTGTGCACAAACAGCCGGTATATGAGCCCGGTAAACCTATTGAGTATGTGGCTCAGGAGTTTGGACTGGATCCTGCCCAAATCGTTAAACTCGCTTCGAACGAGAATCCTTTTGGACCATCGCCCAAGGCCATCGATGCGTCTCATGCGGCCATTGAGAGCATACACTTATATCCGGATGGTGGATGTTGTGATCTAAGGGCGGCCATCTCGAAGGTCCGTGGGGTGCATGAGGATGCCATCATTGTCGGTAATGGGTCGAACGAGATCATTGAGCTATTGGGCCATACATTCCTGCGCCCGGGCTTGGAGGTGGTGATGGGGGCGCAGGCATTCATCGTGTATAAATTGGTGGCCAAGCTCTTCGGTGCGACTCCGATTGAAGTCCCTATGTCCGATTTTGGGCACGACCTCCGTGCGATGAGTGCTGCGGTTACGGAGCATACACGTTTGATGTTTGTTGCGAGCCCGAATAATCCGACTGGAATCGCAAACCACGAAGCGGAACTCATCAAACTGGCTGAGTCGCTGCCGGAGCATGTGATCTTGTGTTTGGATGAAGCCTATGCGGAGTATCTGGATGAGGCCCCTGATCTGCGTGAATGTATCCATGCCGGTCGAAAGGTGTTTTGTATGCGTACGTTTTCCAAAATTTATGGCCTCGGAGGCTTACGCGTAGGCTATGGCTACGGTGACCCCGAGCTGGTTGGGCTATTGCAGCGGGGGCGGCAGCCCTTTAATGTTAGCCTAGTTGCGCAGCGTGCGGCCACGGCGGCTCTTGGAGATCATGAATTCGTGCAAAGGTGCCGTCGCGAAAATGAAGCGGGTCGGGTATGCTTGGTCAATGGGCTGAGTGCTCTCGGATATGAGGTAATTGGAGGACAGGCAAATTTCGTTCTGGTCAAGGTGAATGATGGTGAAGATTTTTTCGAAGCGCTGCAGAAAAGGGGTATTATTGTGCGACCACTGGCACCTTATGGAATGCCCGAGTTTGTTCGGATTACGATTGGAACCAGTGCGGAGAATGGGCGCCTACTCGACGTTGTTTCGGGGCTGAAGAAACCGGCGGAAAGGGCATTGTAATTATGGAGGGGGGTTGGATGAGTTTTGTTGTCTCGCTTGCAGCGGTCGGATTCATGCTAGTTTTACATGCTTATCTTGTCATGTGTGAGATCAGCTTGGTTAAGTTCCGCTACGAAAACACCAAGGAAATTCTAGCGGAACGTTTGAAAAAGTCTCCAGGGCTCAGGAAACTGATCGAAAACAGTGACCAGACAGGACGTGTGGTCCGTTTCAGTAAGACACTGTGTGCGGTCGCTATGGGTCTCTTCTTGATGCCTCTGGTGAGTGATTTTTTCAGCTTGTTCGAACTGGATGCTTCGCCGGATCGATGGCTTGTTGTCCTCGTTTCGTTTGTGTCTGCTGTTTCTGTTTACTTTTTCTTTGCCGAGATATTTCCCCGAGGCTTGGCCATGCGGGATCCGGGGCATGCGATTCAACGCTCATACCGTGTCCTTCTTGCGTTTCAGTTTTTGACCTATCCGGTGATGTTTTTCTTTCGGACATTGAAGAGGTCCCTTTTTCGAAGGCTAGGCGTCGATTTGGAAGATGAATTTAACCCTTTGGACGTGGACGTGCAGATACGTGCCATGGGGGAGGATAGTAGTCAGCTTTCAGGAGTTGTTCGAAAAATCGTTAATCGGACCCTGCAGATGCAAGAGCTCGTTGTGCAGGACGTGCTTTTGCCCCGAAGTCAGGTCATTATCTGTGATTTGGAAGAGGATATTGCCTCTAATTTGGAGGTGATGAAGGCGGCAGGGCATACCCGCTTCCCGCTCTGTCGGGGTGACTTGGATGAGTGCCTTGGCCTCATACATATTAAGGATATTTTTCGCTGGCGTGAACCGATGTCTGATATCGACCTGATGCAATTGAAGCGCAACGTGGCGGTCTTTCCTCTTGAAACACCTCTAGAGGAAGCACTCGAGCGGATGCTCAGAGCCAAATTCCATATGGCACTGGCCGTCGATGAATTTGGAGGAATTGTCGGCGTAGTCACACTGGAGACAATCCTTGAAGAGCTGGTCGGCGAGATCCAGGACGAGTTCGACAGCGAAGAGGAACAGATCGTGAAGCTGGGCACGGGGCGCCGGTTCCGCATCTCGGGTCTGGCGCCCATTCATGATATCGAGGAGGAACTGAAGATCGGGATCGCCAACGAGGAAGTCTCAACCTTCGGAGGGCTCATTACGGGGGAACTGGGCCACATCCCACAGCGTGGCGAAAGCCTAACTTGCTATGGCATGAAAATTGTGATCGACGATGTCGATGATCGACGAGTCATCGCGGCTACGGTTGAGTTGCTCTAGCCCGCTTATTGCATGAGATCCAGAATTGGCTTTGGCAAGGCGCGAGCCG
>JBMYNR010000028.1:0-20857 GCA_049598495.1 Opitutales bacterium
TAACAAGATAAAGAACGACAGCAACAAACTGGTGCAATATTCGGGTTAGAGGTCATAAGCGGTGATCAGCGGTATAGAGATACGGCCCGCGAATCCCGTCGGGCGAACGGCGGTCTTGGCAAGACCGCCCTACCATGGAAGGTTGTTGTTAAGAAGTCCGGCTCAGGTAGGGCGCGCTCGCCGATCCGGTAGATGGTGGCGCTTCCTTAGGCTGGTTTGCTCGAGGAGGGTCGGTTCAAAGAGGTCCCATCCGGGGGGCTGATGTGGGGGATTTCAGTGCCTTTGGGCGGTCAAAACACGGGGCATGAAAAATCCCCAAACTTAGGGTTGCTTTTCGAATATGCGCTTCTATTCTGCGCGGTTTTCTCAGGTTCAAGGCTGCTTCCAAAGCGGCCATTTTTATCCGTTTTCAAGACATGCAAACTTACTCACTCGACATCGTAAATCGCGAAAACACCGGCCGTGGTGTGGCTCGCCGCCTCCGTGCGGAAGGTAAAATTCCCGCTTCTCTCTATGGCCAGGGCAAGGCCCGTTCGGTCACTGTTTCGGCGGTTGCTTTCCGTGATTTGAACCGTGAAATCGGTGGTGGTGCCGCTCTTGTTGAGCTGAAGGATGAAAAGGGAGATTCCGCGCTTTGCCTGATTCAGGATGTCCAGCATCACGCCATTAAGGGCACGGTTGATCACATAGATTTCCAAGAAGTTGAGCGTGGCCACACGTTTACGACGAAGATTCCGACCGTTCTTGTCGGAGAAGCCGATTGCGCGGGGGTCAAGGAAGGTGGTATTCTTGACCACAAGTCACTCGAAGTGGAAATTCGCTGCCGCCCGTCGAAGCTTCCTGAAAACGTAGAAGTGGATGTTTCGGCCCTGGAAGTGGGGAGTGCCGTTCACATCAGTGATCTCCCTGTTTTGGATGAGGTCGAGTATCTTGGTGAGCCGGCACAAGTCATAGTTTCCGTGCAAGCGCCGACTGTCGCGGCTGAGCCGGAGGTCGAGGCAAGCGAGGAAGTCGCTGCTGATGAGGTCCCTGCGACCAAGGTCAGTGATGATGCGGGGGACTCTGCAGAAGAGGCCACCTCGGAAGAGAAATAATTTATCCATTCGGCTCGAGTCGCTGACCCGGGCCACAACGTTCTTTTACAGATGTCCATCGCGGTCATTGCAGGTCTCGGAAACCCCGGACTCAAATACCGCAACACCCGACACAACGTCGGCTTCGATCTCGTCGATCAATGGGCGGCCCGCCATGGCGCCCGTTGGAAGACGGAGGCCCGACTGGATGCAGAAGTCGCGGCCGTCCGGCGGGGCGATCACAAGGTGATGTTGCTCAAGCCGCAGACCTTTATGAATGCAAGCGGCCGGGCCATTGCCGCCGCGCTGCGCTATCGGAAGCTTCCAGTCGAGTCACTACTCGTGATCTACGATGACCTGACTCTGGAACTTGGCCGGAGCAAATTAAGTGTCAACGGAAGTGCCGGCGGTCATAACGGAATCGCCGACATCCTCCGGCAAGTCGGGCAGGGGTTTGCCCGCTTTCGCTTGGGAGTCGGGGAAAAACCGCACAAGGAGATGGACCTCGCCGACTATGTTTTGAGCAAATTCACTCAAGACGAACGTTCCCTTTTGGCAGAGCGTGCTTCGATTTATCTCGATCAAGTCGACTTGATCTTGAACGAAGGCCTCGAATCCGCCATGAATTCAATCAACCAACGCAAAGTGACACCGCATGAGCGCAACGACTAAAAACAACTACAAAGCAACCTTCATCCTCGACCTCCGCGAATCCGAAGACGATTCCGCCAAGGTTCTTGCTGATCTCAAAGATCTCCTCGCTTCCATCGGAGGCGAAGTGTCCGATAGTGACGACCTCGGCATGCGCGAATTCGCCCGTGCTGCTGACCGCCGCTTCACGCAGGGGCAGTATGTGGAAATTTACTTCGGCGCCGAAGGCAGTGTGCCGGCGGTCCTTCAGGAAAAGCTTCGCCTCGACAAGCGGATCAATCGTATTTTTGTCGAAGCACGCTAAGAAAACTCAACCCTCAATCGATTTACCATGGCCTCCTTTAATAAAGTCATTCTTCTGGGAAACTTGACCCGCGACCCTGAGACGCGTGTCACGGCCAACGGTAATACCATCTGCAAGCTCGGCATGGCCGTCTCTCGTGTCTACTCGACCCGCGATGGCGAACGCCGCGAAGAAACCACCTTCGTGGATATCGACGCATTCGGCAAGCAGGCTGAAGTCATCACCAAGTATATGCGCAAGGGACGTCCACTCATGGTGGAAGGTCGCCTCAAGCTGGACCAGTGGGAAACCAACGAGGGTCAAAAGCGTAGCAAGCTCGGCGTCATATTGGAGAATTTCCAATTCGTCGGTGGTCGTGATGAGAATGACGCATCGGGCGGCGGATACGAGCAGAGCTCGCCGCCCAAGCGTGATTCCGGTTCCGCGCCACAAACATCCGGTGGCGATGCCCCTGACCCGGGTGACAGCCTCGACGAAGACGTACCCTTCTGAGGCGATTTTTCCTACATTCCCTCCAGACTCATCAATTTCAATTAAGAACGTATCATGGCCAATAATCAGGTTCTCCTCCTCCAACCCATCAACGGACTCGGCGCCGAAGGCGACACAGTCACTGTGCGTGCAGGTTACGCACGTAATTTCCTGCTGCCTCGCAAGCTCGCTTTGCCCATCACGCAAGCGAATAAGAAGCATGTCGATGCACTCCTCAAGGCCCGTGAAGCCCGCGAGCAAAAGGAGTTCGAAGAAGCCCGTGAGCTGAGTGCGAAGGTTGAAAAGACCAGCATCGCGATCGCTGTTAAGACGGGTGAAGGTGGCAAGATGTTTGGCGCGGTGACAGCCAATGATGTGATCGAGCGTCTCAAGGAAGAAGGCATCACGCTGACTAAGAAGCAGTTGCAGATTTCTGCGCCGATCAAAGCACTGGGCTCCCACGTAGCGAGCGTCAAGCTTCACGCGGATGTCGATACCGAACTCAAGTTCGAGGTCGTCTCCGAGAATCCCATCGAAGAAGGTGTGGATTCCGAAGAAGAGCTTGCTGAAGACGAAGAGTAATTTGCCGGCACTGTCGTATCGACATTTTTTCATACGATGCCGTCTGATTCCAAGTTCTCTTCTGCTCGCGACTCCGGTCGTCAATACAAAGCAAAGCGAAAAGCCACGTCACCGGATGACGAGGTGCGCGTGCAGCCGCACAGTATCGAAGCCGAGGAAGGACTACTTGCTGCCTGTTTGATTGACGGTGGGCGGGAGATCCTCACCGAGTGTATCGAGGCGAAGATCGCGCCGGAGTTTTTCTTTAAGACTGCCCACCAGGAGATTTACCGGGCCCTCATCTCGCTCTACGAGACGGGAGATCCGGTCGATGAAATTCTCTTGTTGGAGTATCTTCGTAAGAATGGGCTCGAAGAGGAGGTCGGCGGGATCAGCACCATCTATGCGATTCAGGATCGAATCGAAACGCCGGCCCACGCGCGTTACTTTGCCAAGATTGTTCACGAGAAGTATCTACTTCGGCGGTTGATTCGCACCTCACGGGAAGCGATTGAGGCCTGTTATGAGCAGCAGGAGGACATGTCGTCCTTCATTGAGAAGATCGAGCAGGATATTTTCGACATCAGTCGCGACCGGATCACGGATGCGGCCAAGCCCATACGGGAATCGCTCGACGAGGCGGTTCAGGATATACACGCCCTGCTCAACGGGCGCGACGATGCGGACGGCGTGCTTTCCGGCTTCCGTGATCTCGACGGGATGACTTATGGCTTTCACCCGGGTCAAATGATCGTCCTTGCGGCCCGTCCTTCTGTTGGTAAGACCAGTCTGGCAATGAACTTCGCGGAGCATGCAATTATCCCCGACGGTGGTCGCAAGCCCAACGGGGTCTTGGTCTTTAGTCTTGAAATGACGGCCTCGCAGTTGGCCATGCGTTTAATTTGCAGCCGGGCACGTGTGGATATGAAGCGGATTCGTGACCGGGTGATTTCGAAGCAGGATACTGCGGAGATTTCCAACACGGTCAACGAGCTCAAGCAGGCTCCGCTCTGGATCGACGATGCTTCCAATTCCACAATTCTTGATCTGCGGGCGAAGGCGCGGCGGCTCCACACGAAGAATAAGCTAGGTCTCGTTGTGGTCGACTACCTCCAGTTGATTCGGGGCACCGATAATCGTGTACAGCGCGAACAACAGATTGCCGATATTTCCCGCGGGATGAAGGGCATGGCGAAGGAGCTCAATGTGCCTGTGGTTGTGCTGAGTCAGCTCAACCGCGAATCCGAGAAGGAAAACCGTGACCCCCGTCTCTCGGATCTGCGCGAATCGGGCTCGATTGAGCAGGATGCGGACGTGGTTTTCCTACTTCACCGCCCCAAAAAGCGTGACGAAGATGAATCCGTGGGCGAGGGAGGCCTTCCCGGGGATGTCGAGCACATCAAATTAATCATTGCCAAGCAGCGTAATGGACCCGTAGGTGAAGTGGATCTAACATTTGTCCGCCGCTACACCCGCTACGAGAATTTCAAACGCTAAGGGTCAGCTCCCAGGTTTTTATAATGCGCTTCCTTACATCACTCACATTCTTTTTAGCAGGTTTTTTTACACTTGGACCGGTTGTGACGACCGTCAGTGGGCAAGATCGAAATGCAGAGCAAAGCTATCCCGTCGTCAATGAGATCGTGACGGAGTTTAGGGGCTTCCGCTCGGTCAGTGATCAATATGTTTTGGGCAATGTTCAGTTGCGGCCGGGGATGAACTACAACCCTGCGATGGTCGACCAATCGATCCGCATGCTCTACAGGACCGGTCAGTTTGAATTTGTAGAGGTTCGTGTGGAGCCGGTCGATGATGACAAGGTGAACGTGATTTATGAGCTTGTTTCCAAGTATACCATCCAGCGGATTCGTTTTCTTGGGAACGATCATTACGACGACGCACGGCTCGTCTCCAAAGCCGAGCTGGAAACAGGGCTGCCACTGGATGAATACCTGGTAAGTCTTGGCGCCGAAAAGATCGCCGAGTATTATGTGGAGAAGGGGTATCCCGACGTGGAGGTCGACTACCGGATCGAGCGGGACGAGGACAGCGGTGATGCCACGGTCAGCTACGATATTGTTGAGGGCGGCCAAGTCCGTATCAAAGAGATCATCTTCGAAGGCAACGAAGCGTTTACCGATAAGCAACTCCGTAAACAGTTGGAAACAAAAGAGAACAACTTATTCCTCTCATGGATCACGGGAGCGGGAAAGTTTGATGAAAAGAAATTTAAGGAAGACCTGACAACACTGCGTAAGTTTTACCGCGACTCGGGCTACCTGGATTGTGAGATCGACGAATCCAGGATCTCCATGGATTTTATTGCAGACGATAAAATCAATATCACCATTCCCGTTGAGGAGGGCCAACTCTACTACCTGGGTGCCTTTTCCGTTGAGAATGCGACGATCTACACGGAGAACGAATTACTCCGTGTGGTGGATCTGGTTACCGGTTCGACCTTTTCCCCTCAGGCTGTCGACGATGCGGCAACTGCCATTCGTGAATATTATACTTCAAGCGGCTACCTCGAAAGTGGTGTGCGTGCGGAGCGTGTTCCCAATATGGAGACCCGTCAAATTGACGTCGTATTCCGTGTTCGAGAAAGTGGAAAGTTTTACGTCGAATCGATCAAGGTGGAGGGCAACACCAAGTCCAGGGCGCGAGTCATTATTCGGGAACTGGCCCTCAGTCCGGGAGATGTCTTTGACGGTCGCCGTATGGAAGTGAGCGAGCGTCGTCTAAAAAACACCGGCTTTTTTGAAGAGGTTCGACTCAATCCTGAGCCCACGAATGTTCCCGGGCGCAAGGATCTCAGTGTGACCGTGCGTGAAGGTCGGACGGGTAATTTCAGTTTTGGCGCGGGTTTTGGCTCGGTGGAGAGTGCGGTTGTTTACCTCGAGGTGACGCAGGGCAACTTTGATTTGTTTAATTGGCGTTCCGGTTTCCAGGGGGATGGTCAGAAATTCCGTTTCCGTGCCTCGCTCGGAACTCAGAGTAACCAGCTTTTGGTTGGTTTTGAGGAGCCCTGGCTTTTTGAGCAGCGTCTCGCATTTGGTGTGGAGCTTTACCGGACGGAATCGGACTATAATAGTTCTGAGTATAATGAATTGCGGACCGGCTTTGAGATTTATCTGCGGCGTCGTCTTTTCGAATTGGTGGAGGCTCGTATGTCCTACCGTTTGGAATCGGTTGATATTTTTGATGTGCGGCGCGAAGCCTTCCTCCAATACGAGGGTAAGGACCTTATTTCCAAGCTCGGGGTGACCTTTCTTCGAGATACCCGGGAGACTCTTGTCTTCACGCGAAAGGGAAATCGATCGACGCTAGGTTTTGAATACGCAGGTCTTGGTGGGGATGTGAACTACTATAAAATCGAGGGACGCACGGCGCACTTTATTCCCACATTCGACAGTTTAGAGCAGTCCTTTTCCATCGTCGCACGTGCCGGAATGGCCACACCCTTTGGTCAGAGCGATGATGTGCCCTTTTACGATCGTTTCTACTTGGGTGGGCCGGAGACTTTGCGTGGTTTCGACTACCGCGAGGTTGGTCCACGAGTGGAAGGGGATACCCTCAATGAATCGGTGGGCGGCAATACCTATACCTTCGTTTCCCTGGAATATGGCTTCAGAATCGGGGAACCTTTAGGGCTGGTTGTTTTCTATGACTGGGGATTTGTAAATAAAGATGATTTCGATTTCAGCATGTCCGACTACGCCGACAACTGGGGTGTGGGTGCCCGCATCATGCTTATGGGTTCTCCGCTCAAGCTCGATCTTGGTATTCCCATCACCTCACCGGATGGTGTTGGCGGTGGCACACAGTTTAATTTTTCCTTTGGCACACGCTTCTAGAGCTGCCTATCTAACTCTTACACCCTAATCTCAACCACACAATTATATGAAAAAGTTCACGACTCTAGTTCTCGCCGCCATGCTTTTGGCAACTGGCCTCATTGCCCAAAAGACCCCTGTGATGGGCGTTGTCGACGTTCAACGCGTGCTCAACGACTATACTGAATTCCAGGCGGCCGTTGAAAAGGTGCGTGGTTCCGTGGCTCCTGTTGAAGAGGAAATGCAGCGGATGCAGGCCAATATTCAGGAGATTGTCACCAAGGGCCGCGAGGCGGAGACCAAGGCCAAGAATCCGGCTGCCAGCGATGAAGCAAGGGCGGAGGCCCAAGCCGAGGTCGCATCTCTTTCCGGGCAGCTTCAAGAGGCACAGGGAAACCTGGCTCAATTCCGCCAGCAGGCACAGCAACTTGCACAGCAGGGGCAAAAGGAAGAGCTGGCGCCTCTTCAGGAAAAAGCGGTTGAAGCCGTGAAGACGGTTGCTCAGGATAAAGGGATCGACCTGGTCGTCGCCAAAAACGCAGTGATTTATTCTTCCGATTCGCTTGAGATTTCGGATGCGGTCATTGCGATCCTGAACTCCGGCGAATAAATTACCCGAAAAAGTTCGATTTTCAAAAACCCTGTTCTCGCATAGGACAGGGTTTTTTGTTCTCTATTGACCATGGCCATTGCGTATCGTGTAGACCGTATCCTTGAGATTGTCGGGGAGGGGGCTGAGACAGTCGGTTCCTTTGATGATTTCATTGGGGGGATTGCTTCTCTTTCAGAGGCGCAGTCGGGTGATCTCTCCTTTCTCGGAAACCCGAAATACCGATCCTTGGTGCCCGATTCCGCGGCCTCCGTGATTTTGGTTCCGCAGGACTACGATGGAGACCCTAGTGAGGGTCAGCTCTACATAAAACTAGAGAATCCTTCCTTCGCACTGGCGCTGATTTGCCGCGACATCGAGGGCAGTCTCTTGCCGCGGCCCGCCCCGGGCATCCACCCGACGGCGGTGGTCGAGGCCGGTGCGATCATCTCACCCGAAGCCAGCATCGGAGCATTTTGTGTGATTTCCGAAGGTGCGACAATCGGTCGTGCTGTGGTTCTGGAGAGCCATGTCCACGTCGGGCGCTCGGCAAAGGTCGGAGATGAGAGCCATGTCTTCCCTAGGGTGACGATTAGTGATTATTGTGAGATTGGCTGTCGCAATCGACTCCTTTCAGGCAGCGTGATTGGCTCCGACGGTTACGGCTATGAATTTTTTGACGGGGCCCATCAACGCGTGCCTCAAATCGGCAACGTGGTGACGGAGGCGGATGTGGATATCGGAGCGAACAGCACGATTGACCGGGCACGCTTTGGTTCGACGCAGATCGGGGCGGGCACGAAAATCGACAACCAAGTCCAGATCGCCCACAATGTAAGGATTGGCAAATGTTGCCTTGTGGTCGCGCAGGTCGGGGTCAGTGGGAGCACGATTCTGGGCGACGGCGTCGTCGTCGGGGGCCAAGCTGGCATTGCGGGGCACCTTCAGGTCGGGGCCGGTGCCATGATTGCCGGAGGCACAGCCGTGCTGAGCGATATTGAAGCGAAGAGCAAGGTGCGCGGATATCCCGCCATGCCGATGATGCTCTTTAATCGGATGGCAGTTTTGCAACGAAAGTTACCTGATCTTTTCAAAAGGTTTGATCAACTGGAGAAAAGGGTGAAATCTGCTGAAAACGACACCACAACTTCCTGAATAATATGAGAGAGAGCGCTCTTAAGATTTTCTGCGGTAATTCGAATCCGGCTCTGGCCGAAGAAATTTGTCAGTATTTGGACGTTCCTCTGGGGGAGGCCGACGTGATCAGCTTTCCTGACGGGGAGAGTTTTGTCCGGATCAATGAGAATATACGGGGCGCAGACGTATTTATCATTCAGTCGACCTGTAATCCGGCCAATCAGAACTTGATGGAATTGTTCATCATGATTGATGCGGCACGGCGGGCATCGGCCAGCCGTATCACAGCAGTGATTCCCTTTTACGGGTATGCACGGCAGGACCGGAAGGACCAGCCTCGGGTGCCGATTACCTCAAAGCTCGTGGCCAATCTACTTGTGTCCGCAGGCACGGACCGTGTTTTGACGGTGGACCTCCACGCCCAGCAGATTCAGGGCTTTTTCGATATTCCGGTGGATCACTTGTATGCATCGCCTGTGTTGTTTCAGTATTTGAAGGATATTGATACGAAGAACCTGACACTCTTCTCTCCCGATGTGGGCGGGATGAAAATGGCATCCGCGTATGCAGGCATGCTCGATGTGCCGCTGGGTTTCATTGCCAAGCGGCGGACGAGTGCCGAGACGGTGGAGGCGACTTCGCTGGTCGGTGAGACGGAAGGGCGAGACATCCTCCTGATCGACGATATGACCGAAACCGCGGGCACCCTATGTGCGGCTGCGGAGATTCTCAAAGAAAACGGAGCCAAGAGTGTGATGGCCGCAGTTAGCCACGGGGTATTGAATGATATGGGCTATCAACGTTTGGCACGCTGCGAAATTGACCAACTGATCACCACCAACACGACGCCTGTCCAGCAGAAGGACGGTCTACCGATCACGGTGCTCAGTGTGGCCGAGTTATTGGGGGAGGGAATCAAGCGCATTCACAACAATGCCAGTGTGACCGGCCTCTTTGATATCAAGGGCTTCTAGTCGGAACGGCGGTGATCGGGCTGAATGTGGATATCTTTTTCCTGCTCTATCTGGGGGCAGGCTTCCTCCTGCTTTTTAGTCTTTGGTTTTACTACGATTGGCGGGACGGGCACACCCACGACGCTCAGCGCTTCCGGGTGGTCTATCACTGTATTAAGTGTAGCCGAATTTACATCGGCCCCTTTCAGAGTGAAGAATGCGATTGCCCTGAATGTGGCTTCACCAACGGTCGATTACGCTTCTAGTTTAAGATTCCAGAAATAAGAATTCAGTTTTTTCAATTTAATCACAGCTTTTCGTGCTTTCAGCTTTCTAATTTTCAGCATTTCCAATCATGCCAGATATCATCGCAGTTCTCGATTTCGGTTCGCAATACACACAGGTCATCGCGCGCCGTATCCGCGAAGCCCATGTGCTCTCGCGGATCTATCCCTATAACACCAAAGCCAGCGTTCTTAAAAAAGAGGGCGTTTGTGGGATCATTCTCTCCGGTGGTCCCTCCTCGGTTTTGTCGAAGGGCTCTCCGCGGCCCGACAAGAAAATCTTCGAGCTCGGTGTTCCGATGCTGGGCATCTGCTACGGGGAGCAACTGATGGCGCACATGCTGGGCGGCAAAGTGGGCAAGAGTGCGCAGCGCGAGTTTGGCCACGGCACCTTGAATATTTTGAAAAAAGGGAAGCTTTTCGCTGGCCTACCGAAGAAGCTACGCGTCTGGAATTCACACGGGGACCGTCTCGAAAAATTACCCAAGGGCTTCGAAGCCATTGCTTCTACGGAGAATTCACCCTACGCCACCATTCAAGATGCGAAACGTGATTTCTATGGGATGCAATTTCACCCCGAGGTCGCGCACTCAGAAATGGGGATGGAGGTATTGACCAATTTCCTCCTCAAAATCTGTAAGTGCAAGGCCGAGTGGTCGATGGCCAACTATATCGAAGAGTCGATCCGCCAGATCCGCGAGACCGTTGGAGATAAGCGGGTGATCCTAGGCCTTAGCGGTGGTGTGGATTCATCTGTGGCCGCCGCACTGATCCATCGTGCGATTGGCAAACAACTCACCTGTGTTTTTGTTGATAACGGGCTCCTTCGCCTGCATGAACGTGAACAGGTGGAGAAGCTCTACGGGGATCATTTCGACCTCGATCTGCGCGTGGCTAAGAAGGCGAACCTGTTCCTCGGCCGGCTCAAGGGAGTCTCGGATCCCGAGAAAAAGCGCAAGATTATCGGTAATACCTTTGTCGAGGTCTTCGATGAGGAAGTCGCCAAGCTCAAAAAGCGCGGGAATTACGCCTTCCTCGCGCAGGGCACCCTTTATCCCGATGTGATTGAGTCGGTCGCGATTGACGGGAACCCGGCCGCCCTCATTAAGAGTCACCATAATGTCGGTGGTCTTCCAAAGAAGATGAAGCTGGACCTGCTTGAGCCGCTTCGCGAACTCTTCAAGGATGAGGTCCGTGAGTTGGGCTCGGAGCTTGGACTTCCGAAAGAAGTGGTCTGGCGTCAGCCCTTTCCCGGGCCTGGTCTTGGTGTCCGTGTGATGGGCCCGATTCGTAAGAAGGATCTGGATGTTCTCCGAAAGGCCGACGCGATCCTTCACGAAGAAATGATGGCCAATGATCTTTACTACAAGGTTTGGCAGTCGTTTTGTGTCTTTCTGCCGGTTAAGACCGTGGGCGTGATGGGGGATGAGCGTACTTACGAGAACGTCGTGGCGCTGCGAATCGTCGAGAGTGTGGACGCGATGACCGCCGACTGGGCGCGTGTCCCCTACGAGGTATTGCGAACGATTTCCTCCCGTATTATCAACGAGGTCTCCGGTTGTAACCGTGTCGTGCTCGATATTAGTTCGAAACCGCCGAGCACGATTGAATGGGAATAGGGAGAACGGATCTCCCGATTCGGAGTCATTGGGCAGTGCCATGAGAATATTTTACCGAGCCGCGATAGGTTTGTTACTGGCCGCCTCCCCATTGTCAGCTGAGGTGAGGGTGGAGGATATCATCGAGCGCGCCCGTGCGACCCTCGGTGTTTCCTCGGCGCTTGATGCTGTGGTCACCCTTCGTATAGTCGGCAGTCTTCAGCCGGTCGATCCCGGGATTCCTCCGGCCAGCTTGTTGATTATCGCTCGCAAGCCCCATTCGCAGCGGATGGAGATCCAGGTCGATGACATTGTAGAAACGACCATTCTGAACGGGGATCAGGGCTGTATGATTCGCTCCAATCTTAGCGCGGACGCTTCCCGAATGCGGGATCTGGCCGATCCGGAACTGGAACGAGTGCTCTACAGCACGCGGCAGTTTTTCAACTTTTACCGGCCCGATTACAAGAATGGCGAGACGGTTCGATTTGAGGGTATAGAAACGCGACAAAAAACCCGCAGCTACAGCTTGCGCTACAGCTACCCCGGTGGGCTCGAGACCACCCGTTATTTCTCGGTCGAGGATGCCAGTTTGGTTTCGACCGTCACTGAAAACGGCGTCGAGAGTGTTGGCATCGGTTCGCAGCTTGTGGCTGGGATACAGTTTCCGAAGCAGATTGATTACTTTGAGAGAGGGCGCAAACTTCACACCATCGTCTTGGAGGAAATTCAGGTAAACAAGCCCTTGACTGCGGGCATTTTTGACATTCCGGAGGGCGATTAACAGTAGACCACTTTCCCATACCTTCGCTTGCGGTTCCGGCATTCAGGCCTTTTCTAACAGCATCATGCAGAAACTAGAATTTTCAGACACGCCCAAATTCCGGAAGGCGCTTCGCAATTTTTGCGAGCGGGCGAGCGTTTCAGGGGATGTATCCGATGTGGTGACAGCCGTATTGGCGGATGTCCGCGCGGAGGGAGATGCCGCGGTTCTCCGATACACAGAGAAATTTGATGGCGCTCAACTGGAGGCGAAGGAGATGCGTGTTTCTCCCGCCGAACTGAAAGCTGCGCTCAAGTCCCTATCTCCGGTCGATCGTAAGGCGATCCGCGAGTCGATTGCTTTGGTCAAGGAGTTTCACAAGAAGACCCTGCCGAAGAATTGGAAGGCGAAGAACTCACAGGGCGGCATCGTGGGCGAGCGTTTCTATCCGATTCAAAGGGTGGGTCTTTATATTCCCGGCGGCAATGTCCCCCTCGTGTCCACCGTGATTATGACCGCTGTTCTGGCAAAATTGGTCAAGTGCCCTGAGATCGCGGTGTGCACTCCACCCGATGCAGAGGGGCGTATCGCCCCGGCGATGCTGGCAGCGCTTGCGATGATCGGCATTGATGAAGTGTATCGTGTGGGCGGTGTTCAAGCGGTGGGAGCGATGGCCTATGGGACTCGGACAGTGCCGGCTGTCGATAAGATCTATGGCCCCGGGAATGCCTATGTGATGGAGGCCAAGCGTCAGGTCTTGGGCACCGTCGGAATAGATCTTCTCCCCGGACCGAGTGAAGTCATGATCCTTGCCGACGGTGGAGCCAATGCCAGGCATGTGGCTGCCGATCTCCTCGCTCAGGCGGAGCACGGCAGCGGCAAGGAGATCATTTATTTTGCGACGACCAGTCAGGCACTCCTAAAGAAAGTGGAGAAGGCGATTGAGAAGCAGTTGCCGTCGCTTTCGCATGGGGACAAGTGCGCGAAGGTTCTGAAAGACCGCTGTCTCGCACTGAGTTGCAAGAGGCTGACCCAAGCCGCCGAGGTAGCTAACTTTATTGCACCGGAGCACCTGGAACTTCAGGTTGCGGAAAGCTCTATTGAGCCTCTGAGCAAACAGATTACCACGGCCGGAGCGATCCTTCAGGGCTATCTCACCCCTACAGTGCTCGGTGATTTTACCGCAGGGCCCAGTCACACCCTGCCCACCGGGCGCGCGGGGCGCTTCTTCAGCGGGCTTCAGGCCATTGATTTTATGCGCCGCTCCAGCACGGTACGCTACGATGCAAAGAGTCTGGCCAAGGCAGCGCCCGTCGTGGATACTTTTGCCCGTCTCGAACAGTTGGATGCTCACGGCAAGTCGCTTACGATTCGTCTCTAGAGGCTGGTCTCCGAAAAATGAAGAAAACCTACGATGCACAGGCGCTTGCGCTCCCTCATATCCAGGACTTGCACGCCTACGTGCCCGGGGAGCAACCGCAGGGTGAGGGATGGGTGAAACTCAATACGAATGAAAATCCGTATCCGCCATCGCCGAAAGTGGGACAGGCGATCGCATCGGTGATCAATCTGCTGCGGAAATATCCCGAACCGACCAGCGCACAGCTTCGTGCGGCGATTGGTGCGCGATTTGGTTTGGCAGAAAAGAACGTCATCATCGGGAACGGCTCGGATAATATTCTCGACTTAATTACCCGCTGTTTCGTTTCCGATCCGGGTGCCGGACACACCGTCCCGAGTTATTCACTCTATCCGGTCGTTGCGGAAATGTCGGGTCAGTCCTTGATGGATGTCGATTTTGATCGCTCGCTGCATTTGGACATCGATGCCATAGCAGGAACAAGGGCAAAAGTATTTTTCCTGACCAACCCCAACGCGCCGACCGGGGTCGCATTTCCGCTCTCGGAGATCGAATTGGTCCTGCAGAAATTGGATGGGCTGCTGGTTGTCGACGAAGCTTACGTTGATTTCGGAGGAGAGTCCTCCGTGTCTTTATTGAAGGATTACGAGAACCTAATCGTGGTTCGTACTTTTTCGAAGTCCTACAGTCTCGCGGGGATGCGTGTTGGATTTGCCTTGGCCAGCGCCTCAATTATTGAGGTGCTCGATCGTGTACGGGATGCTTATAATTTGGACCGTGTTGCCCAGGTGGCGGCTCTCGCTGCATTTGAGGATGTCGAGTATTTCGAGGAGCAACGGAAACGGGTGATCGCCAGTCGCGAACGCACACGCGAGGGATTGGAGGCCTTCGGTTGGTTTAGCTATCCATCCGCTGCAAATTTCTTATTCGCCGAACCTAAGAACGCTGCCGGGGAATCGGGGCCGGATGTGGCTGCGAGTTTATTCGAATACCTTAAGGAACATCGTGTGCTCGTGCGCTACTTTCCCGGACATCCTTTAACTTGCGCTTTTATCCGCGTCAGCATAGGAACGGATGATGAAATGCAGACATTTTTAAGCGCCTCTGAATCATGGCTGAACAACGCATAGCAAAAATTACCCGTAATACGAAGGAGACTCAGATCCAGATGGAACTGAACGTCGACGGCTCGGGAGTGTCCGAAATTGAAACCGGGATTCCTTTTTTCGACCACATGTTGACCTTGCTCGCGAAGCACGGCCTATTCGATCTTAAGATCAAGGCGACCGGAGATATCAATGTTGATTATCACCACATGGTGGAGGACACGGGCATTGTTCTAGGGCAGGCGATCAAGGAGGCGCTTGGTGAGAAGCGCGGTATCCGCCGTTATGGTTTCTTCCTGCTGCCGATGGATGAGTCCTTGGCCCGTGTTGCGCTCGATTTGTCGAACCGGCAGGCCTTCGTCTACAAGGTGGACTACCAGTTTCCGATGGTTCGGGATTTTAACATCGTTTTGGTGAAGGAATTTTTCCAAGCCTTCGCAAATGAGGCTGCCTGTAACCTACACATCAATCTCGAATACGGGGAAGAACCTCACCATATCGCCGAGGCGATTTTCAAGGCCTTCGCCCGCGCACTGGATGTTGCCACCACCGTGGATCCTCGATTGGGGGATGCATTGCCCAGCACCAAGGGTACGCTCTCGTCCTGATTCTGCGTCCTGATTCTGCGCCCTGATTCTGCCCGCTTCCTTGTAGGAGGGGTCTGCAGTACGTCTATGCACAATCGAAATCACGTCGTTCGATTATGTGTTTCTTTATATTGTGGATTGTTCTAGTCAAAGTATATCTATTGATACCTTCTAGCTGTAGTCAGTTCAAGCGTTCTACAATCCACCCGCCCTCGGGTAGCCCCTTTTTTCAGCGACGGCATGCGTCTATTTTTTTAAACAAACAATATCCCAACTTTATGAAGATCAGTAGAAGCCTCCTTCTTGGCCTTTTTACATTCACGTCAACCGTGGTGGGCCAGAACAAGATTGATAACACAAAAGATACCTTGGATCAGTGGGTGGAGACCCAGCAGATCATTTCCCAGGCGAAGAGTGAATGGAAGCTTGAGAAAGCTATCCTGGGGGATACGGAGAAGCTGCTGGCTCAAGAGCTCGAGCGTTTAAACCGTGCGCTTGAGGATCTCGAGGCGACTTCGACTGCCGCCGACGAGGAACGTACCGAGCTGGCTGCCAAGAAGGAAAAGCTTGCTGCAGCTGCCGCCGTGGTGGCGAAGAATATCGGTGAGCTGGAGAGTCGTACCAAGGCCATCGTCAAGAGCTTCCCTGAGCCATTGGTCGAAAAGATTAAGCCGCTGATTCGCCGCCTTCCCAATGACTCTACGAATACCCGGTTGTCCCTCGGTGAGCGGGTTCAAAACATTGTTGGTATTCTCAGTCAGGCCGACAAATTCAATGGCAGTATCACACAGACCAGCGAGTCGCTCGATTTGGGCGATGGTCGTGTGATCGAAGTGCGTACGCTTTATTGGGGCCTGGCCGGCGCGTTTTATGTGGATGCTTCCGGGGACTACGCCGGGGTTGGTGTTCCCGGCGAGGATGGCTGGGAGTGGCCGCAAGTGGAGGGATCCGGCGTCCAGATCAAAGCTCTCCTCGATGTTTACGAAGGCACCGGGGATATTCAGTTCGTCGAGGTTCCGGCCGCGATCAAGTAACTTTCAACCGAGATTTCCATGCAGTCTTTGAAAACCATTCTTTTTACCCTTGCTGGCGCAGCCCTTCTTTCTTCGGGGCAAGCGCAGACATTTAACGCCGCATCCGATCAAGCCGATGTCGACTTGAAAGCCTCTCTAGTCGAACTGGCTGAAGTCCGGGATGCCATCACGGAGGAGAAGATTCCGTTCGTTAAGGAAGTCGCTCGTGTTGAGGACGAGGTCATTCGCAAACGTGAGGAACTGGACCGCCTCCGCCGTCTACGTGACAATAGCGATCTCGGGCTGAATCGTCTGCGAGAGCAGGTCGAGTCGATGAACGAGCAAAACGACTATGCCGCGAGTCTCCTGGATGAATTTGTGCGTTCCTTCGAGACGCGGATCGACTACAGTGAAACACAACTCTATGCGGAGGCGACGGAAGATGCCCGTCTCGCGCTGGAGGATTCCGATGTGGAGCAGTCTCAGCGGTTTGAGAAGCAACTCGATGTCGTCGGTGTGGCGCTTGACCGGATGGGGAAACTGGTGGGCGGATATACCTTTGAGGGGAGTGGCCTCGCGCCAGTGGGTGAAATCGAGGCGGGGACCTATGCTGTGTTCGGTCCGACTGTGTATTTTGCTTCCGCGCAATCCGATCTAGCCGGTCTTACATTTAATAAGCTCAATGCGGCGGTGGCTGCGATTGCGGTGCCAGGTCCGGAATATGCTGCTGGCATTCGCGAATTCATTGAAACGGGCGAGGGTAGTATCCCTGCTGATGCGACTCTGGGCAAGGCAATGAAGATCGTTCAGGGCGATGATTCTCTAGGGGAGCAGATCGAGAAGGGCGGTGTGGTTGGTCTGGTGATCATCGCTCTGGGCCTGTCTTGCTTTTTGATGGGGCTATTCAAGGTTTACGAGATTTTCAGTTTCAAGACGCCTGACCATGCGACCTCAGCCAAGGTGGTGCGCCAATTGAAAGAGGGTGATATCTCGGAGGCCAAGGCGTCTGCCGCCATGGATGCCACGGGTATCCTGACCGCTGGGATAGAGAATATGAAACAGCGACGCGGCACCCTTGAGGAGATTCTCTATGAGCGCATTCTCGCGGCTCGTCCCCGTCTTGAGCGTTTTCTTCCTTTTATCGCACTGACTGCTGCGGCAGCTCCTTTACTGGGTCTTCTTGGCACGGTCACCGGCATGATTAAGACCTTTAATCTGATCACGATTTTTGGCACGGGCGATGCCAAGAGCCTTTCCTCCGGTATTTCGGAGGCGCTGGTGACGACGGCGCTCGGTCTGATCGTGGCGATTCCAGCTCTGATTATCCACGGCTTACTTTACCGGATGGCGCGTAAAAAACTCGCGGATATGGAGAAGACAGCTGTAGGTTTTGTGAACGGAGTCTCGTCTGAGAAAGAGGCCTCTTGAAGCGATAACCGTTGATTGCTCATGTTGAATGACATTATAAGCATCTGGTTGAGCGGAGGATGGGTGATGATTCCATTGGCTCTTCTCGCCGTGCTCATCTATTCAACTGGTTTGGAACTGCTCTATCATTTGAGAAGCGGTAACATGCAACTTGGCCGAGAGTCTGACTGGCTTGTTTGGATTGAGGATCCATCAAAGGCCGAGGGGCGTGCGGGCGAGATTATTCGCTACACACAGGAAGGCGGGGGCGCTTCAAGGCAGGTGAGAAACCGCTTTGAGGAGGTTCGTCTGGACCTGGTCAGTCGGATTGAGCGTCGATTGGTTTTTCTGACCACCCTGGTGGCCTCAGCGCCTTTGATGGGGCTACTTGGAACGGTAATTGGTATGCTTGGAACGTTTGCTGCCATTTCCATGGGCGGAGGTTCGGAAACGGCTGCGATGGTGGCAGAGGGAATTTCCGAAGCCTTGATCACGACGCAAACCGGTCTGTTCATCGCGCTACCCGGTGTCTTTCTCACGCTGATCATTCGCCGGCGCAAGCACTCTGTAGAAGCTGCGCTTGCCCGGATCGAATCCTTGAGTCTAACCAAGCTCCAATTGGATTAACTATCATTTATTAGGAATTTAAGTATGCCCCGAAATCTGACATCTGACGAAAACGACAACGTAGAGATCAATCTGTCTCCAATGATCGATATGGTGTTCATTCTTCTCATTTTCTTTATCGTCACGACGGTCTTCGTCGAGGAGACGGGTGTTGAAGTGAACAAGCCGGAAGCCGCCGCGGCGATTCAACTTGAGAAAAACAGCATTCTCATTGCGGTGACTGCCGATAACAAAGTGATCTACGGTGGTCGGGATGTCGGCGTCTCGGGTGTATCGCCCATCGTCAAGCGGCTCACGCTACAGGAAGATATCCCTGTCATTATACAGGCGGATGAGGGGGCCAATCACGGGATTTTCTCGCGCGTCTATGGTGAGGCGAAACTCGCCGGCGCGAAATCGATTAACTTTTCGACCAAACGTTAAGCCTTCGAGATGCCCTCGTCCTTCAGAAGTTCCGATAGCAAGAGCTTCCCCACAATGGGGGTCGTGACTGGTATCATTGTCTGTGGGCTCATTTTTCTAGCGATCCCTCTGACCCAGATGTTTACCGACTATTCGCGCGCGAATGAGGAGATCCTTGCCATCGAACTGGCGCCGCCTCCGCCCCCGCCACCAATCGAGGAGCCCCCGCCTCCGCCAGAGGAAGAACCACCCCCGCCGGATTTTGAACCACCTCCGCCCCCAATTTCCCTCGAGCAACTGGAAATCGCGCTTGAAGCTGGAACCGGGGAATCCATGGCGGGTGATTTTGCCATGCCGAATCTGACCATAAAAAAGGAAGAACTCGGTGGTCTGGAGATTTTTGATATCAGTGATCTCGACAAGAAGCCGACCACCGTGAAGCAGGTCGCGCCTCTCTTCCCGGTTGAGGCGAGACGTCGCGGTCTAAGCGGCTATGCCGTAGCCCAGTTTATCATCGATCAGCGGGGTGGAGTGCGCGATGTGATCATCATTAGCTCCAGTGACTCCGTTTTTAACAAGCCTACCATTGAAGCCATACGCCAATGGAAATTCACCCCGGGTGAAAAGGGTGGACGGATCGTTACCACTCGCGCGGAGGCCCGCATGCCATACCAAATCCAATAATAGCTTTATGAAAAAGATACTTAAAACAGTCTTCGGTGTATGTCTTTGCGCCCAATTGCTGAGTGCCCAGTCGCGGATGAATAACCCGGCGGCCAGCATGTGGGATGATGCTGAGTTCGTGAAGTCTTTCACCGCTAGCTATGGTTTTCTATCCGGCTTCGAACCGGAAATCAGTCAGCCAGAAAAGGAGGCGCTCCGCGGTCTGATCAAGGTCATCAAAAAGGATCCTCGGCGCGCGATTGCGGATCTCGAGAAGCAGATCAAGCCTGGCAGTAGTGCAGCATTTAACTTCATCCTCGGGAACCTTTACTTCCAACAAGGGGATCTTGAGGAGGCCGAGGCGGCTTATCGCGAGGCTGTCAGCAAATACCGGAATTTTCGTCGAGCGCATAAGAATCTTGGGCTCGTTCTTGTTCAAAACAACAAGCTTGGGGCAGCCATCCCCTCGATATCTCAGGCGCTGGCCCTAGGTGATGTCGACGGTCGCTCATACGGTTTACTTGGCTACGCTTATTTGACCGAGAGTCTTTACTATCCCGCGGAGGCGGCTTACCGACAGGCAATCCTCATGCAGCCCAAGGTGCGCGACTGGAAATTGGGTCTGGCTCGATGCCTGGTCGAGACCGGAGATTACGGAGAGGCGATCGCTCTCTTTGATACCCTGGTTAAGCAGGAACCGGATAATGATGATTTTTGGCTGCTTCAGGCGAATGCCTTTATTGGGAAAGACGATACGATGGCCGCAGCACGCAATATCGAAGTGGTCCGCCGTATGGGTAAGGCCAAGATCCCCTCGCTGACTATGCTCGGTGATATTTACATGAACAATGATCGCCCTGAATTGGCGCTCAGTGCCTATCTGGAGGCACTGGAGAAGTCGGACGATAAGAATCCGCGCGCCATCATGCGCGCGGCGAGTTTGCTGACACAAACGACTAATTTTACCGAGGCGACAACCCTGATCGAGAACTTGCGTGCAAAAGCCGGGGACGAGCTTCGCGAGGAGGATGATCTTGAACTGCTCACGCTTGAGGCGAAAATTGCCCGTGCCGGAGGTAAGCAGGAGATCGCCTTTGAGAAGCTCAGTATGATTGTTGAACGGGATTCGCTTAATGGCGAGGCCTTGATCGAGCTTGGTCGCTACTTTGAGGAGCAGGGTGACCTGGAGCGTGCCATCAATCGCTTTGAGCAAGCAGAGATGATCGAGGACTATGAGCGCCCTGCACTCATCGCTCACGCTCAAGCTCTCATTCGTGATAAGAACTACAAAGAGGCACTCACGCTGTTGAAACGCGCCCAAGAATTGCGCGAAGACCGCTACCTAGCCGATTATGTCGAGCGCATTGAGCAGGCTGCGCGTTAGGGCCTATAGCATTTAGGTAGAATAACCGGCTGAGTGTCATTTTTGTTGCCAGCCAGACGGGTGCAGCGGGTGCGGGTCGAGACCCGTA
>JBMYNR010000029.1:0-20296 GCA_049598495.1 Opitutales bacterium
GATAGGGCGGGGGCGGAGTTGTCGACCACTGCATTGCCATCAATCGTAATGGCTGATTGTGAAGAGGAGATACCAAAGGCATCGTTTAAATTACGATTCTGCGTACCAAACTGACGCGAGTAATTGACGACTGGTTGGCCGTTTTGGATTAATGGAAACCCATTATCTTGGTAAACTTGAGTCGCACCGCCCTTGAGTGACCACTCGAAACCAAGCTCATCCAAATCACCTTGAGCCACCTCAAGAAACTTGGCCTCAATCTCGACCTGCTTCACTTCGTTGTAGTTACGAAGGATGATACGCATCCGCTCAAGGTTGCGACGCGTCTGAGTCACGATGAGTTGCTCCCCGTCGAAGGCGAGGCTTGCACCGGGAAGCTCGAAGTTCACACCTGCACTTTGGAAGAAGCTTTGGAGGGCCTCCACCTCTTCGTTTTGGGAAGGGCCGGAGGATATACTCGACGACGGCGCGGCAAATGGATCCACCGGGCCGGAGGAGGCGCCCCCACCATCGCGGAAGCCGGTCAAGCGGATCACGGTTGCACGCGAAATCGGGAAGAATTCGGTCACGGTGTTCACATCGCTGCTACCACCGTCCGGGCTGACGGTCACGGCATCGCCGCCGACGTCGTAGGCGAAATTAACCTGCTGGGTGACAAATTGGAGGATGCGATCCAGATTCAAATTACGGAGGCTGATGTTCACCCGCGGGTTATTGTCATTCGGATTAAACAGGGGCACGATGTTGACACCCACGCGCTCGGGATCATATTCAACCGAAAGCTCGGAGAGTGTCTCAATCACACGAGTGAGTTCCATCCCGGAGAAATTCACCTGTGGAATCACGATGGCATTCAGCTTATCCCGAAGACCGGGATTGATGACCACCTCGGACACACTCCCCTGCACGTCGAAGACCTTCGGACGCTCCCAGCTTTGATCGATTTCTGTCAGCATCTGCTCACGGGTCTTGTAGCGGTTTTGCGTATGAATATCGCCAAGAATTGCGGCAATTCGTGTCTGAAAAAGCTTCGCCTCGGGATTGTTCGCATCACGCGCTTCCACTTCTTTGAAAGTCGCGGCAGCCCCATCGTAATCGCCATTCAGGAACTGCGCACGGCCGCGAGTCAGTAAGTCACGAATGATCTTGTTCTGGGCGACGTATTCCGGGCTGATATCCTTGATATCGAGCTCGTAGGGATCGGAAATTTGGTCGTTGAGACTGCGGGCGAGGCGACGAGCGGAAACGGGATCGCCACCGGCGGCGCGATAGTCTTCGACCCGCTCCTCGGCTGTCTTCAGGTCGCCCGCCTCAGCAAGTGCTTTCGCTTCTGTGAGGACGACATTCGCCTTGGCTTCCTTGAGGGCTTCCAGGGCATCGGCGGTGGCGGTATTGAGCGTCAGGCTTGCGCTCGCAGCATTCAAGAGCGCCGTCGCATCCGTGTAGGCACCGAGCTCAGCGAGCTGCTCAGCTTGATCGATTGCCTCTTCGGCTGCCTCAATCTTTGCGTCCTGGTCTGCAGCTGCCGCAGCGACCAGTGCATCCGCGCCGGTAGCAGCATCAAGGGCAGCATTCATAGCGGCTTCCACATCAAGCGCTGCTGCTTGGCCATACACAGCAGATGCCGCACCGCCACGACGATCCAGATCGCGGTTAATCGATGCCAAAAGACGCTGCACGTTCGTATCATTCGGGGCGATCTTGATCAGCTCTTCAGCTTTCTGCTTGGCTAGTTCCAGGTTACCGGAGTCGCGGGCACGCAGGGTGTCCGCCATCAAGCGAATCTTCTCCGGTGCATTTTGCGCCTCGACCAACTGAGGCGTGGCAAGAGCGAGGGTTCCTAAGGCTCCCGCGATCAATAGAGCGGAGAGGCGCATACGTGCTGCGAGGTATTTTTTCATGATGTTTTGTGGCAACTGCTGTTTAAAAATTAACGAAACGATTAAAATATAAAGTCGAAGGCGTCCTCGAGGGGAGCGGTTTCTTGCTGAGATGTATTCACGGATGGAGTGATAGACTGTCTGACGGAGAGCACCTTCATCTCGGCCTCATTCTCTCCATCGCTTTGTTTCTCCACTTTCACAGTGGAATCTTCAAGGCTAATCTCTTGCAGAATGAAGCGCCCGGAGGGGCCATCAAAGCTCGCAGGCGTTTCAGTCAACACCTGTTCGTAGCTGGCATCTTCGTCTGATCGGATGACCACGGTCACACCGACGTCAAAAAGACGCTCCCCGTGGACCAGCGCGACTGACTCACCGCTTCGTTGATCCAGAATGACCGCAGTGGCCACCTTCTGAATATTATTATCCGCATCCCGGATGCGCTCGATCTCAAAGCTGACCAGCTTGAACTCGGAACCCGGTTTTTCATCGCCGGGACGGGCCCGCACCTGTTGTTGCTTTTCCTCATCGAATAGGAGAAGTAGAGATTTCGAAGCATCGCTCAGATCCTCTTCGATATAACCTTCGAGCTGGATGCGGTATGGCTTACGCATGATCTCTGCGAGATAGACACCAAAGGGAACGGGCGGGGGCGGCGGACGGTAGCCCTCCGCGCTGAAGCGGCCATTTTCATCAATATAAATCTTTGGCGGAGTAAAAACATCGTAGAGCCAGCCGTTCGAATTCTCGGTTGGCTCAGGCCAGTTGACATCCGATGTGTCGGAGGTGGGCACAGGTTCCGGCTGGTAGGGATGATTCGCAGGTGTGGTCTCGACCGGCTGTTCCGCAGAGGAAGCTTCTCCGGACTTCTGAATGTAGAGAAACACCCCGCCTGCCAGCAGGAGCAGGGCGATAACAAGTAGGAGTTTATCGTAAATCTTGTTCATTCGGAAATTAGAGTATTCTCGCCCGCCGCGTCCGCAGGAAGGATCACTTCAATAAATTCAACCACGACCGTGAACAAAGAGACGTTCTCGGAAATCACAGGCTTTTGTGCTTTCTGCGGCGCTTGGCTTGTTTCACCGCCCCCGAAGATGCCAAAGATCTCATCCAGACTGTTTTTGGCGGGCGCCGCAGTCGTAACTGCACCGGATGGTCGCTCGACTTGAATGCTGCGCACCACAATCGGAAGGTCGAACTTGGCGAGCTGATTAAGAAACGCACGCAGACTCTCGGTGTAGCCGGTAAAGCTAAGGCTGAAGCCCATCGTTTTAATCGCGCCGGGAACACGGGCGGAGATCGCATCACTGAGGACAAACCCACCCGAAGACGCCCCACCATCAACGCTCTCAAGGATCTCACGTTCCACCGCCACAAGACTGTGTGGCTCGGACTCGTAGAGCTTATTCAAGAGATAACTCAGAATCTGGCGCTGCTTATCGAGAGTCGCGATGATGTCTGCATCGTCCTCGGGCGTTGCCTCATCCATGTATTGCTCAAAACCGAATGCGAAATCACCGGGGAGCTCAATCGCGAGTTCCTCCCCGTCCGCATTCGTGTGGGTGAACAGCTTCGCCTTGCGACCATATTCAGTGATATACTGCTGGATGGCAGCCATCACCACAATGCCATCCGTGGAGGTGCTCAGGCGGGCACCACGTTGAAGCACCTCGCGAACCTTGCCGAGCTCCTGCTTGAGCTCGACAACGTTCGCTACGGAAGCCGCCATGTTCTCTTCCGTCGGGGCTGGATCGGCAAAACGTAGATTCTTCAGCTGTGCCTCCGCACCACTGATTCTCTGCTTTACCTCGGAGATCTTGCCCGATTCGGCGAACGCCAGATAGGCTCCTGCGCAAAAGGCGAGAAAGCCAACCACCAAGACAATCGTGAACGTGAGATTTTTATGAATCAAACTCATGGAGCCTAGAGTGGTTTCGCTGTGTCCACAACGAGGTTAATACTAAAGGGAAGCACATTAAGCCCTTGACTGAGGGAGCGCCAGGAGATCGAGGGCGGCTTGGACGAGATCACAAACTCGGATGTCTCGAAGCTCGCCTGCAGGTTCTTGATTCTTCGCGAGAGCACTTCCTGATCGAGGGCACCGGACTCGTTCGCACTCTCCCGAACGAGCATTTGCCCCTTAAGAATCACCTCATAGCTGGCCGCTGCACTTTCGGGTTTCCGGCGGTTTACCGTGAGCGAATCCAGCCAGGTATCTTCAGCCTGCATGAGGCTCTCCTGGAGCTCGGCAAAAAATTGTATCCAGTTAGTGCGGGAGTTGACCAGGCCTTCCACTTGACGGATTTTATCGCTGATTCCCTTGGCCCTGTCGGCATTGTCCAGGATCACGGACTGCCGTGACTGAAGCGGAGAGATCTGCGCTTCAATGGCTTGCGCCTGCTCATGATATCCGGATTTCAATTGCTTGTAACCGAGGAAGGCGGGCCATGGCGCGATCGCGAGCATAATGGCGGCAACCAGAAGAAAGGGCTTCCGCGCCGCAAATTCCATTTCCCGCTGGACCTCGTCCGGAAGCAGATTCACTCCGGCACCGTCCGCCACCATTTCACGTGCGGCCTGGCCGATGATCTCACTGATTTCCAGGCCGAGAGAACCGAGCGCATTTGGATCCGCGGCGATGTCGCCCTCCAATGTCACATTCTGGAGCGGGTCGAAAAACTCGACCTGAACTTTCTGAGAACCGGATAGTTGCTCCGCCAGGCCTTCCAGCAGGGCTCCTCGCCCGCTCAGAAGTATTTTCTTAGGGGACGCAGCCCCCTTCTGGCGCCGGTAATTCACAATCGAGCGGGTGATCTCCTGCCCCATTCGACGCATAAAGGAGTCCGAGCAGGCCCTAAAGAGCTTGGCTCCGGAATCATCCTCCGAGTAGTCCGAGTCCTGAGCAAAGAACTTGTGCTTGATCTCCTCGGCCTGGGCGAATGACTTCCCGAGACTGTCGGCAATGTTCTGAGTCAGCGAATTCCCCCCCAATTGGATATTACGAACGAAGAATCCGTCCGCATTCTTAAAGAGCAGGTTGGTGGAACGGGCTCCGATATTGATCAACAACACATCATCATCCATCTCCGGGTAGGCGAACTGAATCGCATTATAATCCAGAACGGTTGCCGCGTTGATGCTCTCGACAATGAAGCCCGCCTGCGCCGCCCCGCGGCAGAAGTCGTCAATCACAACGGATTTACATGCGATAAACAGAACCTCGGCCTCGACACCATCATCGCCCACCAACTGGCTATCCCAAACAACCTCATGGAGCGGATAGGGCATGTTCTGCTGGGCCTCAAAAGCGATAATTTGTGCCCGCTTCGATTCTTCGACATGAGGAACATGGATGGTCTTGGTCAGGACCTGATTTCCCGGGAGAATAAACGAGGCCTTCCCGGATAGCTTATGCTTGGTGTGAAGCTCCCGAAGCGCCGTGCTCAAGCCGCCTAACCAGGCATCGTCATTTGAAAGGTCATAATCGATGCCTTCCGTTACAAGTTTATCAATCTGGAGTTCGCCTCCGCCCGAGGAGACCATCGCGGCGGTGACGCGGCTTGCGCCGCAGTTAATAATCAGTTGCTTCGTGCTGCTCATTCAGAGGAAATAAGAATACTCAGTTAAAAGAAAGGATCGCCCGAATCACCACCCAATGGCTAGTCGCGAACATCACGCCGAAGGAAGGCCGGCAGTTTACTGACGCGCCCAAGATCGACACCCGTCACAAAATAGATCGGCATAAGGAAGTGGTCATTCACAGAGGCTTCCGATTTCGCCTTTGAGATGAAGGAATTTAGGATATCGATATTTGCGATACTGCTGCTCATCGCCTCTTTCTGAGGGTCTTGAGTCTGCCCATCGACACTGATCTCGACATAGTAGAAGTCCGGAGTCGTCTGCAGCTGGTCACGCTCAACGATCAATTCGGGCAAGTAAAAATAGACATTATTATCATCACCCTTCTCCATCATGATGATATCGACCTCGCTGGTGTAGTAGTCGTAGAGGCGTGCGGACGCATCTCTGGTGTAGGCCAGATAGACCTTCACGTTAATCTTCTCAACGAAACGAGGGTCGCGGGCGTCTGCAGCAGAGTTGCCCTCACAGGAAAGCTGGACCTCCATTTGAATCCAACGGTCCGAAGTCTTCTTGAAATCAACTCGCTTCACTTCGATCGCCTGCTGAGCCGAGACAGTCAGAGCAGTCAACAGGAGGGCGAAAATGGGCGCCGTAAATATTTTCATCCAATCGGTGCGTGTGTGTGGGGGGGGGTAATTATGCAATCAGCAGTGCAATGCGTAAGCTTGTGATGGGTAGTCATGGACTTGCCCGATGGCAAACCCTTTTTCTAAGAAACCCAAGTCTCGACCACACGGATCACCCGTTTTAAAAAAATACTGATATTTCACTTGCAGAAACGAAATGAGCACTGAGCGTGTTAGTAGATGAGTGAACACCTTCCATTCAAAATCAGCGCTTTGGTTTTCGTGACCAACGAAGCGGGAGAGCATCTGCTGATTAAGCGAAATAAGGCACCGAATCTGGGCAACTGGAGCCCGATTGGAGGAAAGCTCAATATGTCGCTGGGAGAATCTCCCTACGAATGCGCACGAAGAGAGACGGCTGAGGAAATCGGCTTGGTGGTCGGCGACGATGAACTACACTGCTTCGGCTACATCTCGGAAAAAAGCTATGAAGGCACCGGCCATTGGCTCATGTTTCTGTTCAACTGTAACAAGACTTTGACTGAACTGCCCTCCGAAATCAGCGAAGGCCGCTTTGATTTTTTCAGCCGATCGGCCATTGACGATCTGCCTATCCCGGAGAGCGACCGTACATTACTTTGGCCCTACTACGACAGATACCGTGAGGGCTTTGTCGGAATACGAGCCGATTGCGGTCCTTCGGGTCGATTATCGTTGACGGAAGAACTCAGGATTAAGCCGCCTAAGCCTGAATGAGGAAATCCCTTTCGCAATAAGGTTAAAAGGCGGGCTGAAGCCCGAACTCCAACTATGCCCCACGCATTTTACGCGTTGGCGTGCGCCCTTCACGGCGTCCGGCCGACCCTACCTTTGCAATCCGTTCAAAATTTACGGCAGATGGTATTAGACGTATGGCGATGGGGACCATCGCCGCTACCGTCCACATTACATGCAGATCACTCAAATCACTCTAAGTCAGTGCCATTCCCCTCTAAGCCTTAGCGAGCCGCCCTTCCGACACGCGCAGAGTGGACCACTCCGTGTGATTCGAGGGCAACTCGGTCCCGGTCGCGACAATCTGAATGGCCTCAGGGCAAGCACGCCAGAAGCCCTTCCGTCGGACCGGGTCGAGTTCGCCCAAGACATCGTCCGCAAGCAACACAGGCATCCGACCCAACTCGGCCTCAAAATAACTCGCCTGAGCAATCCGCAGGGCCACGCACAAACCACGCTGCTGCCCATCTGAGGCATATTCGCGCGCACCACCCACCCGAAGTGAAAGACCAAAATCGTCGCGGTGAGGCCCACGCTGAGTCGAGCCGATGATTTGATCCCGCGCTCGACCATCCTGAAGGATCTTGCGGTAGTTCTCCGGATCCAGGCAATCCGTATTGGCGTTGAAGAGCATTTCGGGCCCCTCCCCTGCTTCTGCGATTCGATTATAGGTATCCGCGAGTACCGCTTTCAGATGAGCAACGCCTTCCGCACGCACCCTAGCAATCACAGCAGCATGAACCGACATCTCTGCCTCGAAGGCTGAGAGCTCGGCCGCGCTACCATTTGACTTTAACAGCCGATTTCGCTCGGCCACCCCTCGGTGAAAATCCCGAAGCGCCAAATAGTAGCCGCGATTCACTACCGAGAAGGTCAGATCCATAAAACGGCGACGCTCGGACGGCCCCCCGCGGAGCAACATCAAGTCACCCGAGCTTAATGCCACCACCGGGAAGCGGCCGATATAGTCCACCAATCGAGTGACCTTTTCTCCATCAACACGTACGCTCCGCCCCCCGGCGCCGGAGTGAATCTCGATACAGACAAGCCCTTCTTCTTCATGCTCGATCTCATAAACCAAGGTAAATGCCCGATGGCCTTTTCGAGGAAGCGCTGAGAGCGACTGGGTCCGAAAGGATCGCAGAGCTGTCGTCAGACCCAAGGCTTCAAGGAGATTCGATTTCCCTTGCCCATTCTCCCCCAAGAGGAAATGACGTTCTCCACCCAGAGGCAATTCCGCCAGGTCGAAATTGCGAAAGTTCTGAAGACGTAGATTCCGGAAACGCATCGATACAAAACGGATTAATTCTACTTAGTTAAATTTGAGGGTTTGGGATTTTGAACGAAGAGTTCCCTGCAGAACGCTGGCGACGGAGCACGGTAGTGCGTAGATGGCGAAGCCCGAAGGGAGAATGAAGCGGGCGCCCCTTGGGCAGATGAATGAACATAGCCAGTGTTGTATCCATCGGAACGGCTCACAATGACTATCTTCATCGTGCGACAAATCTTTGATTCGGGAATTCAACTAAGTAGGCTTAATCAATCGATTGAAATCACCCGGCCAGTAGATGTAGCCGCATCGTTTTTGAGGACCTCGTAGGCTTCCATGATGGCCCCCGCCAGATCGGCCCAATCCACTGCCTTTGTTTCAAACCCCGAGCTGATGCGGATCACTCGTTCGGCTGCGGCAGGCGTGACGCCCATCGCTGCCAAGACATGGGAAGCCCCCGACTTACCCGTAGCGCAGGCAGAGCCCGACGAGACGAGAAAGCCCTGCCGCTCGAGCGCCCGCACCCAGCGAACACTCGGAAACTCAGGCAGGATGATCGAAGCCGTATTCCATAATCGATCCGCCCCTGCTCCCAGTATCCGCATGTCAGGCATTTGTTGCGACAACTCAGCGAGAAAGGCATCACGGGCAGTTCCCGGCTGCGGCCGAGCTGCCGTGAGTGCCGCTACCATAGATAAAATGCCGGGCATATCCTCCGTCCCACCTCGGCGACCAGACTCCTGGGACCCGCCCATCTGCAGCACACAAGACTCATTCGGAGAAGATACCAGAAGGAATCCGACACCTTTAGGCCCTCCAAATTTATGCCCACACCCGCTGATGTAGGAACCACTCGAAAGCCCATCGAGCGGCATCTTACCCACCCACTGCGACGCGTCGCAGTGGTACTTGATTCCCGCATTTAGACATAGCGCGGCG
Source organism: Opitutales bacterium (assembly GCA_049598495.1). Taxonomy (GTDB): domain Bacteria; phylum Verrucomicrobiota; class Verrucomicrobiia; order Opitutales; family Coraliomargaritaceae; genus Thalassobacterium. The sequence goes on from JBMYNR010000029.1 coordinate 9,072, forward strand.
ATCTCCGCCCACGGCTGAATCACCCCCGTCTCGTTGTTGGCTGCCATCACCGAGACCAAGGCAAGATTATCCGTTGCCATTGCCCGCTCCAGCGCCGCCATATCGACGACCCCCTCATGATCGACCGGCAACCAAACCACCCGATCCTCGAAATGGAATCTGGCTGCTTCAATAACACTGGGATGCTCCGTCGTGCACACGGCAACTTTTCCATACGGGCAGCGTCGTGCCACATGAGCAAACACCGCATTGTTCGATTCGGTCGCTCCCGAGGTAAATATCAGACGATCTCTATTGGCTCCGAATCTGTCGGCGAGCGACTCGCGCGCCGCTTCGAGCCGCACACGGACCGCAGCTGCGTGGCGATAGGGGCTGGACGGGTTCATCCAATTCTCATCCGCCGCTTGAAGCCAAGCCGCCCGTGCAGCGGGCAGCAGTGGAGTGGTCGCATTATGGTCGAAGTAATGAAGCATGATCAAGCCGGAGGCTATTGGAATCATCTCTCGGGTCAAACGAAGTCAAGGCGCACCCCGAAGTGTTTAGTCCCACATAGTTAGATTGGAGTGTTTAGGATTTTGAATGCAGATTTCTCTGCAGAACGCTGGCGACGGAGCACGGTAGTACGTAGATGGCGAAGCCCGAAGGGAGAATGAAGCGGGCGCCCCTTGGGCAGATGAATGAACATAGCCAGTGTTGTATCGATCGGAACGACTCACAATGACTATCGTCATCGTGCGACAATTCTTTGATTCAGGAATTTAACAAAGTAGGCTTAGGCAGTGTCTGCCTTAGGGAATCCGAATCTCCTGACCAACACGGATCGCGTTTTCACTCGAAATCCGGTCGCGGTTGGCTTGAAAAATGTCGATCCACCGAGAGGTCGTTCCATAAAACCGATTGCTAATGGTGCTCAAGGTATCCCCCGATTGCACCGTGTAGCTTCGCGGTGCTGCACTCGGACTGGGCAACTGCGGATCCGGCGCCACCGATGCCTGAGTCTGGATACGAACAGTCGGTGCCTGATTGACCGGAGTCGAGCGGCGCGCCTGCCCCAGCACATTCTCAAGTTGCTGCACCCGGGCGTTGGCAGCCATCAGTTCTCTTTTCAAACTGTCATTCTCCTGCTTAAGACTCTTCACTAAGTCCATGAGGTCGATCCGATCCAGCTCCCCTTCGTAAGGCTGCGCAGGCAGTTGGCGGGCAAACTCCTTTTGCGCCGTTTCAATAAGCTGGCGGACTTGACTGGCCTGCGGCGACTGGGGCTTGAATTGAAGGTAACGGTCGAAATGGTAGATCGCTCGAATCGGATCCTTCAAGGTGCGCAGATAAATGTAGCCGGCTTCCAGATGAGACTCCGGAGCGTCGCGACGCACGTCAACCACCCGGAGAAAAGCACCCAGTGCTTCCTCCATCCGGCCCTGACTCTTATAGTCCTGTCCGAGCTGGTATTGTTTTTCGTCCGACTCGCTGACAATCTCCACCCCACTCGGCGTGCACCCGGCCAAGGCCCAGAGCACCCAGAGGAGAATCGAGCAGCTGATATATGGGGTGCAAACGCGAGCCATGCTTTAGTGTGTTAAAACCGCGCCCTATCTCGTCAACGCTATTCGATTTTGGACGGTGCGCTCATTCAATCCCCGAATACCACCGATCCTGTCCGCTCAACGGAAACATGGACGGCTTCCGACTTCGCAAAAGCTAGGTCGGCGGGCTCATCGGCGTCACTGCCGATGCTTGTAGGTTATAGAGCGTAAGCTGGATGAAGACTCCGCGCATCCTAAGGGTTGGCGTGCGCCCTTCAGGGCGTCCGGCAGTAAGCCTACCCGTCTCAACTGCTACTTCCCTTTCGCAATTTAGAATCACAAGCTAAGCTCTACAGCCTCCGCCGCTTCGCTGAATCTTATTTCCCCCTTACTTTGACGATGAACCGCAATTTTTAGCGAAGATTGAACAGTTGGAAGATGCACGCTTCACAGAAGCCAAGTCTTTCGGGCGTTCCTCGGGCAGGTGTAGCGATGCGACGCCAGTCGCGTCGACGTATGAAGAGCTCCGAACAGACGGAGGCGCTTGTCCGTCGACCTTGCTAGCGCAAGTTCGCTACCTCGTGCCGGATATAGCGATTGAACGCTTTCTAAAATGGAATCAGACGGCCTAAAGGCAGAACTCCAACAAAGCTCCACGCATCCTAAGGTTGGAGTGCGCCCTTTAGGGCGTCCGTCCCTGTCTTTGCGACCAGCTCAGACTTTAGGGCAGATGGTATCATCAGTCGATGCGATTCGTCAGAGAGATTCCCCTGAATCAAGGGAGCCAGCGCGATGGCGCGCACCTGCGATGAGAACCGGCAAACCACCTGCCACATCGAGCGCACCACCCCAAAGCAAGTCCACATCCCCTACTTCTCAGTATTCCAGGCCGACAGCAAAAAGTAAACTGTAAGCGAGGCAACCGCCGAACGATTGAATGAATATGAAATACGCTCTCTTATCCATCATGCTTCTGACCTTTCTTAACAACATACTTTCCGCTAATCCGATCGCGCTGGGAACGCCCCCTCCTGAGTTGACCGCGATCAACGAACTCGGTGAAGCCATTGACCTGGGAGCCGAACTCTCGACGGGCACCGCACTTGTCTTTTTCTATCCAAAAGCGATGACTCCGGGTTGCACGAAGCAGGCCTGCAGTCTGCGCGATGCTTGGTCCGAACTACAGGCACGTGAGGTGAAAATTTTTGGTATTTCTTCAGACATGGCCAAAACCCAGGCCGAATTCAAAGACCGCTACCGTCTGCCTTTTACATTGATCGCCGATACGGACGGCAAAGTGAGCAGTGCCTTTGGCAAGGGCCGCTGGAGTCGACACGCCTATATCTTCAAGGATGGCAAACTTGCCTGGAGCGATCTAAGCGCGGCGACCAGCAAACAGGCGGAAGAAGTAATCGCAGCACTGGACGCTCTCGAAAAATAGCGCTTTCGCTTCAGGATAACGAAATATATCCACGGCACTCCGTTGCCGTGTCGGCATGCACAAACGCCTCAACAGAGTGAGGCGGCTACATCGTTTAACCTCACTCAACTAAACGAAGAACGCACTAGAAAAATAGCGCTTCCGCGATCGCCTGGTCCGCGCTCAACGCTTTGATCCGGGTGGTGATCCGATCAGTCGACTTGCCGAGCGAGTCTTCAATCTCTCCGATCATGCCCTCGCTCGGTTTACGCCATTTGAAGCTGCGCTCGTCCGTATAGCTGAGCTCAAGAGACAGCGCACATTCGGCGTCCTTGCTCCCGCATTCTTCAACCGTGTAGACCGCCTTCATTGAAGAGGCGTCTTCGCAAGTCGTACACTCGCCAAGACAGTCTTTGATCCAATCCATCAAGCGCACCCCCTCGCCCGACATCGATTCACCGTAGCGCACCGTTACCGACACGAGGTTTTTGCACAAGGCCTTCATCGTGTATCCACTGAGGTATTGCCCGATCGCTTGACGCACTGGAAGGAGCCGCGCCGTGGCGAGATCCGCTACCTGATCGGGATTCGGCCAATCCAACTGACTTAAATCTTCCGACTCATAGGTGCTGTCGTATATCGAGCGCCTGACTCCCGTGAGTAGATTGCCGAAATACGCTTGTATGCGGGCTCCAGGAACGCCGCAGAACCAGTGATAACTCGGTAAATCCGGCTCGAGCCAAACCGACACCTGATTCGCGAGAAAGCCGCAATTGTCCGGCTGATAGCCGAGAAGCAGTGCTTCGCAGCAGCACATTTCCCTGTGCGAATCACCAATGTAGCACTGACTGAAGAGCTTCGCCCGCATGGACCCATCTGTGATACTACGCGTGGGGCACAGGACAATGATCCGGCTCGGGTAACGCTGTGCAAACTTCAAAAGCGTTTCGAATCGTTCGGTCGCCTGCTCCGCACTCACCTCCCAGCCAAAATGAAGCACGACATTCATCTGCGAGGCACGAAACGCGGAAGGTGAGCCGGTCGCATCACTCTCCCACATCCGTTCCAAGCGATGAGTCACCTCACCGACAGGCAGGTCGATCCCGAGAAAAACATCTATTAAATCGGTCATGCGAAAATCCTCATTGAGAAGAAAGGGTCGGGCTTAAGAGCGCTAGCCGTAGCACGCCGACGACGGAGCACGGCAGTACGTAGATGGCGAAGCCCGAAGGGAGAATGAAGCGGGCGCCCCTCGGGCAGCTGAATGAACACAATCGGTGTGTTGGATGGTTAAGTCGGCAACAACACTGGCTATCGCCAGCGTTCTACAAGCCTCTGAGTGAATCTTCATTGTCTAAATAGCTTATCCGAATTCCATTAGCCGGACCGGCGCCACTGATGCCGGCGCTCCGCGAGCAGTTGCTCACTCTCCTGGGGACCCCACGAACCGGCAGCGTAATCCATCAATCCATCCGCGCCGCACGCTTCCCAGTGTTTGAGGACGGGCGTGACCAGTTTCCACGACGCCTCTGTCTCATCTCCACGGATAAAAAGCGTGCTGTCCCCAATCATCGCATCGAGGATCAATCGTTCGTAAGCCTCGGGCGTATTGGAGCCAAAGGTTGTGGAATAGCGGAAGTGCATCTTCACAGGCTGCGTGCGTGTCTCCAGGCCCGGAATCTTTGAGTTCATGACGATCGTAACACCCTCATCAGGCTGGATACTAATCACCATCGTGTTGGGCGCCACGTTAAACTTATCTCCTTCGGAAAAAAGAATACCGGGCGGGCGCTTGAATTGGATGGCAATCTCACTCGCGCGACGGGCCATTCGCTTACCCGAGCGGATATAGAACGGGACACCTTGCCAGCGCCAATTGTTGATCGCAAGACGCATCGCCGCATAGGTCTCCGTGCTGGAGTCTTCCGGGATACCCGTTTCTTCTATATAGCCCTTTACCGGCTCTCCCTTAACCAAGCCACTCGTATAGCGCCCGCGAATCACGTCGCCACCATCGGCCTCCAGATTGAGCGGCTGGATTGCCTTGATCACCTTAACTTTCTCATCACGGATCCCCTCCGGATCGAGAGAGACCGGCGGCTCCATGGCCGTCAACGCAACCAACTGCATGGTATGATTTTGAATCATATCTCGCAGCGCACCGCTCGAATCATAATAACCGCCGCGTGAGCCCACCCCGAGGCTCTCGGCCACGGTGATCTGCACGCAATCAATATACTCGCGGTTCCAAAGCGGCTCAAAGATCGAGTTACTGAAGCGCTGCACAAGTAAGTCCTGAACGGTCTCTTTTCCAAGATAGTGGTCGATTCGATAGACCTGAGGTTCCTCGAAGACACTGTTGATCACAGAATTCAGCTCATGGGCGGATTCTAGATCACGACCGAAAGGTTTCTCAATGACCACCTTGGAGGCGAGCTTTGTACCTACATGCGCTTGAGCCATCCCGCTCCGACCCAGATTCAAAATGATCGATTCAAAGACACTCGGGGGCGTCGAGACATAGAACAAACGTTGCACATCACGGCCGAGACCTGACTCGATCGCATTGATTTTCTCGGCGAGCGAATCGTAGGCAGCCTGCTCATCGTATCCACCCGAGTGATAAGTCATGTTGTGGCGGACGCGCTCCCAAATCTCCTTACTGAGAGGTCGCCGCGAATGCTCCCCAATGGCCTCGTCCATCATAGATCGAAACTCCTCGTCGGGAATCGGCTTGCGCCCAAAACCGATGAGGTGGAACTCGCCCGGCAGCAAATTATCCACCCCAAGATTGAAGATGGCCGGCACAAGCTTGCGTGCGGTCAAATCGCCCGAGGCGCCAAAGATGACAACAACGGTCGGCGGCGCTCCGCGATGTTTGCTTAGACCCTTTAAAAACGGGTGTCTTATTTCTTCAGATTCCTGGCTCATACTTGGCTTGTGTCGTGTTTTGGAAAGAGTGCCGCGTTGGCGTAGTGGCGGACGGTGCCCTCACCTTCGTGGGCAATGGCCACATCCACGATATCAAAACGGATGTGTTTTGGGGGATTTTGCAATTGATTAATGTAGGCCTTACATCCGCGTAGAAGCGCCTTCTTCTTGGAAGCAGACACCGAATGCACCCCCGATACGAGGGCATCCGCGGCCCGCGCACGCACTTCAAGGAAGACCAATACCTCGCCGTCCAGACAGATAAGATCGAGTTCATACCTCTTCCAGCGCCAGTTGCGGGCGATCACCCGGTAGCCCAGACGGTGCCTGCAATAGTCCGCTGCGAGATCTTCGCCAAACTGCCCACGCTCCGCCCGCGTGCTCCCCGGAGGGACCCGCTTGGGCCTCCGATAAAATATTTCAGCCAACCTATGAATAAAACTCACGCCTTGTTCCTTAGCTGAAATTTCCCCGATCCACAATGAGCAAGTCAATCACCGAGCGGCGGCACCTATCAGGATTGCACGTGAAAGGTAGGGACGGATGCCCCCCGTGTCCGGCGTAGCTTCTGCGAAGCGGGAATCCGTCCGCAGGTCGCAACGCCAAACCCGGACGCCTGAGGGCAGGCGTCCCTACCATGGAATCCGTGAGAGAACCCCTACCATTTGATTCCTTGCGATCCCATACTCGTGTGTCTCTCATATTGGCATCAAAACAAATTGTCATAACTCCCCTACACTCATCGTCGGCGCTGGACTCGCCGGCTGTCTCCTCGCATGGCGACTTCTGCGTTCGGGAGAGGATGTTATCCTCCTAGGCAGCCGCAAATTGCCCAGCGCCTTCAGTGTGGCCGCAGGCGTCATCAACCCCGTCACCGGCCGATGGATGACCAAGACATGGAATGCGGACGAGATCCTGCCTGTTGCGGCGCGGACCTATCGCGAGATTGAAACCGCGCTCGGGGTTGAGGTGTATCACCCTATCCCGGAAATTCGCTTCTGCCAGAACGCGGAGGACGTCAAGCGAGTTGCGCGGCGCATGCGCAACCCGCGCTATCAGGATGTTTTGGGCGCCTTTCTGGAGCCCGGCGACACGTCGTCTCAATTCAATGACGCATACGGTGCCTTTGAAATCAAGGGAGCCGCCTACGTCGATCTCCCCCGCCTGGTGGAATCACTTCGTTCCGAGTTAAAAAAACGGGATCTATTTCGCGATGAGGTCTTCCGCCACGATGCACTCGAACAAGGCGAGGATGGCTGGGGCTATGGCGAAATTCACGCCGAGCGAGTGGTCTTCTGCGAAGGTGCGGCGACCTTGGAGAACCCTTGGTTCAAGCATGTGGCACTCAGGCCCGTAAAAGGGGAAACCCTCCTCTGTCAGAACGAGCAGCTCGACTTGGACGGCACACTCTATCAACACAAGAAATGGCTCTTACCCTACTCCAATGGACGGTTCCGTGTCGGCGCGAGCTATGACGAGGACGACTTGAACGCCGAACCAACGGCGGCCAAGCAAAAGGAATTACTAGAGGCCGTTGCAATCGCCGTGAAAACACATCACTCACCTAAGGTTGTCGAACACTTGGCCGGCATCCGTCCGAGCACGGCGGACAGTCGGCCCATCATCGGCGCCCATCCAACCGAAGCAGGGCTCTATATCCTCAACGGTCTTGGTTCCAAGGGGGCCTCAACCGGCCCCGCGATGGTCGAAGCACTGGCAGCGCACCTGATCGAAGGAACGCCCATCGACCCCGAAATTTGTATTTCCCGATTTTGACCCATCCGAAGTAAAGGTAGGGCGGTTTGTCCCTAAACCGCCGTTCGCCATTTGATCACACATGCCATTCTCTATAATATGGCTTCTGGGACCGCTTGCCGAACAGCACCCATGGGGGACCGACTCCGTCGGTCCGCAAACTCCCAACTAACCGGGCCGACAGAGTCGGTCCCCCACTCTCCTTCCAAGCTCAGCACCATGCGACTCACTGAACTAGCCCACCACATCCTCACCGAACATCTACAGGATGGCGACCGGGCCATTGATGCCACCGCCGGCAATGGGCACGACACCATTTTCCTCGCGAGGCAGGTAGGATCCGAAGGCAGTGTCATCGCCATTGACATTCAGGACGCCGCGATCGAGGCCACCCGCACAAGGCTGGAGCAGGCGAAGCTACTTACGCGGGTGACCCTTCGCGCCGGGGACCACGCTGACATCATGGAAGAGCTGGCTCTTAAGCATGCCGCCGAATTTGCGGCCATCATCTTTAACCTCGGTTACCTACCCGGCAGCGATCAAGGCGTCCAAACCCAACCGACAACAACGAGGCGGGCACTCCATGCTGCGCTCGAGTTACTCCAGCCTTCGGGTCGACTCTGCGTCACCGCCTACCGTGCTCATCCGGGAGGTCTTGAAGAAGCTGCTACTGTGGAAGCGTGGATGCAGCAACAGAAGGCGAAAGGGCACAGCATAGAGGTCCACGTCCCACCTTCGGACAACAGCCCACCCATCCTCTGGGTGCTGACGAAGGCGGTTTAACGGACACGAAAATCTTACCACCCGTTCACTCGCATAGCGAATTCACTGGAGGACACAAAGATGACACAGCCACCAACAACCCTCCTCTTCGTGCACTCCGTGTTCTTTGTGGTGAAATGAAGAATCGCATCGGCCCATCTGTAGCACGATGGCGACAGCCATTGTGATCCGGTCATCAGCCTACCGTACAGTCCGTAACACCGACTTTGTTCATTCAGTTGCCTGAGGGGCACCCGCTTCATTCTCCCTTCGGGCTTCGCCATCTACGCACTGCCGTGCTCCGTCGTCGGCGTTCTACAAAGTAAACCGTAGCACGATGGCGAGAGCCATTGTGAGCAGCCAACTCGACAGGCCATAACACCGACTGCCGTCGGCGTTCTACAAAGTAAACCGTAGCACGTTGGCGAGAGCCATTGTGATCCAGCCCGCTAAGTCCCGTCTTCGCGTTGGCCATCATTCGCCTCCAAGCGCTCGCGGATTTTGAGGCGTATCTGGTAGAAGTAGACCGCCTTCATCCATGCAAAGTGGAACCCCACCGCTCCGTCCAAAAAGCCCTTTTTCAAAAAGTAGCCGCGAAGAAAATAGACCGGTGCCGCCCACCATTTCGCCAGATGCCGATACTTTTTCTGCTGCCGGGGTGTCAGGCGATCCCACGCGGACGCCTGAGGGCAGAGGGCAGGCGTCCCTACCTTGACTTTCCAGCTGGAGCCAGCGGGCCGCCTCCCAGCTGGAATACTCGTTGTGCTTGGCGATATAGTGCGCCAGACCGCGATACTCATTGTGCTCAATCGGCGCCGCGATCTCACCCGTCGGTCCTTCGAGCACCGGATGCTCATGGATCTCCATATCCAGCCCGCTCCAGCGCGACTCTTCGATCCGCTCGTACTCACCGGCACCGACCCGAAAGAGGGCCAGCTTGAGAAATTCATCCCCGTGCCGGAGCTGTCGCCCAAGGAACCAGCGCTCGTAGTTGAGCCAAAAACCGACACAATCCGTCGTCGGGAGCGCCGCCTCCAACTCCGCGACAAAGGCATCCGTGACAAATTCATCCGCGTCCAGGAAAAGCACCCAGCCCGTCTCTAAGCTCACCTCGCGCAACGCCCAGTTACGTTTCTTAGGAAAACCGCCATCCCATTCGAATTGGAGAACCTCAGCGCCCGCCTCGCGGGCGATCTCGCAGCTGCCGTCGTCGCTCCCCGAGTCGACCACGATGACACGCGGGAAGGCCGCCAAACGCTAGAGACAACGCGGTAAATTGCCCGCCTCGTTCTTGATGGGGATGATGACGGTGACATCAAGCATGGCAGGAAGGTTTTAAAGGTTGAGTAATGGGCAGCAAAATTAGACCTCCGGCATGATTACGGGAATACGTTCCCTTTGGTGACGCCGGTAGATCAAGAAATCGCCATCAACCGTCAACACGGGCCGCTTGGGGTAGCGTTCACTCAAACAGATCAAACAAAGATCTGCCAAATCCGGGGAACGGTCCGCGTAGCGCCGGGCCAGCTGATCCAAGCGACTCAAGCTTGCGCTAAAGTCAAAATCCACAATCAGCATACCTTGCCGCACGAGTGCCAAGGCATGCTCGGCGGAGCCAACATGAAAGGCCGTCTCTGCTAAAACTGCCTCAGCCGTGGGGAGCGGCGCATCAATTTGCCGAGCCAGCTCACATGCCCAAGCGTGGTAGCGGTCGCGCCGATTAAGGAAAGCAACCAGGAAGCCCGTATCGGCAATGGCTTTCATCCTTTAGAAAAGCCTTTTCGCTGCGATAAGTCAGGACTCTTCACAACGCTACCGGCAAGCGACATGAAAGGCTTTGGCTTTCCGGAAAACGAGGCTTCCAAAGCTGATTTGACCACCGCACTCTTTGACTGCCCGGATGCTCGGGCAACCGCGTCCAACTGCTGCGCCGTCTCTTCGGGTAGGCGGATCGATATTGTATGACTCATTGGGCAACGATGTATTACGGGGCGCGAGACGTCAAGTTATACCATCTGCCATAAGTTTCGAACTACTTGCAGAGCTAGGGAGGGCTGATCGCCCTGAAGGGCGCACTCCAACGCTGAGAAGGCGCCGGGCTTGGTTGGAGTTCGGGCTTTAGCCCGTCTTTTAACCTCATTGCGAAGGGATGTTCTAATTTTGGCTGATAGCAACGGCTGCGCGGGAGCGCTGCCGCAAGCACGGACACAAATTAGATGCAGCCACGGCATTCTGTTGCCGTGCCCGTATTTATAAACGCCTCAACAGAGTGAGGCGGCTACATATTCAAGTTAAATGCAGAATGCATTCGTCCGCTGTGTCATGCGAGTATTGGAGACGGCTTCCCGCTCCGCAGAAGCTACGCGGGGCGGCTGGGGGGGGGGCAGCCGTCCCTACCCAAAAACAAAAAAACCCTAAGCTCGACGGCGAACCATCACCCAACCGAGTGCCAGCGCACCAGAGAGTAGCGCGAATGCAGAGGGCTCCGGAACGACGGAGAGTTGGATACTAACACCTGAACCACCGAATCCTCCGCCAGCACCAATGGAGATTGCAGTTCCGGTTCCTGCCAATGCTGTTAGCGTGGCGCTTGTATCAGAGGCGCCAATCTCGTAATTGAGAGTTGGAGTCGGAGTCGGAGCGGTTGCCCCGGAGATCACGCTCCAAGAACTACCACGAACTAGCCCGGTCAAGGCACCGTCAGTAATCAAAATCCACGCATCGTTACCAGCAGCACTTGTAACATCGTAAACACCGCTAGTGCCGAAGTTAAGTGCGCCGTCCTCAAAGCTGGAATCCACCGCGATCGAGTTCCAGCCGGTAAGGTCTGCATT
>JBMYNR010000030.1:0-19868 GCA_049598495.1 Opitutales bacterium
TGCGCCAGCAAGGTCGACGGACGAGCGCCTCCGTCTGTTCGGAGCTCTTCAAACGTCGACGCGACTGAAGTCGCATCGCTACACCCGCCCGACGAACGTCCGAAGGACTTGGCTTCTCTGAAGAAGCGTTTTTCAACCGCTCAAACTTCGCTAAAACTGAAGGGTGTGCATCGCCGCCCAACATATATCACAATCCTTAAAAAAGAGATGGACTTGGCTACCCTGCAAACCTAGTTTGTCCATTGTCTCGTCACATAGCCTCCATTTTGGAATGGGCGATCATCCCAGAAAGTTTATATCTATGAAAACTAAATCCACCCCACGTTCAGGCTTCACCCTGATCGAACTGCTCACTGTTATCGCGATTATCGGTATCCTTGCCGCAATCCTTATTCCTGCGGTTGGTAAAGTTAGAGAAGTTGCTAATAAATCGAAATCTGCATCGAATATGCGGTCTATTGCTGTCTCCTATGCGACCTACTCTACATCAGGAGGTCGCGTAAAGACGCTGAACGGGGCAAAGATGACTGCCGATCCCGACGTAACTCTCAGTGACGTAGCCGGTGTTGCACAGTTTTTGGCCAAACAAGCCGACCTCACTGATGCTTCCATCTGGATAATTGGCTCCGACCCTGCGGTGGCTGACTATGCCAACGAGCTTCCGGCCATCATCGGTTTCCGCGACTCAGATAATGCGTTCCAAACCGCAGAACTCTGGGTGCAGGCAGTACCCGTAGGATATGACTTCGCCATTGGTGTGAGTGGGAATGCACCGACTTCTACAACACCGCTACTATGGACCCGTGGCCTAACTACCTCGGGAACTTGGGGCGTCAACTCACCATGGGGACTGGGTGGGCACATTGCCTACCTTGATGGGCACGTTAGCTTCTATAACGAACTTGGAACCGAAGACGGGCAACTTGTAGACCCCGACACCGGAACCCTGACCGTAAACATACAGGACGTTCATGACAGCGCGAATATCATGAAAGCACCTGACTACGGTGGATAATCACATTACTACTTCCCAACAGCTTTCCAAACCCCAGCCATCCGGCTGGGGTTTTTCTTTGTGTGAATTGCCATCAATTTGAAGTTGTTTAATAAGTGCAGAGTATTTTACCTACGTGGCTATGCCCAACCCAATCTACATATTTGGCCATAAGAACCCGGATGCCGATGCCATCTGCTCTGCCATCGGATATGAAGCATTCAAGCACGCCACCGGTCAGAGCGAATACATTGCCGCCCGCTGCGGAAATTCCAATGCTCGGGTCGATGCCATTCTTGAGCACTTTCAGACGCCACTGCCCATGTTTATCGGTGATGTCACACCCCGTGTGGTCAACATCATGCAACGAAAAGTGCGCACAGTCACACGTCAGAGTACCTGCGCTGAAGCACTGGAACTGATCGATAAATACGATGTTCGTGCCCTCCCCGTCGTCGATGAAGCGGGCAAGATCGAAGGCATCGTCTCCATCTTCCAGTTGGGCGAGTTTTTTATCCCGAAGCCGAAGGAACCCAAGGAAATGCGCCGCGTGCACACAAGCGTACAGTCCATCGTCGATTCTCTCAACGCGAAGGTTCTCAGCGGCCACAATATGGATGCATGTGAAGACCTCTACGTTCGGATTGGGGCCATGGATATCCGCTCTTTCGGAAACCACCACAAAGAACGGGGACTCCCCTCCGATCGTAGCATTATCATTGTCGGCGACCGCTGGGATATCCAGGAGCGCTCCTTGCAACTTGGGGTACGTATGCTGGTTATTACCGGCGATCTGGAGGTGGACGAGGAAATGATCGAACGCGCCCAAGAGCGGGGAGTCTGCCTCATTGTGAGCCCCTACGATTCAGCGACCACCTCTTGGATTATTCGCACGGCCACTCAAATCGATAGCCTCGTCGACCCGGAGGTTAGTTGCTTCGGTCCGGAAGACCGCATTTCCGCGGTCAAACGTCGGATAGCGAGCAATAACGATCCGCTCTATCTGGTGAAAAACGACGCCGAGCAACTCATTGGTGTCTTTTCAAAGAGCGACATCCTCCGCCCGAGCAAGACACGAATCGCTCTGGTCGACCACAACGAGCTTGGTCAAGCGGTCAATGGGGCTGAAGAGGTGCAGTTAATGGAGATTGTGGATCACCACCGCTTGGGCAATATACCAACGGAGCAACCGATCCTGTTCATCAACCGTCCCGTTGGCTCAACCTGTTCGATTGTGGCCGATCTCTTCAGGACCCACTCACTAAGGCCCGAGCCTAATATCGCAGGCGTTTTGATGGCTGGGATCATTTCGGACACGCTCTCGTTAAACAGCCCCACAACGACCGAACTGGAAGGAGAACTCCTCGATTGGCTCAGCCCGATAGCAGGCATCAAGCCGAAGAAACTCGCCGATATTATCTTCTCGGCCGGATCGGTTGTGGTGAATAGCAAGCCGGAAGAGGTGATCCGTTCCGACTGTAAAATCTACGACGAAGGCAAGCTGCGCTACTCCGTCTCTCAAATCGAGGAACTCGGCTTCGACAATTTCTGGAAGAATGAGGAGGCCCTCAACAAAGCGCTTGATAGCTACCGCAACGAAGAGAATTTATATTTCAGCTTCCTACTCGTCACGGATATTAATTCGCAGAACTCACTCCTCGTCATTTCAGGAAGCAACGAACTCAAACATGCAGTGAATTACCCTCAGCGAGGCCAGAGCAACATCTATGAGCTCTCGGGGATCGTAAGCCGTAAGAAACAACTGATCCCTTACACCTCCACGCTCCTGAAGACCATGGGAGTTATCTGAGAATACTGCGTTAGCAAAACGAACAGAAAGTGTCGCCACGGCACTCGCCTGACCTGAGCCAGTCGTAGGTGTTACCGTGCCAGCATGGACGAACGCCTCAACAGAGTGAGGCGGCTACATCGTCTGGTGTAGCCACGGCACTCCGTTGCCGTGCTTTGCGTTGTTGGCCGGCATGACGCGCGCCTCAACAGATCCGTCTTCGCTCGAAGAGCTACGCCGGGACATGGTGAGGCGGCTACATTCCAAAAAATTTCGGAGGCATGATCCTACCTACCCTCAAACTCATCGATGAACAAATCCGTCCCTGCGTAAAAGGGTGAAAAATCCATCTTCGGATGAAAGCTGCGAAGCGGGAACGGAGACTGCCCGATGAATTTCCACTGGATACCGACGGCTCTACAAAGCGCGTAGGCCGCCGCAAAATCCCAGACCTTCACCCGGTAGTCGATCACTCCAGTCAGATAGCCAGTAGCCACGTAGGCCGCCGTCAGTGCCCCACTACCGAAACAGCGCACACGATATTTCGCGAGCATCGAGTTCAAAGGCGACAACTCCTCCTCGGACATCGGGAAATGCAAGCCGATCATCGTCTGCGCTTCAGCGGCATGAGTATCACGGCTCAGCCGCTTCCGATTCCGGAAGAGGCCGTAGCCCTGACCGCCCTCCAGTAATGAGCCCGAACTGTGGTCGTAGATAAAACCGTAGACGGGTTCACCGTCCATGAGAAGCGCCAGGGAAATTGCGCAGACGGAGAAACCCAGCGCGTAATTATTGGTGCCATCAATCGGATCGACCACCCAAGCGAAGCGTGACTCAAGTTCCAGTTCTTCATCCAGTGGGCTCGCTTCCTCGCTGCAATAATCATCCTCAGGAAAGTCCCGTCTCAACTCGGCGAAGAGTTTTTCAGAGATCGCAAAGTCGGCGAAGGTTACACGGGTATCATCCTCTTTCCATTCGCTCGAAACCTCGCCGAACTGACGACCAAAAAACGCGATCTGATGACGCACCGCCACCCGACCCGCATTGATCCGGTGACGTAGTTTTGCTGCCAACTGAGCTTTGATTTGACGGCTCATAAATCTAAGGAAAGCGTTTGAAACGAAAGGTAGGGACGCTTGCCCTCAAGTGTCCACACGCCTAGAGAGGTCCGCGAACGGCTGAGGGCAGCCGTCCCTACCATAACCCGCGTCATGTTCATACTATTGGGATAGAACATAAACGATCTATTCGTTATTAAGAACGTCGGGAAAACTATCCATAGGCTGGAATATCTCCCAGAAAGGAATCTTCAGATCACTCTCCAAATCCCGGATCCGCTCCAGAATGATGTTCTTCTGGGCGAAGGGGACATTCGGTAGCCGATCATACAAATCTGTAAGGAAGAGGTAGGCTTTCTGATCTAGGCCTTGGTTTCTGAGTAACTGACCATAAATGCGTGCGGCGTAATACGGCGCATCATCTTGCTCGGAGGCCTTAAGAAACCAAACGGCGGCATTGGCATCGTCCTTGAGTCGGTTAAGATAGATCTGACCCTTTTCCAGATAGAGCTTCGCCCGATCCTGGTGAAATTCCAATCCCTTATCAAGGAGCTCCAAGGCCTGCTCGGACTGCTCCAGATCAATTGCCTGCTGTCGAACCTCGGGAACCGCCTGGTAGCCACCCTCTTCTCGGATCCGCCAGTTCGGCACATCATAAGCAAGCATTCGACTCCCATTAATCCAGAAAAACTCAGGCCGCGGATCGAGCGTGGTGACGAGTCGAATCATGGGATCTAGTTTTGCGCGATCTTTGCGCTCCCAAATGGTATTGGCCCGAACCCATAGCAGATCCGCCAAGATGGCACGAAAGCCACCAAGCACACCAACCACGAGCCCCTGACCAAGCGCCCCCTCAATCGCATCCAGATTCATCTCCGGTTGCCCCGCTTTGATCACATGCCAGGCCGGTGCCTCAATCGGGCGGGTCAATCGGCCTACGAGCAGTAAAATCAACAGGATCGCGAAGATCCGGCTGAGTCGTTGCGAGAGCGGATATTGGAGGAATGAAAGCATTCAGAAACTCACGGTTGCCGAGTTCGAAGCCAAGCTACCTCGATTTGTCGTAGGACGCTGGCGATAGCCAGTTTTGTCGCGGCAATTAGAGACATACTCATTCAAAAAATCCACGGGGAGCATGGCTAAATCTCCCTCCGGTGGAAGTTCAGTTGAGCCAGCAAAATGAAAGCAACGGTATAAATCAGTCCGTAGCCCGTCATTCGGAAAATCACTGCCAATGGGATCGCCTGCTCGACTTCAAAAACGAGCTGGTCGCCAATGTTGAATAATTGGAGATTGGGAAAAACGAGCCCTAGGGCCTGAACAAGCATTCGCTCGATCCCTCCCTCCATGCTGGAATAGGCATCTCGCGCGACATACTGGAGCTGACAGATGATCAACATGAAGAAAGACACGACGATGGTGTAGAGATTCGTGTTCGAGAAGCTCGCGATAAAGAGCGTGATCGCGGCAAGGATTCCAAACTTCATCCACTGAAGAAATCCGAAAAGGAAAACATCCCCGTATCGAATCAAGGGGCCATCGAGGACCAACTGTTCGCCCATGCGCGCGACAATCACTGACTCGCGCCAATAAAGTATACCACTTAACACGATGGTAACCACCAGCGTGAAGCAGAGCATAAGCAGGTGCGCCCCCAGGAATTTGCCCGCCAGGAATTCCAGTTTGTAGACCGGCTTTGCCAGCATGGTGAGTGCCGTCCGGTTCTCGATCTCATTAAAGAACAACTGCGTGGTCGCCGTAATGGAAAGGATCGAACCGAAGAAAAAAAGCGCACCAAAACCGAAGTCTGTAATAAACTTCAACTCGCCGGTCCCGAAATCAAACTGCTGGAAGAAGGTGGAACTCGCGACCAAGGCGATCGAAATGAGCAGCAATGAATTGAAAAATTTCTGGCGAACGGCTTCCAGAAAGGTCGTGCCCGCGATCAGGCGAATACGGGTAAAGGATTCAACTAAAGCCATATCGCTGACCTTTCTCCTTTTTGCACCGAACACAGCGGCTCTCGCCGTCGTGCTACCCCGCTTACGAGCGCGCCCAAACCAGCACCGCAGAACGCTGGCGATAGCCAGTGTTTCCCCATGCAAGACGTAGCAACCATACCTGACGCCCCAGGCCAGAACAACGAACACAACGGCTTTCGCCGTCGTGCTACCCCGTAAAACCGCATTCTAAGAAACATCTCCGGTTCCTTTCTTACCTTGAGCCGCAGTGTATTCGCTCTCGCGCTCATGGACTTCCTTTAGGAAGAAAGCATCAAGACTCAGGCGCGGTTTTTCCACGCGGGCCAAATGCCCACCCTGCTCGCGGATAGTCGCTTCCACGGCTGCCTTTCCTTCGGCACTCAAGCCTTGAACAACCAGCGACTCCGCATCCCGCTCCTCGACCAAATCCTCGACCTTACCTTCGCGAATGAGCCGACCACGGTGAAGAATCGCCACGCGATCGCAGAGTCCCTCGATCTGGGCCAGCAGGTGCGAAGAAAGCAGGACGGTTTTTCCACGGTTCTTGAGTTCCCGTATAATATCGGCAATCGCCTCTGCCCCGAGGGGATCGACGCCCGCTGTCGGCTCATCGAGAATGACCAGTTGAGGGTCGTGCACAAGCGCCTGGGCCAAGCCGATCCGCTGAAGCATTCCTTTGGAGTAGGTTCCGACTCGGCGATCCGCCGCCTCCATCATTCCGACCAAATGGATAACGGAGTCGACTGCCTGATTGATCTCGGGGCGTGGCACCGAACAGATACGCGCGTAATATCGCACCAGTTCGCGCCCCGTCAGGTAGCGGTAAAAATACGGTGCTTCGGGCAGGAAGCCCACACTGACGCGGGCGCTCACCTGTTTACTCGGTTTGCCATATATCTCACAGGTCCCGGCCGATGCCTCCAGTAGACCGAGAATAATCTTTATCGTGGTACTCTTACCCGAACCGTTCGGTCCCAAGAGACCAAAAATCTCGTTGTCGCCGATCTCCAAACAGAGATCCTCGACAGCACGAAGCTTCATACCACGGATTCCAACCGCGAAGTCCTTAGTTAAATGTTCTATACGAATTGCAGGGCTTCCCATAGTAGCTCCTAGTGCTCGATTCGAAAGTTCTCCACCATGCGGGCCCCAAATCCCGTCTTCACTTCAGTCTCACGAATATAGTCTCTCAACTCCGACTCCACTTCCTTTTGAAATTCATTGACCTCCGATTCGTCTCCCTCCGCATACAGGTGAACACGCCCATCTGCCAGATTCTTGACAAATCCCGTGACTTCGAAGCCCTTCGCAACGCCAACGGTCTGATAACGAAAGCCCACTCCTTGGACATGACCCTCAAACCAACAGTTCAACTGAAAAACACGATTTTCCATACACTCTTCAAGGTTCGCAGAAATGCGTTTGTTGCAAGTGCATTAGAACCTTGTCTCTCCCAATTTTCGAATCTGAGATCGCTTCACCGAAATGAAAGAAAAAGCCGCCAGCCCATCAGAGCCGATCTGCGTCGATATCATTTTGCTCCTGGAGCAATCTGAGAGCGCGGCTACTCAAAAGACGGCGATTGCAAAAAAGCTGGGTGTCCCTGAATCGCGTATTGCCGGATTCCGCTTGCGCAAGCATTCCATCGATGCGAGGCAGCGTCAGATCAAGGTGCAGCTCCGGTTCGATGTGGGGCTTGATCAGCCACTGAAGGACGAGCCGCCGCCTAAGCTCGACTACCCAACAGCCTCTCTGAAGTCCAGAAAGGTAATTATCATCGGTTGTGGCCCGGCCGGTATGTTTGCAGCCCTACGCGCACTTGAGCTAGGCCTACGCCCCATTGTTCTTGAACGCGGTAAAGATGCATCCTCGCGACGCTTCGATCTAGGGCCGATCCTCAAGGAAGGTCGTGTAATCAAGGACTCGAATTATTGTTTCGGTGAAGGTGGCGCGGGGACATTTTCAGACGGCAAGCTTTACACCCGGGCGACTAAGCGCGGGCCCGTTCGTGCGATCTACGAGACGCTCGTCACCCACGGTGCTCCGGAGCGCATCCTGATCGATGCACACCCGCACATCGGTTCCAACTTGCTACCAAAGGTGGTCATGGCAATGCGCGAATCCATCCGCTCGGCGGGGGGCGAGGTCCATTTCGGCGCGAAGGTGGATCGGTTCCTGATACAGAACGGGAAGGTCCACGGCGTCCACTGTGTTGATGGCAGTGAGTATCAAAGCGAACTCGTCATTCTCGCAACGGGTCACTCCGCGCGCGATGTTTATGAGCAGCTGCACCAACAGGGGATCCGGCTTGAGCAAAAACCTTTTGCCGTCGGGGTGCGAATCGAGCATCCGCAACCCTTGATCGACAGCCTTCAATATCACTATACCCAAGGCGAAGAACGCTCCCGCCTGCTTCCGGCCGCGAGTTATCGGCTGGCCACCAAAATCGATGGACGAGGCGTCCACTCGTTTTGCATGTGCCCGGGAGGCTTCATCGTGCCGGCAGCGACGGAAAATGACGAGGTCGTCGTCAACGGAATGAGTCTGGCCCGTCGTGATTCACCATTCGCGAACAGTGGCATGGTCGTCACCGTCGAACCGGAGGACACCGAGCCTTTCCGGAAGCAACACGGTGTCCTCGCAGGGATTGCCTTCCAAAAGGCCCTCGAGCAAGCCGCTAAGAAACATGGAGGCGGCGGCCAAGTCGCCCCCGCCCAACGGGTCACCGACTTCCTTACAGGCAAGGACTCGGATAGCCTGCCGAAGACCAGTTATTTCCCAGGTATTCAGCCGGCTCGCATTGATGAACTCCTCCCGGACTGGATCGTCTGCCGCATGGGTCGCGGCTTAGAGATCTTCGGTAAGCAAATGCGTGGTTACATTACTGAAGAGTGTAATTTAGTCGGCTTTGAGACCCGAACCAGCTCACCCATTCGTATCCCCAGAGATAAATCCACCCTGCAACACCCCGAGGTCGAAGGTCTCTTCCCCTGCGGCGAAGGTGCCGGTTTTGCAGGAGGCATCGTCAGTGCCGCGCTTGACGGTATGCGCTGCGCGGAGGCTGCCGCCGTTCAAGTATGATTGGACTGATCGAAAATACGGGCGGCGCACCGCTCGAGCAGGGCTACCTGCTTAGGATCACGGAAAGCATCTTTGAAGAAGGTGGCTATCTGCAATCCGAGCTCAACCTGCATCACCGCCCCGAGCAGGCAGTGATGGCGGCGTCCGTGGCCACCGCTCTTGAATCGGGACAGCCTCTTCTCTTTGAAGCAGGCACCGGAGTCGGCAAAAGTCTCGCCTATCTCATCCCCGGGATCATTCACTCCGTCAACAGCGAGCGTCCCTTCATCGTCTCCAGCCATACAATCAGCCTGCAGGAGCAAATTCGGGAAAAAGATCTGAAGATCTGCCGGCAACTCTTCAATAAGGTTCCGGCTTTGCGACGGTTTGCTGCCTTTAAAACCGCACTCATGCTCGGCAAAGCAAACTACTGCTGCAGCACACGCCTCGGTAACGCCCTCAAAGAGGCGCAATCGGCTAAACAGAGCGAACTCTTCAAGAGTGATGAAAAGGAGGATCTTGTGCGTATCGCCACGTGGTCAGCTGAGGCAAAGAACGGCGTCATTCAAGAGCTTTCGCCGGCGCCGC
The DNA here is from genome assembly GCA_049598495.1 of Opitutales bacterium. Classification (GTDB taxonomy): domain Bacteria; phylum Verrucomicrobiota; class Verrucomicrobiia; order Opitutales; family Coraliomargaritaceae; genus Thalassobacterium. The sequence goes on from JBMYNR010000030.1 coordinate 9,472, forward strand.
TCCCGGAAGTCTGGGACGCCATCAGTGCAGATAGTTCAACCTGTTCGAGGAAAAACTGCGATGCTTCCATTTGCTTCTACCAAAGGGCACGCAAGCAACTGCTTTCGGCCAACTGTGTGATCGTCAACCACAGCCTCTTATTCTCGCTGATCAATGCAGGCATGCAACCGGAGGGCGATGCCCGAGGCATTCTTCTAGCAGATGATTTCGTCGTGCTGGATGAGGCTCATCGCATCCCGGCTATCGCAACCGACCACTTTGGCACCCATGTGAGTTCCTTCGCAGTGAATCGTGCGCTCACTCGTATCTTCAATCCGCGAACAAACCGCGGCGTCCTAAAACGCCATGGCCAGAAATGGGATCTCGATGCCGTCGATAATGCGATCAGTGCCGCAAAAGAGTTTTTCGGCTACCTCGCCGACACTTATCTGACAAAGCAAGCAATTCGTCGCATCCATGATGCCGACTTTTGCGACAACATCATTAGCGGACCCCTTAAAGAAGTCGCCGAACGCCTGGGAGCCGTTATCCAAAACAGTGACGATGAGCGTGTTCAAGACGAACTCCGCGACCACCGTCGCCGCGTCCTCGGCTACCGCGATGCGATCAACGGCTTCATTGCCTTTGCGGAGGAAGATCATGTCCAGTGGATGGAGCGCGGCGGGAAGAAGGGGCAAATCGTAACCCTTCGCAGCGCGCCTCTGGATGTGGCTCCCTATCTGCGACAGCACGTTTTCTCTCGGGGCACAGCAGCCGTCCTCACCAGTGCAACCCTATCCGACGGGGCCTCGATGGATTCCTTCCAGGAAAAGGTGGGCGCCGAAACCGCTGAGGCCGAGATCGTTGCATCTCCTTTCGACTACGAGAACAATTGTCGTGTCTACATCGCCAATGATGCCCCACAACCGGAACCGGGCCAGGGCCGCCTCGACCTCGACTACCTCGCCAATATGATCTGTTGGTGCGCCCGGAGGGTCAAAGGTGGCACACTCGTTCTCTTTACGAGCCATTTCGATCTGCGTCAGGTTCGTGATCGAACAGAGGCTTTTTTCAAGAAGATCGGTCGTCCGCTTTATTCACAAGGGCACCAGGTGGCACGCTCCGAGATTACCCGCGAGTTTACGACCGCAGGCAACGGCGTGCTCCTTGGCACCGACAGTTTCTGGACCGGCGTCGACATCCCCGGACCGGCGCTCTCGCAGATCATCATTGCCCGTCTGCCCTTTGAGAACCCGAGCCATCCCGTTAGCGAGGCACGCAGCGAGTATATCCGAGAACGCGGCGGCAACCCCTTTTCCGAGATGACCATTCCTGAAGCGCTGGTTAAATTCCGCCAAGGCATGGGGCGCCTCATTCGTCGCCATGACGATGCCGGAAATATTGTCATCCTTGACTCACGCATCTTGACGAAACCTTATGGCGCCCACTTTATTAATGCTCTACCGGTGAAGCATTACGAGCGATTCAACCGCGATAACCGCGAGTCCGTTTTCGACTAGCTCGCCACAGAAGATTTTTGCCCTCATATGCAAATCCACATCCATGCAATCACCTCCCCGGACACAGCAATCGAGATCGACGGGAATGCCCTCTTCACGGATCATGTGCACCCCTTAAGCGGTTTGTGCAGGCTCAAGGTGGCCAAGGCCGCCCGTGAGTCTCTCCATGTAGCCGCCAGCCCGAACCGGGCTCCGGTAAAATAACGACAGCGAAAATGAGTGAGCCAAAGAAATCAGAGCGCTTCCACCCGAAGGTGAAGGCAAATCCCGACAATATGCTCTTCCGCTTTAGCCTCGGGCAGGCGCTCTACGAGGAAGGCGACTGTGTCGCCGCCATCCCCCATCTCCTGTGCTGCGCCGAATCGAAGGACGACTGGATGCTACCGCGGATTCTGCTGGGGAAATCACTTCTCCAAAACGAGCGCGAAGCCGAGGCGAAACCAATCCTCGAGGAAGCCCTCAAACTGGCGATCGAGCAGCATCACGACGATCCCGCCACTGAATTGAGGGCGATTCTGGAAGATCTTTAAGCGCGGAAAGCCAGCGTGCTACGGGAAACGACACCAGAGGCTAAATACCTCCGAGCACAGCGGCATCCCCTGATCGCAGGGTACAATTTTTCATACGGGGTAGGCCTTCTCGTAGCACGACGGCGATAGCCGTTGTGAACGTCTGGCAAGTACCTGAACACTGACTATCGTCAGCGTTCTACAATCTGAATTTATCCCGTGACTATAATGATACCCCTGATTGCAAAAGGCCGCTTTCTGGCCTTGCAGTCTGTGAAATCAGCCCTAATCTCCGCCTCTTTTTTGGAATTTCTCGGCTCAAAATCCCGCAGATAAATCACGCCTAAAGCACACGACTACAGACTTTTAACAAATATACGATACGATCATGACCGACCTATCAAAATACAGAAATATTGGTATCTTCGCCCACGTAGATGCCGGTAAAACAACCACAACCGAGCGTATTTTGAAGCTCACCGGTAAAATCCACAAGTTGGGTGAAGTGCACGATGGTGCTGCCACGACCGACTTCATGGAGCAAGAGCAGGAGCGTGGTATTACCATTCAATCGGCTGCGACCACCTGCTTCTGGCCGGGTGCCGAGAAAGAGCACCAGGCGAACCCTTACCGCTTCAACATCATCGACACTCCGGGTCACGTTGACTTCACCGTTGAGGTTTACCGCTCCCTCAAGGTGCTCGATGGAGGTGTTGGTGTTTTCTGCGGCTCCGGTGGTGTCGAACCTCAGTCCGAAACCAACTGGCGGTATGCCAACGAATCTGAAGTCGCACGACTTATCTACGTCAACAAGCTCGACCGTATCGGTGCTGATTTCTACAAGGTCGTTGACCAAGTGAAGAATGTCCTCGGCGCGGTTCCACTCGTCATGGTGCTCCCAATCGGAACCGAAAGCGACCTCAAGGGTGTCGTTGACCTCCTTACCAGGAAGGCATGGGTATGGGATGACTCCGGTGACCCCTTGAACTACGAGATTCAAGACGTGCCAGCCGACATGGTCGACAAGGTCGAAGAATACCGCGAAGCACTCATCGAAACAGCGGTTGAGCAGGATGACGACGCGATGGAAGCCTACCTCGAAGGCAACGAGCCGGACATGGAGACCATCAAGAAGTGCATTCGCAAAGGCACCATCAATCTATCCTTCTTCCCAACCTACTGTGGTTCCTCCTTCAAGAACAAAGGCGTTCAACTCGTTCTCGACGCGGTTGTCGATTACCTACCGGCTCCAACGGACGTCGAACCGCAACCCGAAGTTGACGCCGAAGGTAATGAGACCGGCGAAAAGGCCGTCGTGGATGCCAATCGCCCCCTTCGCGCACTCGCGTTCAAGATTATGGACGACAAGTATGGTGCCCTCACCTTCACACGTATTTACTCCGGCAAGCTGGAGAAGGGCATGACCATTCTCAACTCCTTCACCGGTAAGACCGAACGCGTCGGCCGTATCGTTGAGATGCATGCCGATAACCGTGAGGAAATCGATTCCGCACAGGCGGGCGACATTGTTGCCCTCCTCGGCATGAAAAATACGCAGACCGGTCACACACTGTGTGATCCGAATAGCCCGGCTACACTCGAGCCGATGGTCTTTCCGGATCCCGTCATCTCGATTGCGGTTAAACCAAAAGACAAAGGCCAGGCAGAGAAACTCGGTGTCGCCATCGGTAAGATGGTTGCCGAGGACCCCTCCTTCCGCGTTGAAACCGACGAAGATTCCGGCGAAACCATTCTTAAGGGAATGGGTGAGCTTCACCTCGATATTAAGGTCGATATCCTCAAGCGCACCTACGGCGTTGAAGCCGAAATCGGCAAGCCGCAGGTGGCCTACCGCGAAACCATCACCACACCGATCAACGACAGCTACACACACAAGAAGCAGTCCGGTGGTTCCGGTCAGTTCGCGAAGATCGACTACACCATCGAACCCGCGATCGAGGACGAGAACGGAGAAAAGAAGACCTTCGAATTCGAATCCAAAGTTGTCGGTGGCAATGTCCCTCGTGAATTCTGGCCGGCCGTCGAAAAGGGCTTTAAGAAGTCCATCGAAAAGGGTGTGCTTGCAGGCTACCCGACCGTGGACATCAAGGTGACACTTGCCGACGGTGCCTTCCACGCAGTCGACTCCTCTGCTGTCGCCTTCGAGATCGCTGCCAAGGCGGCGTATCGTCAGTCTCTGCCGAAGGGCAAACCGGACATCCTCGAGCCAATCATGAAGCTCGACGTCTTCTGTGGCGAAGAAAACATGGGCGATGTCATTGGCGACCTCAACCGCCGCCGTGGCATGATCAAAAGCCAGGAACCGGCCAATACCGGCATCCGTATCAAGGCCGACGCACCACTCTCCGAAATGTTCGGTTACATCGGCGACCTGCGCACCATGACCTCCGGTCGTGGCCAATTCTCCATGGAGTTCTCCCACTATGCTCCCTGCCCGAAGAATGTGGCCGAGCAAGTGATCAAGGAAGCAAAGGAACGCGAAGAAGCGAAAAAGAAGTAAGTGCTTCGCGCAGAGGTCAGAAGGCAGATGCCAGTGACCAGTTTTTCAAAGTCCCCGTCTCGAAAGAGCGGGGACTTTTCCGTAAGATGCACTTCTCAGTTTTCACGACACGCGCTTCACGAGAACGTTCTGCGATTCGTTTGACCTAGACTAGCCCGAATATTGCACCAGTTTGTTGCTGTCGTTCTTTATCTTGTTACGGGATGGCTACTTGCGAGTTTTCTCCAAAAACTCGTCGTGTCACAAAAGTGACAGCAACAAACTTTGAGTCCAGAAGCGTCCCTGGCTGTGTTCCGAGCGCGTAACCCACTTAGTCACGCACTTTAGTGCGCTCCTGCGTGGAACACGGCTCGCGCCTTGCCAAAGCCAATTCTGGATCTCATCAACCGTTCATTCTAAGTTCGCAATTTCGGGATGATCGCTTCTATTTGGAAGGTGGTTTTGAAATACCAAAAAACAAATGCGACTGCCAAACACGGGTTTGCCCTTGTGATCGCACTATCTCTGATGGCATTCATCTTGGTTCTGGTCCTATCCATGTCGTTGTTCGTGCAGGTGGAAAGCGCAAGCAGCTCAACCGCTCTCGCCCAGCTACGCGCGAAAGAGTCAGCGAAACTCGCACTCTTTATGGCCCTCGGTGACCTACAAAAACACGCGGGCCCCGATCAACGCGTGACCGCCCGGGCGGAGATTCTGGGCTCAGGAGATCAGTTACCAGAAAGTAAGCTCTGGACTGGCGTCTGGGATACGACTGATCCGGCAGCCGACCCGTTTTGGCTAGTCTCCGGCAATGTGGCCAATCCAAGCCAAATCGACTCGCCTGTGCAGCTTCAAGTTGAGTATGACCACAACGACGATGGTTCATTCGACTCGGACTTTGATGTCCCTGCTACTAAAGCGCCAGCTATTGACCTAGATTCCGGGTATGGGCGTATCGCGTGGTGGATCTCTGACGAGGGGGTTAAAGCGCCTATCCGCCCTGTATCTGGTGTTTTCGAGGAAATCGGCCGTGTAGGCAATGGGACTCCCATCCCAGATTATTTTGGTTATAGCGAAAGAACCATCCGAAGCGCGGCATTTCAACACGACCCTGTTTTCGATTTTCTAATCTTCAACGACGACTTCCCTGATATCGAAAAGCTCTTTGATATCACCGACTCTGCCGATTCTGTCCTGGACGGTATTGAGAAAGCCGAATCTCTCGAAGAAATAGCCATATTGATCGCCGACTTCCCCCCGAAACTCCGGGATCAAGTCCTTTCGGAATTTTTGCATTCTTCAGCGACAGACAATCTATTCGTTCTAACAAACACTAAGGATGGCGGCCTAAAGAAAGACCTGAGCTTTCTAAAAACAATCGATCTTGATTCGGTTACACTTTCTCAGTTGGACACCCTATACAATGATCCCGACAACTACATAACCCCAGAACTGGCTCGGGCCCTTTTCACTGACTTTGAACCGATCGCCGGCGATGCCAGCGCAATGTTGGGCATGCAGATCCCACGCGACACTATTAGTGCCGTGGAAGCCGCCCCCGAGGATTTCTCGATTTTGCCAGTCATAACCGAATTCCAACTCAGCGCCGGAATCGCCGCAGATGATCAATCTGCATCGGGCGAAGTATATTTTGTCCACAAGGTCTACGTGGAACTTTGGAATCCTTACACCGTTCCATTCGTCGTCGGAAAAACTGATTTAGCAAGCGAACAGGGCTTCTCCGACATACGAATCGAGATCGCGAACCTACCTACATTTACCATTACAAATGACACCTCAGGCGAGAGCGTTAGCGGTAGCATCCCGGATCAAGACTACTTGTTCAGCAGCGAAGGCGAAGAGAAGATACTGCGGCCTGGAATGGTATATTATAGAACTCTTCCGCGCGATTCTGCAGGAGACGAAGATAGCGGAGCTTATCACACCCCGCTCGGCATTGAGCTTTCGGGCGTCAACAGCGATGGCTACACGGGCGCTTTCTCAATGTCTGGTCCGATCGAAATCACTTTCATAGCAGTAAGCTCGAGTGGCGACGAGAAAGAGATCTATCGATTCGTACTCGACGGCTATCCAGACTTTGAGATCGATTATGGTTCACAAAGCAGTGACCGGGCCACTTGGTTCAATCGCAGGCGCACGTCCGAAAATGGTCAATTTGGCATGAACAACGAGTCACTTGAAAGGCTTGGGTATGCTTTCGGTTTTCGATTTAAAATGCTTGATAGCCAGAATTCGGAAACTCTGGTTACCGACATCTCGAACTGGCTTAGCCTACGAGATCCGCGAAGAAGAAGTTTTTCGGTGGATCTTGCAACGTGGGATATTAACAGCGCATGGGAAGATCCATCCACGCCCCCTTATGATTTCCGGCTGAGCAGCAACGATTTCGACCCAGGTCTTTTTCACCCCAACGAGAGCTTTAAGAGTGATGACTTCTTTTATTATAAGACGTTTGGAAGCGGTCGCAGGGACCGAATCGCTCGCTTCTTCAACCTTCCCACGGGAGAGCCGACAAGGTTGGATCTGCTAAATGCGATAAGCTACCAGAATGTCCCTCCTAACCCGATTGGAAATCCATGGGGAGACGACCGTAATGCGCTCTATGATCGATACTTCTTCTCTACACTTCCCGATCCATCATCCACAGACGTTGATGTTTTTTCGAAGCCACTACTCAATGCTCGCCTAAAGATTCTTGATTCCGCCCCGGTCCTTGATGGAGTGGACTCAGCCGAAAACTTCTTGGTTGAGAACGGATTCAACCTTAACTCAACCTCTCCACTGGCGTGGGCAAAGGTTCTAAGTGGAAATCAGTTTGCTGCAAGCGCACTGGAAATGCAGTATGAACAGGGGAATTTTCCTGACGAGCCAGAGTGGTTTTCGACCTCAAACTCAATCGCAAATGGTATCTTCAAGTTTCCGGAGGCTGCTGCATTCAATACGACCGAGCAACACAACTCTCCAAGGTATGAGCTTATCCTAAGGGAGAACGTTAGCGCCTATGAAACACAATTCAGTATCGACTCCGTGGATTGGAGAGCAGAACGGCAGTTCCCTGCTTTCATTCAGAATCTCCGAGAAATGCAGCGGACCGAATCGTTGGAGTTAGGGCGGGCAATTGTAGATGAGATAAAGCGGTTTCATTCAAACAACGGCCACCCTCCCATGAATCTAGAGGATTATCTCTCCAGCGGGCTCATACAAACCGCCATCAACGAGACTCCTAGCCTGAATCAACGCGAAAATGGCTTTGACGAAATTCCCACATTTGTCCCTGCGAACATAGATCAACGAGCAATATTAAATATGCTAGCTGGGTTTGCGAGCGTGCGCTCTGATACATTCAGAATCACAGCCCGCGCTGACATCACTGATCCGCTCACTGGGACAGCAGCAGGCACGATGTTCTGCCGAGCACGGGTTCAAAGACTGCCGTTGGAACACGACAATCCGAATTTCGGTCGAAAATTTAACATACTAGAAATCGAATGGGATAGCTCTGGGTTCGATTGATCAGCATCATGCGCCAAGTCACTGCCATCATATTTTTCTGCTCTATTATCTTCTCACCTGCGCTACACGGACAGCCCAGCGAAATTTCACGTATTGAGTTCTCAGTTTACGGCCTACGCCCGGGCAACTATAGCGACATTTATTTCGAGGACTTAAACGGAGAGCCCGTCAGATTGGAGTTTAACAAAAAGAGTCGGTCGAAGACTTATGAGGCAAAAGTCTTTACCGAATCACCTCGTCTGAGGTTCCTAAAGAGAGTTAAATCAAACGACCCTAACCAAACAGGGGACGCCTACACCGAGATATCAACGGTCAGCCTAAGGCCAGAAAAGACGCTTTTTGTCTTCATACCAAATAAGCAAGTTCGCAGTGATGCCGCTTTCAAAGTTCTTCCAGTAGAGGATGGTAAATCACGAACAGATGGTGGCACTGTTCGAATTCTAAATCTTACAGGTGTTACCCTTGTCGGAGCAATTGACGGACGACGGTTCCGGCTTGACGCCTTAGGGTGCAGCCCAGCGTTCAAGATCGACGCTGATGAACCAAGCGATTTCTCAATAATTGCAGAGGGATCCTCGCGCTTCCATCTCGTCTACCGGAACAACCTGCGAGTCGATTCCGAAAGCCGGGCAATACTCTTCCTCACTCCACCGTACCGCAAAGTATCACTCAAACTTGGTGGCGAGATGTTATATGAGGACCTGCTCGATCAGCCGGAACCTAAACAAATGGGCTTCGGTAATTCACGCTCCTAACAATCGAGATCGGAATCCTTCCCCTACAGGTAGATCAAGGATCAGGCGAACTCGCGGGCACTTGCCTAGCCCTTACGTTTAACGGGAAGCTAGGGGCACTACCCGAAAAGGAATATCAATCGCTTTGCGCCATGGACCTTTACGATATAATCCCAAAAGACCAGCGGCACGCGATATCGCCAACCCCCTGAGCAGCTTGATTAGCTGGTCTTCACACTGAAAGCGATGAACGGATTCATCCTCATTTCTCGGTGGATTCAAAACACTCCGTATCCGTAGGAATTCACTTTTGAAAATTTAAACGGAGCACGATTTCTCTCTGTTGTTACAATATAAACGATTGCGGAGAATCCCATCACGAATTTCCTTTTAGAAGCGACCAGACGCATTAGCAAGTAGAGCGGAAGCCTGGCCCATCTCCAAAATCTCACTCTCAATTTCATACCCACGCTTATGACTGACACCCCCACTCTTTTCGAACGTCCCGATGGCCGCGCCATCGACGAACTGCGCGAGATCCGATTTCAAACGGGAATCGCGCCACACGCCCTTGGATCGGTCTTGGTAAGTTTTGGCGATACCCGCGTGATCTGCGCGGCCTCGATCGACGAGAGAGTGCCGGGTTGGATGCGGGCACAGAAAATTGAAGGAGGCTGGATGACCGCGGAGTATTCGATGCTGCCTTACAGCACGCTGGATCGGAAGCAACGGGACATCAGTCGCGGTAAGAGCGATGGTCGCACAATTGAGATCCAACGTCTGATCGGGCGCTCCTTACGAGCGGTATTTGACTTAAAGAAACTCACCGGCAAGACCATCTGGATTGATTGTGATGTTCTCCAAGCCGACGGCGGCACGCGCACCGCCTCGATCACAGGCGCCTATGTAGCGGCACAAATCGCGGTTCAGAAACTGATCGCCGAGGAGCGGTTGGAGAAAAATCCTTTCACCGATTCAGTCGCAGCCGTTTCTGTAGGCATCTTCCAAGATACGCCCATTCTCGATCTCAATTACATCGAGGATAAGGACGCAACGGTCGACGCCAATCTTGTCATGACTGGCTCCGGCAAATACGTAGAAGTGCAGAGCTCGGGAGAAGAGGCGACCTTCAGCCGAGAAGAGATGGATACGCTCCTTGAACTCGGCGCGGATGGAGTGTCTACGATTACGACCCTTCAGGAAGCCGCCATCAGAGAAGGCCTGTCATAGAGCGCGCTCGGCGAGCACGCCCGACCGAGCTTGCGATAAAACCGAATCGAAAGGACCGGTCCAAGCGCCGTTCGTCGTTTGGTAGCTCAAGACAATCGCGACACCCGGCACAAGGTAGCGAACTTGCACCAGCAAGGTCGACGGACAAACGCCTCCGCCGATCCAGAACCCTTCATACGTCGACGCGACTGGCATCGCATCGCGACACCCGGCACAACGTAGCGAACTTGCGCCAGCAAGGTCGACGGACAAACGCCTCCGCCGATCCAGAACCCTTCATACGTCGACGCGACTGGCATCGCATCGCGACATCCGGCACAACGTAGCGAACTTGCGCCAGCAAGGTCGACGGACAAACGCCTCCGCCGATCCAGAACCCTTCATACGTCGA
>JBMYNR010000031.1:0-19545 GCA_049598495.1 Opitutales bacterium
CCTGAGGGTCGTTGAGGGCTGAGACTTGAAGCCTGAGGTCTGAGTGGAGAGAGCGCTCTCGTTTGTAGCGTGGTGCGGTGGGCATCCAGTTTGCGGAGCGTTCGGTCTCCAGATCGAAGACGGTGCCGTCATGGGCATCGAGGATCCAATGAACGGTGGATGGGGGTGCGCGTGGGCTGCGCGCTTTGGTGAGGGTGATGGGCTCCCAGAGCCCGTGGCGTTCGAGTTGTTGGCGGATTGCGGTGGGGTCGCGCACGGGTTTGAGTGGGCACATTTCGCTGCCGCAGCAGGGGCACTTAAGAGGGTCGCAGCCCCAGATGTCGAAAATGCGTTGTCTCCAGTGGCGTTTCGCACGGGGCAGAGTGCTGATATCCGGCGGCTTGTGTGGACACGGCGCCCTATCTTTTGTCATCTTAGCTTCTTTGCGCATGCCCCGTGATTTGTTGCTGTAGAGGCCGTAGTAGCGGAGGGTCTGGAAGCCCTTGGGCGGGGTGTGCTCGTAGAGTGCGGCGACGAAGTCGGGGCCGGAGAAAAGCTCGAAGTTGCGCTTGGTGCGCCAACTGCAGGAGGAGCGGTAGAGGACGGTTCTAGTTTGGGCGTTCCATGACATCTTCTGAAGCGAGATGGGCGCGCGGAGGAAATATTGGGCGAGTCGTTCGAGGGCCTGTCCGTCGTCGGCTCCGATCGCGGTTTCGCCTTGGTCGATGTTGAAGCCGTGATGTTTCCAGCGCAGAAGTTTGTTGGCCTGACGGGGAGAGATCCACTTGAGTTCCAGCAGTCGGTGGAGAACCTTGTGACGAAAGATTTGGGCGAGCTGCTGGCAGCTGGCACTACGGATAAGATGGAACCGATGCTCTTTATCGAAGACGCCTGCGGTGGCGAGACAGTGGATGTGTGGGTGGTAAGCGAGGTAGTCGCCGAAGGTGTGGATGGCTAGAACCATACCAGCGCGGCCATCAGGGAGGGCGGCCTGCTCGCGCAGCCAGTCCTGCAGGGTGTGGGTGACGAGGTGGCAAAGCTCGGTGAGGCGGTGAGGGTCTTTGCGGAAGACATTGCGCAAGACGCGTGGCAGAGTGAAGACCCAGTGGCGATGCGGGACGGGGAGGCAGACCTCGTCCCGAATAAAGGTGGCTGTATCGAGGGCGCGTCGCTGATGGCAGCTGGGGCAGCGGCCCCGCCGCTTACAGGTGAAGGGGAGAAGATAGTGGTGACCGCAGTCTGAGCAGTGGACGCGAAGAAAGCCGTTGGCGAGGTCGCCGCAGCGAAGACTGTCGTGAAGGGCGGTTTCCCGCGAAGCATCAAGTGGCCCGAGGTATTTTGAGCGATATGGATAGTATTCTGCCGCGAAGGTATCGAGTGAGGCTTGCAGGCACTGCCAGAGAGGCGAACTGCGGGCTTGGCGCGGCCTGTATTGTCGGGACATGCTTCATAATAGTAAACAAAAGTTTACTATTATGAAGCTCGGGTTGTTCACATTCGATTCACAGGACGGGAAGCTGTATTATCTCGTTCCAAACAAAAACACCCTAAGTGGCTTCCGGTGGAAGTTCGAAGTGGCCCGCGACGACACCGGGGACGGTGAGATCTTCGTCGAGTGCATCCCAGCGTAGGGCGAAGCCGTTCACTTCAATTTGCTTCGCCATCTCCGCTTCGCTCCGTCAACCTGAGCAAGCAGGTCATCGGGCGCGTCCTTGAGTCGGCTAAAGCGATTCGCGGGAAAGCCGAAAATGCGCTGGTCAGCCAATTCGATATAGACGATTCGGTTTTCGACCCAGGCTTTGGTGGCAAGTGGTTCAGCGCTGACGGTGGTCATGAGAAGACATCTTGAAGCGGGGGGCCTAAATCTGAGAAAACTGTCCGAAGTCGCCTTTTGCGAGGCCTTCGAAGGAGAGGTCTTCGTCGAGTTCGGGCCAATGAATGCCGAAAGGGGAGATTTCGATATGGTTCAGTTGCTCGGGCGTGCCACCATTGAGACGTGGATTATTGGAAACCGGGAAACGAATTTCTAATCCGTCGTCTATCGAAACGATAATGTGGCCATCCAAGTAGACGGCTTGGCGTTTACTGTCTTTGAGCGTGTTCATTCCATTTTTCGATGATCAGGTCTTTGTGAGACTCGGCGAGGCTTTGTGCTTTGGAGAGTTCCTTAACTTTGAGCCCGGCGGATTCCCTCAATTCGATTGTCTCATAGATATTAAAAACAGCTTCTCCGCCAGCATAACGAACATGAACATGGATAGGTTCGTGGTCATTACTGTAGAAGAAAAATTAGTATCCGTCTTGTTCGAAGACGACTGGCGTGAGTATAAATCTACTTTATTCGGGGGTTTATGCAACTGGTATGTGAGTCAGTCGAATCCCGAATCGTCATCGAAATCGTGTGGTGTGATCGATTACGATTGCGATTTGGATTTCGACGAAACGAAAAAGGCCGTCCCTCGCGGAACGGCCTTTGGAAATAGAGGTGCGGTTCGAGGACGAACCTGCGCTACCTTGGAGCGGGCGCCGCGAGCGACGCCCCTACGATTACTTGAACTGTTGAGGGTAGGGCCCGATATCCCTATCGGCCGATGGCGGTTCGCTAGGGATAGCGAACCCTACCTGCTTACTCCTCTGTAGTTTCAGAAGCCTCCTCTTCTTCGCCTGCCTCGTCTTCTTCGGAAGCGATGACTTTGGAGATGCCGATGAGTTCATCCTTATCGCCGAGGCTGACGAGTTTGACGCCCTGAGTGGCGCGACCGACGACGGAGACGTCCTTGATCGGGGAGCGGACGGCCTGGCCCTTGAGGGTGAACATCATGATCTCGTCCTTGTCTTTGACGGAGAGAGCGCCGGCGACCTTGGCTGATTTGATTGCGATGATACCGGAACCACCGCGGGATTGAGTGCGGTAGTCGTCGAATTCGGAGCGCTTGCCGAGGCCATTCGCGCCGGCGATAAGGAGCTTGGCTTCGGGGTCGACGATCTCGATGGCCACGACTTTGTCGTCATCGCTCTTGAGCTTGATACCGCGGACACCGCGGGTGGCACGGCCTTGGTCGCGCAGGTCGGTTTCCGGGAAGCGGATCGACTGTGCGTTGGAGGTGACGAGGATGATGTCGTCACTACCCGAGGTGAGGCGTGCGCCGATGAGGTTATCGCCCTCGTCGATGTTGATACCGATGATCCCGCCCTTGCGGTGGTTCTTGAAGTCGGAGAGCTTGGTTTTTTTGGTCACGCCGGCTTCGGTGGCAAGCACGATGGACTGCTCGGATTCCTCGAAGTCCTTGACGCATATCATTGCCGCGATTTTTTCGCCCTCCTGCAGTTCGAGGACATTCGCAATGGCGCGCCCCTTTGCGGTGCGTGAGCCTTCCGGGATGTGGTAGACTTTTTCCACATAAACTCGGCCGGTGTTCATGAAGCACATGATGTAGTCGTGTGTGGATGCGGTGAAGAGATGTTCGACAAAGTCGTCCTCATACTGACCGGAGCCGATCACACCTTTTCCGCCGCGTTTCTGCGAACGGTATTCATCGAGAGAGGTGCGCTTGATGAAGTTCTTATGCGTAACGGTGATCATGCATCCCTCGTTCGGGATGAGGTCTTCCATGGAGATGTCACCGTCGACGGCGATGACGTTGGACCGGCGTGGGTTGCCGTATTTCTCCTTCATTTCGCCGAGCTCTTCCTTGATGACTTCAAGGAGGCGGGACTCGTTTTCGAGGATATCCTTGAGGCCTGCGATGAGCTCCATGAGCTTGGCGTATTCCTCCTCGATTTTGTCACGCTCGAGGCCAGTCAGTTGGTAGAGTCGCAGCTCGAGGATCGCATTGGTTTGGATCTCGGTGAGCGGGTATTTCTCCATAAGGGAGAGCTTCGCCTCCTCGCGGTTCTTGGACGCTCGAATGATCTTCACGAAGTCATCCATGTTGTCGAGGGCGAGCTTGTAGCCTTCGAGGATGTGTGCGCGTGCCTCGGCCTTGCGTAGGCGGAAGGCGGTGCGGCGGAAGATGACCTCGCGGCGGTGGTCGATGTAGCAGCTGAGCATCTCTTTGATGTTCATCTGCTTTGGACGACGGTTATCGAGTGCGAGTAGGATGACGCCAAAGGAGCTCTCGAGCGCGGTGCTCTTGTAAAGCTGGTTGATGATGACCCGTGGGATGGCGCCGCGCTTGAGCTCGATGACAATGCGGGTCGTCTCGGTGGACTCGTCTCGAAGGTCGGAGATGCCTTCGATGGCCTTATCCTTAATGAGCTCGGCGATGCGCATGACGAGGGAAGCGCGGTTCACATTATAGGGGATCGCGGAGATGATGATCTCTTCCTTGCCCTTGTTCTCGACCACTTCGGCAATACCTCGGGTACGAACGATGCCGCGACCCGTCTTGAGGTAGCTTTCGATTCCGGATTTTCCGTGGATGAAGCCACCGCCGGGGAAGTCTGGGCCGGGGATGAGCTGAATTAATTCGTCGAGCTCGATTTTCGGGTTGTCGATGATGGCGACAGCGGCGTCGATAATCTCATTGAGGTTATGTGGCGGGATGTTGGTCGTCATACCCACGGCGATGCCGGTGGAGCCGTTCATTAAGAGATTGGGCAGGGCAGCGGGGAGGACGGATGGTTCCGTCGTGCTCTCCTTGTAGTTGGGCACGAAGTCGACGGTGTCTTCGTCGATATCCTTGAGCATATCCTCGGAAATCGCTTCGAGTTTACACTCGGTGTAACGATAGGCGGCGGGAGAGTCGCCGTCGATCGAACCGAAGTTACCCTGTGGAACGATGAGTGGGTAGCGCATGACCCAGTCCTGCGCGAGGCGTACGAGGGTATCGTAAACAGAGGAGTCACCGTGGGGGTGATAGTTTTTGAGCACTTCCCCGACCACACCGGCGCACTTATCAAAGGGGCGGTTGTGGAGCAGGCCTTCGCGAAGCATCGCATAAAGGATGCGCCGTTGCACGGGTTTGAAGCCGTCGCGGGCATCGGGTAGGGCACGGCTGACGATAACGGACATCGAGTAGTCGATGTAGGCCGTCTGCATGATCTCGGTGATCGAGGTGCCTTCTGCACGCATGTGCTTGGGGGTGTTGGGATCTGTTGGTTGATCTGACATTATCTATTTCTTTGAAAAGTTACTTTGCTTGGTTTTGCTCCAAATCGAAATCCAAATCGAAATCCAAATCGAAATCCTCATCGCCATAGCTGGCCTGCTCTTCCTTCACGGAAAAGCCTCGTCCGCCAAGCCGACTGAGCATGACGCTGATGCGATCGATGTCGTGCTTGCGTGACTCGTGCTCCTCCTGCTCGAGAGCATTGCAGGCGAATAGAACGTCTTGCACTGCGGCGCACTCTAAAGCTGAGCCGCGAGCGATTTCAAAAAATCGTCGGCGGTCGGCTGAGGTGGATTTGCCGTTGCCCTCCGCGATGTTGAGCGGGATAGATTGGCTGGCACGCAACCATTGGTCGCGTGCATGGCGATGAGCGCCCGTAAGCTTCTCGGCACGCTGGAAGACCCACGCGACGTATTGAATCGCGAGTTGGTAAACATCCAGTTTTTCGTGGCCGAGTGACATTAACAGTAGGGTTCGATTTCGATTTGGATTTCGATTTGGATATCGATTTGGATATCGATTGGTTACACGTCCAAGTGGGACACATTCAGTGCATTATCTTCGATAAAGGCGCGGCGGCTGGGGACGTCTTCGCCCATGAGCATGGTGAAGGTGGCGTCGGCGGCTGCGGCGTCGGAGATGTCGACTTTCAGCAAGCGGCGGGTGTTTGGGTCCATCGTGGTTTCGAAGAGTTGCTTTGGATTCATCTCACCGAGACCTTTGTAGCGTTGAATGCTGAGTCCGCGGCGTCCGATGGTGCGAATGTTATCGACCAGCTCGATGATGGAGTGAAGTTCGATCACATTCTCCTTCTTCTCGTCGCCCTTGTTTTCGATGAGGTGATAGCGGGCTTCCTCGGTTCGGGTGAACTTGTGGATATCCATACCTGCGTCGGCGAGCTCGTTTAGAAGCTTGGTCATCTCAGTGGATTCGAAGATTTCGTGGAGGGAAATGCGCTGTTGTAGCTTGATACCTTCGTCGTTGACGATTTCTCGAACAACGGTTCCGGAGATGTCTTCATCTTCGATTTCGTATTCCTTATGGAAGGCGATACGGCCGTCGTCGTCTTTTAGGAAGTGGAACTCCTCTTCGTTACCCGTGCGGACACGAACGATGTAGCGAGGCAGCTCGTAGCTGTCTTCGACGTGTTGGTCGAGGTAGGTAGCGAAATCGCAACCATACCGTGTGACTCCTCGGCCGATTGTTTCAAGACGGGAGAGTGCTTCGACCAGTTCGTCGATCTTTGCACCGGAGAGGTCCTTCTGGTCGCGCAGGCGAACCAGGTTGACGTCTTCGGAGCCGAGTTCGAGGAGGATGCGGTTGAGTTGCGGATCATTGTCCACGTATTGCTCCCGGCGTTTGCGCTTAATCTTATAGAGCGGCGGCTGCGCGATGTAGACATATCCGGACTCGATGAGGCCTTTCATCTGGCGAAAGAGGAAGGTGAGCAGCAGTGTCATGATGTGGGCGCCGTCGACGTCCGCATCGGTCATGAGAATGATCTTGTGGTAGCGAGCTTTGGAGGCATCGAACGCGCCATCGCCGTCTTCTCCAATACCGGTGCCGACTGCGGTGATGAGTGAGCGAATCTCGTTATTACCCAGCACCTTGTCGAGGCGTGCTTTTTCCACGTTCAGTAGTTTGCCCCGGATCGGTAGGATCGCCTGGGTGGCGCGGTCGCGTCCCTGTTTGGCGGAACCACCCGCGGAATCACCCTCCACAATGTAGAGCTCGGAGATGGCCGGATCTTTGGACGAGCAGTCTGCGAGTTTACCGGGGAGGCCTCCCGTGGACAGGGCGCCCTTGCGAACGGTTTCTCGAGCCTTGCGGGCGGCTTCGCGTGCGCGGGCAGCATTGAGACACTTGTCGATTAGCTTTTTGGCCACTTGCGGGTTGGTCTCAAAGTAATACTTCAACTCCTCTCCGGTTATCTTCTGCACAATCCCATCGACCTCGCCGTTGGATAGTTTGGTCTTGGTCTGTCCCTCGAAGCGCGGTTCGGGAACTTTGACGGAGATAACAGCCGTGAGACCTTCTCGAGCATCGTCGCCCGAGAGATTCGGGTCCTTGTCTTTGATCAGATTATTCTGCTTTGCGTAGTTATTAATGACCCGCGTAAGCGCTGTGCGGAAACCGGAGAGGTGGGTGCCTCCTTCTATGTTATGGATCGAGTTGGCGTAGGAATAGATTTGGTCACTGTAGCCGTCATTGTATTGGAAAGCGACGTCGACCACGATATTGGCATCCAGATCCGGGTTCGGCGTGGGGGCTTCCCCGTGGAAGCTGATTGGCTCGGGGTGGAGAACGTTTTTATTCTCATTGAGGAAGGTGACATACTCGGCAATACCGTTCTTAAACTGGAAGGCGTCGGTCTTGTTAATCCGTTCGTCAACGAAAGTAATCTTGATGCCCGGGTTAAGGAAGGCGAGTTCCCGAAGACGCTTTCCAAGGAGCTCGAACTTAAATTCCCGCGTGGTGAGAAAGATCTCCGGGTCGGGTAGGAACGCGATTCGTGTGCCCGTGCGTTTAGTTTCGCCGATGACTTTCATCTTCGAGGTCGTGATGCCTCGGGAGAACTCCATCTTGTGAACTTTTCCATCGCGTCGGACCTCGACTTCAAACCATTCGGAAACTGCGTTGACACACTTGGCCCCCACGCCGTGAAGACCTCCGGATACCTGATAGGCTCCCTTGCCGAACTTGCCGCCGGCATGAAGGTTGGTCATGACCAGTTCGAGAGCCGGTATCTTATACTTCGGATGAATGTCCACCGGGATACCCCGGCCGTCATCCTCGATCGAACAGGAGCCGTCATTGTGAATACTGACGGTGATCTCCGAGCAGTGGCCGGCCAGTGCTTCGTCGATCGAGTTGTCCACGATTTCAAAGACGCAGTGGTGGAGGCCCCGTTCATTGGTGTCACCAATATACATATCGGGACGCTTGCGGACACCTTCGAGACCTTCCAATTTTTGGATTTTGGAGGAGTCATAAATTTCTTTGGGGGCTCCCTCGGGACTGTTATTTTCCGGTAAATTTTCGGAGGTTGTATCTTCTGGCATAAGCTTATGATTGCTATCGTTTACCGAGGTTTTTGGCGATTAAAAAATGGCCCTTTTTGAGATTTTTTATAGACCTGGCAAAGTATTGATGAACAATAGGATACGAATCTATTTATGCGAACTGATCGAGGTGCTTTTCATCTCCTCTGAAAAGCACGATGTTCGGGCTTAAAAATGGCTGAAAATCGAGCCTGGAGGGCCCTCTGGGCGGCCTTCTTCTTTTAAGTTTACTTCTTGAGTCATCAGCCTAACTTTGGGCTCGTGAAGCTTTCCCACAAACTTGAGTATGCCTGTCGTGTTTTGGCCCAATTAGGCCGCAGTCTGGATCAGAAAAAGCTGGCCCATATTGAGACTTTGGCGCGTGCCGAAGCTGTCCCGGCCAATTACCTCGTCCAGATTCTCAACGAATTACGAACCGCAGGGCTGATTATCAGTAAGCGGGGGAAGCAGGGAGGCTATGCGCTTGCGCGGATCCCGGAGAAGATCACACTTCTCGAGATAGTTGAAGCAGTCGATTCCGAGTTGTTGGACTGTAGCTTTGAGGACGCAGGTCACTCAGGTCATCGGGTTGCCGCTATTTGGAGTGAGATCGGAGGGAGTTTTGAGGCTAAGATACGTGAATACACGCTCGCTGACTTTATTGTGGTCGGCGCGGATGCAGAGATGTATTATATCTGATTCGATTCGAATCAGATGAGTGGGAAGGTTAAAAGTGGAAGGTGAGAAGGTCTCGGTTACTTTCGAACTTTCACACCTACGACTTTCATACTTCCGAGCTGGCTCAGAAGTCCCAAAACATGGGAACGACTGCAACAGTAACGGTGAAGCAGAGCAGATTCAGCGGTAGCCCGACCCTGGTGAAGTCGAAGAAACGATAGCCACCTACGCCGTAGACGTAGGTATTCGTCTGGTATCCGATCGGTGTGGCAAAGCTTGCAGATGCGGCGATACAGCTCGCAACAACAAAGGGTCTGGGATCGACTCCGAGAGTTGCTGCGATACTAAGTGCGATGGGCACCATGAGGGCGACTGCGGCATTATTGGAAAGAAATTCCGTGAAAGTCGATGTAATCAAATAGATAAGCGCCAGCATAATGACGTTTTGGAGATGTGCGGGGGCGAAGTGAGCGACCGTGTCTGTCATATTCTCAGCGATCAATAAGCTGGCTCCCGTTGAATCCATCGCCTGGCCGAGTGCGAGCATGCCGAATATAATGATTAAGATACCCCATTCGACGGAGGCATAGGCCTCCTTGGGCTTTATACAGCCAGAGAGTAGGATAATGGCGACACCCAAACAGACGGCTGCGACGATGGGCACAAGGTTGAGTGTGGCGAGGGTTACAATGCCAATGCTCGTACCAATGGCGATTGGCATCTTTACCCGCAAGCTGCGTGCGGGCAATCGGGGCCGGTCGAGGATGATAATTTCGTCACTATTGGCCAACGAATTGATTGCCTCCGTCGAACCCATCATGAGCAGGGTGTCGCCCTCCTGGAGGCGGAGGCTGCTGAGGCGTTCTCGCTGGTTTGTGCCTTTTCGGTGCACGGCAACAATGACCATACGAAAACGTTGCCGGAAATTAATTTCGCCCAGAGTGAGGCCCGCGATCGAGGCGTGTGGGGCCACCACGCCCTCAACCAGAGCACCTTCATCGGTGGCAATCGTTTCGAGCCCCTCAGCGAGATCAGATTGAATGGTGATTCCCTTCATCGAGTGTGCTTCGGCAATGCCGGAGGGACGACAGGCGAGAACAAGACGGTCGCCGTATTGAAGGGTCTGCTCCTTCGGGTCACCCGGGACCGCGACCCCATGACGGACAATTTCCAGAAGGCGGATGCCGCGCCCCTTGAGGAGCTCGCTCTCTTTGACTGTGCGCCCGTGCCAGCTGGAGCCGGATTTGACGAAGGCTTCTGTGATAAACTCCTTTCGCTCCTCATCGGTGAGTATTGAAGTAAGTGTCTCGCGGTGAGGGAGTAGTTTGTTTCCGAAGAGCACTAGGTAGAGCGTGCCGACTGCGAGGATAGGCAGGCCAACCGAGGCCAGTTCGAACATACCGATTGGTGCGTGTCCTGCATCACGTAAGATGCCGCTTGCGAGAAGATTCGTGCTCGTTCCGAGAAGTGTGCAGGTGCCGCCGAAGATGGACGCATAGGAGAGGGGGATGAGAAGCTTGGAGGAGGCAACGCCCATTTCGCGGGACAGTGAGAGGATGACCGGCATCAGGACGATTACGACCGGGGTGTTGTTAACGAAGGCCGAGACCCCGGCGACGCCGATGGCCATGATGAAGATAAAACTACGGTAGGGGAATTTAACCAGTTTCCTGAGATAGCCGGTAATGAGGTCAATGGCTCCCGTTCGTTCCAGTGCCGCGCTGACGATGAACATTCCGGCGATGGTCAAGGGTGCTGAATTGCCGAATACCCCAAGCGTCGCCTCTAAAGAAGGCAGTTCCGTGCTCTTCGTTACCATACTGACAAAGAGAAGGATGCCGAAGACCGTCAGGGCGGTGAGGTCCGCCGAGATGCGCTCCCAAATGAAACTCCCGATGGCGAATGCCAAGAGCGCGAAGACAAAGATTATTTCCCAAGTCATATTGGTTCTGCGTGCTAGGTCGTGGAAGCTTGGATGGCTGGTAGATCGTCAACTTCCTCACTTTTTGCCCAATGGTAGAAGGATATTCCGAGAATTGTAAGTGAAAATCCCATATTCACGACTTTCATGATGATGCCGCCGAGGATTTGATCATTAAGGGGGTCGAGTTCGTAGAGCCAGGCGGCCCATTCCAATGCAATACGAGGTGCGTAGGCATAGGTCGGGTAGAGGGCCTCGCCTGCGAAAGAGAGAAAGGCGAAGACAGGCAGCTGCCCGACCATAAGCAGGAAGATTGCGACCATACGTATGCCGTAGCTGCGTCGAGGGACACGCGTTGAATTCGTCAGGTAGGGCCAGAGCATGATCAAACCAAGGGAGAACATAGTCCAGTGCTCCAGAATGTGCATGCGTTTGTTTTGCAGCGCTGCCTCATAGAGTGCGGGGACATGCCAGACTGTGTAGACGAAAGTAAAAAGCAGTCCTCCGCAAGCTGGGTGGGTTAGGACGCGCATGGCTTTTGTGATACCTGAGGGCTTTAAGAGCCAGTCAATCAACCAGGCGGGCGTGCCGTAGATGAAAAGAGTCGAGGCGACGTAAATCAGCAGCATGTGCTGGAGCATGTGGGCGGAGAAAAGGAATTGTTCGCCGAGTTGGTCGAGAGGTGAACCTACCGAGAGGTAGGTTATGCTCAGACCCGAAAAGAAGAGTATGCATTGACGCAGTGGGAAATCGATCCTGCCGGCAATGCGAGAGCGAAAGGGTCCGATGGCCAAAGCGTATAGCCAACCCAGGCCGAGCAGCGTGCATAGCAGGAGTGGTTCGGTATGCCAGTGCAGTTGCATGTCGTCGTGTAGGCTGTCGAAACTTCCCGAAAAAGTAAAGGGCGGCAGACTTGAATCTGACGCCCTCAAATCAATTTTCTTTCAGCGCTGTCAGAACTGTGTGATTGCTTCCATGTCGGCGTAACTGCGGGACATGAGGAAGCCGAGGGCGATGAATGTCCCGGTTGCAATGACCATTCCAGTTCCGAACGCTAGCGTCAGGATCAGCTTGTCATAAATCAGATGCATGAACCAAGCGATGACTGCGACGAATTTTAAGAGAGAGAGAACCAATAGAACCGTGAAGATGAAGATGGGATGAAAGGGTATGTAAACGAGTACCAGTTCGATGCCCGTGATGGCTGCGAGGCCGAGCGCGAGATTCACGAACGCGTGGTATTTTGCAGTTTCCGGGTCTTCGATGCTCGTATCCGGGGACACGGGGACGGGATCATATGCAGTATCGTTCATAGTCGGTATTAGTGGATTCCTGGGATGTATTCGATCAAATAGACGGCCGTAAAAATCACAATCCAGACAATGTCGACGAAGTGCCAGTAGAGGCCCGCGACTTCGACGTCGACAGCACTTTCGTGGGCGTCCATTTTACCCGTGTGCGAGTAAAAGTACATACAGATTAGCCAGAAGATGCCGATTGCCACGTGTACGCCGTGTGTGCCCGTCATCATGTAGAAAGTGGAGCCAAAGGTATTGGTGGAAAGGGTCAGTCCTTCGTGCACGAAGTGGGAGAACTCATAGACTTGGCAGCCGAGGAAGATAAGTCCGAAGAAGATGACGCCGATGACATTGCGACGGAAGCTCTTCAGTTGCCCCTTGTGCATGGCCGAGACAGCTAGGGCCATTAGAAAGGAGCTCATCAATAGGATGAAAGTCGAAAAAGAGGTCAGTTCGAGATCGAAGACGCTGGTCGGAATATATGACTCTGGGTAGAGTTTCCGGTAAATTAGGTGCGTTGAAATAAGAGTTCCGAAGAACATGCAGTCCGAACCGAGGAAGAGCCACATAAGGAGCTTCTTATTGTCGATCATCAGGCTGGAGTGTCCGTCGTCTTGATGTGCTGTAGCGGATTCAGACATGATTTGAAAAGCTGAAATTTAGAGTAATGGAAACTGGATTAGGCTTCTTCTTCCGGGTGGAGGTGGTAACCGCCGGGGCCCTCGATGGCCCAGAGAGCCACGCCGACTGCAATCATGACGAGGCCGAAGATCGCGAGATAACCCATATAGGGGACGCCCGCCTGCATGAGCGACATGCCCAGTCCGAGCGGGACGAAACCAAGGGAAGCGATGAAGGGCATCCATGACTGACTGGGCATATGAATCCCGTGTCCATGGTCGTCTTCATAAGTAATCCGGCGATTTTCCGGGCCGTATTTATCCTCCCAGACGGCATCACGAGCTGGAATGATGGGTGTTTTTGCGAAATTGTAGACCTTGGGGGGGGAGGAGGTCGCCCATTCGAGGGTTCGCGCGTCCCATGGATCATCGCCGGCTGGTTCGCCGCTGCGGAAGCAACGAACGATATCGACTACAAGAAGCAGGATACCAAAAGCCAGAATATAGGCACCGATTGTGCAGATCAAATTGTAGGATTCCCAACCGAAGCCCTCTAGGTAGGTATGCGTCCTGCGCGGCATGCCGAGCAGACCGAGAAAGTGCATGGGGAAGAACGTAACATTGAGCCCTATCACTGAGAACACAGCAACCCAGGTGCTGAGGTTGCCCTTCCACATTTTACCGATCATCTTGGGTAACCAGAAGTAGATGCCGGCGACCACTGCGAGAAAAATTCCGCCAATTGCGACATAGTGGAAGTGGGCGATCACAAAGTAGCTATCCTGTTGCTGCGCATCGGCCGGTGCAGAGGAGTGCATAATGCCGGAGAATCCGCCCATCATGAACATCCAGACGAAACCGAGCGAGAAGATCATCGGCGCTGTGAATTTTACGCGGCCGCCCCAGAGCGTGCCGACCCAGTTGAAGATCTTGACGCCGGTCGGCACCGCGATCGCCATTGTTAGCAGCGAAAAGGCGGCCGTTGCAACTTTACCCAAGCCGGTGGTAAACATATGGTGCGACCATACGGCGAAGCCGAGGAAGCCGATCACGGCGCCCGAGAAGACGACGATCGCGTAACCGAAGAGTGGTTTCTTGGAGAACGCGGGGAGCGTCTCCGAGATGATTCCCATTGCGGGTAGCACGAGAATGTAAACTTCGGGGTGACCAAAAATCCAGAAGAGGTGCTGCCAAAGAATAGGCTGACCACCACCGGCCACGACGAAGAAATTGGTTCCAAAGCAGCGGTCGAACATCAGTTGGCCGAGAGCGATGGTAATTGCGGGGAATGCGAAAACAATGAGAAGGGAAACGACCAGCGTCATCCAGGTGAAGACGGGCATACGCATCATCTTCATCCCCGGGGCGCGCATATTGACGATGGTAACGACGAAATTCATGGCAGCCGAGAGGGAGGCGACTCCGAGAATCTGCAGGCCGAGTATCCAGAAGTCGGTGCCAGCTCCGGTGAAGTTCAGATTGGTGAGCGGTGCGTAGCCGAACCAGCCCATTGCGGGGACGAAGTCGGTATGCCCGGCAGTTGGTCCACTCGCTTCAAAGAGTCCCATGACTTGCATTGCTTGAAGCACCCAGCCAAAGTTGATGACCAGCGCGCCTGCCACGAAGGCCCACAGACTGAAGCTGTTAATTCTTGGAAACGCGACATCTCGCGCGCCGATCTGAAGTGGCACGAGGAAGTTGAAAAACGCGGCATTTAGGGGCATGATCGCGAGGAAGATCATGGTCGTGCCATGCATGGTGAAGAGCTGATTGTAGCGTTGTGCCGAGATTAAGTCATTCTCAGGAACCGCTAGCTGCGTGCGGATGATCAGAGCTTCGAGTCCACCGATAAGAAGGAAGAAGAGGGCAATGGCCCCGTACATGAGGCCGATCTTCTTGTGGTCGACCGTTGTCAGCCAATCGACGATCACACTCTTGCTGTGATCCGGCCGCATGAGGCCAAGGTTGCTGCGTTCCGGTTTGAGCACGTGCGACACATGCGAGTGAGTGGTATCAGGTGCTTGGGTTTCTGTTTCCGTATGACTCATGCTGAAAAACCTACTTTAGGGATTGTAGATAGAGTGAGATCTTGTGGATTTCATCGTCGGTGAGGAGAGCGGAATTGCCCTCGGCATCGATCAGTTCCCCGATACCGCCGCCGTTTGCTTTCCACATTAAATTACCGGGTTTGACCACATCCGTCTCCTTGATCCATTTGAAGAAATTCTCGTATTGCTTCTCGGGGTCGATGCTGCCGTCTCCTTCGTTTCGGTGGTTCAACCAACCCGCTGCGATGGAATAACGGGAACCGACATTGGTTAGGTTTGGCCCAGCCACACCGAGTGCGCGCGGGTTGCCTTGGACCGCGTGGCAGGTCGCACACTTGCCACGGCCCATGAAGAGTTTTAGACCTTCGTTCAGATCGCCGGTGAGTGAATCAGGCTCTTCGCTGTAGGCCGTATACCACTCGTCCCAGGTCTTCCCATCAGGGGTGCCGTGTCCCTCGCGCTCATCGATGACCCACGCCGCAAACTCCTCGTCACTAACGACATTTGCGCGAAAGAGCATGCGTGCATGGGAGTCGCCGCAGTATTCCGCGCACTGACCGTAGTAGTAATCGTGAATCTCATTTTCAAGGTAACTGGCATACTGGGCCCGAAGTTCGGGGCTGTCGCCCTCAAGTTCCTGTTTTTCCTTCCAGCGCGCGAAATTGTCGCCGGCCTGGATCCACATGGAGTTGCTCCGTCCGGGGATGAGGTCGACCTTGCCTGCGATGCGTGGGAGCCAGAAGGAGTGGATGACATCGACAGAGCGAAGTTCCAGATGGACGACCTTGCCCGCAGGGATCATCATCTCATTCGCCGTGGTGATGCCCAATTGAGGATACTCAAAGGCCCACCACCACTGGTAGCCGATGACTTTCACGATGAGAGGATTTTCGGCCTCTTCCTCGGATAGTTCCTCGCCGGTATACCAGGCGCCCATATGGCTCTCCGGGGTATCCGGAGTGTCGTGGGTATACCAAATGGCCCGCAGTGTCGGCACCGCGATGATAACCAGAAGGAGGATCGATACACCGATCAAACTGATTTCAATGAGTGGGTTCCCATGGCCTTGAGAAGGGAGTGGGCGGTCATCATCCGGGCGCTCGCGGAATTTAATAATAGCGACGACATAGACGCCCCCCACAGCGATGAAGATGCCGAGCGTCACCCATACTGTAAGCATGAACAGGTTGTATTGCTCTTCGGCGATGGGACCCTTCGTCACGAAGGTCGTCATGCGAGTGTCCAGATTACAACCGCCAAGTAGGGCGACCATAATAAAAGCAGAAAAATACTGAGTGCAGCGGGTAAATCCGCTTGTGAGCGTCTTCAAAACGATTGTGCGTGTTAGTGAGTTCGTAGCGTCGATCTTCCAATTAGGAATTCGATGAGGGTGAGGTAAGCTAAGTAATACTTTCTGACAAGTTTATCTTCGTGGTTCTTGAAACATCAGAATTGCTAATTCTGGTTTGTGTCGGCTTCCGACTTCGGCCTAAATCCGGATTTCTTCTATAAGTATGAAATATTCAATCCTTTTTCCCGTCTTTCTGGCGCAGTTTTTTTCGGCTTGTAGTGATCCCGGGCACGATCACTCGGCGCACGACTCAGTCGGGCATGACCACGGGTCTGTCGCGGCCTCGGCCGCACCGCTCGAACCGGTCACGGTGGTCGATGGTGTAACGGTGATTCAGATGACAGGCAATGACCGTATGAAATTCAACATCGAGTCGTTTACGGTGTCTGCGGGAGGATCGGTGAAGCTCATTTTTAATAACGTCGGGAAGATGCCGAAAGCAGCTATGGGTCATAATGTGGTCATTTTGGTCGCGGATGCGGATCCGGATGCGTTTGTGGCAGCATCCGCGTCAGCGCGTGAGAATGACTACATTCCCCCCGGATTCGACGATCAGATTCTGGTGGCTACTAAGATATTGGGGCCCGGTGAAAGTGACACGATTGAGTTCACTGCGCCGAGCGAGGCAGGCGAATATGTCTATCTCTGCTCTTTTCCGGCGCACATGTTCGCTGGAATGCGTGGCGTTATGGTCGTCGAATGACCGCTACCACCATACGTAGAGAAACAAGTAAATAAGGACTCCGGTTACGGAGACGTAATACCAGATGGGGAAGGTCCAGCGGGCCCAGGCGCGGTGCCTCTCGCGCTTGTCGCGCAGTGCTAGGGTCAGTGTGGTAAGCACCAGTGGAACAATCAGCATGGCGAGCGCGATGTGGGATGCCAGCATGACGTAATACAAGTAGCGCCAAATGCCCTCACCCACAAAGGGTGTGTGTACGCCTTGGACGAGATATTTGTGCAAGACGTAGAAAAAGAGGAAGAAGACCGACACTGTGAAGGCCGACATCATGCAGGCGCGGTGTGCTTTCTCCCTCCCGGATTTAATAAAAATGAACCCGGCTGTCAGTAGGATCGTGGCCGTGCCGTTGAGACAGGCATTGAGGGTAGGTAGTGATTCGGTAAAAGACATATTCTCGCTAAGAGAGTAACCAGAGATCGAGCACGAGTGGAATCAGTAGCGCGGGTAAGTATAGGATCGAGGCGACAAAAAGCTGGCGGGCAGATGCATCTCGTTCAGGCAGCTTGAGGAATCGGATCGCTGGACGCAGGATGTAGCAACCGCTAATCATCGCGACGGCAGCATAACCCATGCTGGCATAGCCGAGAAGCGTGGGGAGCAGTGAACTCATAACGAGCGCAAGCGCGAAAATGAAGGCCTGTCGGGCCACTTTGGCTCCATTATTATCCGCATTGGATAACATGATAAAGCCCCCTTTGGCGTAGTCCTTGCGGTAGGTCCAGGCGATGGCAAAGAAGTGGGGCATTTGCCAGAGAAAGAGGATGGCGAAGAGGATCCAGCCGAGCGTGGAGATATTACCTTCGGCCGCTGCCCAGCCGATCAGGGGTGGCAGAGCTCCTGGGATGGCTCCGACCAACGTGTTCCAAGTCGTCAAACGCTTCAGCGGTGTGTAAAGTAGCACGTAGGAGGCGATGGTCATCGCTGTCAGTAACCCAGCCAGCGGGTTCGCGCCGGCATAGAGTAGGTATGTGCCGAAAATACTCAGCCCTAGGCCGAACATGAGGGCATTGTAAGGCGAAATCTGTCCTGAAGGGATGGGACGATCCTTCGTGCGCACCATCTGCGCATCGGCTTCGCGCTCCAACCACTGATTGAGAACGGCCGCCCCGCCTGCGGCCAATGAGGTTCCGATGAGGAGACTTACGAGGACACCAAAATTACGCATTGGATCCGCCGCTAAATATCCAATCACCGCGGTGATCACGGACAGGAAACTCAGGCGGGGTTTGGTCAGTTCGTAGTAGCCATTCACTCGGGCTCGCAGCGAAAAAGTGGAATCGCTGCTCTCGGTGTTCGTGTGGCGGGTGTCTGTTTGCGGTAAGCTCAAGGGAGGGTCGTCATGGACTGACTTCCGGTCTGCGAGGCCCGCTTCCGGAACGGTGTGCTAGAAAAGTTAGCCCCCACGTGCTGGCAAGGAGAAAAGCGCCTACGAGATGGTGGATGGTCGCGGCGTAGGGGTTCTTTGCTGTCCAGATGGTAAGAGCGCCGAGATAGATTTGGAGCCCAAGGGCAATGGCAAGGATCCAACTGGCATAGCCGAGTGCCCGCTTCGCCATTGGGGAACCCCATATTTTACCCATAAAGATACAGAGAATCACCGTTACGATGACCGCGCCGACTCGGTGGGCAAAGTGGATCGCGACATCGAAATTCCAGTAAGCGGGCAGGAGACTGTTGGCCGAAGCGAGCGGGAATTTGGCAATGGCGAGGCCCGCGTCGGCATGCCGCATAATAGCACCGATTAGAATCTGGAGAAAGACGGCCGTGGTTGAAATGATTCCCCAGCGCTTCACGCCGGCGGGGATTCCTCTCAGACGCTCACCGCCGCGTTCCAGCCAGTAACGGGAGCATGCGAGCGTGATGGCTACGAGCAGGCCGAGCACGATCATGGCGCCACAGGCGTGGATGACGGCAAAGGTTTGGGCCAGCAGATTGTGCTCCGTCATAAGATTCAGTTGATCGAAACGTACGCGGGCACCGCCGAGCACACCCTGAAGAATCACGACAAGAAGGAGCATTCGCGCCAGCATCCGCACCCAGGCTCTGGATTCACGCAAATAGGTCCAAATGAAAAGCCCGATGGAGAGAATCCCGATCTTCATACCGAGCAAGCGGTGACTGTGTTCGGCCAACTTGTCGGATTCGGTGAGCCATCCTTCCGGGTTGACGGAGCCATTGGAGAGGGGCCAGTCAAGAAAGGCCATGCCCGCTTTGATGCTCGTGGTGAAGCCGCCCATGTAGAGCAGGAGTGTGATCCAAGCCAGTGCGAAGATACAGTAAAAGAAGAGTAGGGGCTTGTATTGATCCGTACGGTTGTGCGTAAGCGCTAACATAAGCGTTCAACAATGCTCGGGCGGGATAATTTTTCAAGTCCACGCTCCTTTCGTTTTCGAGATGGTCGTATGGCGCTAAACGCAAATCCCTGACTGCGGCGATTATTGAGGGCGGTGATTTCACCGAAGGCGTTGTGGGTGGTGTCGAGGCGACCAGAGGCGCAGCGGGCGGGACGGTCGAACTTTATCGAGGAGAGGCGGGAGCCGACGGAGTGCAGAAGCGCGGAGATGGCGAAGCCCCGAAGGGGTGTGAGGAGGGTGGGTGTCCTGACGAACAATGGAGGCCTGTTGCCACGTTGCGGCGTTGATCGGAGAAGCGGCTAACGTTTTGATTTGAAACGAACCACAGCATAGGCAATCCCAAAGAACACAGATAGAACACCAAAGCCGAACGCCATCCGGGCATAAGTTTCACCATCTGCG
>JBMYNR010000032.1:0-19484 GCA_049598495.1 Opitutales bacterium
ATACTCGGTAAAGTCGAAAGAATATGTAGCGAACTTCGCTGACACCACACTAGAGTTCATGAGCGGTTATCAGCGGTTTAAAATACGGCCCTGAATGCTAGGCTCCTTGCCCCATGTCTCCGAGCTTCGATGAAGAGCATTGCTGGCCTCCCTGCTGTCGATTCCGCTTGCGGAATTTTGACTCAAAAAGGTAATTTAAGGGGTTTTTCTATCCTTATGCCTACCCGTAGCTCCAGTCGTGTTT
Source organism: Opitutales bacterium (assembly GCA_049598495.1). Classification (GTDB taxonomy): domain Bacteria; phylum Verrucomicrobiota; class Verrucomicrobiia; order Opitutales; family Coraliomargaritaceae; genus Thalassobacterium. Next base: position 245 of record JBMYNR010000032.1, read on the forward strand.
ATAACACTACCGCACTCGAAGTGTGGTTTGAGAATATCGGCTTGAACTGGGAGAATTCGTTTTCCGAAGAGGCTTTGCGACGTGGGCGCGAAATCTATCGAAGAGGCCAGATATCGGGAATCGAGTTGGCCAGAGAAGAGGCTATCGTGCATTGCACCTTTGCGCGCAAGGATACATGCTACGCCGTGATCGAATGGTCGGAAGAGGGGCCGAGAGTCCGTAGTTCTACAGAGGATAAAGATCTGGGCGATGCGGTTGCAGTCGGGGGACTTTATGAGGTGGAAGAGTTGATTGCTGATGAGATTGATCCGCTGCCCTATGTGGCAACGCCGAAAAAGGAACTGGAGATGCCGCAGGAGGCAGAACCGGTCGTCCACAAGGCTACCTCTGAGTTGCCTGCGCGGCGCCTGACGCCCAAGCTAGAGGGCCTTCGTTCGGGTCTGCGCTTGACGGCATATTGGACCAATACGGACTTTTCCAAGGAGGCCGCCTTTCGAAGTGATGAGGTTCCTGTCTCAAAAGCGGAGCGTGAGGTGCTGGTCCGATTGACTGGCTTGGCGGGTGAGGTGGGCTTTCAGTTTCGCCGTGATTCCAATGATTTCATTCTTTATGACCCGATACGGATTGGGCCGTTCTTCAGTCATACCCGCAAGCGTTGGGAGGAGATCTTTGGCTACATTGATCTCGATCTCGAAGCGGAGCGAATGGCGGAAGGGGTTCGTGAGGTTAAGATTGTCGGTCGGGTGGAGTCTGCGGGTCGTGAAAAGATGCGGGTCGACTGGCGATTAAAGCTAGGTCGTCGTTGGTTGGATCCCGAGGACGCGGAACGATTGGCCAAGGCGGGGCGAGGGACTCACCTCGTGCGCGGCCTCGGCCTCGTTCGGATTGCAGAGGATCAATCAGCCGCGCTCGCCGAGTGGCGGGTGGCTGCTGCAGCCCACTCCGACGAGGCGCAAACCTGGCCTCGTTACATGGTGTTCTCATTGTTTGGCGACCGTGGTGCTGAGTTGGACCTGGAGGACGAGTTATCCGCGTGGCGCAATCATTTATTGGCGGAGGCCGAGGAGAGTGGAGCCGGTATGCCGCCGTTTCTTCGTCACTATCAAGAACAGGGTGTCCGTTGGATGGCAAAGTTACGCGACCTCGGTTGCCATGGACTCCTCGCTGATGAGATGGGGCTCGGTAAGACATTACAGGTGCTCACATTGCTACACCTAAGGCCTTTCGAGGAGCGCGACAGTCTCATCGTCTGCCCAGCTAGTGTTGTGCCCGTTTGGGAAAGTGAGGCGGCGCGCTGGTATCCGAAAATGAAGACCGGGGTGCTTCGTTCGGGTAACAATTTCATGGATTCAAAGGGTGCGAAGCCTCGTCTTTGGATTGCCAGCTATACCCAATTACGGAGACATAAACATCTTCTGGACGAAGCGGTTTTTGGTTACGCCGTGCTGGATGAGGCACAACAGATCAAAAATCCGGATGCAAAAGTGACCCAGGCTTGTGCTGCGATTAAAGCCGAGTGTCGACTCGCTCTTACCGGAACCCCGATTGAGAACCGCCTGCTCGATATTTGGACTCTCTTCCGCTTTCTCATGCCGGGGCTTCTCGGATCCCGTCGACGATTTGAGGATGCGGTCGAATCAACCAGTTCGAAATTTCGAGAGACCTTTGAGAAGCGTCTGCGCAAGCAACTGATGCCCTTCATTCTTCGTCGTAGAAAGGACAGTGTGGGTAAGGATCTACCGCCTAAGGTCGAGATGGATTTGATCTGTCCGATCTCCGAGCTACAGCGCCAGACCTACGAAAATCTGCTCAATCGCGGACGTGAAGAACTTGGGGATGACCTGCAGGCGGCCATGCACAGCCAATCGGTGCATTTCTTTTCATTACTGACCCGCCTGCGCCAGGCCTGTTGCGACCCCGGACTGATCCCAGGGGTAGACGCTGATCTTCTACAGAGCGGAAAGATTCAAATGTTGCTCACTCGACTGGATGAAGCTCTCGAAGGTAATGGTGCCCGCAAAGTCGTCATCTTTAGTCAGTTTGTTAGCCTATTGAAGCGCCTTAAACCCGTCATCAAAAATCGGTTTCCTAAATTGGCTTTGCTTGAGTTGAGCGGTGAGACCAAGGATCGCGCGAAGCCGGTGAATACCTTTCAGGATGCTCCGGGCCCTGCCGTCATTCTGGTAAGCCTTCGGGCAGGTGGCACCGGTATTACTCTACATGCAGCTGATTATGTATTTCTTCTCGATCCATGGTGGAATCCCGCTATCGAGGATCAGGCGGTTGACCGGGTCCACCGTATTGGTCAGAATCGGCGTGTATTCGTTTACCGAATGATTACCCAGGGCACTATTGAGGAGAGAATTCAGCAGTTGAAGAAAGAGAAGCGCGAACTCTTCGAGAATACTCTCGGTCATCTGGGAAGCGCGAAGGATTTGGCTGAGCACTTTGGAGACCTGGAGGAACTGGCAAAGCTTCTGCCCCCTGAATAGTGTGCAAGTGAATTGTAGCACAGGCATCCCTGCCTGTGTTGATCGTTATAGTCGTTGGGTCCGGCGTAGCACAGGCATCCCTGCCTGTGTTGATCTCATAGTTGTTGAGCCAGATGTAGCACAGGCATCCCTGCCTGTGTCATGGCAGACTTCGAAGAAGCTCACAGGCATCCCTGCCTGTGCTATTACGATAAAAAACGACTGCCCCGTTTCCGGGAAGCAGTCGTTGAAAGAATGGTTCTATGCGGGGAACTTACTCGACATTGGCGCCGACAACAGCGGCCATCTGCATCATATTGATGGTTTGACCCTCTTGAATGTTACGGAGGTCAGTGACCTTGCCTGACTTGCTGGTGGAGTATGTATTACGGAAGATGGGTACTAGCTTGGCATCGGCCACGATGAACTTACCTGCATTTTGCGGGGCACCGTTTTCAGTTTTCGTTTGGAGGCCGTTCTCCTTGATGTAGTCCCAGAGCTTCTTAGTGATCTCGGTTCTTGGGAGCGCAGAGGCTCCAAGGAAAGAAGCCAGATCTGGCTTCAGGTTGACGGGTTTGCTGAGTCCTTTTGCTTCTTCTGCCATGTTTTTCTCTTTCTTTGAGGTTAGTTTTTAGGCGGTTGCCTTCGGTACGGTTAAAATGACGACTAGTCGAGCGCTGAAAGATAGCGGAGTGCGGCAACGTATCCATCGAAGCCGAGCCCGGATATGACACCAATGCAGGCGGGTGCGGTCATCGAATGTTGGCGAATTTCCTCGCGGCGGTAGATGTTGCTTATGTGTACTTCAATCACGGGAAGATCGCTCCCCGCGATCGCGTCGCGCAGCGCGAGGCTGGTGTGGGTGAGTGCTCCCGGGTTGATAATTAATCCGAAGACTTCTGAGTCGGCATACTCACCGATTTCGTCGATGATAAAACCTTCATGGTTGTTTTGGTAAAACTGAACCTGAACACCGAGCGCTTTGGCTTCTTCGACCAAGAGATTCTCTAAATCGGTCAGCGTTTGGTCACCATAGATATCGGGTTCACGAAGACCAAGTCGGTCTAAATTGGGGCCGTTAATGATGACGATACGCTTCATTTGATCTAAAACAATGAGTCATAAATAGGAAAAACGAGCGTCTTGCAACGTTCGTTTCGCCTTTAAAATGGGGGTTCTTCGTCGAGTATTTCGTCGGCCGGATCGAAGGGGGGCGGTTCGTCGGAGGCAGTGCCCCCTCCACTGGTGCTTTCAATGCGGAATGCCTTTAAATTGACGAAATACTTTTCGTTCCACTCACGCCCGTTGATATCAAAAGTAACTTTAACGTTATCTCCGATGCTGAGCTTGTTGACTAGATCGACCTTATCTTTAAGGCATTCGAATTTGATGTCCTGCGGGTATTTGTCATCTCCGGTGGTGACCACGAACTCGCGCTTGTTGAAGCCGCTTCCGAAAGTCTGTTCATCAAAAATTTTTTTTACGGTTCCTGATAGTTCAAACATGGAATACAGTGAACGTAGCCATTCACAGCGAAGCAAAACATTTTTAAGCAGGGATCTAAAATAGAGGTCGTCTCCACCTACTTCGAGGTGCTGGATACCAACCGTGAGCTCTTCACGGACGAACGGACCAATGTGCAGAATACTTAGGTCTCACTTGCCAGTGTGATCGAACTCTCCCGCTTTTTGATCGATTCAAGGCCCTGAGGTCGCCGAACGGGCAGGGATGAGGCTTTTTTCGAGAGGTTGCGGCGTTGTCCGGCACGAGTTCTTCAAGCGGGTTCGTTTTCCATAGCTTTGAATATGGGCGAATACGACCATTTCCGGGACGGGGCGCTCGGCGATCGCGCCCGACCTCTTGGGCAAAACCGTTTTCGATGCGGTCATGCCTCAACAGATCCGTTTTCGCTCGAAGAGCTACGCCGGGACATAGTGGGGCGGCTATATTCTTAACCTACGCCATGCAGAACGTAAGAAAGCTTTAGACCGGAAATTGGTCCCGGAAGACAATCTCTTCGTAGGGGAGCTGTCCGGAGCGGACATTGGCCTGCTTGATCGATTTCCCGACCGTTAACATCATCCCAATCACATGGTTTTCAGGTAGGTTGATGATCTCGGCGACTTTGATCGGGTCGAAGCCAATCATAGGGCAGGAGTCGTAGCCCATCGCTTTCGCGGTAAGCATGAGACTCTGGGCTGCGATGCCGATCGAGCGCATGGCCTCATCGCGCTGGATTTGTGGATTGTTCTCGTAGAACGGTGCGATCATCGGAACGATCCTATCTTGAATGGATTGCGGAGCGTTTGCCCAGTAGCGGCCAGCATCTTCGTATGCATGAAGGTCGGCGCAAAGGAGAATCGTCATGGAGGCTTCGCTGACTTGCGCCTGATTCCAGGAGGCGGCGCAGAGGGCATCTTTTTTTGCCTGATCGGTGACAACGACAAAGCGCCAGTTTTGCATATTGAATGAGGTAGGTGAGAGGAGCGCGAGCTCGAGTAGACCGTTGATCTCGGCCTCACTCATTTCGTATTTCGGATCGTAGTGTTTTACGGAGCGGCGCTCTCGAATGGCAGTCATGGTATCCATAATCTAAAAAGATCATGGCGGCACCGTATGGCAAGCGGCGTCGACGGAAAAGTTATAATACCAGCCCATCGAAAAACCTGCCTGCTGCAGGCTATTATCGTAGAAAACAGGCTCTAAAAGCGGGGTGCATCCATAACTTGATACAAAGGCTGTAATGTGAATCGGTTTCTAACGCTTTATCAAGGTGCATAATGCCCCTACCATCGTTTGGTTTCGAAAGGATCTCCGTCTTCAAGACAACGCGGCGCTGGCTGCTGCACTTGAGGGGGGTGGCCCTGTCGTGCCTGTGTTTATCTGGGGGCCGGAGGAAATGGGCGAATGGGCAACGGGGCCTGCATCCAAGTGGTTTCTACACCACGCACTTGCCTGCCTTAATAGGGATTTGCGAGCCCTTGGGGGACAGTTGATTCTTCGGACCGGCGACTCGCTTGAAGTTCTGCGCGAGATCGTTGTGGCAACCGGTGCGCAGCGGGTCGTTTGGAACCGTCGATATGAGGGAGCGCTTAGGGAAATTGACGCTATAATCAAACGGAAGTTGCGTGTCAGTGGAGTGGAGGTGGAGAGTTTTAATAGCTCTCTTCTTAATGAGCCGCATACCGTAAGCACGGGTGGCGGCAAGCCCTACAAAGTTTACACGCCTTATTGGAAGCGAGTAAAAGATCGCGCCCTGGAGTTGCCGGTTGATGTGGATATTGCACGGCTTTCATTTCCCGCAAAGTGGCCGACGAGTCTCCCTCTAGCTGACCTCGGCTTGCTGCCGAAGATAAGCTGGGACAGGAAATTTCATTCCTACTGGGAGGTGAGTGAGGCGTCGGCGCAAAAGCGTTTGCAGTGCTTTATCGATGATGTAGTCGATGGCTATGCTACAGATCGGGATATTCCCAGCGTGGTCGGGACTTCGAGTCTCTCTCCGTATCTACATTGGGGGCTGCTTGGACCACGTCAGATCATGGCGGCCTTAATTGCGCGTGGCGACTTGCATAAGGACGGTCCTGGGGTTTATGCCAAGGAGATCTATTGGCGTGAGTTTGCCTATAATGTCCTTTACCATTTCCCCCGCACTCCGAATGAGGCGCTTCAGGCAAAGTATTGGGACTTCCCGTGGCAATCGGACCGCGAGATTATCCGGTGTTGGCAGCGGGGTCTCACGGGTTACCCGATTGTTGATGCCGGCATGCGCCAGCTTTACGAGACCGGTTGGATGCACAATCGAGTGCGCATGATTGTCTCCTCGTTTCTGGTGAAGCATCTCCTGCAGGATTGGCGCGAGGGTGCTCGTTGGTTCTGGGATACCCTGGTGGATGCCGATCTGGCGAGTAACACACTCGGGTGGCAGTGGAGTGCCGGTTGTGGCGCCGATGCCGCGCCTTATTTCCGGATTTTCAACCCGATGACACAGGGTCAGAAATTTGATCCGGACGGTGATTACGTACGCAAGTGGGTGCCTGAGTTGGCTAAGTTACCGAACAAGTATATCCACGAACCATGGGAGGCACCTAAGGGTATTCTCGAATGCGCAGGTGTGGAACTCGGGGAGAATTATCCGAAGCCCGTGATCGAACATAAGCAAGGACGCGAGCGGGCATTGGCTGCCTTGGCCACGCTTAAATGATGGGTAGAATACGCCATTTGATCGTGGTCTTTGGCGACCAGTTGGATCACGCGTCGGTGGCTTTCGAGGGCTTTGATCCGGATCAGGATGCTGTCTGGATGGCCGAAGTGGATTATGAGGCCAAACATGTTTGGTCACACAAGCAGAGGATTGCGCTTTTCCTATCTGCAATGCGGCACTTCCGCGATGAGTTGCGGGAACGGGGATTCCATGTTTTCTATACGGAACTCGATTCCGTGTCATTGGCAGAGAGATTTTCGATGCGACTCTCGGAGGATTTAAAAGCCTGCATGCCAAAGAAGGTGATAGTGGTTCGTCCAGGGGAATGGCGGGTGCTCGAGGGACTGGAAAAGCTCTGTCTTAAGGAAGGCTATTATCTCGAGTTGCGCGAGGATGCCCATTTCTACACCACGCCCGACGACTTTAAGGTACACGCGCAAGGACGGAAGGCGCTGCGTATGGAATTCTTCTACCGTGAACTCCGAAAACGTTTTGATATCTTAATGGAAACCGGAAAGCCGATCGGTGGTGATTGGAACTACGATAAGGAAAACCGGGGTTCTTTTGGGAAGGCTGGCCCGGACGAGCCGAATGCCGGGCCAGGGCATCCTCCTGATGCGATCACCCGGGAAGTGATTGAACTTGTGGAGACTCGCTTCGGAGATCATCCGGGCTCACTCGATTCCTTTGCCTGGGCGGTCACACGTGTAGAGGCCCTAAGCGATCTGAGGCGATTTCTTGAGGAGCGCCTTCCGCTTTTCGGTCAATATCAGGATGCGATGTGGACCGATGAGCCCTGGCTCTATCATTCGCTGTTGAGCACCTCGCTGAATTTGAAATTGCTAAATCCCCGTGAGGTGGTCGATGCCGCGGAGCAAGCCTACATGGACGGGCAGGCCCCTCTTGCGGCAGTGGAAGGATTCATCCGCCAAATACTAGGCTGGCGCGAGTATGTGCGCGGGATTTACTGGATCTATATGCCGGGGTATCTTGAGCGTAATGAGATGAGGGCGGGTGAGACACTGCCTGAATTCTACTGGACGGGTGAGACGGAGTTCGAGTGTTTGCGGCAATCAATCGGGCAGACGCTCGAACATGGTTACGCACATCATATTCAGCGGTTGATGGTCACGGGGCTCTACGCGCTCCTTCTAGGAGTTGATCCAAAACAAGTCCACGAGTGGTATCTGGCAGCTTATGTCGATGCGGTTGAGTGGGTCGAGTTGCCGAATACTCTGGGTATGTCGCAGTATGGTGACGGAGGTTTGATGGCGTCCAAGCCATACATTGCAACGGGGAGTTACATCAATAAAATGAGTAACTACTGCAACAATTGTCCGAAGAATCCGAAGGAGAAGACTGGGAACAAGGCCTGCCCGTTCACGACCCTTTATTGGGACTACCTGATTCGGCACGAGGATAAACTTCGAAAGAATAATCGTATGAGCCTCCAAGTTCGAAACTTGGCCCGCATTGACGAGGAGGAGCGCAGAGCTATACGGGAAGCTGCCGATGGGATTCGCAAAACAAACAAGTCAGATTAAAATAAAAAATGTATGAGTAGTCAGACTATTTTAGTAACGGGGGCTTCGGGACTTGTTGGGCGTCCGCTTTGCCGCGCTCTTCGTGAACGCGATCATCAAGTGCTGACAGTCTCGCGTGGGAACAGTGGAGATTTCAAATGGGATATTGATTCGGCGGAGTTCGATGCAAGTGCGTTGGCGGGTGTAGATGTGGTCATCCATCTAGCGGGGGAAACGGTCGCTCAGCGTTGGACAAAGGAGGCCAAGGCGCGAATTCTCAATAGTCGTGTCCGAAGCACCCGTTTGCTCGTAGATGCGATTCTTGCAACGGAGAAGCGCCCGGCATTGATCTCGGCATCGGGAATTAGTTACTACGGAGTGGATCGAGCGGAGCCGATGGACGAGAATGCTGTATCGGGTAGCGGATTTCTGGCAGAAGTAACCCGTCAATGGGAGGGCGCTGCTCAGCCACTGCTCGAAATGGGGTTGCGCACGGTTTTCATGCGTACGGGGATCGTATTGAGCCGGCATGGCGGCGCGCTCGCGAAGATGCTGCCTCCTTTTCAGCTGGGCTTGGGTGGCCGGGTCGGTAGTGGACGTCAGTGGATGAGTTGGGTCAGTTTGCCTGACCTTGTTTCCATGTATCTCTTTGCTGTGGAGAACCAGACTTTAACTGGCGCGGTTAATGCCGTTGCCCCATACGCCTCAAGCAATGCCGAGTTCACGAAAATACTTGGTAAAGTTCTTGGTCGTCCGACTTTCTTTCCTTTTCCTGCCGCTCTTGTGAAGGCGCTCTTCGGAGAGATGGGAAAAGAAACGGTCTTGAGTAATTTAGCGATCCTTCCCCGTAAGTTCGAGGAATATGGATTCGTTTGGCGCACCCCGAATTTGGAGCAGGCTCTAAAAGAAACACTCCAATGAAGGCGACTGAAGTTTTGATCATCGGAGCCGGTATCAGTGGACTCCTTTGTGCGACCGAGCTTCGTCGGGCCGGCAAGTCGGTGCGTATCCTTGATAAGGGGCGCGGCTTTGGTGGACGTATGGCGACACGATCTATGTCAGGCGGGCGCTTGGATTATGGAGCGCAGTTTTTCACTGTTCGAGACCAGCGGTTGCAGAGCTATGTTGATGAATGGTTGCAGGCAGGCATCATTCGGGAATGGTTCCGGCATCTTCCCGAAGACACAAATCCCGAGGGTTACCCCCGCTATTGCGGTGTTCATGGGATGACGGACGTGCCCAAGCATCTCGCCAGTAATCTGGAAATTCAACACTCTCAGCAAGTCATTGAGCTGGCCCGTGATACCAATGTATGGATCGCTCGAACGGAGGCAGGAGATAACTTTCTCGGCTCGCATTTGGTGATCACTGCACCTCTGCCGCAAGCGCTCAATCTGCTCGATATGACGGGCTTGCGGTATGCAAATGGCGATACTTCAGCCTTGCGGGCGATTCGCTATGAGAAAGGACTTGCGACCCTCGCGATTCTTGATGGGCCCAGCGGACTTGAGCAGCCGGGCGGCTGCAAGGTTCACGAGGCGCCACTGACGTGGATCGGCGACAATCAACAGAAGGGGATTTCAGCCGATGTTTCGGCAGTCACTATCCACGCGGACGCAGCCTTCGCTGAAGCTCACTGGGACTCTCCCGACGAAATTCGCGGTCCGTTGATGTTTCAAGCGGCGGCGAATTTTATCAAAGCTGATGTTGTCGAATATACCTGCCATCGTTGGGGTTTTACTACGCCCATCAATCCATGGCACGAGAAAATCTACCGGAACCCTGGGCTCCAGCTCACGCTTGCTGGCGATGCCTTTGGCGGGCCAAGGATTGAGGGTGCCGCGCTCTCTGGAATCGAAGCAGCTCGGACACTGATATCACTTCCTTGAGAAGACGTATAGGCCGACTCAGCATTCTGATTGGTGACACTGCCAGAGTTTTTTCGGCACTATGTAGCGAACGTGCGCCAGGAATGCCCTTTATTATCGAGCGAAATTGAGCGTCTGAGTGGTTCTATTTTAACCGCCCGAGAACCCGAATTTAAAACCGACTGTGTCGGGAACCGCTGATCACCGCTTATGAGAATCGGCAATGGCCGATTCGATGCTGTGGATTGAATCAGCGGTATAAAGATACGGCCCTTAATGATAAGCTCCTTTGCCCCATGTCCTCGAAATCTGATGAAGATTACGAGTGGCCTCCCTACGGTCGATTCCGCTTGCGGGATTTTTTAACCGCTAAAGGACGCTCAGTTTTCGCTAAAAACTGAAGGAGCAAGATCCGGAACCAAGATTATAGGGTTCCTTTAGTGTATTTTAGCGGTTAAAAAGAAACGTCCGATCCGACTCGGTATCGACCAACCGTCTTTGCTCGTTGAGCTAAGTCGAGAAATGGTGGGGCCGGCTACAGCCCCAGCCTACGTCAAACGAATCGCAGAACCCTCTAGAACCTAGGGATGAGGTTTCTTGGGTCGTAAAGCGAGCGGAGCTTTTGATCCTGAATGGTGCCGGTCAATTCGAACTCCAGAAGGTTGGATATCGGTTTGGTAATCAGTTCGCTAATTTTTCGAATGTTGGATTTAGCATCGCCGACATTACGAAAGAGGTAAACACTAAGCCTCATGTCTAGGGACTGGTCTTTGAGATTGAGTGTCCCCGGGGTGCGAATCTGAGTCAGCGGACCATCAATTTGCAAAGGATCGAAAGTGACGAGCTCGTCTTGATAGCGGAAGCTGCCGCCCATTTGATTTAACTTGAATGAGGTGAAATTAAGTTGGGTGTTTTGGAGCAGTTTGGAGAGTGGGCCGAGTAACTGAAGTGTGCCGAGTTTCTGGCTGCGCATCTCGAAGACACCATTCCCTGAATGGGCCAGGACGTTGCTGATCGGACCTGATCCTTTGATCTTAAAGTCGATTCGCGCCTCCTCTCGTTGCGGTTGCGTGGGACCCTCGGCGATTTCGGTCTCGAAGCTATTTTCGATCTCGTCAAGTCGTGGGAGATTTTGAATGGCCTCGTTCTTGTTGGCATCGACCAGTTCAAGTGCGTAGCGGACCGAACTCTCGCTGTTTTTAGGGGTAAGAACATCAATGTTTGCACGGCCGATACCGTTGGCATAACCGAACTCAAAATCGCGTAAGTAGGTCATGCCGGCACGTCCGTAGAGCATGAAATTCAAGTAATCAAGCGGGACCTGTTTATAGCTGATTGGCTCCTCGCACACGGCTCTTATGTCGAAGTAGCTCTTGCCTGAGTATTCCGGATAGGCGTCGTTGAATATGGCGCCCTCTAAACGGGTGATCGGCAGGGCCTCTGTATCGAAGTCGCCGATAATGGCGGCAATGCGACGACCGAAGAGTTTACCCGCATCTTCTAGTGTCAACGTAGCCTCCATGTCGAGGCGGACGGAAGCGGGACTGCGAACTTCGTCGAGTTTAGAGGAAAAGGAGATATTCCCTTTCGCACTTCCCTGGCCACTACGGGCTTTCAGTTGACGTAATTCGGTATATGGGCCGCGCCCGCGGACGATGAGTTCGCCCTCGTCCAGCAGAACATCGCGGTAGCGAACTTTGCGGGCTTCTGTATGCCCAAAATAGAGATCAGCAGCCCTGCGCCCGGTGTTTCCATAAATGATGAAATCGCTCCGGCTGTATTCAATATCGCTGAAATCAAACTCGCGGAAAATCGCTTCCCACCAGCGAGGCATGATGGAGTTGTAATCGTGAGGAATGGCGCTACCAACCACGGTCGCTCGATAATCCTTGGCGCTGTTAAGACTTAACTTCAGGTCAAGCCATTGTTCCTTTCGTCCGAGGAAGAGCTTATCAATGGTGTAAAGTTCATCTTCGTAGGTCCCCTTCGCCCGAATATGATCGAAGTGTAGGTCTTCGATGATGACGTCCTTTACGTCGGCAAGCAGCGTTGTCCTTTTTGGCGAGAAATTCTCGTCGAAATGAACATTAAGGTCAAAATACGGAGTATGCCCGAAACGTATCTCAGGAATCCATCCATTCAGGCTCTGAGGGGCAATCTTCCCAAGGTCGATGCTTCCTTTTGCCTGAATGCTGCCCGACCAGTTTTCGGTATTGAGGAGGCCTTGAAGGATAAACGCGCCATCTAGGCTGCAGGCGGATCCGGTGAACTGAAGCTTGGGCAGAGCGCTCGGGTCGAGCGTGAGGAAGGGTGCATTCAGCTCATATGTTAAGGCAGATAGGGTCCTGGCGGCAAGGCGCATGGGGGGGAGTCTACCTTCGATGACCGTAGCCACACTCTCAGCTGGAATCTCGGCGACGAGATCCTCGATCCGGACTTGATATTTCGGTATGCTTAAACTCGAGGCTCTTAGTAGAGGAGGTTGGATGGTCACAAGTTCTGTCTCGCACCAGGCGAGAACGAATTCCATCTCGACGCGTTCGCCGCTGATTCCAGAGAGATTCAGCTCAAGGCTGCTCAGCTTTGCTGATAACTGTTGAGCGCTCTTGCTCGATGCCTTGAATACGATTGTGGGGCTCTCGAGTGAACCAATGCGTTCCTTCTGCTGACGAAGCCTGCCGACTTCCGTGTAGAAGCGCCGCATCATTTCGGAGAGTTCGATTTCCTGGCCTGATCGGGGGAGCTCATCGGGGATATCGAATGCACCACGCAAGCTTATTTCCTCATGGAGAGCGGCAAAACGATCGACTTCCAGTGATCCTTCACCTGGGCGAATTCGCAATGCGATTTTCTCAAGCAGAGGGCTATGCTCACCATTCGGCGAATACACCGCCGGTGTGTAGAAAGTGCCGCCGGAGACAACAACACTTTCCAAAATTGGCAGATCAAAGCCATTCATCGAGAGAGCCAACTCGGCTGAGTCGGCTCGAAAAAGCGCCTGTTTGATCGGGTCAACATGGATCTCAAGTCCAATGAATTCAAAGCGTCCATTTGCGCGCAGCCGAAGTTCGGCCATTGTGGCTTTCAACACTTGAGGTGTCTTGTGTGCCAGCAGTCGATTTCCCCACTCGGCGGGTAGCGGTAGGTATCCATAAATGATTAGGTTCGCAGCGATAAAAGCCTGCGCCATAAATAGCAACAAGAGGAGCGCATCCAAAAATAACTCCAGCGGGATACTTGGCCGGATTTTCTTGGGCGTCGCCATGACCTGTCTCTTGTTCACTGAATTTGGCCGTGCGACTCTATGAGGCCAGGTTCACCTGAGTGTTCGTGGCTTCTGGAATTGGCTCAATCGGCGCCGGATCAGGGATTGGCTCATCTTTCGCTTCGGGTGGTAGCTCCATATCATCCGTCAGCTCGTAGAGTGCATCGATCAATGTTTGTGGGATTTCGAAGATACTCTTGTGGCGCTCAGAGCCGCCACCCTGGATTGTCCCGGATATTCGCTCGGTGAAGACGTATTCCCTCGTTTCCTCCCGATCGGTTTCCCCGCCCGGTAGTTGAATGGTGGCGCTCAATCGGTAGACCCAGGGGAGGCTTTTTTCTCTGTTGAGGGGGTAGCTGTGCTCAAAGCGGTCGAGGAGATAGCTATCGACTCGGAACGTGCGAACGCTTGCGAGTAACTCCTCGATGTGGCCAGCTCTGTTCGCATCCAGCGTTTCAAGAAGGGCTGGCCAATCGGCAGTCGCATCGTTGAGCGAGAGGTTGAAAACGTCTTGGTCCGTATCGATTCTGGAGAGACGGATAGCGCTAATCTTTGCGGCTTGGGGTAGTGTGTCCAGAGAACGGATGCGATAGTGCCGAGTATTCAGCGGGAGTATATTCAGTGTGGATTGGCGATCGACTTCATAGATGAAGTCCGCACCTGTGGTTTTAGCGTAGAGACCATTCTCATCGTCTTCTGGGTGAGCCAGTGTTAGGCTTATTGGCTCCTCATTTTTTAGACTTAGCGTTACGATGCGCCGCGGTTGATTGAAACCCAGCCGGTTATTATCCGTCGGTGATGGTGCATCCACGGCAAAGCCAATCGCACGGAGACCCGCCAGATGATCAATCAGGGCCTGTGTGATCTCCGGGTCGGCTCGGTGGGGTCGGATTTCTGAGTCTTCTGTGCTTTCGAGCACTTGCCAATCGCCCGTCTCCAGTTTTTGGAGACGTATCTTGCGTCCGTTCCCTGCGATGTTGATTGATGAAAGCGCATCCCTATCAAAGCTCATGAAGTTGCGTTCGCGAAGGGCTTCCTGCGCTTCTCTAAGGTTGTCAAAGGGGCGCGCAGAAACAGTGAATACGGCGGGATTATCTTCCAATTTTGCAAAATACTCTGCTGCGCCTTGCGAGACTGGGTCGATGTTCCCGATTAGAAGCGTCTGTCGCCGCTTGTTCCCATGGATCGTCACGCGCATAAAGGGATTTTCGAGACCTTGGAGGAGCGGATCGATCTCGGCAGCTTCCACGAAGCGTCCAACTTTGGCAGCGGTCAGGGTGTTGATTGTGCCATCTACGAGCGCAGGATCTGCCTTCGCCGAGAGTGGGGCCTCGAAAGTCCATTCGCCGCTGTTTCGAGCGAGGCGCACTTTTAGGTAGTTGCCGTCGCCCGGATTTTCAGAGCGGATTTGAAGTCCGAGCGCAGCGACTTCGAAGACAGGAATATCAAAAATTTCGCGGGTTCTCAGATCGTTCAGATCGACTAGGAGACCGCCGATGACCTCGCTGTTGACGACAAAAATCTCCCGTTGGTTGGGGCCAAGTAGGTAGACCTTGTTCCCGATTTCAGTGACGGTTCCAATTCTCAGTGAAACAGCTTCGTCTTTCTCCGCGATGGTGAGTTTAAGGATCGGTTTTGCTAAGCCGTAGTCGGCAAGTGTCTGTCCTGCCTTTTCGATCTCCTCGATAGTAAAGGAGGCCTCTTCCTCTAGAAACTGCAACTGGTTCAGGATACGATTAATAGCGAAATAGTTGGCTGACCATTGCATTGGTTCGATCAGCGCCCAGGATGAACCGCGCCGCTCGAGAATCCGTGGCTTATCCAGACCACGTCCGCTTAACTCAATCCGGTCGGCCTCAATCAACTCACGCCCGATTTGTGCGGAGAGACCTCCGGTTGAAAATTCGGTTTGCTTGGCCTGATTGTTGAGATAGGCGATCAAACCGAAGGTAATGATATTTAGAGCGAAGAGAAATATTGTGAACTTAAAGCGCATAATTCTAACGGCGGCGGATGAGGAAGATCATGAGTCCAAACAGCGCAGTCGCGCCAGGGATAGTCGCGTAATAGAGGAGTAGACGTTTGAGACCTTTCTCGCTCATGACGATTTGATAATTCTCAAGTGGGCGTGTCGCGATATTCAGCAGGTTGTTCTTTGAGAGAGCCCAGTTCATTGAGTTGTAAAAGAGTGTTCGGTTGCCGAATGAGCGTAATCGATTGTTGGTGATGAAGTCGGAATTTCCGAAAGCGACGAACCTTCCCCCCGGGATGTTGATCCCAAGTTCCGATCCAGCCGTCCGTGTGGATACGGTCGCGATGGCGACGGGGCCACTAAGGTCGCGGCCCTCGTCTAGTTGGGGCGGGCTTTGGGTCCGGTAGTCGCGCTCCCCCCAACTGTAGTTCGACGTGCCGATGATCTGGGTGACCTTGAGTCGGGGGTCGTTGAGGGAGCCCGGGTCTGTCCGGACGGGGCGCGGTTTACCGAAGAGAGCAGTGATTTGATACTCTACCAGCAGTTCCGTGATGGGGTGCTCCGCAAACCGGCGAATGATCAGGTCGCCGCCTTGAGCACGGAAATCGGGGCCGTTGTCTTCCACTGCCATGTCGTCGGCCAAGACGCCCCAATCATAAAACAGTTCGTCCATGCCGTGGCGACGCCCGGGGTCGATCAAAACGATCATCCGTCCGTTGCGTTCGCTCATATAGCGACGTAACTTCTCTACTTCCTCTGGAAGCAGACTCGCCTGAGGTGAGGGCACAACGATGAGATCCGCATCTTCCGGGACGTCAGCGTCGAGGGCAAGGTCGAGCGTGGCCAGCGTGTAGTTGCGCTCCCGCAGAAAGGCCTCCAGTTGAGACAGACCCCGCAGCGGATCGACGTCGTCGAGTCGCATCTCACCGTGGCCGACGAGGAAATAGATCGTATCCTCCTCCTCTGAGGAGACATCGATAATCGCTGAGGTGAGAGCCTTCTCACCACGGAAGCCGATGATCTGGTCGTTTTCGATTTCGTAGAGATCGCCTTGGCGAATTTCTCGGGTGCGTTCGCCCTTCGCTACGAGGATGATGTTCTCCTCATTCAGGTTGTATTTCGTGGCAATCTCCTGGGCGCGTTTACGTTGCCTGTAGATGTCCACATATTCGATCAGGATGTGGGCCTTCCCATCGATCATACCCGCTGCTTCATATTCACGGAAGAGCTTGTCAAGATGTTGATGAATCTGAACGAGCTCAGGTATATCCGGGTCTTTTGGAATGGTAACGATGATCTCGACGGGCGCCACCAGTTCGCGAATGTAGGCCTTTGATTCCGGTGCGAGCGTGTAGGTTCCCGACTGGGTGAGATCAATTCGGCCAAAGTATTTTGAAGACAGGAAATTGAGGGATACGATAAAGCAAAGCCCCAGCAGGACCTGCAAAATACGATTGGCCAAGCGGAAGCGCCGCGCGTAGCGAAATTCGTTAAAACGGTTCTTTTGCATGGGCACGTTAGGCCTTCGCCTCGATTATGAGGGTGGAGAAGCCGAGCAGGAGCAAGCCGGTGCTGGCGTAATAAATAAAAGGACGTGTATCGATGATACCGCGGGAAAAATCGTCCAGATGTTCAAAGATCTGCAGGTAATTGATGGCAGCACGGGTCCACGCTCCGAGGTCGGCACCTCCATCGGCAAGATTAGCCATTTGCTGGCCGCCGACTATCACAACGAATAGCATGGTGAAGCTCAGCATGCCGGCCACTAACTGGCTTCGGGTAACACTGCTTGCAAAAATTCCGATGGAGACAAAAAGTAGGCCACTGGTAGCCAGGAATAGAAAGCTCCCTATAAACGGAGCGGTTTCCAGAAGGGCCCCGCTTTCCGCTGCCTGGGGGTAGAGACGATCCGTTAGAATGGGAAACCCTAGCGTCAACGCCCACAGCAGCATGTAAAAAATATAGGCACCTGCAAATTTACTAAGGACAACGGCGACACGGGAGGTGGGCGTGGTCATCAAGGTATCCAGCGTGCCAATACTTCTCTCGCCGGCGATGCTACGCATGGTCAGGAGTGGCACCACAAAGAAAACAGGGATCCAGAATAATGCGAAAAACTGGACGGTTGGTTGGATATCCGAAGGTGTGTTCACCATGCCACGGAGGATCGCCCAGTAGAGGAAGCCCATCAAGCAGAGGAAGAGAACCGCCGCAATGTAGGTCGGCGGGCTGATCAGTAGCATACGAAGTTCGTGTTTGAGCAGTATAAGGAAGTGACGCATGAATCAGATGACTGATGGTGGATGATGAAGGGCTAGGCGGCGCTCACCTTTGGCTTGGATTCGATCGTTTCCTCCCATGAGCGTTTGGTGGCTGCGAGGAAGATCTCCTCGAGGGTCGGCTCTCGAGGCGCGATACTATGCAGTGTGAAATCGTCGTGCTGAGTCAGGGCCTTGAGGAGCCGTGGGCCGAGCAGGTCATCATCTTCGACCCGTAGGATGAGCTTGGTCCGATCATCTTCGGTCTTCTCAATCTCCAGAATGGCCGCATCAAAACCCAGACCGGCGAGGCAGGTGGTGACTGAATTCTCGTTGCCCTCGACCGTGAGGCTATAACGGTTACCCGGTAGGAATTCCTCACGTAACTCTTTGCCGGAGCCGGCTGCGACGACCCGGCCGCGATTGATGATGATCACCCGGTCGCAGGAGCGCTCGATCTCTGGCAGGATATGGCTGGAGAGGATGACGGTGTGTTTGCCGCGAAGATTGTCGATGAGTTTGCGTATGCCCTGGATCTGGTGTGGGTCGAGTCCGATGGTGGGTTCGTCCATGATGATCACCTCAGGGTTGCCGAGTAGGGCGTCAGCAATGCCGACCCGTTGCCGGAAGCCTTTCGAAAGCGTGCCGATAATCTTGCGGCGCGCAGTACGGGCCAGATCGCAGATGTCCATGGCCTCCTCCACGGCGGCGCGGAGCTTCCGACTGGGCACCCGCTTCAACCGCGCGCGGAAACGCAGGTATTCGACAACACGCATGTCGTCCGGTAGGGGATTATTTTCCGGCATGTATCCGATCTTACGCTTCACATCGTGGGGATTTTGCGCAACACAGATGCCACCAATCCAGGCAGAACCCGAAGTGGCGGACATAATGCCCGAGAGGATTCGCATAGTCGTGCTCTTACCGGCACCGTTGGGTCCAAGAAAACCGACGACTTCGCCCGGGTGGACGGTGAAGTTGATCTTATGGACCGCCGTGAGCGCGCCGAACTGGCGGGTGAGGTCTTGGACGCGAATACTGGGGGTGGTTTCCATTTTCAGAAGTCAGAAGTCAGAAGTCAGAAGTTAGAGGGCGGAGGACAGGCAATAGGTATGATAGGAGCGTGCTACTGGTAGGGCTCTTGGCCGTGGACGAACTTGGAAATGTCGCCGCATGGTGGTTTTCGGCATCCGGCTTCTGTTCTCTGGGTTTTGTCTTCTGAATACGAATCATTCTTTCTGAACCAAAAATGAGGCGGCTTCAAGGTTCTGTAAGGCTTAATTGATTGAGCCCATAGGGGATGTATCCTGTTGATGGTTAAATTGTTAAGGTCTATCTGGAGTCCGCGTTCTGGGCGGCAGTCTCAAATCGAATGCAAAAAAAGCCCAAAAAACATCACCCGCTTAACGGAAATTGAATGGTTATTTGATAATATGGTAGCGCCATGCAGCATGGCCGAGTGTGGCGTCTATGGTTCAATCACTAATCACCGAGTGCGTCGAGGATATGCTGAATGGCGGATGACAAAAAAGCCGCATCCGAAATGGAGATGCGGCATTTAGGGAATCGTGTTTCCGGTTAAGAGCACATTGCATTTAGTTCGAACCTCTGATGAGGCCTTGTTTGAGAGGTCGCTGCGTTGCCCCGTCAGTTATGCACCCCGGTGCACGCCTGACGGGCCG
>JBMYNR010000033.1:0-18314 GCA_049598495.1 Opitutales bacterium
GCAGAACACGAGGCAGAACGCCAAGCTCTCCGCCTCCCCACGCGGCTCAAGAGCATCTCTGCCTGACTGTCGAGTCCGTGCGGGAAAGGCCCCAAGCAGGCGGAGGCACGCATGCCTCGATCTTGCTGACGAAAGGCCGCTACGTCCACACCCGGGGTGGTGCTCGCGAGAGCAATGATATCAATCGGGCTCGACCAGCCATAGCCCGCATGAAAGCGGCGGCAGATTGATGTGTGAATCGCTCAACGGAATACGGGCCGATGCAATGCCTCCAAGATCGAAGCGTTCCTGATCAGCAATCTGCTTGAGCGCACTCAGATTGAGATCCCCACACTGGACATTTGCATATTCCAGATGCGGATTGATCGCATATATGAGTTGAGGCGCATCGACACTCCGATCCGCATTGTAAAGAACCACGCCTGCGCTCGACCCCTCCGCAAAATAGAACTCGAGGTAACGCTCGGTTAAACCACCGTCATATCGCAAGGCCTTGCCCAGTTCCGAGCGACGGAAGCGAATCCAATTGCAAAAATAACCATGGACTCCTGAATAGACGAAGCGACGGTTGTAATCCAGCGCATTCACATCGCCACGCTGGTAGGTATTGGAAATACCCTCCTTCGAGCGCATGAAGTCCTGCCCTTCCGCTAGCATCGGCACCCCGAGCGAGGCGAATAACATCGAAGCCATCAGATGAGTGCGTCGCTTATCCAGGAGCGTTGGATCGCTACCGTCATGGCCAGGCCGCTCTGTGATACGATCCATCCAGCAATGGTCATCGTGCGATTCTGTGTAATTGATCGTCTGCGCAGCGAAACGAGTTGCTCCCGGCGACGCGGCCATGAAGTGACGAACCATGTCCTGACTCCCTTGCCCGCAGACATACTTAGCGATACACTCGCGAAAACCGTCATTCCAGGAGGCAAAGCCCGTCTCCTTGAGTTCCTTTTGAATGTGCCCGCGGAAGCTCCAAGGCTCAGCGATTAGAATGATCGAAGGCTTCATCTTCTTTAGTTCAACCTCGATTTCCCGCAACACCTCAATCCCAATCAATTCGGCCAGATCGAAACGGAAGCCGTCCACATCATAAGTCATTACGAGATGCTTCAGGCTATCGATGATGAGACGACGCCCCATCGGCGTATTACAGCGAAGGTCATTACCACAGCCGCTCCAGTTCACCAGATCATTCGCTTGATCGAGGTGAAAATAATAATACTTATCGATAAAGAGCAAATGGTTCGGCTCACCCACATGATTGTAGACGACATCCAGAATGACCGCCATGCCGTGGTCGTGAAAGTCCTGTACCAGCCCTCTAAACTCCTCGATCTGGGACGCCTTCTCCGGATCGGCGGCATAGCTACTGTCCGGCGAAAAATAGTTTACCGTCATATACCCCCAATGGTAATCCTCGTGGTTCGGATTGTCGAATTCCTGAATGGGCTGGAGCTCAACCGCATTCACTCCAATTTCTCTCAGATAGGAGCCTTCGGCTTTGAGCCATTTACGGAGGCCCGCATAGCCGGATCGCTCGCGGGCAGACAGATCAATCGGTGCATGGGCCGCCAAATCGCGCACATGACCTTCGAGAATGACGAGATCATGCCAGGCCGGCGGGTGAAAAGTTCGTTCCACCCGAGACAGGCGCTCCGGCGACACCACAATACCCGGGCCACGGTGCCCGACACAGGCCTTCGCATAGGGGTCTAAAATGGCAAAGGATGGATCAAAATGGGTCGTTCCCTCGGAGTTGGTGCCATCCACATGATAGGCATAGTAGCAACCATCCAGATTCTGGGGTACCACGAGCTCCCAGGTTCGCCCCTCGAGGCAACGCAGCGGCTGTGTCACCGCATCGGAGCCGTTCAGCTCATTCCCGTAACTGACCTTCACCCCACTCGCCCTGGGAGCGAAGAGCCGAAAGGTAGTCGTCCCATCCCGAACGATCGCACCAAGTTCGAGATCGGTTTTTGCCCCCAGCAGAAACTGCGTATGTGGCAACTCATGGAGTTCTTCAGCCTTTGCTCCGCGCCATACAATCTTCTCGTTTCCTATGGGCTCGTAGCCATCGGGCGAGTGGAAGCGAAAAATATGGGTTCCCGTCTGCTCGGGGTTAAACTCAAAATTATCGACGGCACCTCTTAGGATTCGATTGGGCGCACTGTCCGGGACATCGAGCCATTCCCCCTGATCGGTTACAAACTTGAAGGCAAAGCGTCGGTCTCTCGGGATCAATTTGAGCGGAACCCGCACTTCATAAATCGTTTCAGCATCCTCACTAACTGGCTGCAGTTCCCATCGTGGCTGACCTATAGCCTCTGACCAGTCATTAAAATCCCCGCCGAGAAAGACCCGTGCTTTCCGGTCCAGAAGTTGCGGGTAACGGTTGGAATGAAGCGCAAAAACCCAGCTGTTCTTGCAGCGGTAATAGCGGCAGTAACGACCACAGGCTTCCGGAGACAACAGTTCGAGCTTAGCGAAGCTTAGGTTCAGGGGCCCGAGCAAAAGCGGTGGCAAGGCCGTCGTGCTCGTCCAATTCTCGGAAAGAATGACCAGTCCGGAATCCTTCGACTCCCAGAATGCATGGGCGATTTTCTGTTTTCGTTCCAACATTAACAGCAACTATTCCTGCTCCCAAGAGCAGCAAGCGCAATACCCATTCATCGGAATCCGGAAATTGGATGATCCACAGGTTGACGTTTTTGGCCGCCTGAGCTTATCCTTGCTCCCATGAAAAAGATCCTCGTGGCACTCTCGGGCGGTGTGGACAGTTCCGTTGCAGCCTGGCTTCTGAAAGAGCAAGGCTACGATGTTTCGGGTGCCTACATTCGCACTTGGATGAACGAGGAGATGCCACTGGCTGACTGTCCCGCCCAGCAGGACATTGAGGACTCTCGCAAGGTCGCCGCACACCTCGGAATCAACTATGAGATTGTCAACCTCGTGAATGAGTATCGCGAGCATGTTGTAAACTATTTGGTCGATGGATATAAACGTGGAATCACGCCAAACCCGGATATGATGTGTAACCGGGAAATGAAATTCGGCATCTTCCAGGATTACGCCCTCAAGAACGGCTTCGACGGTATCGCCACAGGCCACTATGTGCGTAAACGATGCAACGAAGACAGCAAACAGGATCTCCTGGAAGGACTCGATAAAAACAAGGATCAGACCTACTTTCTCGCGCTCCTCAAACAGCAACAGATTCGCCATGCCCTCTTTCCCGTAGGTGAACTGAACAAAGCCCACGTGCGCGAGATTGCTGAAAAGATCGCACTTCCGAATGCCTCCAAAAAGGATAGTCAGGGCATCTGCTTCCTTGGCGATATGAATATCAGCCGATTCCTGGAATACTATATTGAGGACAAACCGGGCGACATTGTGGATACGGAGGGCAAAGTGCTCGGCTGCCATCGCGGTCTACATCGCTACACCACGGGCCAGCGGCGCGGCATTGGTGTGCCCTCGAATACGGACAACGAATTCTACGTGGTCACCAAGCTCGACATGGAGCGGAACGAACTCGTCGTTGCCTTCGACAAGCCGGACTCTCCCGGGCTTTTTACCGCTGAAGTTGAAGTGAATGGTCTCAGTTTTGTGAACAAATCGATTAAGGAGAAATGCCGGCTTATGGCGAAGCCACGCTATCGGGATCCATCCCAATCAATCACTTTCACACCTAAGGGTGAAGGTCGGGCGAAGGTCCAATTCGACCAACCTCAACGAGCACTCTCCCCCGGACAAGTGCTCGCAATCTACGATGGCGAACAACTACTTGGCGGCGGGTTTTATACCACCTAGCATTGTTTCTAGTATGATTTGATCCATCTGCAGAATAGAAAAAAAAAAAATTCGCAGTCAGAGAGGTCGGCGTCGAGCAACCGTATTCGCGGAACAAGCTGAGGCCGCCCAATCTCCAGCAAAGCGGGGAACCACTCCTCACCACTCATGAGAATCCTCATCCGAGCATAGAAGCGACAAGACCGGATGCTCCGCAGACCGGACCATTGAGGATTCCATCCACATGAGACACATCCGAGTCAGATTAGAGGTCATCAGCGGTTATCAGTGGTTAAAATGCTACTCAGTCCGTTTCGCAAAAGGTTGAGCCCTTGCCGTTGACTGGCTTGGCTTACGGACACCTCATCAACGTTCCGCTGATGCAAGCGCTCAGCTGTATCATCCAGCGTAAGCTGAATGAAGACCTTGGATCACACCAACATTCAACGAGGTCAACCCTTCCATGAAGTGGCATGGCTCAAGCTTGATCGGGCCCAAAATGGACGCCCGGAGTTTTATAATAAATTTACATTAAAAGCCTTTATAAACTGTATTATTAATGCTTTATTAATAATTCTCCATTTAACCTACTACATAATGAAAAAGAAAAACAACCCACAAGGATTCACACTGATCGAAATGATTGGTGTTCTCGCCATCATCGGTATTCTGGCCGCGGTAGTGGCCCCCCGCGTCATCGAATCGATCCGAGACGCTAAGGTGACCTCGGCAGTTGCATCCGTCAACTCCGCCAAGACCGCTGCAATCAACTACTACCAACGCTATGACAATTTCCCAACCGACACCGAAACACAAGCAGCAGGGGTGTTGGATTATAAAGCGGATCCAACTAATCCACAGGCTTACACACCGACTGTCGGCGATGTGAGCTTCGGTGATATTCTCGTTTACCAAGCTCAACTACTGGAGCAGGAAAAGACGCCGGTTGGCCGCCCTGAAGGTGCCCTTGAGCATGCGATTGGCTGTGCCACGGTTGGCGATGCGCTCATCGGTGGAGCCACCTATGGGGGCACCACAAGCACGATGCGCTTCAAATCAGCAGGCACAGGCACACGGGTTGTTTACTACTTTATGCCTAATTTGACCACACAAGAAGCGGCTGCCCTTGCCACCAAGGTAAATGGACCCTTCGAAAGCTCCGCTGTGGCTGACACGGATTTCATTGAAGCGTCCTTAGCCGGTAGCGGGATCGATTCAACCAAAGGCGGCCTTGAAGGTGCCAATGCATGGTTTGCCGTAGGAGATGGAACCGGTGAATACCACGCCTATCTATACGTCTCGCACCAGTAAGCCGGACGAACACTGCGGCTAGTTCGAATCCATTGGAAACGAACCCTCAAAAACAATCGATAAACGGCCAGGCCTCTGAAAATTTGGAGGCCTGGCTTTTATCCAAGCATATCCTCACGGCCTCGCAGGCCGAGTTGGCTCGGCGCGAAGGCACCCGACTGGGACTCAGTTTTTCGGAGATCGTTCAGCGCCTAGGCCTCGTTAGTAGCGAGGAACTCTCCGAATTCCGCTCCGTCCGCGGGCAATTGCGCACGGCGACTGAATTTATTCAGGACGGCCAAATCGAGGGGCAACAACTCAGTCTCCGCCGCCTCAGTCTCGATGAGGGGCTACGCTCCACCCTTCCTGCGGAGCTGTGCGAGAAATTAACCGCTATTCCGGTCGCTGAGCGCGATGACCGCCTGTGGATTGCCTGCGCGAACCCCTTCGACCTCCCCACTATCAAACGCCTCGAGACGGCTGCTCGAAGGTCGATTGAAGTATTGCCCGCTTCCGAAACGGACATCCGGCTAGCCATCAATCGAAACTACAGGGCACGCGATGAGCTCTATGAGGCGGTTGGGGCCTTCATCCAAATGGATGCAGAGGCACTCAACGAACAAAGTCAGGACGATCCGCCGATGATCCGCCTGGCCGAGCAGATCCTCATGCATGCCGCCACCCGGGAAGCGAGCGATGTCCATCTACATCCGGAAGAACGCTTCTTCCGTATCCGCCTGCGGGTGGACGGTGTATTGGAGGAGGGGCTTCTCTTGCCCAGTGCGATACGGAGCGCACTGACAGCGCGCTTTAAAATCCTCGCGGGTATGGATATCGCGGAAGACCGACTACCACAGGATGGCCGTATTCGCTTTGCTGTGGGAAGCGAAGAGATCGATGTTCGTGTGTCCAGCCTCCCCTCCTCCAATGGTGAGAGTGTCGTCATGCGCCTTTTGGATCAGTCGCGCCTCAAGTTGGAACTCGCCACGCTCGGTTTTTCCGAAACACAGCAAAGAGAGTTTGAAGACGTATTGGATCAACCACACGGAGTCTTTTTGATCACAGGTCCGACCGGTAGCGGTAAGACCACCACACTCTATACCTTACTCTCGATGGTCGATGCCGAGGAACGAAGTGTGTTCACTCTGGAAGACCCCATTGAATACCGCCTACCCCTGATTCGCCAAACTCAGATCAAAGATGAAATCGGGCTAAGTTTTGCCAATGGTCTGCGTACCCTGCTACGCCAAGACCCGGACGTTATTCTCGTAGGTGAAACCCGTGACCAAGTGACCGCAGAGTTGATGATTCGTGCCGCACTCACCGGTCACCTGGTCTTTTCCACGCTACACACCAACGATGCGATCAGCGCGGTGCCTCGACTCACGGATCTGGGCATCCCTCCTTACTTGCTCTCCAGTAGTTTAATCGGCCTAAGCGCACAGCGACTGGCAAGACGCCTCTGCCCGGTCTGTAAGAGCGAACATTCCTTAAGCCCCGATGAGTGGCTCGCATTGGGCGGAGACGATCGAGAAAACAATATCACCGTCTACCAAGCCACCGGCTGTCAGGCCTGCAGCCAGAAGGGCTACAACGGACGCATCAGCCTGGCAGAAATCATCCGTATCGACTCGGGTCTAAGAAAACAGATTGATGACCACGTTCCGACATCACAACTCAAGCACTATTTGCATGAACAAGGCGTCATTCTCATGCGCCAAGATGGTTTGTTAAAAGCAGAAGCGGGACTCACCAGTATCGAAGAGGTCGGGCGAGTCATTCAACTGGAAGCTCATTAGTCCACCGAAGATGCCTGAATTCAACTACACTGCAGTCTCCCTCGATGGTAGCCTAACTAAAGGCAACCGAGAAGCGGACTCGGTCAAACGCCTGACCGATCTACTCGCTGCAGAAGGACTCGAACTGGTTCAAGCTGATTACAGTGATTCACGGACCAAAAAACTTGAATCGCGGCAAAAATTAAAAACCTCCGAACTGGCGAACCTTCTCTTCCAGGTGGGCATTCAACTGAGGGCTGGCGTGCCGATCACAGAGGCCCTGCGTTCGCGCGAGGGCGAGGAAAACTCCAAAGCAGAGTCAACGATCCGACAGCGTTTAAGCGAAATGCTCGAACAGGGCACGCCACTGAGCAAAGGTCTGGAAAGATTTCCCCGGGCCTTCCCGAGCTACGTCCGCAATATCACTAAGGTTGCCGAACAGAGTGGTTCTCTTGATGAAAATTTTATCGAGCTTCGTGACTATCTCGAGTGGATGGACCGGAACTGGAAGGCTTTCAAACAGGCGATGCTCTACCCCGCATTCGTGGTCGCCGCTCTAGTTATCTTTATTTTCATCGCATTGCGGTTCGTCTTTCCGACGGTCACAGAACTGCTTTTTGAATTGGATATCCCCTTGCCGTGGATAACCCGCGTAATGATCGCAGCAAGCGATTTTGTGGTCGAATACTGGGGCATTATTCTTTCGGCTATCGTCTTCGGCCCCGCCTGCTTACGGCTATTATTTCGAATTTCCAAACGGGCGGCACTCCTTCGGGATCATTTTCTCCTCAAACTTCCCTTTCTGGGCGACGTACTCCTCACACTCGCAGTTTCCCGTTTTCTGCGTAGCCTGATTCTTATGCAAAAGGCCGGCATCGTGATCACGGATTCACTCGCGATGGCTCGCGAGGTCGTCGGAAACGGCGTTATCGAGCGCAGCGTTTCACGGATTGAAACCGCTGTATCCAATGGCTCAAGCATGAGCAGCAGCATGTCCAAAGATCCGTTTTTTCCTCCACTTGTCCGCACCATGGTCGGCGTGGGCGAGCGCAGCGGATCCCTAGACACCTCTCTGCAAGCTGTCGTTGATTATTATGACGATTTAGTGCCACGCAAAATTAAGACTTTCTTCGCGGTCCTGGAACCGGGCTTGATCGTTTTAACGGTATTCATGGCGGGCATCGTCGCAGCCGCCGTATTTTTGCCGCTTGTCAATATGCTCAGCCCCAGCGCTTTCTAATTACCCCGTGCTTCACCACACCCCAGTCGTCCCCCCCGGTCGATGTCGCACCGGATTCACGCTCATTGAAATGATCGGTGTGCTGGCTATCATTGCCATTCTTGCCGCGGTCATCACACCCGCCATCGTCAAGTCAATTCGCGAAGCAAAAATCACCTCGACGGTTGGTTCCATACATGCAGCCAAAGTCGCAACGAGTAACTTTTTTCAACGATACGAGCAGATACCACTGGATGCCGATATCACCACTGTTTACAATTACAAGCTAGATCCCGGAGGGAATCCACCCCCTAGCTACACCCCGGACGTCGGAAGCTTGGATTTTGGGGATATCCTGGTCTACCAATCTCAGCTCCTCGAGACGGAAAGCTCTCGAATTGGCCGCACAACTGACTCTCTATGCCATGCAATCTGCAGTCATCAGGTGGGTGATACACTGATCGGCGGGGTGGTTTACTCAGGCTCTGTCAATGGGATGCACTTTAAGTCAGCGGGTGCAGCCGTTCAAATCGTCTATTATTTCATACCCAATCTAACAACCAAAGAAGCCGCGGGCATCGCCATTCAAATCAATGGCCCATTCAGCCAAGACGCCCTCAGCGAACGGGATTTTATTGAAGCAACACTTGCGGGCCAGGGAATCAGTAGTATCGGCGGCTTGGAGGGCGCCGACGTCTGGTTCACCGCAGGAGATAACCCGGGAGAATACCATGCTTATGCCTACGTCTTTCATCGTTAAAGAAAATATTCTACCAACGGCTCGCATTCAAAAATCCAAGCGTGCCGGCTTCACTTTACTGGAGTTAATCGGCGTGATGGTGATTATCAGCATCCTGCTCGCAGTCGCACTCCCGAGCACGATCGATTTGATTCAAGTACAACGCTCGGCCAATGAAGCAGCCGAACTCCCAAAAATCGCCGAAGCGCTCAAGCGCGGCATGCTACGCGAACAGATTTTTCCTATCTATCAAAATGATGCCAGCGTGTCGACCGATGGCAGTGACGCCTACTGGTGGAATCTGGCTGCCCGCCACGGCGGTGGCAGTGCCAATGAACTGCGCTATCCGCTTGGCGTGCGCCCAGGAGCAAACAATACACGAAAGCTTTACTTTGCGAACACCGCTTGGTCAGGAGACAGTTTCTTCGAGATAGTCAGCGGTAATCAATCGAGTTGGATTGCCGATTTTCAGGATCCATCTGAATTACGACTTCTACTGCTCTCCACCACCAGCTCTGATCTGGAACTACCGAATACCCTCAATACCACCCGTTTCAATAGATTCTGGAACGACTGGGCGGTCGGCAGCGACGGTAATCCCGCCACAGGAAGCTGGAACAGTTACGGCCTCGGAAATGACTGGGCCGGACGTGCCGCTGAATTGAATGTCGAACGCATCGACCTTCGGGATTGGCTGTGCACGGTGGTCATTGAGAATCGCCGAGCGATTGTGGAGGCGAGCGGGACTCGATTTGATAATAATAATCAACTACTACCAGAAGACCTAGGAGGCGATTGGGAATCAGGTAGCATTTACGCCTATACAGAGAATCAAAATGGAGCAAAAATTGTTCTTTCGACGACAGAGGGTACTGACGGTAACACACCACCAAATGTTGTTAGCCGCATCGAGGCAGTTACCCTATCCAATCGCGGACGCGTCACCGATGAAACTGAAGCTGCTAATATTGTTATTGGTGGATCAAAAATAACGACTGACCCTGGCCCTCCTGTTGAGACCACGTCTACTCCTACCATAGTTAAAATCCCATTGAGCTTAACCGACCGCGCCCCGATGGCACTCCTTAACCCAAATGATTCAACGACCCCTTCGCCGTTGACCGGCTGGAGCAATAACGACGATTATATCCAAAACCGCTACTTTCTGCGCAGTCAGGAATTGCTGCTTGGCGAGCCTTGGACTCAAACCGAGGTCGGTATTTTCACGATCAGCGAAACTTTCAGCACCTTACGCTTTGACGGACTCGAATGGCAGTATTAACTGCGTGATCGTATATGGCACGTAGCACCATCATCTGGAATCACCGCACCCTGCAAATCTGGCGCCTACGAGGCTCCCGTGCAGAACTTCTTCATGAAGCGGAAGTCGACTCGGTCGATGCAATGATATCGATCTTGGAGAGCGAGGCGAAACGACTCAAAATATCCAAATTACGCGTCTATCTGGATCGTCCTGAACTCGACCATCATATCGAGCGGATCCCTGAGATGACCCCGAGGTTGCGACAGCAGCTGTTAAAACAACGCAAAATAAAGCTCTACGGGGATGAGGACCGGGTCTGGGTCAGCCACGACATGTCCTTAGATCCGGCAGGTGCACAGCATTTCTATTTTATCGGCTCGCTACCCAATCTTATCTCGCATGCCATTGCTGATTGGGCTTTTGAAAATGCCATCCTTCTGGAAGGTATTTTTAGCCTACCACTGGCCCTCGCCACCGCGACAGAAGCAAAGGTAACAAATGAAGCCTCCATGCGTTTCCAAGCTCTGGGTCGGGCTGGTTATTTAATCGCACGTAACGAAGCTGGGAAGCTTCTCTTCGTAAGTCGTCTGGACACGCACAGGCCCAGCGAGGAAGCTCTGGATGCAAGTGCACGACGCCTCCTCCTCTTCCTGGAACAGGAATTCGCAGTCACACCAAAACTGGTTCAAGGCGAGGAAACAGATGAGTCGCAGGATGCCTTGATTGTGGCTCAGATGAGTCAAAAGAAGGCAGAGCCCGGACTAAAACTTATTTCAGGATTGGACCGAAATCGACAGAGTCGACAACGCCTTCGGCATCGGGCTTTCGCCTTACTGAGCATCGGGCTCATCATCACCCTCTACGCCAGCCTACCACTCATGCAGAAAAAGAAGGCCCTGCAGCTGAGCCTGAGTGATCTTAGCGCACAAATTAAGACGGAAGAGCTTTCCCTACAATTGGTCGAAGAACGCATTGAGAGAATGCAGAAATATAACAAGGTCATCGAATTCAGTGAAGGTCGCGAAACGATCGATACCGAAGGCCCCATCCCATCACCTCTTCTGGTGATCATGCGGGGTCTGTCGAACGCATTGCCAAATTTTGTCGAGCTGGACAGCTATGAAGGCTCAATTGACCTGACGAACGCCACCGCATCCATTACCATGGAGGGACGCCCCTTGACCGCAGATATTAATCTCTCCGAGAGAGTCCAACAAATGCACGACGGGCTAAAAAAACAGGGTTGGTTGATCAGCGAACCTGAGCTCAGTTTCGAAAAGAAATCAGGCGGCTCCAGATTTTCTAATCAACGGGGAGAACTGAGAAAATTCATCCTTCGATTTCAAATCAACGCGAAGGGAGGCGCAAATTAGTCATGAGAAAGCTAGTCTGCCGCAGCTATAATCTAATCGCATCCTACCCGGTGCTGGCCCTACTTCTGCTCGCGATTGTCACCCTGTTATATCTGGGTCAACAGTATCGACCGATCGAACAAAAAGAACAGCGCGAATTGGCCAGAAGTATGCAACTCCGGCAAGAACGACAGGCTTTAGAGCAAGAGCTCACCAACGTGGAGATGTCGGACTTGTCGAAACGCTATGCACTCTTCAACGAGAATTTTCTTTCGGAAGATGATGAGGATCGATCTTCGCTGATTGAAGACATCTCCAGCGCGTTGAAAGCCTATGGTTGGGAGCTTCAGCAACATTCTTTTGAGCCGCTGGAAGAGCCAGAATCACTGGCCGACACAGATAATAGTGAGGCCATTCAAATCCGAGCCAATTTGCTTCAGCTTGTCGCGACTGCCGATAATCCGGAGACCCCACCTGAGGAGCCCTTCCTACCACTCTATTCACTATCCGAGGCGAAAAAATACTTATGGAGCCGTAGTCCGAATAAAGAATATCAGAGAATCAAAATTGCTCGTAGCGAGACGGGCTTTACAATGGAGGCTACCTTATTCCTGCCCATCGTCGACCCGAACTTTTCAAAACAAACAGTGAGTGAGTAACCCGGGATGCGTAAATTACTGAACAATCCTGCAGTCGTCCTACCTCTTGCGTGCATCGCACTACTATGGGTCGCCCATAGCTACGGGTTGTCCGACTTTCTTCTGAAGCAATTTTTCGGGCAATCGAGTCGAGGAAATACCCTTCCCTTCGAGCAAAAGAACAAATCGAATGCTTCAACAAAAAGTGAAAAGGCAATGGAAACCCTCATTGCGGATCGTTGGTTGATTTCAGCCTGGGCCCGAGCAAGTGTCGCCAAAAATGAGCCCTTTGTCGCGAATGGCCTGCAATCCGAAGTCGAATTGCCAACCATCACTGTCCCCGAGATCAAAGATGAAGAGATGGTCATCGTGGACAAGGAGACATTTGATGCAGCGCTTGTCTCCACGCTTGGTCTGGACCAAGAGGGTTACTTCGTTGTATTTGAGAATGTTCTCAATCAACCCATCCGAAAAAGAGTGGGAGACGTGATTTACCTTCAAGGAAGTGGTCCCTTAATGATTCCAACCTTTGGAATCGCAGAAACCAGAAGGAATCCCGCGGAATTTAAGGCGCAGGCCGCTTCAATTATCGCCGGCTTTAAATTACTGGGTGTCGGCACAGAAAATGTTCAAGACTCGGGTGTCGCATCGTCTCAAAACACAAATAATATCGCCTTCATCGAAGACGCTGATGGCAACATGGGGATTTTTAAACAGGGTCAGTTGGTTCACCGAAATCCCAATCTCGGGCTCGACCAAATCTTCAAGGATGCCGACAGAGACCGTGTTATTCTCATAGATCCATTCGGAAGTGAATATGAACTGATCTCGCTCACTGAAACTCGGAAGCTAAATTAAGCATTTTGCCATGCTCCCTCATTGAGATGAACCCCGTATACAATGGAAATATCTCAGCGTGATTCTTTATCCAGCTGTGACCTGGAGCAACTTGCCAAATTGGCCTGGCGCAACAGTGCCCGCTGTATTGGTCGATTGTTCTGGGAAACACTCGAGCTTCTCGATGCACGCTCCGCCTCATCCCCGGATGAAGTTTACGAAGCCTGTGTTCAACACCTCATTCATGCGACCAATAAGGGTCGAATCAAATCAGTTATTACCGTATTCGCAGAAACAGAACCGGAAGAGCGGGGGATTCGGATCTGGAATACGCAACTGATTCGATACGCAGGCTACCGTGCCGCGGACGGCTCCGTTCTTGGTGATCCGGATCAGGCGGCCTTTACCGAGCGAGCCATCGAGATGGGCTGGCAGCCACCACGCGAGCGATCTGCCTTTGATCCACTGCCCCTCATCATCGACTTCCCGGGGTATTCCCCAAAACTATACCAGCTGCCCCAGGAAGCGATCCTAGAGGTGCCCATCTCCCACCCCGAATTTGAATGGTTTAAAGAACTCGGGCTAAAATGGCATGCCGTCCCTGTGATTTCAGACCGGGCATTGGTTGGTGAGGGTCACCGTTTCAATGCAGCACCCTTCAGCGGCTACTATATGGGAACGGAAATTGCCTCGCGTAATTTTGGAGATGAGAAACGCTACAATATTTTACCTCTCATCGCGGAGCGGATGCAACTCGAGCGCTCGAAGAGAAGCACGCTCTGGAAGGACCGTGCACTGGTCGAAATCAATACCGCCGTGCTTCATTCCTTTCGTGAAGCTGGAGTGAGTATCGTCGATCACCACACCGCCTCCGAACAATTCATGCGACATCTGGCAAACGAAGAGAAATGTGGCCGCGATGTACCGGGTGAATGGCCTTGGTTGGTTCCTCCCATGTCCGGCTCTGCCTGCCCGGTCTTTCACCGTTACTACGACAAATCCCGCCCCCTACCGGCATTTATCGACCAAAAGCGTGCCTGGTAAACACCCCTGCCGCAGCCGCCCGGAAATCTCCAATCAGGAATTTTTTTCCACGAAGCGCTCGATGCGATCGGTTGCTTCGATGATACGGTCATAGCTTGTGGAGAAACTTGCACGGGCAAAACCGGCCCCGCTGGGTCCAAATGCCGTGCCCGGAACGACGGCAACTTCTTCTTGGTCCAGGAGACCCTTGCAGAAATCAAGCGAGTCGAGACCCGTCGATTCAATCGACGGGAAGGCATAAAAGGAACCTTTCGGCGAATGGCAGTTAAGGCCGATTTCATTAAAACGACGCACGATCAAATCACGGCGGCGGTGGTAGGCCTCCTTCATTTTGGCCACCGCGGGCGCACCGTTTCTCAATGCCTCGATGGCTGCTTCCTGCGAGAGGATCGGCGCGCAGAGCATACTGTATTGATGCACCTTCATCATGGCCTCAATTAGGACCTGCGGACCACAGGCATAACCGATACGGAAGCCCGTCATGGCAAAGGCCTTCGAGAACCCATGCAAAAAGATCGTGCGATCCTGCATCCCGGGTAAGGATGCGATACTGGTGT
This sequence comes from Opitutales bacterium, assembly GCA_049598495.1. Classification (GTDB taxonomy): domain Bacteria; phylum Verrucomicrobiota; class Verrucomicrobiia; order Opitutales; family Coraliomargaritaceae; genus Thalassobacterium. Next base: position 14,508 of record JBMYNR010000033.1, read on the forward strand.
GCTCCCCTTCAAAAGTGAGCTCGGAATAAATCTCATCGCTGATCACCAAAAGATCTTTTTCGACAGCAAACTTTGCCAGACGCTCTAATTTGGCCCGCTCCGTTACCCCGCCCGTTGGATTGGTCGGAAAGTTGAGCAAAAGAACTTTTACACCGGGCTCCCACGCTTCAATGACCCGATCCGGATCGATGCCGAACTCATCCTCGGCCGAGGTCGCCACAGCGATCGGTTCTGCATAGGCCAGCTTAATACTCGGGCTATAAGAAACGTAGCACGGCTCATGGTAGAGCACCTTGTCCCCGGGGTTGAGTACGGCACGCAAAGCAATGTCGAGTGCCTCGGAGACACCGACTGCAACTAGAATATCCGTCTCCGGGTGGTAGCTGATACCGAAATGATCCTCTACGTATTTGCTAATCTCGCGACGTAGTCGAATCAGCCCTAAATTATCCGTGTAACTGGTTTTCCCCTTCTCGAGGGCAAAAATGGCCGCTTCACGGATATGCCAGGGTGTGACAAAATCCGGTTCGCCGATACCGAGCGAGATGGCCTGTGGCATCGCTGCCACGATAGCGAAGAAATCACGAATACCCGAACGAGGCAGACCCTTCACGTGATCCGCCACAAATTGTTGACCTTGATCACTCATTATGGGCTGACCGCTGGTTTATCATCGCCGTCTGCCGGCGAGAGCATGAGATGCCCCTGCTCCTTGTAGGCGCGGAGCATGAAGTGCGTGGCCGTCGAAAGGACTCCTTCGACACTGGCGAGCCGCTCCGATACAAATGAAGCAACCTCACGTAGGTCATCACCTGTAGCAAAAACAAGGAGATCGTAGGACCCGGACATAAGATAGCAGGACTCCACCGCATCAAATTGAGCAATCCGCGCTGCGAGACGATCAAATCCACCATCGCGCTCGGGCGTGATTCGCACCTCAATGACGGCACGGACGATACCGTCTTGCGCCTTCTCCGGATTCAATACGGGACGCCATCCAAGAAGAATATTCTCGGCCTTGAGGCGTGAAAGCTCGGCCTCAATCTCAGTCTCGGACAAGCCGAGCACCTGCGCCATTTGGGCAGTATCCAGGCGCTCGCCTTCCAGAAGCAGTCTTAGAACGGTTGTCATAACGGTGCTAGTAAAGGTGGAGTTTTCCCAAAAGGCAAAAGACAAAAGATACAATTTTCGGCACGAGCCTAGGGCACATTGCATTTCGTTAGAACTTCCGGCGAGAGCCGTTTCGAGAGCCGCGCAAGGCGTCCAGCCAGTAATTCTACCTAAATGCGATCGGCTCTAGGCTCGAATGAAATCTTTAATTTCCCGCAGTGCCGCGTAGTCGGCATCTTCTAGAATATAATGACCACAATCCTTATACAGACGAACCTCTGCCTCCGGGAAGATCGTTTTCCAGCGCTTTAAAAAATGGAGGTTAAAGCAAAAGTCCTTACCACCCCAAACCAGTTGCACGGGCTTAAGTTTCAACCGCTCGAGCCCACTTTCGACATCAAGCAACTCAGCATAGGATCGGTGCGATGCATTCAAGGGGATGTCTTTGACAAAGTTCCAGACCGCGACACGGTCACCCCAGGATCGATAGGGCCAGAGGAAGCCACGCCTAACCACCGGTGACAGAGGCACTTTAACGGCCATATTGACCGCGGGCCCGGCAAACCCGTTGAGCGCACGAATAATAAATTCGCCCAGAAATGGCAGTTTGATCGCCGCAATTCGCAACGGTATCCGCTTTGAACGAAAGGCTGCAGTATTTAGCAAAACGAGCTTTTCCAGCGCCTCAGGGCGACGGCCCGCAAGGCCACATCCGATGGCCCCACCCCAATCATGCACCACCAAACTGAAACTCGATATGTCCAAATAATCGATCAGCCTTTGCACATCATCGATGCGTCGTTTCAAGCCATAATCATAGTCCTTTGGTTTGTCGGAAAGACCACAACCGACATGGTCCGGCACGATACAACGGTAGCCCGCTGACACCAGTTCATTGACTAGATTTCGATAATAGAACGACCAGGTCGGATTGCCGTGCAATAGCAACACAACCGGCCCCTGCCCCTCATCGAGATAGTGCATCTGCACGCCTCCGGGCTGCTCAAAAAGATTGCCGGCGTAAGGGTATTCCAGCCGAATATCCGGCGGTAATTGACTGGCTCGTGATCGAATCATATCTGCGGCCACTCCAGGGCCATCATAATGCTGCTCAATCCACTCCCAATCCCAAGTAGGGCCGCTTTTTGCCCCTCAATGTAAGCACCCTGCTCTATGGCTGTCGCCAAGGTAATCGGGCAGGACACCGAGCCCACATTGCCGAGCGTCTCGAAGGTCGTAAAATCCTTCTCCAAATCTAAGCCGAGGGCTTTGAAAAGTTCACGCGAGTGCGCTTTCCCTACTTGGTGGGTGATCACCCGGTCAGGTGTCTCCGGGGTCCAGCCCGTCGCATCCATGAACTGCGCCCAGGCCCTTGTGGCCACCCCGATCCCCGCAACCAACAGCTCCTCCGAATCCGTCAGCATCTCGAGCGCATCGCCCGCACTGTCCCCCTGACAAAGCTCGTTGTGCGAGGTATCCGTCTCGACCACGGCTGCAGTCATCAAAGGGCAGGATTCAGACGTCAGGTCTTTCCGGCAAAGCACGGCCGCCACCGCCCCGGCCCCAATCGTTAGATTCGCGAAGTAGGGCTTAATTGTCTTCCGCGTGAGCTCAGGGTTTTGCAGCTCTGCGATGGTATTCTCGACCAGCGGCCGCCCATCTTCGCCCGAACAGATCAAGGCCCGTTCGATCTGGCCACTCTCGATCATACTGCCCGCCACAACCATGGCATTGAGAAAACCGAGACAGGCATTGGACACATCGAAGATCTGGGTCTTCCCGGAGAGCTTGAGCAGGCCGTGGACATACGCAGCCGTGGCAGGCTCAAGCCGGTCGCGGCAGACGGCCGAGTGAATCAGTAAATCGATCGACTCGCGATCGAATGAGGACTTCGCAAGCGCAGCTTCACCTGCTTTGGCTGAAGCGACCGAGGCGGGTGTGCCCCGAGGGAAGAAACGGCGTTCACGAATGCCTGTCATTAATTCCAAACGCCCCTCGGGGAGACGGAGACGCTCGTAGACAGGCGCCAGTTTCGCCTCCAGATCCGCCGAAGTCCACACCTCCTCCGGAAGCGCGTAGGCGATCGATTCAATGGCGACTTGGGTGAATTCCATGAGCTAAGCGGAGGATCAAACCCTCCATATCAGGCAAAATCAAGCCACGAACCGCAAACCTACAAATCCAGCGGACTCATCATCTCCTTCTTCGTTCGGCTCTGCACGGTATGTGTGTAGATCATCGTTGTCTTGATATCCGAGTGCCCGAGTAATTGCTGAATCGTGCGTAGATCGACATTCGCCGCGAGCAAATGGCTGGCAAACGAATGACGAAAGGTGTGTGCCGTTACACGCTTTGATATCTGGGTGGACTTCACGGCCATTCGCAACACACGGCTAAAGTGCTGCTGGTAGGCATGATGCCGCCGGAATTCCCCATCATCAGGGACGAGCGTCAAGGTCTTCGCTGGGAAAACCCACTGCCAGCCGTAGTCTTTCGCCTCCCGACGTGCCCGCTGCCTTCCTAGCGTGTCAGGCATAAAAGCACCACCGAAATCCTCCACCAATAGATCGCGCTCCAACTGCCCGTGCACCCGGGCTAACTGATCTTTGAGCCGAGACTTCAACGCAGTAGGCATGGGAACGGAACGATCCTTTTTCCCCTTTCCATCGTGAATGATTACCAAATTCTCCTCGAAGT
>JBMYNR010000034.1:0-18265 GCA_049598495.1 Opitutales bacterium
ACAAGATAAAGAACGACAGCAACAAACTGGTGCAATATTCGGGTTAGAGGTCAGACCTTTTGCGAATTGGTCTGAGGCCGCCTCGTCTTTGCGGCAACGTTTGCACAACGCGGCATCGACCAAGGTCGAGCCCTACGGCTCAATATCCCCTCGCCGGATCGCCGCCCAATGGGGCAGGCGGTGCGCTGCGGGGATCCTGTAGATCGGCGGCATAGTGTTTGTGCATCTGCCAACCGGCACGGTAGGGTGCACCCTGTGTTTTCACCCACCCCGTGATGGCGCCCAGCGTGGCCGCGTCCTCGCGCTTCGACCACTCCGGATGGAGCCAAACGGGCTTGGAAGTTTCTCCGATGACGGCGGCATACGCCTCAATCGCTCCCTTTTGATCCACGATGATTTTGAATTCATCGGCCAGAGCGAGATTCTCCGTTAAGGGCAACTTCCAGCGCTTCGGGCTCAGCGTGATCCAGTCAAAGGCACCCTGAATAGGAAAGGCACCGCTTGTTTCCAAATGCACCTTGCGCCCGATGGCATGCAGTGCATCGACAAGTGGCTTCAGGTCATGGATTGCGGGCTCACCACCTGTCACGACGACAAACTCGGCCTTTGTTTTCGCGACCTCCTCTGCCAGTTCCCGCTCAGAGAAGCGCTCGATTTTTTCCGGGATGTAATCGGGGTGCCAGGTTCCGGCTGAGTCGCACCAGGGGCAATGCACGGGGCAACCGAACGTGCGGATGAAGTAGGCCGCGCGACCCGCGTGAGCGCCTTCTCCTTGGAAGGTGTAAAACTGTTCGTGGATTGGGAGCATGGAATCAACCGCCGCTCCTGCTTCGTTCCCAGGGGCGGCGGTCATCTATTGGTTTTAGAGTTGTCGCCTCGATACGGACGCCGGCCAGAGCCGGGTGGCGCCGGAGCATTTTGAAATTCGTGCCGGTGATAGTGAAAGTCAGCGACTGGGCGGTTTGGGTCTCCACGATTTGCTCGTCAACAAGGAAGCTGATGTTCACGCGGGTGGCGCCGTATTCGTCGTCGATGGTTTCGCGAAGAAGCTCGATGAACTCCTTCGCCTTATCATTTGGTCGAAGAATGAAGTTGATGCGCTGGATAATCTTGGGAACCGAACTCTCCAGATCATAAACTTCATGGGCTGCGAGACTCATTTCGCCGTTGCGGCGGCCGACAAGCCCCTGGATCAAGGCCAGTTTCCCTTCCTCCAACCGTGATCCACATTTGGCATAGGGGTCGGGAAACATGATCATCTCGTAAGTATGACTGCGCGTGGCTAGGTTGAAGACCGCCATCTGCTTGTTGTCCTTGCGTGTGTATTTGACGGCCACATTGCTGACGATTCCGCAGAGGCGGAAGGAGCTGCGATCGTCAAAATGCACCAACTCCTCCTGGCTTGTGAAGCTGTCAATGGCAGTATCAATCCCCGCGTAGGCATCCATTGGGTGCCCTGAGATGTAGAAACCGAGGAGCTCCTTTTCATGACGGAGTTTCTCCGTCATGGGCATCGGCGCCACGGTCTTACGTGCCTTGGTTGCGCTTGCCGGGTCGCCGAGCATATCAAAGAGATTCCCCTGGCCACCTTCCCGGTCCTCACGGGTAATTTTCGCTTCCGCAATCTCCCCGTCGAGCCCCTCGAGAAGTTCAGCCCGCTCTTCTCCGAGCGAGTCAAAGCCACCTGTTCTTATGAGCGCTTCAATGACGCGTCGGTTGACCGCCTTCTCCTCATTGCGCACGATGAAATCGGTGAAGCTTTCGTAGGCCCCATTGGCTTCGCGCTCGTCGATGATCACTTGTGCTGCACCTTCGCCCACGCCCTTGATCGAGGCCATCCCGAAGCGAATGCTGCCTTCGCCTTTTTCAATCACGGGGGTGAAGTTTGCGCCTGACTCGTTCACGTCCGGGCTGAGCACAGGCACATTCATAGCATTGCACTCGGCAAGATTATGTGAAATCTTATCGGCATTCCCTTGATCTGCGGTGAGCACGGCCGCCATGAATTCGACCGGGTAGTTGGCTTTTAAATACGCGGTTCGATAGCTCAGCATCGCGTAGGCGGCGGAGTGGGATTTATTGAAACCGTACTCCGCAAATTTTTCCAGCAAAGCGAAGATGGACTCGGCCGTGCGGCGGTCGATATCGTTCGTCTCCTTCGCGCCTTTGACGAAAACATCCTTCTGCGCGTCCATCACAGACTTAATCTTTTTACCCATCGCGCGTCGTAGAATATCGGCGCCCCCAAGTGTGTAGCCCGCGATGATCTGGGCGGACTGCATGACCTGTTCCTGATAGACCAAGACACCGTAAGTTTCTTCGACCAACTCTTTGAGTAGTGGGTGCGGGATCTGTACGGTCGAAGGATCCTTTTTACCTTCGATAAATTGCGGGATGAACTGCATCGGTCCGGGGCGGTAGAGCGCGATCAAGGCGATGATTTCCTCGAAGGAACTCAGGCCGATCTGACGGCAGAGTTGCTGCATGCCGCCCGATTCCAATTGGAAGACCCCGGTCGTGCGACCCGAGTTGAGGAGGTCATAGGTTTCCTTGTCATCGAGGGCGACCTTTTCAACGTTGAAGTCCGGCAAGTTGCGAGTAGCGCGGACGTTGGCCTCAGCATCCGAAATGACGGTCAAGGTCTTGAGCCCGAGAAAGTCCATTTTCAGGAGGCCCAGATCCTCGGAAGGACCCTTCGGATACTGTGTTGTGAGATCGCCTTCCTGTAGGGTGACCGGAATCAGGTTAGTGATATCCTGGTCCGCAATAATCACACCGCAGGCATGTTTGCCTGTATTACGCACCATCCCTTCGATGACGCGGCCCTGCTCGACGATGGTTCGCGCGACTGGATTACGTTGGATCTCTGCCGCCAGTTCGGGCGACTTTTTGACGGAATCGTCCAGCGTGATGTTGAGCTCGTCGGGGATCATCTTGGCGAGCTTGTCCGCTTGTGCGAATTCGAACTCGTTGATCCGAGCAAGGTCTCGAATGATCATTTTCGCGCCAAAGGTGCCGAAGGTAATGATGTTGGCGACGCGGTCCTTGCCGTATTTTTCGCGGACGTAATTGACCACCTCGTCGCGCCGCCGCATGCAGAAGTCGACGTCGAAGTCCGGCGGTGAGACACGCTCGAGATTGAGCATACGCTCGAAAAGAAGACCGAAGCTCAGCGGGTCAATGTCGGTGATTTTAAGGACATAGGCAACGATGCAGCCAGCACCCGATCCGCGCCCGGGCCCGACCGGGATGCCCTGCTGACGAGCCCAGTTGATGAAATCCCAAACAATAAGGAAATAGTCGACGAAGCCGGTTCCGGTAATGATGGCTAGCTCGTAGTCGAGCTGGTCGCAGTAGTGTTTATCCTCGTCAGAAGCATTCTCCCAATTGGCACGGCAGTCATCGTAGTCGGTGCCGTAGCGCTCCTTCAGGCCTTCTTTACAAAGTTCGAAGAGATAAAACCCGTTGGCTTTATGCTTCGTGCGTTCCTCAGCGGAGAGCTCGATCGGCTCCTTGCTGTCGCGAGTGAGAATGGCATTCTTCTTATCCACGTAGATATCGAGAATGCGGTCGAAGTTGGCCTCGTCATCATTGACCTTGAGTTCAATCGGTCGCTCGTAGACCGGGTAGTGGTCTTCGCCGAAGGGGAGCTTGACGTCGCACATCTCAGCGACCGCCGAAGTATTGGTAATGGCCTCGGGCACCTCTTTGAAGGCCAGGTCCATTTCCTCCCGCGACTTTAGGTAAAACTGCTGCGCGTCGTAGCGCATACGCTTTTCATCGCTGACCTTGGCGCCGGTCTGGATGCACAGCAGCGAGTCGTGGGGCTCCCAGTCGGTATTTTTTACGTAGTGGACATCGTTCGTAGCCACCACCTTGAGCCCAAACTCGGTCGCGATCTTGAGGAGGTCGGGAATGATCCGCCGCTGCTCCTCGATCCCGTGATCCATGATTTCGATGATGAAATAATCTTTCCCAAAGATATCGATGAACTTGGCGGCGGCGGCACGTGCCTCGTCGAATTTGCCTTCCAGTAGATACTGCGGGATAACCGCGGCCAGACAGCCGGAGAAACCAATGAGCCCCTCACTGTGTTCAGCCAGTGTTTTTAAGTCGGTTCGTGGCTTGTAATAAAAGCCTTGGGTATGGGCCTTGGAGACAAGTTTACAAAGATTCTGGTAGCCGGTGAAGTTACGCGCCAGCAGACCCATGTGGCGGGATTTCTGGTTCGCGCGTTCCTCATTGGTCGTGCCCAGTTGGTCCTCGTAGACGAGATAGATTTCACAGCCCAGAAGGGGCTTGATGCCGTGCTTCTCAGCCTGCTTGAAAAAGCTGGTCAGCCCGTAAAGAACACCGTGATCGGTGATCGCAAGCGCCTTCATTCCGAGCTCGGAGGCCCGCTCGCAGAGCTTATCCGTCCGGCTGCAACCGTCCAACAGACTATGGTCGGTATGGACGTGCAGATGGACGAATTCGGTATCTTTTTCGGGCATTCGACCGCAAGACTGAAGGGTCGATTCGATCTTGCAAGCTTGGAGGGCGTCGCGCCGTCTTTGCCGAAGGTTTTTGGACTGGTTGGCTGATTTGGGCGGCGATCACGTCCCGTGATCTAATCGATAATCTGGAAAATGTGAGCCGGACTCACTCGTGGGTCGAGTTCGATGTAGGCGCTAGCGCCCTGCCAGAAATAATCCTTCGGGATCGGGGAAAGCCGATCCACGAGGCGCAGCGACCCCGCATGACCCAAGCCGAGTGCTTCAGCGGGGAGGTTGAGGGTGGCGACTTGTTTGTTCTCCCAATCCATATTCACGACGACAATGAAGCGGTCGGTTTTGTCGAAGTTCTGCTTGAGGTAGGCGATGATGTGGGAATTCGTGCCGGGGATGAAGTGCACGTTGAAGGTGCGCTGGAATGCCTCGTGCTGGTTCCGTATGGCATTCACACGTGCGATCTCGGCACGGATGTTGCCCGGTTTGTCGAGATCCCAGTCCTTTAACTGATATTTCTCGCTGTGGTTATTCTCTTCCTTGCCGGGGAAGGGTTCGTGATCGAGTAATTCGTAGGCGGGTCCGTAGATGCCGACATTTGAAGAGAGTGTAGCTGCAAGCACGTAACGACCGATGAAGGTTGCCCGATTGCCCGTTTGCAGGTCGGCGTGAAGGATATCAGGGGTATTGGGCCAGAAGTTTGGCCAGAAATACTCTTTTGCATCCGACTGGGTGAGTTCCTCGACATAGCTCCGGAGCTCGTCTGCAGTGTTCCGCCAAGTGAAGTAGGTGTAGCCGTGGGTGAACCCGCCCTTGGCGAGAAAGTATTTACGTTTCGGCCGGGTGAATGCCTCGGCCAAAAAGATCACTTCAGGATGCTTTGACTTGATGTTGAGAATGCACCAGCGCCAGAACTCCATCGATTTGGTGTGCGGGTTATCGACCCGGAAGACTTTCACGCCTTGGCCGATCCAGAACTCAAACACGGACTTGAGCTCGTCCCAAAGATTTTCCCAATCCTCTGACTCGAAGTTGATCGGGAGGATATCCTGGTATTTCTTTGGCGGATTTTCCGCGTATTGGACGGTGCCATCCGGGCGCCAGCGGAACCACTCCGGATGCTCCTTGACCCATGGGTGATCCGGTGCGCATTGGAAGGCGATATCCAGTGCGACTTCCATGCCCCGCATCTCCGCTTCATCGAGGAAGCTACGGAAGTCCTTCAACTTACCGAGTTTGGGGTGAACGGTCTTGTGCCCACCTTCTTTCGCCCCGATCGCCCAAGGACTGCCCACGTCATTTGCCCCGGCCTCGAGGGTGTTGTTTTTGCCTTTTCGATATTCTCGGCCGATGGGGCTGATCGGTGGCAAATATACAATGTTGAAGCCCATGTTCTGGATATCGGATAGACGCTTGGCCGCGTCTTTGAAGGTAGCGTGTGTTTTTCCGTCGTACTTACAGGACCGCGGGAAATACTCATACCATGTGCTAAAGGCAGCGAGTTCGCGCTCGATTAGAAAAAGGGAACGCGGGCTCGTGGTTTCCCAAGCGCGCTGCGGGTAGCTGCGGGCGAGGCCCGCGACCTGACGACTGCAGGCGAGGCTGATTCGCGACTGGATCTCCGCTTCTGAGTCCGCGAGATGTTCGGCCCATTCACGGAGCTGCTCGGCGTGCTTCTCTTCGGCGCGATCGGCGGCATGCTCGAGTAGTTCGGCTCCGATCCGGCATTCGAGGTCGAGGGGGACAGCTTCCGCGTGTTTTTTCTGAAAGCCTTCATACCAACTGCCGTAGTGGTCAATGACCCCCGCAACCTCATATTCAAAAAGTCCGATCTCGTTGGATCTGTAGGTCGCCTCGAACTCATCGTTGCCAAGTGCTTGCATCGGCAGCACGCACCAATCACTCGTCCCGATTTTTCGGATACGAAGTTCCATCTGAACGAGATCGTGTGAGTCGGCAAAGGCGTGCGCGGTAAACGAAATCCAGTCGCCGATAACACGTTTAAATGGATGACGTCCTCCGTCGATGCATGGCAGGACCTGGTCGATGACGACGCGGCGGGTGCCGGCGGTTTTGGATAGAAGGGACATTTGTGGATAGTGGATGAATAATGGTGAATGAATGATGGTGGATGACTCAGAAGAATTGATAATCCGTCATCATTCATCAGTTATCCGCGATCAAGTGAAGCATACAAGTCGCGGGTTTGCTGGGCGATGCTACTCCAGCTGAACATTTCGACGGCACGCTTGCGCCCAGCTTTGGCAAAGCGCTTGCGCTTATCGGGATCCTCCATCAGTCGGTTGATATTATGCGCCAGGTCCTTGGCATAAGCAGTGGGATGAAGCGGTGCGAACGGGCTTTCGTGCCGTTGTGCAACCGGCACCAGGAAGCCGGTTTCATCGTGAACTACCACTTCAGGGATTCCGCCGACCATGGATCCGATAACCGGCGTCTCGCAGGCCATCGCTTCAAGATTGATGATGCCGAACGGTTCATAGATGGACGGGCAGCAGAAGACCGCAGCGCCGGAGTAGAGTTGGATGATGTCCGTCTTGTCGACCATCTCGTCGATCCAGTAGACGCCATCACGACCCTTACTCGCTTCGGCCACAGCGGTCTTCATCTCGGCGGCAATTTCTTCGGTGTCCGGGGCACCCGCACAGAGGACGACATTGAAGCCCTCATGCATATACTTGATCGCTTCGACCAAATGGATGATGCCTTTTTGGCGGGTAATCCGGCCGACGAAGAGGACGAAGGGCTTGTCGTTCGGGACCTTGAACTTGGTCAGCGCGGGCGTCGGGTCCACGGCTTTATACTCCTCCGTATCGATACCATTGTAGATGACGTGGACCCTCTCCGGGGCGACGTTGAAGTGTTGGAGGATATCGCTCTTGGTTCCTTCGGAGACAGCGATCACGGCGTCGGCCATTTCGAGTGCCGTCTTCTCGACCCATGAACTGAACTCGTAGCCACCCTTGAGTTGCTCTCGCTTCCACGGGCGCAGTGGTTCGAGTGAGTGGCCGGTGATGACGAGTGGTATGCCGTAGTTCATCTTGGTCATGATGCCCGCAAGATGGGTATACCATGTGTGGCAATGAACAACATCCGCATCGTTACCGTCCGCGTTGTAGCTGATCGCTCGCTGCGAGCTGCCAAAGATGGAATGCAAATATTTGGGTGCTCCGAAAGACTCGGTGTCCACAGGATAACCCTTCACTTTGAGAGGGTAGTCCGACTCCTCGATCTCGCCGAAAGCGCGCACGTCGACATCGACGTCCGGAAGCTTGGAAAGCTCACGGGTGAGGTATTCCACATGAACACCGGCCCCTCCGTAGTTGTAGGGCGGATATTCGTTGGAGTAGATGAGTGCGTTCATGAGCTTGAATGTAATCGATGATACAGAAGCGCTTATGATTCGCATTCCCTGTTACGGCTCAAGGCTTTTCACGGGGTTAGATTTCGTGGAACGCCCGAGCCGTAATCGCTTGCGCTAAGTTGACAATCCGAGTGCACCTCGGTAAAGATGCATTGTTAATCGACGATCCATTGCTGTGAAAAAACAATTCCTACTCCTTCTTACTGTCTCTACCGTCCTCTCTATCCCGCTAAGCGCTGCACTACAGACCGGTGATGCGGCTCCTGCTTTTGTTCTCAAGGATACCACCGGAGCCGAGCACAGCTTAGCCGATTTTTCAGGAAAATACGTCATCCTCGAGTGGACCAACCACAAATGCCCCTTTGTCGTGAAACACTATCGTGGTGGCCATATGCAGGCGCTACAGAAAGAGATGGTCGACGATGGAGCCATTTGGTTGCAGATCGTTTCATCGGCTGAAGGAAAGTATGGATATTTGACCGCGGAGGAGGGTGAGGTGCTTCGAAAGAAGAAGTCGATGCATTCGACTGCCATGTTGCTTGATAGTTCAGGGACAGTGGGTCGCGCCTATGGTGCCCGTGTCACGCCCCACATGTATCTCATCAGTCCGGAAGGTGATTTGCTCTATCAGGGCGCAATTGATAGCATCAAGTCGACCCGTCCGGCGGATATCGATCAGGCAGAGAATTATCTCAAATCGGCTTATACCAGCGCGAAGGCGGGCAAGCCGATTGCCAGGCCGACGACCGTGCCTTACGGTTGTGGTGTTAAATATTAGGCCAGGCTCTAGGTTTTCCTCTTAAGCGGGCTCCATTCAAGAAGCTTGCGGTATCGTGTCCATCGCGCATAGACCGTCACAGCGACGCTCGCACCCACTGTGTCTGCAATCCAGTCGCCCAGTTCGACGGTGCGTCCCGGCGTTAATGATTGCCTGAACTCATCGAAGGCACCGTAGCCTGATACGATCAATATGGTGATGGCAAGATCTTGCCAATGGCATGCGTGCAGTTTCGGGGTCCGTAGGATTGAGGTGGCGAGTAGGCCGAAGACCAGAAAGTGTGCGAGCTTGTCCTTGGAAAATTGGAGACCAAAGTCAGGTGTCGCCAGCTCTTTTGCTCCCGAGAGCAGAAAGATCGTGCCGGCCAGGAGGGCCGGCCAAAGGTAGGCGAGAGGATCGTTTTTTGGCTTCATTGGTGCAAGCGAGTCATTTCTTAGCGTGGTCATGACGGCTCATAGAACAGTCCAAGAATCATGATTTGGCTTAGATTACCCTTTCCAAATTTGGATAAGTTGACTTTTTTATGGATATAGATGGCTAAGAATTCTGCCCAGCGAAGAGAACGTGCGATCGTGCTTATGTTGTTGGGCATGTTGTGTGTATTGCTCGTCTTTTTCGGGGGGCTCGTCCTTAAGACACATCGTGAGTACCAGAATTTCAAGGAGCGAGAGAATAGAATTGAGGCGAAGCTTCTCCAAGCTCGAAAAGAGTTTGACCAAAAAGAGGCCTATCTCGCCCGATTGCTTGACGATCCCGAGTTTCTCGAGCGTGTCGTCCGCGAGCGGCTTGGATTTGCGCGGCCCGACGAATTGTTGTTTCGCTTCTCGGATGAGCCGTGAGATTTTACTATAATTTTACACCTCTTTGTGGATCGGTGTTTGCATATATCTTTTCGAGACCTATCCAAAAAGCGCATGGCAGACACGACCCCACTTATCGATTCATTTTCCGCCGCCGGTCAGGCACAGGTTTTCCGGTTCTTCGATGAATTGGACGCAGACGGACAGGCTCAACTACTGGAGCAGGCCAAGACGATCGACCTGAATGAGGTGGATGCACTGGTCGCTAAGCATGTAAAGGGTGCGCACGAGGGCGCGCTCAATCTGGATGGGCTCCTTCCTGCGCCCTACATCGCGCTTCCATCGAGTGGCGGCGATGCGGCTCGATGGGATGCGGCTCGGAAGGCGGGGTCTGCGGCGATCGAGGCAGGTCGAGTGGCTGCATTTACAGTAGCTGGGGGCCAGGGGACACGCCTCGGGTATGACGGCCCCAAGGGGACTTTTCCGGTCTCCCCGGTGCAGGGAAAGACCCTCTTCCAGGTGTTCGCCGAGAAAATCGCACGCTCTGGCGAGCGTTTTGGTGTGACCATCCCTTGGTTCATCCTGACCAGTCAAATCAACAACGATGCGACGGTCGCGGCCTTCGAGGCCAATGACTATTTTGGTCTGAGCAAAGACTCGGTTCATTTTATCGTGCAGGGACTGGTCCCGGCAGTTGACCGCGAAGGTAAGATTCTAATGGCCGCAAAGGGCAAGATTGCGATGACGCCCGACGGGCACGGAGGCTCCCTGCGTGCCCTCGTGAGGAGTGGCGCGGTTGAAACCATGAAATCTCTGGGAGTGGATATCGTCAGTTATTTTCAGGTCGATAATCCCATTGTGCAGTGTATCGACCCGGCATTTATCGGCTTCCACGTGCTCGGTGAGTCGGAGCTTTCGAGCAAGATGGTGCCCAAGGCTTACCCGCTTGAGAAGGTCGGCCATTTTTGTGAGCAGGACGGCACGATGCTGGTTGTTGAATACAGCGATATGCCGGACGCCATGCAGGAAGAGACCAATGAAGACGGCTCGATCCGTTTCAAGGCCGGCAGTGTGGCAATCCATGTATTTGATCGCGACTTTATCGAGCGGGCCGGCGGCTCAGGGGCGGGTATAAAGCTGCCGTTCCACCGCGCGGATAAGAAGATTCCCTACGTGGATGCCGCCGGTGTCTCGATCCAGCCCGATGCGCCCAATGGGGTGAAATTTGAAATGTTTGTCTTCGATGCCCTTCCCATGGCAAAAAACCCGGTTATCATTGAGGCCGCCCGAGCGGATGATTTCAGCCCGGTTAAGAATGCTGAAGGGGTCGATTCACCCCAATCCTGCAAGGAGGATCAGCTGCGTATGTTTGCCCGTTGGCTTCAGGCGGCAGGGGAGCGCGTTGAGACCGACGAAACCGGCCTGCCCTTGATCAACTTTGAGATCAGCCCCCGATTTGCGGCTGATGAGGCCGATTTTATGGCTCGATGGGCCGTATTGGAGCCAAAACCGAAACTTACGGACGGAGTCGTTATTCAGTAAAAAGGCTTTTAAACTTGAGATGCATCATTCTCACTTCCGGCATGACGTTAATAGAAAAGATCGAATCTGCAGGGGCCAAAGGTTCCCTTCTTGAGAGCACCGTTGCCAATCTGAAGATATGGTCCAGCGCTGATTTTCTCCCGGAATGGGTGGGCGGCAGTATTGCCGAGCTGGTTGAAAAGGAGGCGTGGGACGAACTCAACGACCGCTTCTATCAGAATATGGCCTTTGGGACGGGGGGTATCCGTGGTCGCACGATTGGGCGCGTCGCGACGTCCGTGGAAATGGGCACGCTTTCCGAGCAGGGCACTCCCGAGCACCCCGCAGTGGGCACGAATGTATTGAATGATTTCAATATCATCAAGGCGACCATCGGCCTCTTCCGCTACACAGAGAAGTATCTTAAGGATAGCGGCCGATTGGAACGTCCCCGTTTTATTATCGCGCATGATGTGCGGCACTTCTCCCGTTACTTCTGTGAGCTGGCCGCATCCACCTGGACCAAGCTGGGTGGCCAGGCACTCATTTTCGAGGGCCCTCGCTCGACGCCTCAGCTCAGCTTTGCGGTTCGTCAGTTCAATGCCACATGTGGAGCTGTGATTACAGCCAGTCACAACCCGCCGCATGATAATGGTTTTAAAGCATACTTTGAAGATGGTGCCCAGGTCGTCTCACCCCATGCTGAAGGCATTGTCGGCCTTGTGAACGAGGTTGCGCTTGAGGAGCTTCCCGAATTCCTTTCGGTTGATACTTCGGATGTCGTTGTTCTTGGGGCGGATGCCGACCAGCCCTATCTTGACTTGCTCAGTGAGATGGTGGTCGACACCGAAGTGATTCAAAAGGAAGCGCCAAAGGTCGTCTTCTCGCCTATCCATGGATGTGGTGCCATCAGTTCACTGCCCGCACTCGAAAGAATGGGTGTCGAGGTGGTGACTGTGCCGGAGCAAATTGAGCCCGATGGCCGATTCCCGACCGTTGAATCTCCGAATCCGGAAAACGCTGCTGCACTTGAGATGGCGATCGCGAAAGCCAATGAAGTGGGTGCTGAAGCGGTCATCGCGACGGATCCCGATGCCGATCGGATGGGGGTCGCCGTGCGAAACCGCGAAGGGGAGATGGTTCTTCTTACCGGCAACCAGATCGGCACGCTTCTGGCCGAATACCGAATTTCTACTCTCAAGGATGCTGGAATCCTTCCTGATGAAGGCACGGAAAGTGCCGTTTTGATTAAGACTTTCGTTACCAGTCCGATGCAGGAGGCAGTGGCTTCCTGGCATGGCTTGAAGACGATCAATACGCTCACTGGCTTCAAATGGATCGGCGAGAAGCTGGCCGTTTATGAAGCACAAATGAAAGAGGAACTCTTCGATAAGGAAGGCCTCGCGCTGGACTATGACGCTTGCGACGTCTGGACGAAGGCGGATCTGATGCAGGACTATTCCACTTACTTCGTCTTTGGCGGGGAGGAAAGCTATGGTTATCTCGCTTCGGACCGTGTCAGGGATAAGGATGCGAACGCTGCTGTCGTTATGTTCTGCGAGCTGGCTGCCTACCTTAAGGCGCAGGAGATGACCTTCCCTGAGTATCTCGATTCACTCTATCTGCAGCATGGCTACTATGAAGAGAGGACGCTCAATATTTATTATGAAGGCGCGGCCGGTGCACAGAAGATTAAGAATATCCTTGAATCCTACCGAAGCGATGCACCGAAAGCCTTCGGAGATGTGGCGGTCACGGGCTTTACCGATTTCGGTCGGGACGAGATCTTCGACGCGGATGGCGTGCGTATCCCGCCACAGGACTTCTACTTCCTTGAATTGAGCAACGGTTACAGCTTTGCCGTCCGTGGCTCCGGGACCGAACCGAAGATCAAGTTCTATGTCTTTGGTCGTTCGGATGTGACTGATCCTGAAAAGCTCGCCGAGGTGAAGGTCGATGCCGCCAAAGTGATGGAGTCCGTTCTCGCTTCGATCGATACGGATGCCCGCCGGCGGGCAGAGGGCTGAGCCCCTTGTCTTACTGCGTTCAGGGCTGTTTCATCCGGTGGGTTATGCTCAGCCGCTTACTTACTCGCACACTCGTGGGTAGCTTCCACGGAGCCAGCTTCCCGCGGCAGTGGCTGCGAATGGCGCGCTTCCATTCGAGCGGGGATTTTTCTTCACGGCTGACAATCTCACACGCGACCGTGTTTCCGGTAATTGGGTCCTCTTGTCCGTAAACGCGAACTGTGTCGACGCCTGCAATCTCGTTGATTGTCGCCTCCACTTCGGAGGGATGGACCTTTTGGCCGCCAATATTGATCATTGCACTCTCACGACCGATGATTCGAAGGTCGCCTGCATTGTTCGTTTCCACCAAGTCCCCGGTCGCGTACCAACCATCGGCTTCCAGACTGTCTGATTTCGCGTTGAGATAGCCGATGATGCGGGAAGGGGTCTTTAGCCAGAGGACATTGTCGACGACTTTCCATTCCGTATCTTTGTCGGTAATTCGAAAAAAGAGGCTATCGTTGTTCACGCTCTGGATGCGCACGGCCCCGGTTTCACTCGTCCCGAACTTCTGTTGTAGATCGGCATTCGGAAAGGCCTCGCGCAGGCGCATCAGGACGCCCTCAGGCATGGCCTCCGCACCGTAGGCGATGATCTCGACGGAACTAAGATCGTATTTTGAGGCGAGCTCCGAAAGGAGTAAGAGATTTAGAAAAGTCGGTGATGCCGGTAGCACGTTCGCCTTGTGCTCTGCGATGGCCGCAACAGCCGCCTCGGGGGTGCGCTCCTTCGGAATGACGAGTGTAGAGCCTGTGAAGAGACAGCGAAAGGCGGTGTCGAGCCCGCCGATGTGGTCGATCAGGAGTAGGAGTAAACAGCGATGCTCCCGCTGCCGGAGATTCTTGTAACGATTTAGTAGGGCGTCGAGGTTGTGGAGCATGCCCTTCGGTTGCCCACTTGTTCCGCTACTAAAGAGGACGAGGCCGCTGCCGGTCAACTCGTCGTAAAGCTCGGCCGACTCCGCGACCTGTGCCATCTGTGCCCGCTCAGCGTGCGGGATCTCCATTGGGAGGGGGAGTGCGATATGGCCACTTTCTGCGCAGGCCAAGAGAGTGGCGAGGCCCTCGATAGTGGTCCTGCTCTCAATCGGGATCACGCTGCGCCCTTTATCCGGGAGCTCGTCAACGGCTTCCGCAATGAGACCCACAAGCTCAATATAGGTCCATGCGCGCCCGCCTTCATAACAGGCGACCCGATTTTGATACTCGAGGAACTTTTTCCTGATCCAATTCATCTGTGAATCGGTTCTAGTTCACTCCGCCAAGATAGAGCACCTGTCCGGTAATAAAGTCGCTTCCCTCTTGCAGGAAAAAGTCGACTGCGTTGATCACATCGCGCACCTCACCCATACGATTGAGCGCCTGCCGCTCGATCAGCGCGTCCATTTTCGCCTGCGGTACGCCGCGGATTAAATCTGTCTCGATTGGAGTCGGGCCAACGGCATTTACGGTGATTCCGAACTCGCTGAGTTCTCGGGCGAGAACGCGGGTGAGGCTTTCAACGGCCGCCTTACTGGCCGCATAAACAGACTCGCCTTCAAGGTTAAGGGGGTGGGCAACTGTAGTGAAATTCACGATACGGCCATTCTTGACTCGTCTCATAAGTTTAGCCATTTCGCGGCAAAAGAGAAAGGTGCCAACGACATTGGTTTGAAGGATTTGGTTGACGGTGCTGGCTGGTGTCAACACGGCGTGGTTCATCGAAGCGATTCCTGCGTTGTTGATGAGCGCGTCGACGCCTCCGTGCTTCCTTTTTATTGCGCGAGCCATCTTCACCACGGCATCCTCGTCGCTTACATTCAATGCGAAATGATCGTAATTAGAATGGTCGATAGCGGACTCGCCCCGACTGCAGCCAACAACCTGCCAGTCTCTACCAAGGTAGTATTCGGCCAGTTCCTTGCCGATTCCCTTGCGTGTGCCTGTGATTACGATGGTTTTCATTGGGGCATCCTTTCTCGAACGGCTTCCGCCAAGCTGGTCACGCTCCGGTAGGGGGAGTTCTTGGCGCTCATTGCCTTTTCATCAGCCAACACAATAGATGCCCCGTATTTCTCGGCAATGGCTTCCTCCAGATCGGCAATCAAGTTAACCAGCGCCATACTATCGAGTGCGCCACCTTCACCATAAAGTAGACTGTCGCTCTGCGGGCTCTTGAGGGCTTCGAGTTCGAAATCCTTGGCGAGTAAACGGACCGATTCGAGAACGAGGGCTTCGATTTCTTGAGCGTCGGGCATGTGAGGGTGGGCTTATTCTTGATTGCCGAGAAACTCGCTGCGGGTGGCGTGGCCATCCTCGGAGATATTGTCACGGCGAATTACAGTGATGACCGTTAAAACGAGGATTTTCAGATCGAGCAAGAAGGAATGGTTTTCAACATAGTGGAGATCCAATTCAAACTGTCGCTCCCAGGTGAGTCCGTTACGTCCGTTCACCTGGGCCCAGCCTGTGATCCCGGGGCGGATCTCGTGACGACGGGCTTGATTCGGCGAATAGCGCTCGAGATAAGCAACAGGGAGTGGTCGGGGCCCTACGAGGCTCATGTCTCCACGCAGCACGTTGATGAGCTCCGGCAGTTCATCAAGACTGGTGCTGCGCAAAAAACGCCCCCATGACGTGAGGCGCGCTTCGTCCGTCTCATTGCCTTCCTGCATGGTTCGGAACTTGATGATCTCGAATCGCTGACCTCCGCGTCCCACCCGTTCTTGGCGGAAGAGGATCGGGCATCCAAGACAAACGAGTTGAGAGGCCGCCAATACGAGGAGAGGCAGACTGAGTGCAAGTAGCAAAATAAGTGAACTTATAATGTCGAAGACGCGCTTCATAAATACGGGGCCGTGCTGTAAGGAAATGCAGAACAAGCCGATTTCATCCATTCATAAACAGTAGTCAAACCAAGCTTTGACAGAGGATTCCCCGTGGATATTCTGTCATCTCACAACGAAACCGATAATAAGATGAAAATGATACTCGACGCGAATGAACGCAGCTTTCCTCCTTTCAGTCTCACCCGCTTGTTGACCACCTGTTTCGGTCGTGGCAATGGTGAGAAGGTTTGTATCCTGATCGATCTCCCGAATCCGGCCGATATTGAAGATTTTAGATTTCTAAACGACGAGACGCTCTCTATCCAAAACTATGGCCACGAGGTGTTCTACAAGGGCTTCAAGTCAGGCGCCCTGGAGGAGATGAACTGGACCGGCGGCGAGATCTTTGCTTACAAGGAAACCGGTGGTAGTAATCTTGATATGGAGGATGATTGTTACGATCCGGACGGCAACCACCTGAGTTTGGACAAGGATATTTACACGGAATATGACATTATACTGACCGTCTCGACTTTCTCGGCGACTGCCCCCTTGACGGCGAAATGCAAGGAGTTTGGCTTTCGTGGTGCCACGCTTCATGGCCTCAATCAGATCATTCTCGATACGGGTCTCTCTGTTGATTACGATGTCGTGAGTGAAGAGGCAGAAAAACTCCGCCTCGGCCTCACAAATGCCGACCGCTTTGAAATCGACTTCGAGGTGGAGAATAAGGTCTATACACTTGTGCTCCACACAAACGGGCAAGAGGCCCAGAAAAGCCATGGCCTTTGCCCTCCGGGCAAGCCGGACGTTGCCAACCTTCCGGCTGGCGAGGTCTATTTCGTCCCTGAAAGCGCAGAGGGGGTCTTCCCGTTCAAATATGATGAGAGTACAATTGGCCTTCTACACGTCGAGGACGGCAAGATTGTTAAATCTCAGTTTGTTTACGGCGACTACGCCGAAATTGAGGACCACAACCGCCGGTTGAAGGAAGATCCGATGATTGGTGCGCTCGGGGAACTGGGATTCGGCACTCAGGTGCTGCCATTCTCGGGCCGTGATATTCAGGATGAAAAGATTCTTGGTACGATTCACGTGGCAACCGGCCGCGATGACCACCTCGGCGGCAAGATTACACCCGATCTTTTTAAGGAGCACAAGAATGCATCGCACGACGATGTTCTCTATGCCCCGCATAAGACGCCTGAGATTCGCCTTCGGCAGGCACGTATGATCCGTGGGGAGCAGACTGAGATTCTGATCGAGCACTACAAGCCATCAAAATACATGGTGGACCTGCTCGAGGCGGAGCTTCCGATCTTCGCCTAGAATACAGATTCGAAATAAACAATGGCGGTCGGGAACGACCGCCTTTTTTACACGACATGGACATAACCAATCCTTACGAGTCGGACGACTTACTGCAGCAGTATCTGGTTTTTCACTACGCAGAGGACGATGAACAGTTCCCGTATCCCTTCGGAGGTGCCGACGCATTGGGTTTTCCGAAGCGCTGTGCACTTGAGGGTCCGGATCTTCAGACTCTGGCGGGCCGCTCCAGAGCACTTGACCTTGGCTGCTCGGTCGGCCGCTCGAGCTTCGAGTTGGCTCGTCATTTCGATGAAGTGATCGGCATCGACTATTCGCGGGCATTTATTGACGCAGCGAATCGGCTTGCGGAGGGCGGGGTGCATCCGGCTACCCGCATGGATGAGGGCTCGGCCACCACCGAGCTGTTGGTTCAGGTTGATCCGGAAATTGATCGCAGTCGTGTTCACTTCGAGCAGGGCGATGCGCAGGCGATTCGCGGGGATATCGGTCAATTTGATCTGGTGATCGCCTGCAACCTCATTTGCCGCCTCTCGGAGCCGATGCGGGTGCTCGGGCGGCTTCCCGGGCTGATCAAACCGGGCGGGCAGCTTTTCATGACGACCCCTTTCACTTGGCTAGAGGCATACACGCCCTCTGAGAACTGGCTCGGCGACGGCGCCCAGGACTCTTTTGCAGGCCTACGTTCGGCTCTGGAACCACACTTCACTCTGGATAAGAAATGGGATATGCCCTTCCTGATCCGTGAACACGCCCGCAAGTTTCAATACAGTATCGCGCAGGCAAGCCGCTGGTGTAGAGCTGGGTAATAAGTGCTTTGACTGCGCTTGGTGGAGCCACGGCGCTCTGTTGCCGTGTCGGCCTTTGGATGCGCCTCAACAGATCCGTCTTCGCTCCAAGAGCTACGCCGGGACATGGTGAGGCGGCTACATACTCAGCCTAAGACACTCATGGAGGTAGCTAAAATTCCCGCTTGCGCCCGATGGTGGGCCAATGCAATCTATGGTGTCGA
This sequence comes from Opitutales bacterium, assembly GCA_049598495.1. GTDB lineage: Bacteria > Verrucomicrobiota > Verrucomicrobiia > Opitutales > Coraliomargaritaceae > Thalassobacterium. Next base: position 18,185 of record JBMYNR010000034.1, read on the forward strand.
TTTCGGGGGTGGGCGTTCGCTTGGCTGCAAGGTTGAGAGGAAAGTCCGGACACCGAAGGGCAGAATTCCCTGTGAAAACGG
>JBMYNR010000035.1:0-17251 GCA_049598495.1 Opitutales bacterium
ACTCCAACAACGCTCCACGTGCTCTTAGCGTTGGAGTGCGCCCTTGTCCCCAATCTTTGGTGTAGACCCTCTCTAGACCCCCGCTTGCGCGGGCGTAGTTCCACAACGTTGGTGGAGTCCGGCTACTCTTCGATACGCCGGGACGGGTTTCGTAGCTGGAACAAGTTCCAGACGAAGCCCCGTGGTCGAGGAGGGACTTGTTCCGAGGGAGTGAAGCGACCGACAAGACCGGGCGCGAAGCGAACCGGAACACCCTTAGGGTGAAAGTCCCCGAAACATCCAAATACAAGTGCCCACAAAAAAGCCGAGACAACTTGCCTCGGCTAAAAAGTGGTGGTCGAGGAGGGACTTGAACCCTCACGCCTTGCGGCACATGACCCTTAATCATGCGTGTCTGCCAATTCCACCACTCGACCGATGGACTGTGATTTCTCCCAGGGAAGACGAAGGTGATAGGTAGCTTTTTTCCGAGATCAACAATAATTTCAAAAAAAATGATCCAACCATTAAAAAAGGTTCTACTCATGCTTGTCTCGCGGACACAAATCCCCTACACCAACACTTCATCCACTAACTCATCTCACGTGCCGGCCTGATACGTCGTCGCGTTTATCCCTTACAGTCATGGCTGAAGAAGCAGCAAATAAGCTACCCGAGGACGCGAAAAAAGCGCTCGATCTGAATTCACTTTCCGGATTGGACTTTGGTCCAAATTGGGCCGACCCAAACGCAAAACCGGCGCGCCAGAAAAGCTATGACTCACATAGGGGAGAGAGGCGTGGACCGAAGCGTTCGGGCGCAGGAAGCTCGCGGGATAGACGATCCGGAGGCCGACCCAAACGGCGCACTGAGAGCTCAACAGATCGACGTGATTCCGACAATCCACGGTCTCATCGGAGTGACCGCCAAAATCGTCGCCCGATGCCCTACCTTGAATCCACAGTTAAAGTCGATCTTTATCCCCAGGACGAAGCTTTTGATGCATTAATCAAGCGGCTTCGTTCCAGCGCACGCACCTATCAACTATTCGACATTGCTCAATTGTTGCTCGAGAAACCCGATCGCTTTGTCGTGGTTGTGTCTCCGAAAATCAAGAAGAACGACGATGGATCCGAGGCACCCAAGCTCTACTACTCCGTGCCCGGCCACCTACCGTTTGAGACAGAGGAAGAAGCGGTCAATCATGTGATGACAAATCACCTTGATCTGTTCTTTGACATCGAAGAAATCGAGGTTGAAGCACCGAAGGGCAACTTCCCCATAGTGAATCGCTGCACAATAACCGGGGAGCTACTTGGGCCACCCAACTATCACCGCTATCAGGAGTTTCTTCAGCAGCACTATGCCTCTCGTATCACAGGCATGTCGTTTGAGCGCTTCACCTCTAAAATTGAAGGGGTGAAAGAACAGGAGCAAATCGATGCCTGGCTGGAGTCGATGAAGAAAGGTGCCCGTTACACGGTCAAGGACCGTCAGGAAGGTGAAACCGAATCACTAGAGACACTGGAAGCCGTCCGCATCTTTCTCTTGCAGCACCGGAAAGATAGAGTCGTTGGATTCGGCGAGAGCATCCGATTTGCGGGCCGCGACCTTGAAAGACTGCCGAAGGGCAATATCCGCCGTTCGGTGGAAGCCTACGTCGAGAACCAGAAGCACTTCCCGCTCGATTCCGCAAACAACATACGTGGGCGCCTACGCCGGCACAAGTTCGCTGTCTATAAGAAGGGCTCGAAAGGCGCGTCCTTTGTCTGTGCTGTGAAGCGCAAGTTCCGTGATGCCAACACTGTATTTACCGACTCGATTCGAGATTTAATCGAGTTTGTTGAGAAACACCCGGATATGCCAGCGAGCAAGCTGCCGAAGGAATATATTGGTATTGATACCGAAAAGCAAAAGCCTGAGACACTCGAGATGACCGAGGCCGAGGTCGAAGCAGCCGCTCAAGCAAAAGCCGCTGAGGCCACTCAAGCCGATGAGGAAAGCAAAGTCTCCGACGAAGGGGCGCCCATAACTCAAGACGCCAAGGCCTCGACCGAAGCGACCCCCATGGCCAAGCTCAGCGAAGACGAACAAAAGAAACTCAATCAGCTCATGCTCGATCTGCGCTGGCTGATCACGGAGGGCTACGTCACTGAATATGGAGACGGCAAACTATACGCGCCTCCGCCTATGCCCGAGCCTAAGAAAGTGGACGAAATCAATGTAGCGCAAGACGCGGTCGCAATGGAGACCATGGCGCCCGAAGAGGCCGCCTCTTCGGAAGCCGATACCATCATTGAAGAGTTTATCGTAGAGGCTCAGTCAGATGCGCCTAAAATAAAAACATCTGAGACAAAAGAGCCTCCATCCGAAACGTGCGAAAAATCAGAGATAACTGAAGCGAACTCTTCTGAAGGGGATCCCGCAAGATAGTTTAGCGCTTCGCCCTATTTCACGCCGCTGGCCAAAACCGTTTGAAAACGTGGCTCCTCGTCTTCCTCGGCGACGATGTTGACCTCAATTTTTCGAAAACCAGCCGCCTTCAGATATTGGTAAAGCGCATTCTCGGAGAATCCGAGCCAAACATCCGCGTAGAGTTCGCGGGCTTTTTCGAACGGGTGCTCCAATAGATCGATAATGATCAATTCACCGCCCGGCTTGAGAATTCGATAGGCCTCTTCAACTGCTTTATCAGGATGCTGCGCGTGATGGAGGGCCTGACTCAGTAGAGCCAAGTCCACACTCTTGCTCTTCAATGGCACATCCTCAATATCACCGAGCTGATACTCAAGATTGGTGAAGCCATTTTTCTCTGCCAACTCTCGGCCGAATTCAACCATCTTGGGGGAATTATCCACGCAAGTCACCTGCTCGGCTCGCCGCGCAAGCAACTGTGAGATCAAGCCCTCGCCCGCACCAAGGTCCGCAATTTTAATTTTAGGTGTCAGGTGTAGGAGAAAATGCCCGATCGCTTCCCAACTCCGCCCCGGGCAGTAGTTCTTACTAAGCCGCCCCGCAACCGAATTAAAATATTGCTCCGAGCGTTGCTTCCGTTTCTCCAAAATCCGTTTCAGATTCGCCTGATCAGTGACGATTTGATCCGATTTTTCCACCGAGGCACAGGCTGCACGCATCAACTCGGCACCCTGCGCGTCAAAGCTAGGGTTGATTGCATAAAAAGTCTTTTTTCCCTCGCGTCGGTCCAGAACCAACTCCCCCTGACGCAGCAGTCCGAGATGGGAGGATATCCGTGACTGCCCCATATCCAAGACCTCCTGCAACTCTGCAACAGAAAGCTCCTCATGATTCAGAAGAAACAAAATTCGCACACGAGTCGAGTCCGCCAGTAGTTTTAAGGTCTCCCATGAATCTGCCATAACCAGAGTTTCATGCGATTCCCCTACCACTGGCAAGCTAGCTTTTCGCAACCAAGTTTCCGAGTTCCTGAACTGCCGTGGCGGAGCCATTCTCGAGTATCAAATACTTGGCGACACACGAAAGTCATAAAACACGAGGACCGCACATTTTCAATTTGCGCCACACTGCAGGCAGGATTTCCATTACCTAAACCAACCTAATGAAGCGAACCTGTATCATCGGCTCGGGGATCACCGCACTGGCACGCGCCTGGCACCTAAAGCAAAGTGGCGGCCAATGCCTTGTCCTCGAAAGCTCGGACCGAATTGGGGGTGCCATTCAGAGCTTCCGCGAGGGCGACTATCTCGCCGAGGAGGGCCCCAATTCCATTCAGGTAAACAGCTCTGAGGTCGACGCCTTTCTCAAATCGATTCCCGGACTTACATCTAAGGAGATCAGGGCCTCCGATAAGGCGAACAAACGCTACATTGTCCGCAACAGTCGATTACACGCCGTCCCCACAGGTCCCCTCTCGGCAATCACCACGCCACTCTGGTCGCTTTGCGGGAAGCTCAGAGTCCTGAAGGAGCCCTTTATATCGAAGGTCGATGCAGGTGTTGAAGAAAGCGCGGCCGATTTTGTCCGTCGGCGGCTTGGCGATGAGATCTACAAATACGCAATCAATCCGCTGATCGGCGGCATCTACGCGGGCAAACCCGAGACGCTCTCGCTGCGCTATGCCTTCCCGAAGCTCTATGCCCTCGAGCAGAACCACGGAGGCCTGATCCGTGGGGCGGTCGCCATGATGCGAACAGCCCGTAAAAACCCGAAACCTCGGTTTGAAAAACGTATCATCTCCTTCGAACAAGGCTTGCACGAACTACCCGACCATCTAGCCAAGTCGCTCGGTGAATCCGTGCAAACAAACGTGTCCATTGAGTCCATACAATCCGATGGGAACGAATGGATTGTTCGTTGGAACGGGGAAGCACACAGCTATGACGAGGTCGTCCTGACTGGGCCGAGCCATACACTTTCCAATCTCCCGCTGGAAGACCAGCTAAAGGATAGCCTACGCCCTCTGGAGCAGATTGACTACCCACCCGTCTCCGTGCTCAGCCTTGCCTACAAACGTGAGGATGTGGCGCATCCTTTGGACGGATTTGGAGCTCTTGTGCCGGAATGCGAGGGGCGAAACATCCTCGGAATACTGTTTCCTTCAAGCATCTTCCCGGGACGGGCACCAGAGGGCGAAGTTCTGCTGACGATATTCATCGGAGGAGGACGACAGCCGAAACTGGCAGTACCTGAGATGAAACACGTCCGAGAAACCGCGATCGCCGAGGTCAACTCCCTACTCGGCATCAGCGGTGCGCCCACCTTCTGCCACCACCGACACTGGCCCAAAGCCATACCGCAGTATAAACTCGGTTATGGGGAAATTCTCGATCAGATTGAGAGCATCGAGAATCAATTTCCCGGCCTGCGGGTGAAAGGCAACTATCGGGACGGCATTTCGCTCAGCGACTGTATCAAGGCCGGGTTAAGCTAGATCACAAAAAGTTCATCGCCAAAGCCGGGGGAGGGATCTTTTCTTTTTAGCAACCAGCGGCCTTAGTTAGAGCGCACTGCATTTCCTTAGAACTTCTGGTGAGAGCCGTTTCGAGAGCCGCGCAAGGCGTCCAGCCAGGCGTGCACCGAGGTGCATCACTGGCTGGACAAGGCCGCGACCTCTTGACTCGGCCTAGCTCGGCGAGCAAAGACGGGGGTCGATGTCAGGCCGACGACCACAATGCACTCCGGTCCATCCCCGAAAAATAACGATGAACCACAAAAAAGCCCCGCGTTCAATCGACCGCGAGGCTATTAAATGGATTATCTGCTCAGCTTAGTGACCGGGGCAGCAAGCCATCTTCGGCTTGGGAATATCGGCACTAGCCGCGGCTTTCTCTCCACCACATTCGCCACAGCATGACTTTTCCTTGTCGCAGCTGCTTTTCTCCTGGCAAGAGGACTTTTTCTTTCCGCAGCTGGTATTCTCCTGACAGGAGGATTTTTCAGAACAACAGCCATCGCCTCCGGAACAGCAGGATTCTTCGGCTGCCACTTCGCCAGCACCACAACCGCCACAGTGGGCGTGCGCTGTCAAGGTAGCTACAAGTAAGAGGATTGGTAGTAATAGTATTTTCATATTTTAGTGATTCGAAGTTATTATTGAGCGTATCCCTTACTGTGTTTTCGGAACAGGACACCCCAATAAGACCTAGAAAATAGGTCTTTATTCCCTGGTTTTTGCAAGCTCTACCCGCTGAATATGCTTGCAAAGCCCTTGGCGAAGGTCGGCTTCAATAAGGCAGCCGGAGATGCGTAAATCCTCCTGCGCCACAGGAAAGCGACGTTTCATTCCGTCTAGAAAGGTCGCAACCACCTGCTCCACATCGCGTCCGAGCACTGAGGCGTAGGGCCCGCACATACCTGCATCACTTAAATAGGCAGTTCCTTTAGGCAAGACCCGTCCGTCCGCGGTAGGGATATGGGTATGGGTGCCCACCACAGCGGCCACACGACCATCCAAATACCACCCCAGTGCCATCTTCTCCGATGTCGCTTCCATGTGCGCTTCCACGAAGACTGCATCGCATTCAGATTCTAGCTCAACCAGCTTGGCATCGGCACCTTTAAAGGGACAGGAGGACTTCATTGCGAGGTAGTTTCGCCCCAGAACCGTAAAGACCCCAAGCCGAAAACCGTCCTTTTCCACCACCACATGGGTGCGCCCCGGATTTTCCAAAGGGAGATTGGCTGGCCGACAAACCCGCTCCAGCTCGACGATCTCGTTTTCAAAGTTCTTTTGATCCCAAACATGGTCTCCCAGTGTGATCGCATCCACGCCGGCAGCGAGTAGCTCTTGGGCAATTTTTTTGGTAATTCCGGCACCACCCGCCGAATTCTCGCCGTTGGCGATCACAATATCGGCGCCCAACTCATCCTTCAGGGAGCTAAGGCGCTCCACCACGAACTGGCGTCCGGGACGCCCGACGATGTCACCCAAAAATAGAATCTTCGACATAGCGACTACTAAATGAGACTTACTGGCCCGGCGCGCAAGCTATGAAACGCGCATTTTAGGGCCTAAAAGAAGGATGCTTCCGAGCTTGATTCGGAGCCAGTTTGCTGTCTTTTTCCTAGCCCTTTGGTTCGGGCGCTGTGCCCAAACCGCCTACTGAAAACGCAAAACACCACATACAATGAAAACCGATAAAGCAATCGACTTCCCTAAGCAGGACGAAATTGGCCCCGAAATGAAGGGTGCGGATGTCCTGGTCGCCTCTCTTGAGCGCGAGGATGTGGATGTGGTGTATGCCTACCCAGGCGGCGCATCGATGGAGCTCCACCAGGCCCTTACCAAGAGTAAAAAGATCCGCACGATTCTCCCACGCTTTGAGCAAGGCGGCGGCTTTATGGCGCATGGCCACGCACGCGCCACAGGCAAGGCCAGTGTCTGCATGGCAACCTCGGGACCGGGTGCAACGAATCTCGTGACTTGTATCGCAGATGCCTTCATGGACAGCATCCCACTCGTCTGCATTACCGGACAAGTTTATCAGCAGTTTATCGGTAAGGCTGCGTTCCAAGAAACCGACTTTTACGGGATGACGCTTCCAATCGTGAAGCACAGCTACCTCGTTCTCGATAAAGAGGACCTTCCACGCGTCGTTAAGGAAGCTTTCCACATTGCACAAACAGGCCGTCCCGGCCCTGTCGTGATCGATATTCCTAAAGATGTACAACAAGCCATCTACGCGCCGACCTTCCCTGCTGAAATCGATATCCCCGGATATAAGATCAATTCGACCAAACCCGAAGCGAAGGATGAAGAACTGACTGAAGTTCTCGATCTGATCGAAGAGGCAGAACGCCCGGTCCTTTATATCGGTGGCGGCATCATCTCCGCCGAAGCACATTTGGAGCTCCGCGAATTCGCGGAACTCACGGGCCTCCCGGTCGCTTCGACTCTTATGGGCTTGGGTGCCTTTGACTCCGAACACCCCCAGTCGCTTTACTGGTTCGGTATGCACGGCACGGTGGCCGGCAACTGGGCCGTCTGTGACTCCGATCTATTGATCTGCGCCGGTGCCCGCTTCGACGACCGTATCACGGGTAAGGTTGAGAAATTCGCCCCTGATGCTAAGATCGTCCATATCGATATTGATGTCTCCGAACACAACAAGAACAAGCGCGTCCAATATCCGATACACTCAGATGTAAAATACGCACTAACCCGCCTGAACGAGCTCGCCAAAAAGAGCGGGTTCAATAAACCCGACATCAGCGCCTGGAACAAGACGATCGACGGCTGGAAGAAAGAGCACCCATTTAGCTACGACAATACCGGCCACATCACCCAACAGGAAGCGATCGAGACGCTCTATGAAGTCACCAAGGGCGACGCCATCATCACAACCGGCGTTGGCCAGCACCAGATGTGGGCGGCGCAATTCTATAAGTTCCGCGAGCCTCGCACCTACGTTAGTTCGCTTGGCCTCGGGACAATGGGTTTCGGTTTACCGGCTGCAATTGGCGCGAAGGTCGCCTTCCCCGAGAAGCTTGTCGTCAACATCGACGGAGACGGATGCTTCCTGATGAATGTTCAGGAACTGGCAACGGCTCACATCGAGAAGATCAACGCGAAAACAATTATCCTCAACAACCAGCACCTTGGTATGGTTGTTCAGTGGGAAGACCTTATGTATGAGAGCGTTCGCGGTCAGACCATCCTCTGCGACAAGGACAATATCGGTGGCCCTGACAATGTGGAGGCGATCTACCCTGACTTCGTTAAGATCTCGGAAGGCTTCGGCGTGAAGGGGAAGCGTGTCGTTAAGCGTGAGGACCTGAAAGGCGCAATCGAAGAGATGATTGCACACGATGGACCTTATGTTCTCGAGGTCGTCGTGCCCTATACCGAGCACGTTCTTCCGATGATCAAACAAGGGCTTTCCGCCAAGGAAATCCTGATCAAATCGGAATAAGGCCACTGATATTTACTCTCCACAGCGGACTTCCTCTGGCAGGAAGTCCGCCTTTTTTTGATATGAAAGACATCACACTCTACCTAACCGCCTGTTTCATGAGCGCATCGCTGGCGACAGCTGACCTCGTTCGAACAATAGATGGCGCTAAACTCACTGGAACAATCACTTCGATCGACCAAGGTATCATTCATTTGGATACTCCCTACGCGGGAACGCTCCAGATCAAACAGAATCAGGTCGCCAGCTTCGAATCAGACGAGCCGCGAGTCCTCCGCCTGCAGAGCGGTACAGTCATGGCAGGCCCCATCAAGGGTTCCGAGGACGGAAGCATTCGCATCCAGTCTGAGGATGGAGTCCTGGAAACAAGCGCGGCTAAGGTCGCAGCAGCTTGGTCGCTGGGCAGCGAGGACCCTGAACTCGTCCGCAACCAGCGTGCGTGGGACGTCGAGACGAGTATCGACCTAACAGGCAAAAACGGCAATACAGACAAGTATCGTTTAGGCACCAGCCTCGACGCAAAACTAACGGGGCCCGATGACGAGCTTGCTCTCTTCTTCGACTACGAACAGGCCGAGGAAGAAGGAAATCAGACCGAAGACAGAATAGCTGGCGGCGCTTCCTATCAGTCCTTTTTTCATGGCGCCTACGGCTGGTATGTCCGCACCGAACTCGAGGCCGATGCCATTGACAGTATTGATCTGCGCTCCACCACGGGCGCAGGTATCTCCTACAGGCTAATCAATAAGGATCATCAAACTTTAGTGTTCCGATCCGGTCTTGGCTATCGGTATACGGGCTACGACAATAACACCGAAAATGAGTCGAGCGCGACGGTCGACTTCGGGCTCGCACACAGTTACCACTTTTCCAATCGCCTCTTCATAGAAAACGATCTGACCTTTGTTCCAGGAATCGACGACTTCGGCAACTACCGTGTGGTTCACGACAGTGGTATTGAGATTCCTGTAGGCATTGGCGAGAACTGGATGATTCGGATGGGTGTCCGCAACGAATATGAAAGCGAACCTGCCACCGACGAGCATCTGGATACCAGTTACTATACCCGGATAATTTACTCCTGGGATTAATCCCAAAAAGAGAAGTCAGAATCTTACCATCAGCAATAATACCATCTGCCCTAAAGTCTGATCTGGTTGCAAAGACAGGGGCGGACGCCCTAAAGGGCGCACGCCAACCCTTAGGATGGAGTCTTCATCCAGCTCACGCTGGATGCTACCGTGGGCGTAGTTTTTGCGAAGCCGAAAGCCGCCCAAGATACTTGCGCGAGGTGGCGGACGCATAATACCGCTTTAAAAATGCAGCCTCAGCACTCTGTTGCCATGACAGCATGCAGCTGCGCCTCAACAGATCCGTCTTCGCTCTGACCGCTAGAGCCTAGTGGATTTAGTTAGAACTTCTGGTGAGAGCCGTTTCGAGAGGCGCGCAAGGCGTCCAGTCAGGCGTGCCCCGAGGTGAATCACTGGCTGGACAAGGCCGCGAGCTCTCGAAAAAGGCCTCATCCCTGCCCGTTCGGCGAGCTCAGGGCCTTGAATCGATCGATAGGCGGAACAGACATATTAAAGCTCGCGACCGCCCGAGGCCCAACGAAGGGCAATCTCCCGCTGCTGGACGTCGTAGTAACGCACCGCCGCAGAAGTGAAGGGCTTCGATAAATTCGCCATCCACTCTTCCCACTTCTGGTCACCCACTATCGCGATGCGGCTGAAGTCACCATGATGCTTGAGGTCGAACTTTGTGTCTGCCCACAGCGCCCCCGGGGTCCATCCGTGAAAATTCTTCAGCTCAAGGTAAAGCGCAATCATATGATACTCCTCAATCTCGGTCTCCATCAGAGATGCAATGATCTCAAAATCCAGTTCAGTGACCTTATCACTCAACTCGATTGCGACGAAATCGCCCTGCGTAACTGGTAATAGCTCGTGCATAACACCAGCCTAGTCCCGTGGCACTAAACGGCAATCAAATACGAACCAATTTCCCCTCTGCTTCGGTCGCATTCAATTCGAGTAGCGGCTCAAATGCGCTTCGGGCAACCGCGAACCGGTATTCCTCAAGCGCCAGTGCCGCCACTTGGGCTTCACCCAAGTGCACAACACATCCTAGCCCTCCGTGGCACGCTCCGACCCGGAACCAGCGCCGGACCGATAAAGTAACCTCACAAACCGTGAAAAAAATAATGAGCGCACCCCAGCGACAATCGATGCGGGTTTCCTCTTTTAGCTCATTCTCAGATCATCTCCCAAGAAGAATAGGGTCTTAAAACTCAATTGCCATGAGAAAAGTTCTTCCCCTTATATCTTCGTTGCCCACGCTTGTTCGTGCTTGCATGGGGCATCAAAAATACCAGCCTTTCGGCCAATTTATGCCAAAACGCACCGACATTGAAACGATCCTTATTATCGGCTCAGGCCCCATCGTCATCGGACAGGCTTGCGAATTCGATTATTCAGGCACTCAGGCTTGTAAAGCGCTCCGTGAAGAAGGCTATAAGGTCGTCCTCGTAAACAGTAATCCGGCAACTATCATGACCGACCCCGAGTTCGCCGATGTCACTTATATCGAGCCACTTACCGTCGACGCACTGGAGAAGATCATTGCCAAGGAGAAGCCGGAAGCCCTCCTCCCCACTCTCGGCGGTCAAACGGGGCTCAATCTCTCCATGGATTTAAACAAGGCCGGAATCCTCGAGAAATATGGTGTTCAAATGATCGGTGCTAAACCGGAAGCCATTGAGAAGGGCGAGGCTCGCGACGTATTCAAACAGGCCATGCTCAAGATCGGCTTGGATGTGGCACGTTCCGCTACAGTTAACAACCTAGCTGACGCGCTCAAGGCGGCCGACGAGTTGATCGGTGATTTCCCAATCATCATCCGCCCGAGTTTCACACTGGGTGGTTCGGGCGGTGGCATCGCCTACAACCGTGAAGAATATGAGCGCATGGTGCAGAACGGACTCGATATCTCTCCTACTAACGAGGTCCTCGTCGAAGAGTGCCTCCTTGGTTGGAAGGAATACGAGATGGAGGTCATGCGCGACCACAAGGATCAGTGCGTGGTTATCTGCTCGATTGAGAATTTTGACCCGATGGGTGTGCATACGGGCGACTCGATCACAGTCGCCCCCGCGATGACACTGACAGACAAGGAATATCAGTTGATGCGGGATGCCTCCTTCGCCTGCATTCGGGAGGTTGGAGTCGAAACGGGCGGTTCAAACATTCAGTTTTCCGTCAACCCGAAGAATGGCCGCATGGTCGTGATCGAGATGAATCCACGGGTCTCCCGTAGCTCGGCCCTTGCATCGAAAGCCACCGGCTTCCCGATCGCAAAGATCGCCGCCAAACTGGCCATCGGCTACAGCCTCGATGAGCTTCAGAACGATATCACTCGTGAGACGCCAGCCAGCTTCGAGCCGACGATCGACTATGTGGTGACGAAGATTCCGCGTTTCACTTTTGAGAAATTTGTGGGAGCCGATCCTACCCTGACCTCCGCGATGAAATCCGTTGGAGAAGCCATGGCTATTGGCCGGACCTTCAAGGAGTCGTTCCAAAAAGCACTGCGCTCACTCGAAATCGGCGCCAAGGGCTTCGTCGGCCCGGCTAAATTCGCTGAGAAGATCACCGATCTTCAAGCTGTTCGCGAAGGGATCGCCATCCCCACCAGCGAGCGTGTCTTCTGGCTCCGCCATGCCCTTCTAAATGGCATGAGTGATGAAGAGATTCACGAGCTCTGTGCTCTGGATCCCTGGTTCATCGACCAACTGCGGCAACTCGTCGACATCGAATTGACACTCACTAAGAGCAGTCTGCCAAAACTGGATGCAGAACTGATGGCAACCGCCAAAGAGGCGGGATTCAGCGACGCACTCATCGCGGAGCTTGTCGGCTCGAACCGTCAGGCCGTCCGCAAGCGCCGCGAGAAACTAGGCGTGATGACGAATTACCGCCTGGTGGATACCTGTGCGGCTGAATTCGAAGCCTTCACTCCATACTATTATTCTTCTTATGGTTCGGAGAACGAGATCAATGTATCCGACAAAAAGAAGATCATGATTCTCGGCGGGGGCCCCAACCGGATTGGCCAGGGCATCGAGTTCGACTATTGTTGTGTCCACGCCTCTTTCGCTTTGCGAGAAGCCGGCTACGAGACCATTATGGTAAATTCCAACCCAGAAACCGTTTCGACCGACTACGACACATCGGACAAGCTGTTCTTCGAACCGCTTACGCTGGAGGATGTGCTTGAGATCTACTATCAGTCGGACTGCGACGGTGTGATCGTTCAATTCGGTGGACAGACCCCGCTGAATCTTGCGACCGAACTTGAGGCCCATGGGGTCAATATCATCGGCACCTCCCCTTCTTCTATCGATGCGGCAGAGGATCGTGACCTGTTTCGCGATATTCTCGACCGAATTGGCCTGAAACAGCCGGAAAACCGTATTGCCAACTCCCAGGAGCACGCCTACGAACTGGCGGGCGAAATCGGTTTCCCGATCCTCCTCCGCCCATCCTTCGTCCTCGGCGGCCGCGGCATGTTCATCGTCTATGACATGGCGGAAATGAAGCAAATCATTCGCGAGGTCTTCGATGTCGCACCCGGCAAGCCCGTGCTACTGGATAAATTTCTTGAAGACGCCTTTGAACTCGACGTCGACTGTATCTCCGACGGGGAGACGACTGTCATTGGGGGCATGCTTCAGCATGTTGAATTTGCCGGTGTCCACTCCGGTGATGCCGCCATGGTCATGCCTCCCCATACCCTATCGGACGAGATGCTTGAAACAGTTCGCCAGGCCAGCTACGCCCTAGCCAAGGAACTCAAGGTCGTCGGCCTTATGAATGTCCAATACGCTATTAAGGACGACGAGCTCTACATCATCGAAGTCAACCCGCGCGCCTCCCGCACGGTTCCGTTTGTCTCTAAGGCAATTGGTGTGCCTCTGGCAAAGCTCGCCTCCCGTATCATGGCCGGAGAGAAGCTGGAGGACCTTGGCTTCACCAAAGAAATCATTCCTCCATATTGGGTGGTCAAGGAATCCGTTTTTCCCTTCAATCGCTTCCCCGGTGCACCCATCATGCTTAGCCCGGAAATGCGCTCGACTGGTGAGGTCATGGGGCTCGACAAGGACCTTGGCGTGGCCTTCGCAAAATCGCAAATGGCCGCCAAGCCCAGCCTGCCTGACTCAGGCGATGTCTTCATTAGTGTCAAGGACAGCGACAAGGAGCGTGCCGTCGAAATAGCAAAGGGTTTAAGTGAACTCGGCTTCGGCATCATGGCAACTGCCGGAACCAGTAAGCTATTCAAGAAGAACGGGATCGCAGTGAAGCATGTCTGCCGGCTAAGCGAAGGGCGCCCCAACGTGATTGACCTGATCAAAAACAATAAGGTTTCATTAATTATTAACACTCCACAGGGGACTGTCCCCCGCCAAAACGAAAATCAGATTCGCACCGAAGCCGTCAAACACAACCTCTGTATAATGACGACTATCTCCGCAGCCTCCGCAGCGGTTGATGGTATTCGCTCGCTGCGCGAAAAAGGCTACGAGGTTCGCTCCATTCAGAGCTACAGTAACGAAGCCAATCCAAGCTAGCTCCTACCGTGCAACCAGATAGTATCATCGCACTCCTCTATGGCCCGGATCAACCGGGCCTGGTTTCGCGTGTGTCCAGCTGGATCTTCCTGCGCGGGAGTAATATAGTCCACGCAGATCAGCACGAGGACCCTGAGGCCCAGGTCTTCTTCCAACGCATCGAGTGGATTCCTTCCGGAAAGATTGATGAGGAATCGGAAAGCTTTAAGAAGTTCGCCACCGAGGAACTTGGCATGCAGGCCAAGGTAGCCCTCTCCACAGATCGTCCTAAAGTGGCTCTTTTCGTTTCAAGAATCGACCACTGCTTTCACGATACTATTTTACGTTTTCGTTCGGGTGAGATGGCCGGCGAGCTCACTTGCGTGGTCTCCAATCACTCGGCACTATCCGATGAAGCCGATCGCTATCAACTACCCTTTTACCATATTCCTGTCACAAAGGAAACCAAAGCGAAAGCTGAGGCGGAGCAATTGCGTGTCGTCCACGAGCATGGTGCAGAGCTAATTGTCATGGCCCGCTACATGCAGGTACTCTCCAACGATTTTTTGAATCAGGCCAACTGCCCGGTCATCAACATTCACCACTCGTTTCTCCCTGCTTTTGCCGGAGGCAAGCCCTATCACCAAGCCCATAGCCGAGGGGTCAAACTGATTGGAGCTACGGCTCACTACGCGACAGCCGACCTCGATGAGGGCCCCATCATCCACCAGGATGTCACCCGAATTAACCATCGAAACGCCATTCCTGATCTCATCCGCAAGGGCCGTGATCTTGAGAAATCCGTCTTCGCTCACGCCATCCGGCTCCATCTCGATAATCGGATTCTAGTTTACAACAACAAGACGGTTGTTTTCGACTAGCAAGCAGCCACTCATTACGAATGGCGAATCGATGATTACTGAAATTTGCCATCATTCATCCATCTGCATTCATCCGCCATCTTATCATGTATCGCCCTAAGAAAAACAAAATCAAGAACCCCACCATCGCCGACGATCAGCAGGATCAACTCGATGAGCGCCATCTGATCGACGTCAAAGACTCCGAAGAAATCTCATTCGAAGATCGCATCCAGATGTATTGGATGGAGAACAAGGGCTTCATCAGTGGATGTATCCTCGTTCTTGCGCTTGCGATCATTGGTTTCAATGGGATGCGCATTTACCAAGCTCAGGCCGAAGCTAGGCTTCAGGCCACGTATATGGAGGCCATCGAAGGGGAGACTCTCGCCGACTTCGCCACCGCCCACGCCAACAAGGATCTGGGTGGTCTCGCGGCCCTCCGTGTTGCCGATGAAGCCTACAAAGTAGGCGAATTCGACCATGCGGTCGAATTCTACGTTATCGCTGCAGATGCACTGGCTGACAATATCCTCGCCGGCCGCGCGAAAGTCGGTGAAGCATTTGCCCGTTTCTACGCGGGCAAGGAAGACGTCGCGCTTGCTCAACTCGCGGATATTGCTTCGGACATCACACTGCCCGAAGCTGCTCGTATCGAAGCCGCTTACCATCTCGCCGTGGAAGCAGACGTCAAAGGTGAAAAGGAACTCTACCAGCGGTATGTCGCCCAAGTTCAGGCGAGCACCATTGCTACCCAGTGGAAGCAGCGCCTGACTATATACGAGCAACAGGCACGCTAAAGCAAATTCATGAATCATAGATTCACTGCCCGGAAGCAAAAGAATTACTCGTCTTAGAATTCGGCACTAGCAATACTTGTCGGCGAAGCATTGACAGCCGTAGCTCAGCATGCACAACGACACGCACACTGTCTAGGTTTCAGCCTCCGCTAAGAGCGGAGACAGATGCAATCATCTCAAACAGAAATCAAACACGCTTTATTATGAGCACAATCATTACAGATATCCGAGCACGCGAGATCATTGACTCCCGCGGCAACCCAACTGTCGAGGTCGACGTCGAACTTGATTCCGGCATCATCGGCCGCGCAGCCGTCCCATCCGGCGCCTCCACTGGTGAGCACGAAGCCGTAGAGCTTCGCGATGGCGACAAGGCTCGCTACCTCGGCAAGGGCGTCCAAAAGGCCGTCGATAATGTTGACAACGTGATCGCCCCCGAGTTGGTCGGTCTCGATGCCTGCGACCAGATCACAATCGATAAGGCAATGCTTGAGCTCGATGGTACAAGCAACAAGAGTAAGCTTGGTGCTAACGCAATGCTTGGTGTGTCACTGGCCGTTGCTCATGCCGCAGCTGATGCGCTTGGTCTCCCTCTCTACAAATACATCGGCGGCCCCAACGCTAAAGTACTGCCCGTACCGATGATGAATGTTATCAATGGTGGATCGCACTCGGATGCACCCATCGCCTTCCAGGAATTTATGATTCGTCCTATCGGGGCCACGACCTTCAGTGAAGCGATTCGTATGGGTGCTGAATGTTTCCACAGTCTCAAAAAGGTTCTCCACGATCGTGGGCTTAGCACAGCAGTTGGTGACGAAGGTGGTTTCGCACCGACCTTCGAAGGCACTGAGGATGCCCTCGATACGCTCTGCAAGGCGGTTGAAGCGGCTGGTTACAAGGTCGGTGAAGATATCACCTTCGCGCTCGACTGCGCATCCTCGGAATTCTTTAGCGATGGCGTTTACGACTACAGTAAGTTTGAAGGCGAAGGCGGAGCCAAGCGCTCCTCTGAAGAACAGGCCGCTTACCTAAAAGAGCTGACCGAGAAATACCCGATCGACTCAATCGAGGACGGTTGTGACGAAAATGACTGGGACGGCTGGAAGGCCCTCACCGATGCCATCGGGGAGAAGGTTCAGCTTGTCGGCGACGACCTCTTCGTGACTAACGTGAAGTTTCTCCAAAAGGGTATCGACCTCGGCGTGGCCAACTCGATCCTCGTGAAGGTGAACCAAATCGGGACCTTGACCGAGACCCTGGAAGCGATCGAGCTTGGTAAGGTCAACGGCTACAACTCGGTCATCTCTCATCGCTCTGGTGAGACCGAGGACGTGACGATTGCCGACATTGCCGTGGCTACGAACGCCGGCCAAATCAAGACAGGTTCAATGAGCCGCTCCGACCGTATCGCAAAATACAACCAGCTCCTTCGTATCGAGGAAGAGCTTGGTGAGAACGCGATCTACGCCGGCACGCTCAAGTAATCGGTATCGATTAAAATTTCATACAGCCCGACGGTTTACCGTCGGGCTTTTTTATGGTTCATCTTCATTTTGCGTAATCCCCTCAGGTTTGTCCTCCTATCGGAATAGGTCTCAAACTGTTAAATTGTGTGGA
>JBMYNR010000036.1:0-15533 GCA_049598495.1 Opitutales bacterium
TCCCGTAACAAGATAAAGAACGACAGCAACAAACTGGTGCAATATTCGGGCTAGATCGCGGCTTTTCTAAATTAAACCGGCCTCGTTGAAGCTGTAGTAGCCTAGTCCCTGTGGGTCGCGGCTACGCTGGCCGACGATAATGTGGTCGAGAAGATCGATACCGATCACCTTGGCAGCCTCGCGGAGTTGACGGGTCACCTGAATATCGGCGCGGCTGGGAGCCGGGTCGCCGCTCGGGTGGTTGTGCACCGCGATGATCGCGCTGGCGTTGAGCTGGATGGCTTGCTTGAAGACTTCCCTGGGGTGGACGAGGCAGTTGGTGGCGGTTCCTCTGGTCACTTCGATGCGTTTGATGAGACGGTTCTTTCGATCGAGGCAGAGCACCCAACACGACTCGGTTTCGAGGCCGGCCACGACTGTTCTGAAGTGCCGTGCAACTATTTCTGAACTGTCGAAAATGACCGAGTCCTCAACGCCGTCTGCGAGGATACGTTTGGCAAACTGCATCACCGAGATGAGCTGCAGCGCCTTGACCTTACCGATGCCACGAATCTGCTGAAAGTCTTCCGCCGACCAGCGTAGAAACTGGGTGAGGCTGCCCGCTTGATAAAGTAAATCTTCGGACATACTGACTACGTCGACACCCGGCGGACCGCTGCGAAGGATCATCGCGAGTAGCTCGCGGTCGCTGAGTGCCTCCACGCCGTGCTTCTCAAGCCGTTCTTGAGGGCGCTCGCTCGCTAGCATGTCTTTGATTCGTCTTCGGTTACTGTATTCAGTAATCATTATAGGTGAACAATAGATCACTATTGAGCTGGGGCAACCTGAAATTTTCGGTCTAAACTGCTGGGATGCCTTGCCAAAGCCAATTCTGGATATCATGCAATAAGCGGGCTAAGTCGGTCGGAGTGGGTAGGTCTGCACAGCCAAGCCAAAGCACATAGCAAAAAGACTGTCGCATTGGTGAGTGCCTTAGGCAGAACCAAAAAAAACGCATTGCCAGTCATGTGTTTATCTCCAGACACTGCATCGTGCGATTCGAACCACAGAAACCGAGCCTCTTTGGCGAGACCCTGGAAGGCTTAACAAAGCAAATTGAAGCGGCCGGGCACAAGGGCTTTCGGGCGAAGCAGGTCATGGACTGGCTTTACAAGAAACGGGTCGATTCCTGGGATGCGATGTCGAATCTGCCGAAGGATTTTCGCGCTTGGTTGGATGAGAATTTCATTCTTTACCCGACTGCACCGGTCATCGACAAGCGTTCGACTGATGTGACCCAAAAATTATTGTTGGAACTGGAGGATAAGTCACTGATCGAGACGGTCCTTATCCGCGCGCCGCAAAAGGGCGTCGGTCAGGAGGATTCGCGCAAGACGGTCTGTGTTTCGATTCAGGTGGGCTGTGCCTACGGCTGTAAGTTCTGCGCTTCGGGCTTGGCGGGTTTCCGCCGTAATCTGATGGCGGCCGAGGTGGTCTCGCAGTTGATGCATATCTGCCGGCGGGAGGACGCCCATACGGAACGCGCCCGCGAGGAGATCGCTTCCTTCGACAATATTGTCTTCATGGGTATGGGTGAGCCGCTTTCCAACTACGATACACTTGTCCGCACAATTCGGATCCTGAATGCGGATTGGGGGCTGAACTTTGGTGCACGTCGGATAACGGTATCGACCTCTGGATTGGCGCCCCAGATTCTGAAGCTGGCTGAAGAAGGGGTGGCTGTGCGACTGGCTATCTCACTTCATGGTGCGACCAATGAAGTGCGTGACCAAATCATGCCAGTCAACAAACGTTATCCTCTGGAGAAACTTCTCCCTGCTGCCAAAGCCTTTCAGCAAAAACATGGGCGTATGCTGACGCTTGAGTTTATTCTGATCGAAGGGATTAACGACAGTTTGGAGCAGGCGCATGCGCTGGCAAAGATCGCCCACGATTTGCATGCTCATGTGAATTGTATTCCTTACAACACAGTGCAAGGGCTCCCGTGGAAGCGGCCGAGTATTCGGCGGCAGGATGCGTTTGTGGATGTCCTGCGCAAGGCCAAGGTCTCTTGCACGATCCGCCGTGAGAAGGGCCACGATATCAACGCGGCCTGCGGCCAGTTGCGGCTAAAGACGGAGAAGGAGCGCGAGATTCCCGCGTAGTTGGCGATCGTAACCGGAGGGCGATGCTCTGTCATCGCCGACAAACCTACATGAAGTAGCGGATGTAGGCGTCGTTACGCAGATCCTGTAGCCACTTTTCCTGTGTTTCCCGAGCGATTTCACCGACGAGAACATTCTCGATAATGTCACGAACCTGGGAGACGGGTTGGATCATTTCCTCACGTTTGTCTTCTGCGTAGAGGATGAAAATAGTGCCACTCAGTTCGACGGGTTGGCTGTATTCTCCAGGTTCCAGATTAAAGGCAATATCACTGAGTTCCTTGCGGATATCCTTACGCTCGATCCAGCCCCAGTCGCCACCCTGACGGCTCATTTCGTCCTGGCTATATTTGCGGGCGATGTCGCTGAAGTTGGCACCGTTGTCGAGTTCGTGAATTGCCATCTTCGCGGTCTGTCGAAGTGGCACTAGGCCCTCGTCTGCCAGGGGTGTGAGAATGATCTGACGCAGGTGGAGCGCTTCGCCCTGATAAAAACGAATCTTGTTGCGAACGTAGAATTCCTCGATCCGCTCGGGGCTGATTTCGGATTGCGAGCGGCGGGTCTCCGAACGCATGACGCTGACGACAACCCGTTTGTAGATATCGGCGCGAAAGTCGCGTGGTGTCTCTCCACGTGCACGCAGATATTCGAGAAAGCGGCTGCGGTCGCCGCCGAAATTACGTTCCAATACTTCGTCGTATTCCTGATCAATGTAGGAGGGCGGAAGGAGGAGCCCCTTGTCCTCCGCAGCTTGAACGATAATGATCCGGTCGATCATATTCTGAAGGACTTCGCGACTAATCTTGTCGACTCGCTTTGAGAACTCCTGCGTGCTACGGGATTCGACCCGAAGGCGTGGTATGATGGGTTCAAGCTCGCGACGTAGCTCCTCCACGGTAATGATCTGGCCTTCGGCGATGGCGGCGATGCCATTGCCAAGCCTGAGAAGCTCTGGGTCGGTTTGTTGCTGCGCGGTGAGCGAAGTGAGCGAGTTGCAGGCGATGGCAAGGAAAATGCCAGTGAGGCTGAATGGCTTCATGAAGGTGCGTGAACGTGAATTCATCTGAGAATGATGCGACCATAGAACTGCGCCCTATACGGTCAAGCGGTATCCGACGGACTTCTGCCCCTCGGCGTCATAATTCCGGGAATGAACGGCACGCCCTGCTCCTTAAAGAAGGCGATGGTTTCCGGATCCGTGCCCGGTGCGAGGCCGAATCGACTGCCTGCATCAATCGCCCGCTTGGCGTGCTCCTCGGTCACGACGGTGCCGGCCCCGACCATCATGTCGGGAAAGGCTTTCGCGATACGCTCGATCGATTCGGCAGCGGCGGCCGTCCGAAAGGTGACTTCAATAATATTGAGGCCTGCCTTAAGGAGCGCCTCGGCCAGCGGTTCGGCGTCGTTGGCATCATCGAGAACGATGACCGGGATGACGGGGAATTTTTCTAAATCAGACATGACGATTTTATTAAGGGATCATGGTTAACGATCCACCCGAGCGCTGCCGCCAGCTTTGATTTTCTCGACTTCTTTCAGTGTGGCCATGGTGGTGTCGCCCGGTGTCGTCATGGCAAGCGCGCCGTGAACACAGCCATAGTCAACTGCTTCCTGCGGGTCGTTCTTTGAGAGAAAACCATAGATCAGGCCGGAGGCAAAACTGTCACCGCCACCCACACGGTCGAGAATTTCGAGGCCGGGAAATTTCATGGACTCGTAGAATTTTCCGTTGTGCCAGACCATGGCGGCCCAGTCATTGATCGTCGCTGTCTTTACCGTACGGAGCGTCGTCGCAGTCGCTTTAAAATTGGGAAACTCCTTGATCGCTGTGCCGATCATGTTCTTAAAGGCCTCGACGGGAATGTGGGAGATATTCTCGTCTACGCCTTCGACCTCGAAGCCGAGACAAGCGGTAAAGTCTTCCTCGTTGCCGATCACCTCGGAGTTAGTCGACGGCTTCTTGAGTTACGCTTCCGCGAGCAGATGCATAGTAGTATTCGCGAGCATCTGATTCGCACTCGGTTGGCGGAGGCGAAGGAATTGCTGTCGAGCTCGCAGGAGCCCATTGAGACAATTGCTGCGCTAACCGGGTTCTGTAATGCACCGCACTTTAGCCGGACCTTTAAGCGGGAAATTGGGCTGACACCGAGCCAGTATCGGACCGATCGGGCTAGCTAGAGCAACGCTTCGGAGTTGACGCTGATGAGAGCATCCTCAGCCTTCGTCGTCTATGGAACTTACCGATGCACAAAAGGCTGTTGTTACACAATGGGTCCAAGAGGGTCGCTCTTTGGCCGATGTTCAGCGCTCACTTCGTGAAGACTTTGAGATATCAATGACCTACATGGATGTCCGTTTCCTTGTCGACGATTTGGATATTGCTGTAGTGGAAGCCGATGACGAGGCGGCTGAGGCGGCCGAGCCAGCGGAGGCCCTCTCGGCGGAGGCTGAGTCAGCGGCGGCTGAGTCAGCGGAGACGGAAGTCGTTGAGGCGTCCGAAGGGAGCGCGAGTGCTGTCAGGGTGGATGTGGATGCCATTATGCGTCCGGGGGCCTTGGTGAGTGGAACGGTGCAATTCAGTGACGGCGTCAGCCTGGGTTGGCAGTTAAGTGCGACGGGTCAGTTGGGTCTTATCCCTGGAGACGATCCCGAATACCGACCGAGTGCGGAAGATGTCCAGTCTTTCCAGAGCCAACTTGAAGAGGTGCTTCGCAAGAAAGGCTACTAGCCGAGTGTTCTAGAATGTTGTCAGCGAAGTTCACTGCACATTTTTTGAACTTTCCCCGAGGGTCAGATCGGCGTCCGTAGTCCACTTGAATGGCTTCGGATCTCACCAGAAGTTCTAACTAAAAGCAATGTGCCCTAGTGGTCAACAAAAGGCGCCAGAATGGTTCTGCTTCAACCGCTCTATGGCGCTTAATTGGCACTCGCTGAAAGGAATACTGCCTTGACATCGTCTAACGCTATTCAAGTGATTGATGACCGAGCCCCTTGAGGGCGGCGGCCTTGCAAGACCGACCCACCGCGTCAAACTTTTCAGGGAGTAGGATTACTTGGTCTCACCTTGGCCGTTGAGGATATACTTATAGGTGCAGAGTTCGTTCAGTCCCATCGGTCCACGGGCGTGAAGACGGTCGGTTGAGATGCCGATTTCAGCGCCCAGACCGAATTCAAAGCCGTCCGAAAAACGGGTGGAAGCGTTATGAAAGACTGCTGCCGAATCGACTGCGGAGAGAAACTGCTTCGCAGCAGCCTTGTCTGCCGTGACAATGCTCTCTGTATGGCCGGAGCTGTTGGCGTTGATTAGATGAATGGCCGCCTTGATATCGGGAACGACTGCGATGGAGATAATCAGATCGGTATACTCTGTTGCGAAGTCCTCCGCAGATGCATCGACTAAGGGCAGTCCGCTGCCGGTAAGAATGGCCTTTGCGTGTGCGTCCACACGTAGTTCGACACCTTTCTCGTGCAGAGCCTTTGCCAATCGAGGTAATTGCTCGGCGGCATCTTGGTGGATGATGAGGTTCTCCGCAGCATTGCACACACTGGGGCGCTGGCATTTTGAGTTGATAACGATCTCCTCGGCCATCGTAGGCTCGGCAGTTGCATCGACGTAGACAGAGCAAACACCTGTATAATGTTTGATGACGGGGATACGGCTATTCTCGACCGTGAATCGGATGAGACTTTCTCCACCCCTGGGAATGATACAATGAATCGTATCGTCCTGCTTTAATAAGACACTGAGCGCACACCGGTCTGTCGTGGGTATAAACTGGACCGCATCTTTGTGAATATCATTGGCCTGAAGCGTTTCCTTGATGATTTCAGCCAGTCGCATGTTGGTGTTGAAGGCTTCCTTCCCGCCGCGGAGGATGGAGGCGTTGCCTGATTTCAGACAGAGGATTGCGCAATCGATGGTTACATTCGGACGCGACTCATAGATAATCCCGATGACACCCATGGGTACTCGGATCTTACGTAGATCAAAGCCTCTGGGGGGCACGAGTTGTTCAATCTCCACACCGACAGGGTCAGGGAGTGCGGCGACCTGGCGAACGCCTTCAGCCATCGCCTCGATGCGCTCGGGGGTGAAGGTGAGTCGCTCGGTCATTGGGCCCGAGAGTTCCATAGCTTTGGCGGCCTTCAGATCCAGCGCGTTCGCCTCAAGAATGGATGTGGTCTCGGCAACGAGGCGCGCCGCAAGATCCGTGAGGAATTGATTCTTCGTCTCCGTCGAAAGTGTGCCTAGCTCAAGCGAAGCAGCACGCGCACGCTGGGCGATATCGACAACTAGTTCTGTGATTTGATCTGTGTCCATGGATGAAAAGGTCCTAGTGAATAATGTCGATTGCCGTGAGTCCATTGAGCTTTGCGGCTTCCAGCATTCGTTTATCGTGAGTGTAGAGGGTTTCGGATCGCACGCTTAATGCGGTGGCAATGTGAATTGCATCGTGGGTACGAAGCAATCCGTAGCTTTGAGGGTGTGCAAGTAGTTCTTGTGCTAGACTGATTATTTCATTGTCGATGGGGAACCATTGCCAAATCTGCTCTCGGGTATCTGACTCCAAAAGATCTAAGGCCTTCATACAGGCAGCTTTGGTGAGGGATTGATGCCTTCGCTGACGCATCAGCGCTGAGGTGAATTCAAGACGTGCCAATTGGGATGATACCAGTTCGGTCCTGCCCCTTAGCTCGCGGAGAACCTCTTCGCTACCCGGTTCGTTGATGTAGGCTTTGAGGATATAGGATGTATCAAGATAAATCATTCACGCTCGCGCTCTTCAGCGATGGAGAGTGTACTGTCGCTGCGGGATCTTGGTAAGTCTTGGAGCTTCCGGTTTGGAAACGGGGTGGAGGTCCTTGAAGTGATCGGTTGCAACTGTGCGATTGGCTCACCCCGGTCGGTGATCATGATTGTCTCGGAACTTGCCTGACGGACCCACATGCCAGTCTTCGAGTGAAGGTCCTTTATGCTGAGCTTTCTCATAATCACAAAAGTGTCACTTGTCACACTTTTGTCAAGGATAGTCCCGCCGGTATTAGATCTGGCTGAGTATATCCTGCCAGACGTGCTCGGGGAGGGCACTGCCCTGCTCTTGCACGACGGCGGCCCCCAGGATGGAACCAATAGCACCGCATTCGGCGAGAGGACGCTTCCGGGACCAGCCGTAGAGGAAGCCCGCGGCCCACAGGTCGCCCGCACCCGTCGTATCAACGACCTGAGCGGCATGCATCGGATCGATTCTCTCTACTTCGCCTGAGCGCGCGATGAAGGATCCGTGTGCGCCCACTTTGACGGCGGCAATGTCACAATATTCTGCGAGTTGAAGTGCCATCTCAGCATGCTCGCCTGTTAGTCCCGTAAATGCTGCACCCTCTTCCTCATTGGCAAAAACGATGTCGACATACTCCGCCAGGATGCCCTTGAGCCTATCCTTTGTTGCGTTGACAACTTCGAAAGAGGCGAGGTCGAGGCTGATGCTACAGCCGACCTGCTTGGCGGATTCAAGAACCTTTCGCATGAGCGATTCGTTGAAGAGTAAGTAGCCTTCGATGTGTGCGTGGTGACAATCCTTGAAGTCATCTGCTGAGATCTCCTCCGGAGCAAGTGTCATGGCGGCACCAAGGTCGGTCCGCATCGTCCGCTCGCCGTCCGGAGTGACAAGTGAAACACATCGACCATTTGGAATGTCTCCCATCTTGAAGCGCGCGGAATCACCACCCAGTTGCGAAAATCGATTGCGATAGAAGTCGCCTTCACTACAATTTCCGATTTTTCCAAGAAAGCTGGTTGAGGCACCTAGCCGTGCTAGAGCGAAGAGGGTATTGCCAGCTGATCCGCCTGGGGCAGGTACCGTATCTACCGGCAGGCGACTGACGAGGCTTTGGATTGTGGAGGCATCTACCAGAACCATTCCGCCTTTGTCGCCGTCGATTCGATCGACAAATTCGTCGTCAACCTGGGCAATGGCGTCGACGATCGGACTACCGACCCCGATAAGCTTAAATTCTGATTCCATGGGAAGTCTCCAGTTGAATTGAGTAAAAGAAAACCGCCACTCCATACGGAGCGGCGGTTGTGGTGAAATCTGAAGAAATTAGAGTGCGTCGCGAATGTGCGCGTAAAGGACTTGAGATTCGGCAAGATTGCCCAGGTTCCCTATGCGGATACGCAGCTCAGCAGGGCCCTCGGGGATTCGTTTCGCACGGACGGTGACCTTCTCGTCGCCAACTTTTCGGGCGTAGATTGTAATGGAGCCTTCTTTGTGAAGTTCTCCAGTTCGGAAGTAGCCTAAGTTATCCAATTCGCGGATAGCCGCATTGAAAATCTGACCGATTGGCGCATCTAGAGGCGCGTAGAAATAACCGGCTCGGTATTCAGCTAGTTGATCTTGTCCTGTTTGGGGATCGATCGCGACCGGTGTCGTGCAACCGCTGAGAACTAAGACGTAAATTGTGGCGAATGTGAGGAGTGTAGCTTTCATAATTGGGCTTTTTTGTAAGTGATTTTGAGAAGAGTGCAACTAGAAGCTTCAAGATATATGATTCAGGAGCGATTAAGGGGGTATTTTCGTCGCGGAAAAGCATATTTCTAGGTGTTATGACTTGCATGATTCGGATCAAGAGCTCGAGCCCCAGCACAATGAGCATTTTGTCGACCCTTTGTTGGCTAGGGCCGCTTGCTGGAATCTCCTCAAGAACAAAGGGAGCCCTTGTCCGTCAACTACCTCTTGCCCTGTGTAGCGGTTAAAAGCCTTCTAGGGGCAATAATTTTCTAAATCGGTATGAGGCCCGCTTCTGATTTCTCAAAAGCGGGCCTGTCACTAACCTAATTAAACCCAACTAACTCACTGATGTGTTGTATCAGTGATAATTAGGAACTCGAATGATGAAGAATTGTTCCCAGGTTTTTGTAAAAATTCTAAAAAATGTTAGAGTGCATCTTGGTTTTGAAGAGCGGTCGGGAGAAGCTGCCGATCGCGCTGTGGAGTTTGGGTATTTGCGATGCAAGAATGTAGCTTATTCTTTTGGTTGCAGTTCGATTTCGCCGTCGTGAAAGCGGGCGGATAATAGACTCTCTTTCCCGGCTTTTCCAGCGCTGTCGATGATGTGTCCATCTTGGCTCTGGATAACGGCAAACCCTCGTTTCAAACTCGCCTGGAGACTGCCGTTGCTGAGTCGATGTTGAAGTTGATCCAAAAGATCCTGTTTGTCTCGGCCTGCTCGTGCGCTCGCTCGCTCAAGCCGTCTGGTGGTATCCTCTAAGCTGTCGTAGGCAAAGCGGATGCGAGTGCGCGGGTGGCGCTCGGCGACCCTTTGAGCAAGTTGCCCAACTTGTTTTTGGGCGACGAATAGTCGGCCCGATAAATGACTTTTAAGTCGGTTTTCCAGATCGTCGATTCGCATACCAAGATATTGAACGCTTCGCTGTGGGGCAATGACATGCATTCGGGCTTGGAGATCGCGAATTTGGCGGCACTTATCATCAAGGTATCGATTCATCCAAGCCTTGAAATCCTGCTCGGCGTGGATGAAACTCGATACCGCCTCAAGATAGAGGGATGAGATCAGTTCTGCCGCGCCCGACGGTGTCTCGGCGCGGCGATCTGCGGCGTAGTCCGTGAGCACGTGGTCGATTTCATGGCCGATCGCCGAAATAACCGGGACCGGACAGGCGGTTACTGCACGAGCTACCGACTCTTCATTAAAGGTCCAGAGATCTTCGATACTGCCGCCCCCGCGAGTCAGTACGACAAGGTCGAAACCTTGGCTCGAAGATACATATTTCAGCATGGACTCGACCTCTTCGGCGGACCCTTGGCCTTGCACGCGCGCAGGAAAAATAATAACCTCACCTGCATACTCGCGTCGTTTCAGGATACGAAGAAAATCCTGGACGGCCGCGCCGGTGGGGGAGGTGATAACAGCGATTTTTTTAGGAATTACCGGTAGAGACTGCTTGTTTTCGGCGTCGAACAAACCTTCGCCGGCAAGTTTGCGTTTCAGGCGTTCATATTCCAGTTGCAAGCGACCTTCGCCGCTCTGGATGGCGACCCTGGTGATCAGTTGGTAGCGTCCGTGCGGCTCAAACACGGAAATGTCGCCGAGCAGCAGCACTTCCATTCCGTTCCGCAATTCAAAGGACTGCCGTGCGGCATCTCTTGCAAAGAGGGCACAGGGTAACTGGCTTCCGTCGTCCTTCAGCGAAAAGTAGACATGTCCCGAGCTCTGTTTCCGCAGGTTGGAGACTTCGCCCTGCACCCAAACGCGCGCGAAATTCTCTTCCAACTGCCCCTTAATCAGGCGAGTCAGCGCGGTGACTTTGAGAATTTGGTCAGGCGAGGGCGTTAGGAAATCATCCGGCATTCTGCTTGTTTCTCCGGGGAAGCATTCGAGTCGCGATTATAAGAATACATAGGATGGTGATCCCTGTAATTGCAAGCCCGACGCGCCCCTCAAAAATGGCGCCGCCGGTTAAGACAAATCCGGCGGTCCACATGCTCGTCGTCGGGATGGAAACCATCAGGTAGGGGCGTAGCCGCATGCCGACAATGCCCAAGGCGATGTTCTGGAGGGCGTAGGGGATTCCAGGGGTGAGTCGCAGGATAAGCCCCAACTTCAGCGTGTTCCGCTCGCTGATAGTGGGCAGCTCCCGGTACTTTTCTACATACTTGGTGAGTAGACCACGCAGGGGGCCCGAAGCCAGGGCATAAGTCCATGTGCTACACAGACTCTGAGCGGCGATGGCCAGTGCCAGCGTTGCAGGCATGCCGAAGCGCGGCGCTAAGACGATTCCAAACAATACAAGTACGGGGCTGCTGGGGACACCGATACCGGGAAGGGTGGCCAATACGATTATGAGCATCCAGGGATTGTCTTCGAGGAAGGCGCGCCCCTCGTCAATCAGGCCGATCCAGTAGGCAGGATCCGGGTGGCTCTGCCATAGAAAGAAGACAGTTGCCGCCGAAAGAAAGGCCGGAACCGTGAAAAGAACCAAGTTGCGCCGGAGCCGGCTTTTTTGATCACGCGTTTCGGACATCTGCGGCACATTGGAGAGTTTCTCGAATGGTGGCAAGACTCGCTCAGTTCAACGCTGGCTTGCCAAGGGGTCGAAAGCACTTAGCGTCCAGAGCTTATGGAAGAAGATATCGAAGCTTCGTCAGGATCATCCATGATGTCCATCGCGCTAGCCATGCTGGCCTTTGTTCTTGGGGGTGCAGGCCTCTACTTTGGGATCAGTGCCAAGCAGCAGATCACGCCGCTAACCGCTTCGGTTGATGAGGGAACGAGCTCCTCGGCCCGCCTCGAAAAGCGGCTGTCATCTCTCGAGACCCAGCTTACCGAGCTTTCTACGGAACTGGGCCGCTTGAAAGGGAGCGTGCAGCGTGCGGGTCGTGAAACCTCGCAGGCGCTACGCGATGCAAGCACCTCCAAGCAGACCGCAACGGCTAATCGCGAGGAATTGATCAAGTTGGCAACGGCCATGCAGGAACTCGTGAACTCGCGGGGCGTGTCCTCCGGCGGAACGCGTTCCCCGGCCGCACCGTCTATATCCGCCGACGGTGGAACCACGTCTTCGGGTAACGCCTCGGCATCGGTCTATACCATCCGTTCGGGCGATACCTTTGGCAAGATCGCGGCCGAAAACGGGGTCAGCCTAGATGCAATCCTCGACGCGAACCCGGATGCCGATCCTCGTCGCCTGCGTATTGGTCAGGAGATTAATCTACCCGTATATTAATGTCGGAGCTTGCCCATGGCTCAGAGCCGTCACGCTGGGAACTCATTGATGACCAGCTACTGAATCCTTGCCGAGTTTGGGATTTACGTGCCCGTCGCTATCGCCACCCGAATACGGGGAAAGAGGGCGAGTTCTTCTATATCGATTCGCGTGACTGGGTCATCGTGGTTGCTCGAACCACTGCGGGAGAACTCATTCTTGTGCGGCAGTTTCGCTGGGGTGCGGATGAACTGACATGGGAGTTGCCGGGTGGGATTATAGATGCAGGCGAAGATCCTGTGGAAGCCGGTCTACGTGAGTTGCAGGAAGAAACGGGCTATCAGGCGAAGCGTGGTCGTGTCATCGGCCATTGCCGTCCCAATCCTGCCATCCTGAATAATTTCTGCCATATCGTGTTCGCTGAAGACGCGGAGATTCACCACGAGGGTACTGATTGGGATGAGCACGAGGAGATGGAGGTGCGCGCTCTGCCTGAAAGCACAGTCCTACAGTGGGCGAAGGACAGTCGGATCGGCCACGCGCTCGCCTTGACCGGTCTCCTTTTTTATCGCTTGGAGCGCGGTGAGTAATACCACTTCTCAGAAGCGGTATATGTAGGCGGAGGTAGATACGTGGCGTCGTGTGGTTCATTGGAGGAACCTTGCATCGCTGAAGGGGACTCATATATCTCGGATGACCGCTGTTATGAAAACACGTTACAAATTATTCCTCGGACTTGTTGTATTTCTCCTTGTCCTCTTCGCGGGTGCCTACTGGCTGCTCATGCGCCCCGCTTTTCAAAAAAATCTAATCGAGGGCCGTTTGCCGGTGGGGAGCTCCTTGAAGCATGTTCATCTTACCTTGGATAGTCTGGAGCTCGAGGAGCTTCGCCTCCGACTTAAGGATGGCACCATTGTTAAGCTTGAGAGATTGAATGTTGGTATTTCGCCATGGGCAGCTCTCTTCGATCGCACGATACGGTTGGAGGGGTTGAAAGTGGATGGCTTGCTTGTCGAGTTTTCTGAGAAAACGAGCGATCCGTCACCCCCCGGGGCGGGCGCAACTGAAACTTTCGATTCTGCATCCGAGTCTTCGGACATTCCCCTGTATGCCATCGATCAAATCGACTGGATGCTCGACCTCGATTCGATCGATCTGAATGGTGTATTTGTCGACTCTGCACGTAATTGCTACGCTTTCAAACTCTCCTCGGGTCGTGTCGCGCCGGGAACGCGGACGGAGCTGGAGGCATCGATACAACTGGAATCGAATAAAACGTATCAGGGAGGCTTGCAGGCCTTGTCCTCAAATATTCGTGTCCTATTGACCCAACGAGGGGAGGGTGGCTTCGATTCTATTCATGTGGCTTCGCAAACGCTGGGCAGCGATGCATCGGGTGTGGAACTCTTGTCGGTGGCGCAGACTTTGGAGTTATCGGTGGATGGTTTTGAGCAGTCCGCTGAACTGAATGCATCCGTCGATGCCGATCTGCTGCGGCCCGATGTGTTGCTACCGGAACTGGCAGCACTTCAAGGGCTCTCGCTACAAGGGGATTTCCGGGCCACTGTGACTGGTGAGGTCTTGACCTTGAATTCAGCCACTCTGGACGCATCAGAAAATGGGGTTCAAGTTGCTTCGCTGGTTTTAAAGCAGGGCCTGACTCTCGGGAGGCAACAGCAATTCTCGGGTGAGTTGATGAATATTTCACTCACAGGGCTACCGCTTGTGTGGGTGAACCCATGGTTGGACGGTGCTCTGGAATTGAGCGGTGCTCCGTTCTCGGCTGAATTTTGCGTAGCCGGCGGGGAAGATGGAAGCATACAGATTACAAGCAGAAGGCCGATTGAAGTGGGGCCATTTTCGCTGTCCAAGGATAAGCGTCCGCTCTTGGATGATGTTTTCATTCGAATGCATCCAACGGTTGGCATAGGAGCCGATAACACGATTCAATACAAGCTAGGTGATTTTCAGCTGCTTGATCGGTCCGGAGATGTCGTCAGTGGAAGTCTGAGTGGCTCGATGTTGCCAGTGCTTGGCGGTCTGCCGCTTTCCGGGCTTCAAACAAGAGCAAGGCTACAACTGGACCTTTCGGACTTATTCAAACAACCAATGTTTGTGAGACGAGCGAGTATTCTTGGCGGCCAGGCGAGGGTAGAGCTCGAGCTTGACGGTGCTGCAGAATACCCCGCCAAGCTCGAGACTGTGATCACCGATTTCCGGGTGATGGATTTTTCGGCGTCTCCCCAGGACTACCGTCTGGCTGCCCAAGTGAAGCAGTCCGAAAGCGGTATTTCTTTGCTCGATGCGAGTTTTGAGGCAGGGTCCGAGGATCGCCCAAGCACGAACCTTCAGTTATCTGGAAGTGTAAATGCGGAGAAGCAACCGATTCCGTTTAAGGTAAACATTATTTCAACGAAGGTGGTGCAGCGCGACATGGATAGGCTGCTTGCTACTTTCAAGGCTGACGAGTCGGGTATGAGCAGGCCTTTATCCACTTCGTCAAGTTCCGCGTCATCGCCACTTCAAGGCGGAAGGCAAAATCCACCGCCCTGGGCGGCGCTTGATGGTGAGGTCGCTATCAAGATTGACGCACTGACCCTCGCATCGGGACATGAACTTTGCGGGCTTTCTGCGAACGCGAGGCTCTCCGAGGCTTTGCTCACACTAGACCACATCGAGGCCTCGCTCGACGGGGGAGGGCTCCAGGGCGGAGCCCGTGTCGAGTATCATCGCGAGTCACCTGCCACCTATTGTATCGCATCGAATTGCAAATTTGAGAACATCGACCCGCTTGTTTTCTCGAAGAATGATTCGGGGACTTTTCCGATACAGGGGCGCTTTAACGGAGAACTGCAATTTGTCGGTTCGGGGGCGACTCTGGGGAGCGCTCTCGAGGACGCGGAGGGGGGGCTGACGATCACTGGCCGTGACGGGATTTTAAGCGCCTTTGAATTGGATAATCGTAGCCAGTTGGGTCTGCTTGGTGCAGGCTTACTGGGGCAGCAACTTGACCGTCCCGGTATTACGGCGATGGCACAGGCAATACCTTATTTCAAAGATATGCCTTTTCAGAATTTCACGCTCAAGTTGACACGTGGCGATGATCGCCAAATACGGATTCCTGAGCTGAGCTTTCTAGGCGACAACGTCCGTATCCAAGGGGAAGGCTTCATTGCGGCTAGCGGTTTGAGTGAAGTCATCAAACAGCCACTCAGTCTTCGACTGACCTTAAGTGCCAAAGGCCGCTTGGTGAGCTACCTCGAGACGCTGCAACTCCTCGGGCCGGATACGAGTGAGGATGGCTTCCGAGGCTGGAAGCAGAATATCAATATCGGTGGCACTCTTGGGGATCCAGATACGAGTGAATTTCAGCGCATACTAACGGATGCAGCACGGCGTGCGATCCGAGGAAAGGATCTAGAAAAGTCGAACGTGAACAGGCAGCTGCCCTTTGCACAATCCAGCGAGGAGCCTAAGGAAAAGAGCAAGGAGGAACAATTGGTCGACGATATCGAGATGGGGCTCGATATCCTAAATGCCCTCTTCGGCAATTAGATTATGTGGGATTTGGGGCAGGAGCATGCGTTTGTCCGTCGACCTTGCTGGCGCAAGTTCGCTACGTTGTGCCGGATGTCGCGATGCGATGCCAGTCGCGTCGACGTATG
>JBMYNR010000037.1:0-15470 GCA_049598495.1 Opitutales bacterium
AGGGTTCAAGTCCCTCCCCGAGTACCATCTAGAATACGGGATCGAGTCTACGCGAAGATAGGGGACGGGCCACATTT
This sequence comes from Opitutales bacterium, assembly GCA_049598495.1. Lineage (GTDB taxonomy): Bacteria > Verrucomicrobiota > Verrucomicrobiia > Opitutales > Coraliomargaritaceae > Thalassobacterium. Next base: position 78 of record JBMYNR010000037.1, read on the forward strand.
ATATTAAGTGTCATGCCACTTCGTTTTAAAATAGGTATGATTTGATCCATCTTCAAAATTGAAAAAATCGGGGTTCGAGAGGTCGGCGTCGAGCGAGCTCTACGGGTATATTCCTTGAGTAGGGCCTTTGCTGGTATAGTCGTAATTTCCAGACAGCGGTCTATAAAATACAGCTCTTCATGATGAGGTTTTTTGCCTCATGCTCCCTGGGGTCATGATCTGTTCGTTTTAGAGTATCCGGACTCTGTGAATCCGACAAACTCTTAAAGATCGATCTGCTCGACGATTTCTAGGTCGTATCCGTCGATGCCAACCACTTTGCGCTGTGTGCTGGACATGAGTCGGATCTGCTTGAGTCCGAGTTCGACGAGAATCTGCGCGCCGATGCCGTAGTCGCGGAAGTCCATCTTCGTCGGGCCAACATCTTTTAGCTCTGCCTTGTCTTCGCTTTCAATCACGCGGATGCCGCCCTGTGGTTGTTCAATGTAGAGGAGCACGCCGTGACCGGCCTCGGAAATGCGCTGCATTGCGGTATTAAGCGAGTTGTAACCGCCGAGTTTTTTGGAACGGAAGATATCACCGAGTAGGTTTTCACTCTGCACGCGGACGAGGGTGGGTGCTTCATTTAGTTCACCCATGCTGAGGGCAATATGCTGACGGTTGTCGAGTAAGCTACGGAAAATATGTAGATTAAAGGTCCCGAAATCCGATTCGAAGGGTCGTGTAAGGATTTTTTCGACGAGTTTGTCACGTGTGTGTCTGTATTCGATCAAGTCGGCGATCGAGATTAGCTTTAGTTCATGCTTGGCCTTGAACTTGATGAGGTCAGGTAGGCGGGCGAGGGTGCCGTCCTCGTTAAGTATCTCGCAAATCACCCCGCTCGGGTTGAGGCCTGCTAGCTGGGCAAGATCGACGGCAGCCTCAGTATGTCCTGCTCGTTGAAGGACCCCGCCCGGTTTGGCGCGTAGTGGGAAAACATGCCCCGGTTGCACGAGCATATCGGGCTCCGCTTGCGGGTCGCCGAGGATTCGGATCGTCTCGGCTCGGTCGTAGGCGCTGATGCCCGTGGTGATGCCTTCGGCGGCATCGACTGATATGGCGAAGTCGGTCTGGTGCGACTCACGGTTTTCCGAGGCCATCGGATTGATGCCCAGTCGCCGGAGTTGGTGGGATAACATGGGCACGCAGATAAGACCGCGGGCATGGAGGATCATCTGATTGATCGCCTGTGGTGTGACCTTGGAGGCGGCCATAATGAGGTCACCCTCATTCTCCCGTGATTCATCGTCAGTCACAATCACCATCTTGCCGGAAGCGATGTCGGCTATCGCGGATTCGATGCTGTCGAAGGGGTTCTCGGTTGTCGGTTGGTCACTCATAGGTTCTGATCTGGGTATGGACTATTTTCAGGAACACGTGGGGCGCAACCGTCTTTTATTAGGAATCAGCTACTGGCTGTAGGGCGAGTCGGACTTGGGAAGCCCTCGCCGCAGTTGAGAAGTTGTTGAGTTGCCGCTTGTGTTTTGCCCGGGTGTTGTGACTGAACGACAGTCTGAAGAGCGAATCTTGTGGGCGACGACCGATCATTGGACTTTGTCCGCTTTTTCAAGAGCGCAAACTGGCCTCCATCAGGTCATAGAGGTAGTTTTACGGCAGTTGCAGATGATCGTGCGGAGTAGCCGTTCGATACCGGTTCCTTCGAGTCCCTTCATGCGGAATCGATTGAATCCGATGGCATGCTTGATGTTGGCGAAACCACCTTCACAGACGGCGTTGCGCCTGTGGTAGATCGCTCTCCTTACGGAGTCTTTAATCGGCGCTTGGGTTTGTCCTTCTAATGTTTCTCGATCTCGCAGGGATGATCCGATGCGCGACGCTTTTTCTCCTTGTTCTCCTGATGGGGCGGCGGAACCAGCATCATGCTCGGTGGATACTCCGTGCTCCCCGCAAATCCGTTGCATCGGCGTGCCTCGTTCCTCGTTTACAAACTTTGTACGCATGCAGCGATACAAACAAATAACTGATCACTGACAACTGATGAACTGTCTGGAGAAGCACTTAAGTCCGACAGGCCCATATACCTATGCTTGCCAAAACAGAGCCTGTTCCGATGATTGATCACACATGTCTAACTTTGATCCCAGAAATAAAGTATATAAGGCCCAAGGCGGGATGTTTAGTATCATCGATTTATTGCGCATTTTTGCCGATTCCAAAATGGAGATCGACGGTATTTCACGGATATCGGACCTTCACATGAAAGTCGGTGAGCCCGTCCGCTATCGTTACGACGGTGAACTGGAGACGATCGAGGGAGGCGAGGCTCTGACTGCGGAGCAACTTCGCGAACTTGTTTTCCCACTGCTTACGGAGGAACAGTGCGAGCTGCTCGTCGGCAATACACGGGTGGATATTGATGCAGGCTTCACTTGGGAAGACGAGAAGATCAACTTCCGTTTGAATGTATTTCATGATCGCGATGGCTTGGCCTGTGTCATGCGTATGTTGCCGAAACATATTCCCGAGATCGATGAGCTTGGATTTATGAATGACCAGGTCTGGCAGGATTTGGTCGAATTAAAACAGGGTCTGGTTTTGGTGACCGGAGTGACGGGTAGCGGTAAGTCCACGACGATCGCGAGTCTGATCGATTACATTAACAAGAGCCGGAAGGCCCGAATTATCACGCTGGAGGATCCGATTGAATATGTATTCCGTAGTGAACAATCATTGATTTCACAGAGGGAACTGGGTAAGCACCTGCCCGACTTTCCGAGTGGTTTGCGGAGCGCGCTCCGTGAGAATCCGGATGTGATTTACCTAGGGGAGATTCGGGACGCGGTTACCGCGCAATTGGCACTGACGGCTGCCGAAACCGGGCATCTCGTCCTGTCGACGCTACATACCAAGGATGTAAAAGGAACCTTTAGTAGAATCGTCGATTTGTTCCCCTCTGAACGTTCGTCGGAAATCTCCGCTCAACTCTCATTTTCACTGGCCTATGCAATTAGCCAGAAGCTCCTAGCGCGCAAGTCGGGTGGTGGTCGGGTACCTGTGTTCGAGGTACTGAAGAACAACTCTGCCGTCGCTAATTTAATTCGGACGGCAAAGTTGCATCAAATCTACAGTAAGATCTCAACGGGATATCAAGAGGGCATGAATACTCTGGAACAGCATCTCATCGCGTTGGTTGAATCGGGAGCCATTTCCAGGGAGGAGGCTATTCGTCACGCCAATGAATCGAATATCATTACAGGTTTGGATTAGATTTGCCAAACAGTCGCGGCCGTAAAATTCTCTCACAATGATGGCAGATGGAAATAAACAGGTGACATGGGGTGGCCGGTTCTCTGAAGGACCGGCGGATCTTATGCTGCGCATTGGTGAATCGGTCTCTTTTGACCAACGGCTCGCTACCTTTGATGTGCAGGGGAGTAAAGCGCAAGCTGCTATGCTCGCGCATGTCGGCATCATCACCGCCGACGAATGCGAGGCGATCCGGACGGGTCTCGATGCGATTCTTGCGAAGATTGAAGCGGGTGACTTTGCCTGGGACCCCGCTCTGGAAGATGTTCACATGAATATCGAGCAGGCGCTGACAGCTGATGTGCCGGCCGCTAGCAAGCTCCACACCGCGCGGAGCCGGAACGATCAGGTGGCAACGGATATGCGGCTCTGGTTCAAGTATGCCTGCAAGGAAGTGAGGAAATCGCTCGATGCGGTGGTTGCTGCACTCGTCGATTTAGCCGATAAGACGCAGTCTGTCATTATCCCCGGTTACACTCATTTGCAACGGGCACAGCCTGTTGCGATGGCGCATCACTTGCTCGCCTACGTGGAAATGTTTGACCGGGACCGTGAGGCCATCGCTACAGTGCACGAGCAGGCCAATGTCTGTCCGCTCGGTTCTGGAGCGATCGCAGGCACCACGCTGCCCATTGATCGGGAATTCGTTGCCAAGGAACTCGGCTTCGTTAACGAAAACGGAGAGCCTCAAATAACACAAAACAGCATGGATGCCGTTAGCGACCGGGATACCTTCATTGCCTTTGCTTCAGCGTGCGCGATGATCGCTGTGCATCTTTCGCGGCTTTCTGAAGACTTCATTCTCTGGAGCAGTGCTGAGTTCGGTTTTGTGAAATTACCGGACGCCTTCACCACAGGCTCCAGCCTGATGCCTCAGAAGAAGAATCCGGATGCCTTTGAGTTGATTCGGGGGAAGTCCGCACGGCTCACGGGTAATCTACAAATGCTCCTCACTATGGTGAAAGGTCTTCCGCTGACCTATAACCGGGATTTGCAGGAGGACAAGCCGCCCGTTTTTGATAGTTTCGACCAGATTACATTGATGCTCGATTCCGTAGCTGCATGCCTCCCCGGAGTGGATGCTGTGCCGGAACGCTGCGCGGCCGCTGTCTCTGATACCGCACTGCTGGCAACTGACGTGGTGGATTATTTGGTTCGGGCGGGTGTGCCCTTTCGGGAAGCGCACCACGTCGTCGGTGCCTTGGTTGGGCTCTCTGAAAAACTGGAAACGCCACTCAACGAGTTGCCTTATGATGAGGTAAAGAAGATTCACGATGCCCTCGGCGAAGACTGGGTTGATGTCTTTGACTTGAGTAAAGCGCTGGCTGGTCGGGAAAAACCCGGGATGCCTGGTCCTAAACAGGTCGCTGCTCGGATTGCCCATTGGCGAGGCTGAAGGCTGATGCGGGCACTTGCTGATGCACTTTTATTTATTACGTCCTTTAGGATTCTGGCTCTGTCTTTGGGGAATTTTTTCGCAGTGGCTCGTCGCGGACGATGTCAGCCATTTTGTTGACTGGCTTCTGGAGGACGGCGAGCGGTTGAAGGATGTTCGCTTTGCTGAGGTTGTTGCTGCTGTGTCCGGGAAAGAAGTCATTGCAGTCGATTCCGATGCTAAGGATGACTCTCGGCTACTGGATGAACTGGAAGCGGTCTTAGGCCTGTTGTTGCTTGCACTGAACTCTTCGGTTCACCCGGTGCATGAGGTGGGGCGAATCAATGAGGTGAGTCGCCACGTTGAGGATTTTCTACTCGCCAAGTTGAATTCAATTGAAGGTCTCAGCTGTAGCATCCCTGCGAATGCATCCGGTGATCTCCAACGCTCCGGCTACCCGGATCTTCGTTTGGAGTATGAGGCGACAGGACGGGTTTTTTATATCGACCCGAAGGTCTATAAGGCGGGGAGTGAAAATAGTCGCCTTCGTGCCTTCTATTTCGAGCCGAAGGGAGAAACCAATAAGATCCTGGATGATGCCAGTCATCTAATTGTCGGTATCGCGCATTCCGGTAAGGTTGATGGATTTTGGCGCTTCGATTCGTGGAAGATCGTGGATCTGATTGAATTCAAGGTGCGCCTCAAGGCTGAGTTCCAGTCGAGCAATCTCGAGCTCTACCGAGAAGAACGGGTGCTTTCTTCGGGCCTTGCTGAATAGCCCTCTACCGCTTGGATTCCGGTGTCCGTGATTTTGATTCGCCGGGCCTTGTAGAGTTTTCCAAGTGCCAGCTTGAAGGCTTTTTTACTGGTGTTGAATTTCGCACGAATCGCTTCGGGAGAGGCTTTGTCATTGAAAGGCAGCTCGCCGCCGGCCTTTTCAAGCTTCTCCATTACGATTTCACTGATCCCTTCCACGCGTCCGTAGCCGGAGGGATCGCGACGGAGATCAATCTTGCCGTCGCGGTGCACTTTTTTGATGTAGCCGGTAAACTGGTCGCCGGCTTCGAGTCGGTCCGAAGTCTCTTCGTAGTAAAGCAGGCCGCGGAAGCGTTTCTCAACGATCGTCTTGTATCCCAGAGGGGACTCGCCGTAAATGAGCACGTGGACGGCTTGGTTGGCTGCGAAGTCCGGCTTTTCGGCGGGCAGGTGGCGGTGCAGGCGGGTGGATGCGACTACACGGTTGGTATACTCGTCTACATACACCGCGACGATGGCTCCATCGCCTTTGCGAAAACGAATGTCTCCCTGTTCCCTGAAGGGAAGGAGGAGGTCCTTGCTCAGCCCCCAATCCAGAAAGGCACCCACATCCGGATTTACGCCGACCACCTCTAGGTAGGCGAACTCACCCGCTTGAGTATAAGGCTGTTCTGTTGTGGCGATCAGCCGATCTTCCGAGTCGTTGTAGACGAATACCTCGACTTCGCCACCGACGGCCATCTTCGGCGTTCCATATTTATTGGGGAGAAGAATTTTACCGTGGCTTCCACCATCGAGGTAGAGCCCGTGCTCACTCGTCTCGAGAATTTCGAGCGTATTATAGCGTCCGATCTCGGCCATCTTAGTTGATGCGCGTTTCCATCTCCCGAACGAGTTCGATCAGGGTCGCATTGTTACCGCCAATTGCTTCGAGCGCCGCAACAGCGGCGGCAGTATGGCGTTTGGCTTCTGATTGAGCACCCTCGATGCCATGGAGCGCGACGTAGGTCGATTTTTCTGCGGCGGCGTCATTGCCAACGGGTTTTCCCATCGCCTCAGCAGTTGAGGTGGCGTCCAGAATGTCATCGACAATCTGAAAGGCGAGTCCGAGGTGCGTGCCGGCTTGCTCAATCATTGTGATCTGCGTGGCTTCAGGTTCAGAAAAATAGAGCCCCATTTTTAATGCAGCGGTGAGAAGTGCTGCGGTCTTATTCTCGTGGATATACTGTAACGTGTCTGCGTCGACGGGTTTGCCTTCATTCTCGATATCCTCCATTTGGCCGCCGATCAATCGCTCACTTCCACTGGCGTCTGCCAATTCATCGATCAACCTTGTCGCGAGCGCCGGCGTGGATGCATATTCTCTTGCGAGTAACTGAAAGGAGACGGTGAGGAGGGCATCGCCGGCGAGGACAGCCGTCGCCTCGTCGAACTGTGCATGGCAGGAGGGGCGACCGCGCCGGAGATCACTATCGTCGATTGATGGTAGGTCGTCGTGAATCAGCGTGTAAGTATGCAGACACTCAATCGCAACGGCGGCCGCTGTCGGATCAGCGGTTGCGTCAAACAGTTCACTGGCAGCAAAAAGAAGAGTCGGACGGATACGTTTGCCGCCCGACTCCATTGAATAGCGCATGGCGGCGTGCAGGTTCGCGGGCCGGCAACTCGCGGGTGGAAGAAGACGGTCGATGCCTTCTTCAGCACGGGTGCGATAGATGGCCAATTTTTCTTTTAATACGGAATTCACTGAGATAGCTTGCAACATACACGTCATGAAGGAAACGCCAATATTTGAAGAAGTTTTCGAACGTCTGACCAAAGTTCCCGGTTTCTGGTTGAACTTACTCATCGGAGGATTGCTTACGTTTATCCCTGTGGTCAACGTGTTTGCCTTCGGATATCTGTTTCGAGTCTCGCGAGCGGTTCGAAAAACGGGACAACCTGTCTTGCCTGATTGGGATGACTGGGCGGAGATGTTCTTGGATGGCCTGCGTTTTACGGTGGTCTGGGTTGGGTATTGGCTTTTGCCGATTCTTCTCGGGGTATTGATGACTTGGCTGATGGCACTCGTTGGTTTAGGTGCGCTGGCAAATGTCGTCTTATGGTTGATCGTTCTATTGGTGACTGTGCTTTTTAGCTCGGCCCTCTACCGCTACAATATGCGCTGCGAGTTTAGAGACCTGCTTGATATCATGTTAATCCTGCGCTTGAGCCGAGTCGAACTTCCACGCTTGGTTGTTCCTATGCTCGTTTTTCTAGGACTCATGATTCTCCTGCTTCCATTCTACGGTTTTGCGCTGTTTTCCGGCTTCTTGATTCTGATCACTTACACGAGCCTGCGTTTTCGTGCTATTGAGAAGCGGCAATCGGTTTCCTTCTAATTGGATCTGCTATGGTGAATGTTGAAGCGAATGAGAAAGAAACCAGTGTTATCGGTTTTAGCCTTCATGCCAATATTATGGCCTTATTCGGTGCTTGTCGCTGCTATTTCCAGCGAGCTAATTTACCTTTGCATGCCAGTGCGCGCGTGGATTCGATACCTATTGCGGGCATGGAGTCGCTTATTTTATTTCGTTAGATTATTGGGATGCATCGCTTCCTTGCAGCGTCGTGCTTGCTTCTTATTCTGAAGCTGATTTCTGCGACTTCCTTTAGCCTATCGGCGACTGAGCTTCGGACGATGGGAAATCGTCACTTTGAGATTGTTGGACCCGATCTTCGCTCGGTTTCCCGAATGAATCATCTCAGTATGCTCACGGTCGAAACTGCGGCACGGTATTTGGAAGATGAAGGCCTGTCTTTTCCCATGCCGATTTTGGTCAGTTTGCGCCCGGGGCCTTTCTCGGAGCATGCTGATGCTTACCGGATCCGAGTGCGTGAGCGGGGAGCCGTCCAAGTTGATGTTCGATGGGAGGCGTCCCTCGAATTGTCGACGGCGATACAAGCCCTGAGCGAGGCGTTGCTCACTCAGTATACGATTTTCAATTACGGGCGTAGTATTGATGTGAAAATCCCAGCTTGGCCGGTCGCGTCTGTTGCGGAGGAGACACTCATCGGCTTGCGAGCCTCTCGCTTTCTCGATTCGCTTTCGGATATTCGCGGAAATCCGCCCCCCGAATTGCTGACGATTCTTAAGTCGAAGCTCGGTAGTCGGGATCGTGCCGCAGATTTTGGATACTGGCTCAACCAATGTTTGAAGAGTGCGGGAGTGGATCGAGCGACGATACAACGACTTTTTCGAATGGCTTTGGCAGGGATAAAGATTGATCAGGCATTGATCGTTGCGATTCAACCCACCGCGCCCGAATTGGCACCGATCGACCTTGAGGTATGGTGGCAGGAGCGGATGGCGGCATTGCTTGAGCGCGAATATGAGGTGGTGGAGTCGATGGAGGAGACCAGAATCTGGATGTCCGCAGTATCCAATTTTGATGCACCAATTCAGACAGAGGCAGGCGTGCTTCAAATAAACATACGCACGTTATGGAAGCACCGCGATTCCGAGGCACTCATTGAGTTGGTTGAGGCGCGTTATGAGATTCTGCGCCTCCGCATGCTCCGAGCGAACCCTGCCTATTTCAATGCGGCTCATTCTCTTGGAAGTCTGTTCGAAGTATTGTTGCAGGATGGTCCCTCTCACAAGTTTGTCCATGCACTCGCGGTATTTTTGAGCGACATGGAGGACGCGAAGGCAATGCAGGAGACCATTCAGCTTTATCTAGATTCCTAAGTTTCTAATTTTAAGAGAATTACAAAACATTTAAAAGAAAGTGACAATTTTTTGAACGCGGAGTGGGTCCATGCGTCTATAGGACCATACAGTTTTGTAGTTTTCTGTTTGTTGTTTAGTTGTTTAGAGAACGTCGCTCCCCAGGGAGCGGCGTTCTTTTGTTGGAATGTCCCGGATCGGACAGTATTCCCCCGGCAATTTTGACATGAGGACTAGACAAAAGCTTACAGGCTATCAATATCCGGTTCCTAATGAAGATTTATTTAAACGACGGGTTGGTGGATGCAGATGAGGCTAAGGTTTCGGTATTTGACCACGGATTGCTCTATGGAGATGGGATTTTTGAAGGAATTCGTCTCTACGATGGTTGTGTTTTTAAGTTGGAAGAGCATTTGGAGCGCCTCGAATATTCAGCCAAGGCTATTATGCTCGAAATGCCGTGGAGCCGTCAGGAGATTTCCGATGCGGTTTGCGAGACCTGCCGTGCCAATGACCTAAAAAATGGTTATATCCGTCTGGTCGTGACGCGTGGAGTCGGAAGTTTGGGTCTATCGATTAAAAATTGCGATGCGCCTCAGCTAATTATCATTGCCGATACCATTCAGCTTTATCCGGAGGAGTTTTATGAGAATGGTCTTGCGATCATAACGGTGCCTACAAGGCGTTGTAATCCCGCGGCGCTCCCGCCGACGGTCAAATCGTTGAATTATCTGAACAATATTTTGGCGAAGATTGAGGCTCAGCATCTTGGATACCACGAAGCGATTATGCTCAATGATCAAGGCTACGTGGCCGAATGCACGGGTGACAATGTTTTCATCGTTCATAAGGGCGAATTGATCACACCATCGGCTAGTGCGGGTGCGCTCAAGGGCATCACTCGAGACACTGCTTTAGAAATTGCCGAAGAGCTGGGGATCCCTTGGCGCGAAGCGAATATAACCCGCTACGATATCTGGGTGGCTGACGAACTTTTCTTAACAGGGACGGCTGCCGAAATCGTCCCCATCGTAGAGGTCGATGCGCGTCCGATCGGCAGTGCCAAGCCCGGTCCCACGACCGCTAAATTCCTCGAGGCCTTCCGCCGACGCGCATCCGTTGAGGGTACGATGCTGTAGCGGGGTGCCCCAGCGGGTGATTGGCACAATTTATGCAAAATGGTGTCAAAAACTATGTGAAAACTTCCTTCCCTGCGAACCGCGAAGCAGTCATTTCTCCTTTTGCTTTGCGATCCATACATTCAAGGGTATTGTAAAGATATGGCCGAAAACCTAAAGTGTAGCCACTGCGACCAACCTGCGACTGTCCATCTGACCCAGATCGTCAATAACAAGATTATCAAGGTGGATCTCTGTGAGAAATGTGCCCAAGCCAAGGGGGTTACGGATCCGGAGGGCTTCTCGCTGGCTGATTTGCTGACAAAATCACACTCGTCCCAGGAGTTGGAGGGCGAGCCACAACTGCTGTGTCCGGATTGTGGGTTGACGACGGCTGACTTCCGCCGGACGGGGCGGCTCGGTTGCGCGGGGTGCTACGAGACCTTTGCGCCATTAATTAGGCCTGTCCTTGAGGACATGCATGCGGGCACCGAGCATAAGGGCAAGGTGCCGGTTTTGGCGCTCGGTCGACAATCCAGTGCGGCAGAATTGCGGTCCCTCGAGAGCGCATTGCAATCTGCGATTGCCGAAGAGGCCTACGAGGATGCGGCAAAGTTTCGTGACCAAATTAAATCGCTCAAGGAGGCTGCAGCCGAGGAGACGGTCCACCCATGATCGAATCCCTTATCAACGCAGATAACGCTGAGCTCACTCAAGGGGCTAAGAAGGGCTCGCCGGTTGTTCTTAGCACGCGTGTTCGGCTTGCCCGTAATATCTCAGGCACGCCGTTTCCTGAGCGTGCCAGTAAGTCACAGCGCAGTGACGTTATGTCCAGGTGTGCCGAGCAGATTGCCGACCTCTCGCAGATGAAAAACGGGGCTTTTTTCGATATTTCTGAATTATCCGACCTCGAGAAGCAGGTCCTCGTGGAGCGACATTTGATTAGCCGTGAACTTTGCGAGGTGGATGCGGGATCGGGGGTATTTATCAATAAGGATCAAACCTGCTCGGTTATGATCAATGAGGAGGATCACTTGAGGATTCAGTTCCTTAAGTCAGGCTTCAGTCTACGATCGGTCTGGAAGCAGATCGACCGCTTTGACAGCAAACTAGAGGAAGGCCTGGATGTGGCTTTCTCGCCTGAATATGGGTATTTGACAGCTTGTCCGACGAATTTGGGGACGGCCCTGCGAGCATCGGTTATGTTGCATCTGCCGGGCTTGGTCATCTCTGAGCACATGGAAAAGGTCATTCGTGCGGTCAACCAGTTAGGTATCACGGTTCGAGGGCTCTTCGGAGAGGGTTCCGACGCGACGGGGCACGTCTTCCAAATTTCCAACCAGCAGACACTGGGTGAAACCGAAGACGAAATCATGTCGCGGCTGGGTAGTGTTTTTAAGACAATTATCGATCACGAGATCAATGCACGCTTTAAATATCTGGAGGAGAACCGAGCTCGTTTGCTTGACCAGATTGGTCGCGCTTTCGGGGTGCTTCAAAACGCCCATGTCTTGAATTCAAATGAGGCGATGAACCTGCTCTCCTTGATGCGTTTGGCAGTGGATTTTGAGATGCTGCCCGAGGCGAACCGTTCCGATATTGATCGCCTGTTTATTGAATGCCAACCGGGGCACATTCAGCTTGCTGCGGGGGCAGGAATTGAGCCTGATGCGAGGGATTTATGCCGTGCCGATAAGCTGCGTGACGAATTTAGCCGATTACCGGGACTCGATTTTGACAAGGTTGGTGATTTAACATAACAATAGAGGACAGAAAAGACGACTCCATGGAACCAATGAACAATTTCACCCCTCGCGCTCAACAAGTGTTGGCACTCGCTCGTAAAGAGGCAGACCGTTTTCACCACAACTACGTGGGGACGGAGCACCTCCTACTTGGTCTCATCAATCTGGGGCAGGGTGTGGCTGTGAATGTGCTTCAAAAAATGGGGTTGGATCTGCAGACGGTTCGTTCTGCGGTCGAAAAGCAGGTAGGCACGGGGCCGGAAAGCAAGCCCTCCGGGAATATTCCCTACACACCGCGCGTTAAGAAGGTACTGGCACTTGCAGGCAAGGAGGCGAAGGCCCTCAATCATTCCTACGTCGGCACCGAGCACATACTTCTGGGCCTCCTGCGGGAGGGTGAGGGAGTGGCGGCGCGTGTGCTGAAGTCGCTGGACGTTGATATCGAACGTTGCCGCAACGAGATTCTTGCAGAGCTGGATCCCAACTTTTCGGGTGAGCCAGAAGAAGCGTCCGCTGGAGGCAGATCCGGTGGGCCCGAGGACAAGAAAGAGGGGAAGACCCCTGCACTCAAGGCATTCGGTCGTGACCTCACCGAACTTGCGACCAAGGGTGAACTGGATCCTGTTATTGGTCGTAATCAAGAGATTCGTCGTGTCGTTCAAATTCTTTGCCGTCGCACCAAGAACAATCCGGTGCTAATTGGTGAAGCCGGCGTTGGTAAGACGGCTATAGTTGAAGGCCTTGCCCAGGAAATCGCTTCCGGGATTGTTCCAGAAATTCTCGCCGATAAGCGGGTCATAACGCTGGATTTGGCATTGATGGTCGCGGGCACGAAATATCGTGGGCAATTTGAGGAACGTATTAAGGCCGTTATGGATGAGATTCGCCGTGCCAAAAACGTGATTATCTTCATTGATGAGCTTCATACCATTGTTGGTGCCGGAGCGGCCGAAGGTGCGATGGATGCCTCCAATATTTTCAAGCCCGCCCTTAGTCGCGGCGAGCTTCAGTGCATAGGTGCGACCACACTTGCAGAGTATCGTAAGTATATCGAAAAGGACAGTGCGCTCGATCGTCGCTTCCAGTCAGTGAAGGTTGATGCGCCGTCGATTGAGGACACTGTGCTCATACTCAAGGGGATTCGCGGCAAGTACGAAGATCACCACAAGGTCACCTTTACTGATGATGCACTTGAAGCTGCGGCAAAGCTTTCGGAACGCTACATTACATCTCGCTTTCTCCCGGATAAGGCAATCGATATCCTTGATGAGGCGGGTGCACGCATGCGTCTAGAATCGCTCAAACAGCCGCCCGAAATCGAGGCAATGACGACTGAAATCGAAGAGGTTTGCGCCCAGAAGGAGGAGGCGATTGCGAAGCAGCATTTTGAGGGTGCCGCGAAGTATCGCGACGAAGAGAAGAAGCTACGTAAGAAGCAGGCTGACATAGTCGAGGAGTGGAAGAAGAGCCGCGAAGAGCAACGAATCACTGTGGATGAGGACGAGATGCTCAAGGTTGTCGCCGACTGGACCGGTATCCCTCTCTACCGGATGGAAGAGAAGGAAAGTAAAAAGCTGCTAAAGCTCGAAGCCGAACTCCAGAGGGAGGTCATCGGTCAAAATATAGCCACGGAGGTGATCGCGAAGGCGCTGCGCCGCTCACGTGCCGACCTCAAGGACCCCAAGCGCCCGATCGGGTCCTTTATGTTTCTCGGGCCGACTGGTGTGGGCAAGACCCTGCTTGCGAAGGTGTTGGCAGAGGAGATGTTTGGTGACAAGGACGCGATTATTCAGATCGATATGTCCGAGTATATGGAGAAGTTTGCCGTATCCCGTCTAGTCGGTTCACCTCCCGGCTATGTTGGATATGAAGAAGGTGGCCAATTGACGGAAGCGGTTCGCCGTAAGCCTTACTCTGTTGTTCTTTTCGATGAAATTGAAAAGGCCCACCCGGATGTTGTTCAACTTCTCCTTCAGGTTCTCGAAGAGGGGCGACTGACAGATAGCCTAGGGCGCAAGATTGATTTCCGGAATACGATTCTGATTATGACTTCGAATGTCGGTGCTGATATTCTTCAACGCAATACATCGATGGGCTTCGGTATTGAGAGTAACTCAGAAAACGAGTATGAGAAGATACGGGAGAAGATTCTGGATGAAACCAAGCGGGTATTTAAACCGGAATTCCTCAATCGCCTCAACGATCTGGTTATCTTCAGATCCCTTGCCAAGGAGGATATGAGTCGCATCGTCGATCTCGAATTGCGCAATGTAGCGACTCGCCTTAAAGAGCGAGAATTGGAATTCGAGTTCTCGCAGGCTTGTAAGGACTTTCTTATCGAAAAGGGATACGACGAGAAATATGGCGCACGTCCGCTTCGTCGCTCCGTAGAAAAGTATCTCGAAGATGCCCTCGCTGAATCCATTCTCACCGGTGAAATTAAGCCGGGCGAAACGATTCAGGTTTCGGTCCATGAGGAAGGTAAAGGCTTGAAGTTTGAACAGGCTCATTCGGTCTCTTCGTAGTAGAGGACCCGAATCGGTTTATTTTCGGCCCCGTCACTCTGTGTGTCGGGGCTTTGCGACTTTCCTCGGGCTATTGACCTTCCTTTAAACTGAGATTCTACTTGTAGATTCATGGCAGGCTTCGACGAGAATATTGTGCGCGAATACTTTGAACTTAATGGTTTCTTCGTTCGTCAGTTGCGCAAGTATCTCGTTCAATCCAGAAAGAAGCGCGCTGACGAGGAAATCGATCTCGTGATCTACAACCCGAACGCACCGGTTGACGGTGTGCCTGCGGGTTTTCAACTTTTCTCCGCGGATATGGAAAAGATTCGTCGCGCAATTGTCGTGGTGAAGGCTTGGCATACTTCTCGTTTTACCCCAGCCATGCTAAAGAGTAGTTCGCGGGTTTTTGATTTTCTTAAGAAGGACGTATTGCATAAGGCGGAAGGGTATTTTAGTTTCGACGATGCGGAGGTGCGTCCGGAGGAGGTGGATCCTGGCGGATTCACCAAAATCCTTGTTTTGCCCGGCCTGCCTACAAGTGATCCGCAGCGCTCAGAGAGTATCGCTTTACTCAAAGAGCGTGGCGTCGATGGTATCATCACTTTCAGTACGATACTCGAAAATCTCCTGCGAAACGTAGAGGTTAATCATAGTTATCAGAAGTCGGATCTACTCCAGTTGATGCGTATTCTGAAACTCTACGATATGGTCAAAGAACCGCAGATGAATCTTTTCTAAAGGGAATGGCACTTAGTCAAGCCGCTGCAACGAGCTTGTATCTTGGTATGAGAGAGGATACGAACGTTAAAGCTCGGTCGCCTAGCCCGAATATTGCACCAGTTTGTTGCTGTCGTTCTTTATCTTGTTACGGGAT
>JBMYNR010000038.1:0-14996 GCA_049598495.1 Opitutales bacterium
AACAACTAGCAAACACTCAACTGCGGGGAGGACTTCCTAAGTCCGACACGCCCTTTCGGAATTTGGTATCAACAGGCATGGCCGGCTGACTTCCTTTAGCGCTTGTCGCGATAGCTCCCCGGCCTTTTGCTGCGGGCTCGGTGCTTCTTGAAGACTGGGAGTAGTGTGGTCTCAATATGCGTAAAGGCCGCCTCCAGCCCCTCGCGCTCGTAAATGACGCCGATCGCTGACTCCATCGCAGTTGGCTCACCCAGGGAGGCTAAAAAATGATTCGAGGTCATTTGAATAAAGACCTCGGCTCGTTCCGCCGGGGCGATGTCCTCCTGACGAAGGATCCACCTGCGGGCATAGAGCGCAAGCACAGCATCGCCAACCCAGGCTTGGCTACGTTTTTTATCCTCGCTCAAAGCGAATTAGATCTTGTCGATGATCTTATCGGCGAGGCCGTATTCGATGGCCTCGTCCGCGGTCATGTAGAAGTCGCGGTCGGTATCGTTCTGGATCTTCTCAAGCGGTTGACCCGAGGATTCGGCGAGAATGGCGTTGAGCTCGTCGCGGAGGCGTTCCATCTCCTGCGCCTGGATATGAATATCCACGGCCACGGCCACCATTTGGCCGGAAATCAATGGCTGGTGAATGAGGACACGTGAGTGTGGGTAGAGAAAACGCCGTCCCTTATCTGCGCCGCAGAGGAGGATGGATCCCATGCTGGCAGCCATGCCCGTTACGACGACCGTGATCGGCGAACGGATGAGCTTCATCGTGTCGTAGACAGCCATGCCCGCGGTGATGGAGCCGCCCGGGGTGTTGATATAGAAAGTGATCTCCTTGCCCGGATCCTGCATTTCGAGATAGAGCAGCTTCTCAGTTACATCGCGGGCGGACTTGTCGGAGACTTCGCCCCAGAGAAAGACCTTTCGCTCTTTAAGAAAGGTCTCCTGGATCTTGATCGCTTTTTCTTCTTTGTCTTTGGACTTGTCTTTATCGGTCATGGGAAAGTGGAGGTGTGATGTAAAAATGTTAAATGAGCACAGCTGGGGCAGGTTTCAAGTCTAGCCCTCGATCTTGGCAACACGGCCTTCATGGCGACCGCCTTCGAATTCGGCATCCAGCCAGATGGCGACCAGCTTGAGTGCCAGCTCTTCAGGGACGGGACGTGCCCCGATCGCGATGCAGTTCGCATTGTTGTGCTCTTTCGTCATCTGAGCAGACCACTCGCTCCAGACGAGGCCGCAACGCACACCCTTGACCTTGTTCGCGACGATGGCCTCCCCGTTGCCGGAGCCGCCGAGTACGATGCCGCAGTCCGCCTTTCCGGAGGCGATGGCCTCCGCCGCAGGGCGAATGAAGTCGGGGTAGTCGCAGGATTTCTCGCTGTCACAGCCGCAATCGATCACTTCACAGCCGCGTTTCTTAAGTAGATGGATAATCGGTGCTTTCAGGGGGAACCCGGCGTGATCCGTTCCGATTGAGACGGTAAGTGGTTTTGCTGTCATTTAATGAGTAGATACATCGAAGCGAGTTACGTCAGCAAGCGTTTTGTTGCTGCTCACACAGACGCTTATGGCCTCGCACAAGCTCAAAGAGGATAACGGAAGCGGCGATGAGGCACATGCCGGCGATGGCGACCTGCGCGGGGCTAGACTGGCTCAGAATATAATAACCTATAAATGGAGCTAGAGTGCCGCGGAGTCCGGTCAGAGCCATATGTATACTCATGTAGGAGGAGGCTTTCTCTTTGGGGGCTATTTTCGTGACCCAGAGGCTCCAAAAGATTTTGCCGCCACCAAAAGCGAGGCCCTGGAAGGCCATGGCGAGGCCAATGACATAGATATTCTTAGTAAAGAAGAACAAGCCGATGCTCGCAAGAAAGAGGATGTTAAGAAGATTGCGGGTTGTGACGAAATGAAGGCGGTCGAAAAAATGCCCCCACATTTTCGTGCTCAGAATCCGTGCGGCTGAGGGGACGACGAGCATGATAATTGCGATGGCGGTATTGCTTGCATTAATGCCGTATTCGGGGTTGGCGAGGTAATCGACACGAATGGGGAGGGCGATTAGATTGCCAAGGCCGAGCAGCATCCAACAGCCGAGCACGAAGCCGAAGAAACGATCCTTCCATATCAAGCTGAAGTTTTGCCAGGGCTTGCCGACATGTTCGCGGGAAAGTGGACTGCTTGGTAGATGCAGGCAGGCGGCAGAAGAGATCGCTGCCGAAAGCATCATGACTAGGAAAATCAAGTGGTAGGCATCGAGTTGCTCGTCCAGCACCCGGCCACCGGCGACGGCGAAGCCGATCGAAAAGACAGCCGTCAGGATGAAGGGCCAGGTCATCCGGCTGCCGCGTTCAGAACGGGTGTAGTTTTCAGTGTAGATCTGAAGCATGAGCGGCCCCTGTTGGACGGCAGCCATTTGGCTGGTCACCGCGAAGAGGGTAAAGAGCTGGAGGGACGTGGCCAACCCTGCGCCGATAAGCAAAACCGCGGCAACCGCAAATATGAGTGCGCAACTGCGGCCCGGTGTGGCGCGTAAGTGGGCGGCGAGGTAGAGGGTAATCGGAGTCAGGAGAAAGCCGATCGGACCTGAGCCAGCTATAAATGCCTTATGGGTCTCGCCCGCATCGAAGTAGCGGATTGCGATGACGAGCGCGAAGGTGGTCCAGCCGGCCTCAAGGATGCCGGCAAAAGGTGCTCGCAGCAGGTCGTTGCGGTAGGTGGCGGCAGCTTTGTTCATGTATTGAAATGGCTGGCAATCTCAGTAAGCACCCAATCGGGATGATCGAAAATGCTATGATTCTCGAACCGAATGACCCGAATGCCATAGGCCCCTAGGAAGAGAGTGCGCTCGTGATCGTATTTGGCGGCCATGTCCGAGTTATGGGTTTCGCGTCGAGTTCGACAGCCAGTCTCTCAGATGGGCAGTAGAAGTCCAAGATGTATCCGTCGATACTGTGCTGCCTTCGAAATTTTCTGCCTTCGAGTTGTTTGCGCGAGAGGCGCGTCCAGAGTTAAGCCTCTGCAGGCGTCATGTTTGATCGGAGCTTTCGTCTAAAGAATTTAAGGCGCGGTGAGTTGTTTATGGGTTCATCCATGGTTCAAAAGTTCCTCCCCTGCTAAGGGGAGGTGACCCGCTTGACGGGTCGGAGGGGTTGTCGGCAAATGAAAACCACCCCGGTCGGATTCCGACCACCCCTCCTTCAAAGGAGGGGTGCTTTCAAAACAGCCCCGCCGACTCAAGAACCTACTCCCTTACTTGCTCCACTCCAGCATGCGCTTGATCGGCGCGTAGGCTTTTTGGCGGATATCTTCCGGCATCTCGATTTGAGGGGTCATGTCTCGCAGGCAGTCGCGAAGTTTTTCGATCGTATTCATCTTCATGAAGCGGCAGTCATTGCATGCGCAGGTATCCGTCGGTCCGGCGATGAAAGTCTTATTCGGAATTTCGCGCTGCAGGCGATGAATCATCCCGGTCTCGGTGACCACGATGATCTGATCGGCATCACAGTCCCGGCAAAAGCCGATCATCTTTTCGGTGCTGCAGACCTCGTCTGCATTGTCGCGGACGGTTTCGACGCATTCCGGATGCGCAACGACGAGAGCATCGGGGAATCGGAGTTTGAGCTTCTCAATTGCCTGCTGAGTAAAGAGAACGTGCGCGTAACAGGAACCGGGCCAGAGTTGCATCTTGCGCCCGGTCTGTTTGGAGACCCATTGCCCGAGATTCTGGTCGGGGACAAATAGGACGTCGCGCTCGGCGGGGATATTATCAACGATTTTCATCGCGTTGCCGCTGGTGCAGATCACATCCGAGAGCGCCTTCACCCCGGCGGAACAGTTGATGTAGGCGACGACGTAGACATCCGGGTGCTCGGCCTTGTATTTCGCGAGCTTCTCAGCCGGACAGGAGTCCGAGAGGGAGCAGCCCGCGTTCATGTCAGGGAGTAGCACGGGCTTGTCAGGGTTCACAATTTTTGCGGTTTCTGCCATGAAGTGGACGCCGCAGAAAACGATACAATCAGCATCGGCCTCTTCCGCGTAGTAGGCGAGCCCGAGGGAGTCTCCAACGTAATCGGCGACCCGTTGAATGGCGTCGATTTGATAATTGTGTGCGAGGATAATAGCGTTGCGCCGTTTTTTTAGCGCAAGAATTTCCTCCTGAATGGCAGTGAGAGGTTCTTCGTGCCCGAGTTTCGGGTTAAAGACCATTGGTTCGTAATTGAGTGTCGCAGTAGCCATGGGCGTGTTTTTTACGCGAATGAAGGTCGGCTCCCTTATGGTCGAAGTCAAGCAGGGGGATTGGCTTCGACACGGCGGTTTTAAATCTGCGAGCTTGAAGAATGGCTGTTATTTGGTATGCTAAGTTATGGAAAACATGAAACCCAATACAGTCATTGAACGGCTCCGCCAAGTAGTGGCGGATTCGTATGCTGTTCTCGGACAGACCCATATTTGTCACTGGAATGTGAGAGGGCCTTCCTTTTTCTCCCTGCACAACGCCTTTGAGGTTCAATACACCGAGCTCTTTACGGCGATTGACGTCATTGCAGAGCGTATCCGTGCGCTGGGGGCACTTGCGCCGGGTGGCCTCGCCAGGCTTGCAAAAATGGCGGGAATGAAAGAGATCGAGGAGAATGCCACGGCAAAAGATATGGTGCAGCACCTCTCGGCGGCCAATCATGCCTTGGTTGCTGATCTGTTAAAAGCCCGTGATGCGGCTGCAGCGGAGGGAGACGACCAGACGGAGGACTTGATGATTGGACGAATTCAAGTTCACGAGAAGACAATCTGGATGCTGAAGAGCTATCTGGATGCGTAGTCACTACCAGGGATGACTGAAACGTCCGTGCATCCGAAGCCACTGGTGGCCGTTGCCGGCGCCAGTGGATTTGTCGGTACACATCTACGGGATTATCTTCAGGGTGATTTTCGCTTTCGGGCCTTGTCCCGTAGCTCCTCGGTGGTGGAACGCAATCTAGACCGTTCCTCTACGGAGTGGCGACGCTGCGACCTCTACTCTCTGCCAAAGGTAGCGGAAGCGCTTCAAGGCTGCGATTTCGGGATTTATCTTGTCCACTCGATGGCGCCTTCCAGTCGCCTCGTGCAGGGGAATTTTGAAGATACGGATCTGTTGCTCGCTGATAATTTTATCCGCGCCGCGGAGTCGGCCGGCTTGAAACATGTGGTCTATTTGAGTGGATTGCTCCCCCGTGGAGATGAACCGCTTTCGCCGCATTTGCGCAGCCGACTCGAAGTAGAGAATGTGCTGCGCTCCCGTGGTATCCGAGTCACCGTCTTACGCGCAGGGCTGATTTTTGGGCCGGGTGGTTCCTCTTTTTCCTTACTGATCAATCTTGTGCGACGTTTGCCAGTGATGCTCTTGCCGGCCTGGGGAGGTTCCATTACCCATTCAATCGATATTGAGAACGTCTGTCAGGCCTTTGAACTCTGCATGAAGGAGCCCGAGCTTTCCGGTAAGATCTACGATTTAGGAGGGCATGCGCCGATGACCTATCGGGAGATGATTCGTAAGACTGCGAAGCTTCTTGGGAAGCGGGCTTTTATCGGCAATTTACCCTTTAATTGCTTTGGCCTGTCCAAGCATTGGGTGGCAATTTTCGGGAGTGTTCCACCTGCCTTGTTTGGGCCACTCCAGGAAAGCCTGCAACACGATCTACAGGCAAGGCCGAATGAATTGATGGATCGACTTTCGGGGCGGTTCCTGAGCTTCGAGGCGTCCTTTTATAAGAGTGTCGATTCGGGTGGAACGCCAAAACCGAATCCCCGCAGTTCCACCCAGTCCCTAGATCGTGCACGCATTAAGAAAGCTAGGCGCGTGCGCTCGGTCCAGCGGATGCCCTTGCCGGATGGGTGGAACGCGCAGCAAGTCGCCACGGAATATGGGGAATGGTTGAGCCGCCGATTTGGTGGTTGGATCAATGCATCCAAGGATTCTG
Source organism: Opitutales bacterium (assembly GCA_049598495.1). Classification (GTDB taxonomy): domain Bacteria; phylum Verrucomicrobiota; class Verrucomicrobiia; order Opitutales; family Coraliomargaritaceae; genus Thalassobacterium. The sequence continues at coordinate 5,954 of JBMYNR010000038.1, forward strand.
CCGGGGTGGTTCGCTTCTCCAGCCTCGGGTTCATTTTGCTGGAGCTTACGCCCACAGCTTATTCACAGGGCAGCGAGCGCCGTCGCGCCTTCTATATCTCAGGCGGCCTGCTTTCCCGCGAAGTTGACCCACCCGGTCGATTGGAGTTCCGACTCTTTCCTGAACAAGGTGCGCTCATTGTGTCGATCCATGGCTTCGCGCCGATGTTACCATGGTGGATCTATGCAAATACACAGGCGAGAATACACCTTCGGGTGATGCGAGCATTTGCGCGCCATTTGAAGTGTGCGGGACTTCCTAAGTCCGACGCGCCCTAAAGCCTGAGCTGGATGCAAAGACAGGAACGGACGCCCTAAAGGCGCACTCCAACTCTTAGGGTATGTGGGGTTTTGTTGGAGTTCGGCCTTTAGGCCGTCTGATACCGATTCGCAAAAGGTATTTCCCGATGCTAGGTAGGGCGTGCTCGCCGTTCCGAGCTGGCGACATGACCGATCCGACATGTCCGCCGTAGCCTGCGGTGGAGGAGGTAGCGTAGGCGGTCGCAATCGGACCACGCGCCGTTCGGCAATCGATACCGTATGTCCATATTATGTGGATTGACCGACGTCACCAACTGGCGAACGGCGGTTGTTCCGGTTCGCATCACGCCCGGTCGTGTCGTCCCGCTTAGCGGGACTCTGAACGGCGAAACCGCCCGACCCGGCCAAACCTTATTCAAAACGGTATGATTCCATTTAGAAAGCTTTCAATCGCTATATCCGGCACGACGTAGCTAACTTGCGCCAGCAAGGCCGACGGACGAGCGCCTCCGTCTGTTCGGAACCCTTCATACGTCGACGCGACTGGCGCCGCATCGCTACACCCTTCCAACGAACGGCTGAAAGACTTGGCTTCTTTGGCGCGCATTTTTCAACCGCTAAACGACGCTCAATTTTCGCTAAAAATGGAGAGGGTAAATCTCGGAACCAGGATTAGCGTCCCTTTAGTGTGTATGAGTGGTTCACAAAAGCATCCAAGTGGTTGGGCCCTTCGGCAGACGCCCTAAAGGGCGCAGTCCAACCTTTAGGATGTGTTGAGTCTTCATCCAGCTTACGCCTGTAGCATTGGCGGTGACGCCGATGAAGCCTCCGACCTGGCATTTGCGAATTGGCATAAGTCCGACGCGCCCCTCTGCAATTTGGTATGAATCGCCTATGAGTATGTCCGCTGTTCGAAGCGAAACCGTGCCACTACTTTTTCAGGATGATAAGGTCGGCGCGACGATCTTGAGAGGACTGCGACTTGGATAGTCCGGGAGTGGCTTCGAGGCTGCCCTTGGAGAGTGCCTCAATCCGCAGGGGTGTGATGCCGAGTGTGTTGAGGTATTCACTCACGCTATTGGCGCGGCGGTCACCGAGGGCGAGGTTGTTTTCACTGGTTCCATACCAGTCGCAGTGACCTTCGACCAAGAGACGGTGCTCGCTGTTATCCAGAAGATACTCAGCCGCCTGCTGAAGTTTTGAACGCTCGGCCGCCGCGATTGACGAGGAATCAAAACCGAAATAGATGGAGGGCAGCTCGCCTTCAACCATGGTAAAATCACCCCACATACCATTGCCGATCCCTTCGTTTTCGTCGCGTGGCTCCAAGCCATCGACCGCACTCCAATCTTCACCAAATTCCCTGTCGGGGATGATATCCAGATTGCCGCCTCCTGTCACGTTGCCGTATTGTGTCGGTGCTTGTTTCGGGGCGCAGGCGGGGAGGAGCAGAACTGCCAGAAGCAGGGAAAAGGAGATGCGGAAGGTCTTATTCATAATGGGAGAATGTTGTCTTATCATTTGTATCTCGCAAACATTTTCCTTTGTTTGGCCATAGAAACTCCGAGTTAGACGCCACTCATGACCCGCCCAAGTGTATTTTTAATCGACAATGGATCCCTACGGCCCGAGGCGACATTTTGGCTGCGCTGCCTCGCGGAGAGAATGTCCTCGCGGACGGGGCAGGGCGTGGAGGCCGTCAGTCTATTGCACTCACATAAAATTGCTCCCGAGCTATTGGGGGGCAATCCCGCGACCATTGTTAAACGCCGCCTGCGTGAGTTGGCTCAGCAGGGGCAAACAGAATTTGTATTTCTACCACTCTTTCTCGGCCCGAGTCTTGCCGTGAGCGATTACCTTCCGCAGGTGATCCATGAGGTCAGCCAGGAATATGGTCGTCTGCAGGTGCGGATCGCCGATGTATTAAGCGGTTCTGATCCTGAGCGACCGGATCCACGACTGGCGAAGCTACTGGCTTCTTTTATTCGAGAGATGGGCCCGGATCGCAAAACTCATGTTGCTTTGGTCGACCATGGCACCCCGGTCAGGAGCGTGAATCGGGTCCGTAATTTAGTCGCTCGCCAACTCGGTGATGAACTCAGCGATCTGGCGATTGCCGTGCAACCATGCTCCATGGAGCGTAGGGAGGGGGATGCTTATGCATTTAACGATCCCCTCTTAGAAAACCTTGATCAAGTCTCCGGCTTCTCCGGTGGACGGCTGATTCTCGCAATGTTCTTTCTGCTGCCCGGACGGCACGCGGGTCCTGGTGGCGATGTCGCCGAAATCTATGGCGGGCTGCTCCAGGGGGGTGTGTTCCAGTCGGTTGAAACAACGCCATTGATTGGCGAAAGCCCCATGCTCCTCGATATCCTCGAGGATCGTCTCCGTGCAGTGCATCGCACAGCTTAGCTCGTTGTCGATCGTGGAGCGCATCAAGATGCGCTGCGTCGTGCCGTTCGAGCGTGGGCATCAAATGGTTGCGGTGGCTTTCCCCGTCCTCCTCAGATTTTCTAAGGTCAAATCACTCATTTCGGCCCCGCATGCTTTCAGAGCTTTAAGGAGAGCACCCGATACCGGTGAGAGTTTTGGTCGGCAGATCCGTGCCTCAGGATAGGTCTCAAGGATGCGGTTCTGTGTTAGGCGTTGAAGGCGTGGATGGGAAAATAGACCACCAAGTAAAACGACATCCGGGCGGGTTAGTGAGAGACGCTTGCAGCATGCGATGGCCATGGCAGAAAGCTCTCCAACAGCATCCAGGATGATCTGCTCTGCCGTGGGGTCACCCGCATCTGCAAGTTCGATAATTATAGGGGCAAGGCCGGCTCGTTCTGCCCGAGTGAGCCCCTTGACATGAAAGCGCTCTTTGAAGGCTTCCATGCCATTGATTTGGAGATATTTCATGACAAAGCCCTGCAGTTTACTTGCGGATGCTCTCCCATCCTCCTGGCGAACGCAGGCCTGTAGTGCCCGTAGGCCAATCCAGCTGCCACTTCCCGCATCGTCGACCCATTGCCCCCAACCACCCACAAGCGTGCTTCCCTCTTTGGCATCACGGGCATAGCAGGCGGAGCCGGTTCCTGCGGCAAGTGCCACACCTGGTTCGCCGAGTAGACCTCCCTCTAGCGCGATTTCCAAATCGTGGCTGATACTGATCTCGGTAGTCCTAGGGTCAAAGATCTCCGAGGCAATCGCCATTAGCTGTCTGCGGGACTCGCTTTCGCCCGCGCCAGCAATGCCCAAATGCACAGCACGAAGAGCTTGCGCTGCGCTCGTGGAAAGCGCCAACTGAACCGCCTCCTCGAGATGAGCCCGGCACTCCTCCCGTGAGCAAGTCATCGGGTTGCTGGGGCCGCTTTGCCCGACGCCGATGATCCTGCCAGTGGTCTCGCAGACTTGCGCTCGTGTGTGGCTTCCGCCCCCGTCGACGCCTAAGACATGGGCTAGGACCATTCCGGTGGGTTCTGTAGTTCGGGCCTCAATACACCGATGCAGGGCAGTTGACGGTATCGCTCAGCGAAATCGAGGCCGTAGCCGACCACGAACTCATCCGGGATCCGGAATCCAACGAAATCAGCTTCGAAGTCAACGCTGCGGGTCGCCTTCTTGTCGAGGAGAACACAGGTCCTCAGTGAGGCAGGCCCCATTGCTTTAAACATCTTGGTGACATTGGCGAGTGTTGCGCCCGAGTCCAGGATGTCATCGATGATGAGCACATCGATGCCCTTTAGATCGAGGCGAATCTTGTCGATCACTTCGGGGGCTTGGACCGGCTTGGTGTCGTCCTTGTAGCTGGAAATACGAACGCAATCGAGCTGGAGCGGTATATTCAGCTCTCGAATCAAATCGGCGACGAAGATGATCGCCCCGTTGATAATGGCGATTACGGCGAGTTCACGCCCTTCATAGGTTTGATTGATCTCGGCGCCTAATTCCTTGAGTCGAGCCCGGATCGTGGCTTCGTCAACAAGTACCTTATCGATGTCGTCGAGAGGATTATAGGCGGAGTCGTTGGTTTGCATGGCGCTGTTGTTGTGAAGGGCGAGCAGATTTCAAGCCGTTCTCATGGTTGCTAAGCCTTAGGTCGTCCGGGTGTAATTGTCCCCGCCTCGTATGATAGGGCACCTTTGGATGCCATCGTTTTATCGCTTTTTCGGCAAGTTAGAAAGTAGGAAAGAAAGAGCATCGTGAAAGTAAGGGTAGATGAGATGCAGTGAATCGGAGAAGTCTGTATCGGTTGGGTTTTGCGACAAAATTGCCATCGATAAATCTCCATTGAGACGGAGAGACTTGCTGCTCGACGCCCTAAAGGGCGCACTCCAACCTTAGGATGCGCGGAGCTTTGTTGGAGTTCTGCCTTTAGGCCGTCTGATTCCATTTTAGAAAGCGTTCAATCGCTATATCCGGCACGAGGTAGCGAACTTGCGCTAGCAAGGTCGACGGACAAGCTAGGCTTGCTGTCGGACGCCCTGAAGGGCGCACTCCAACGCCTAGGGCGCGTGGGGCTTTGTTGGAGTTCGGCCTTTAGGCCGCCTGATTCCATATTTAGAGAGCCTTATCTCTTCCCAGACCTTGACGATAAACCGAGAAAATGGCCTGTTCGCAAAAGCAAATCCATGAAGTATAGACTGCGTCTGCGGACTTTATAGCGCCCGACCCCGCATCATCGTCCAAAGCCGTTCGACAGCACCCTGCGAGCGATCACGAAAATACTCGAATGAAACATGTTCGTCGGGCCGGTTTGGATCCACCCGTATCCCCCAAAGCGGGACAGTGGAATCGGGGAACATGGCATAGCGCAAGTCGCCAACTATCTGTGGATCTAGGTCAAACTGATAGAGATAACCCTGTGAAAAGAAATCGAAGCGGTCTATATCCTGAAACAGGACGCTATGCTCGCTAATCTCCTCGTCCCGCACATAGGCCGGTACCACGCCTCCATTGTAGAGCTTCGGCTCGGCCCAGGGGAGCGTCCATACCGCGTCCACATAATATTCCTGACCGGACCGATACACAATGCGCCAAAGAATAATATTCGCTAGCGAGGGACGAACACTTAACTCCTCGGCTTGATGCCCTCTCTGTTCGGCGAGATTTACTGCGAACGTGGCAGCTTGGCTCCGTTGAAAGATCCCCAAGCCCAGGTAAGCGAGGCAGAGAAGGACGCCCGTTTGAGCAAACACAGGTTTTCGAAATAGAAAACAAAGCATCAGCAAACCTACCAGGGGGAGCGTGAAAACAGGATCGATAATCGAGATGATGTCCCATGACTCACGATGATAACTGAACGGCCAATAGAGTAAGGTTCCGTAGCTGGTACAGGCATCAATCATCCCGTGTGTCATCGAGCCCAAAATCGCGAAGAGCACTAGCTTCTTCAAAGGCCAGGCTTTCCAGAAGAAGAGAAGACGAAAGAGACCCGCGACAAAAAAACCGATCCAGGGCGCCATAAGCAGGGAATGGGTGAAATGTCGGTGATACTCAAGCGCCAGAAGTGGATCGGTATCGGAGCGGATCAAAACATCCAGGTCAGGGGCACCCCCCGCCAGCCCTCCGACGATCAGAGCTAGACGGGCATCGCTGCGCTTAGAAATCAGCGCGGCCGCCGCCGCACCAACGCTCATCTGAGTGAGAGGATCCATACCAGCAAAACTGGCAGAGAGGCACTCGACTGCAAGTCGGACGCTTTGTTTCTTTTTCCTTTCAAAGCGGCAGGAAGAATAGTCATATCAAACCGATGATTTTCTTGTATCGTCTACTGTATTTGCCGGGGCTGCTTATCGCCCTTCCCTACTACATCTTCCGGATGTGGCGTCGTGGCGGATACCGCAAGAGCTTCCAGCATCGTTTTGGCTGTTTTCACCGTATGCCGCCTCCCGCAGAGGGAACGGTGCGCATCTGGCTACAAGCTGTGAGCGTCGGCGAAGTGTTGGCTATCGGCCCCCTCATGAATGCCCTGCAAGACGATCCGCGGATTGAAATCGTCCTCACGACTACCACCAGCACAGGCTATGCCGCGGCTCGCAAGCGCTATTCCGATGTCGTTGCCCGCATTGGTATTTTCCCACTGGACTTCTGGTTCTTTAGCCGAACGGCCTGGCGCCGTATCCAACCTAATGTGATCATTCTTACGGAGAGTGAGCTCTGGCCGGAACATCTACACCAAGCCAAGAAACGAAGCGTGCCGGCATTTCTAGTTAATGCACGTATCTCGAACACGAGCTACCGGCGTTATCAAAAGATTCCCATCTTGGCCAAGCGCTTGCTAAACAAATTCCAAGCTGTCTATGCGGCCAGCGATTTAGACCGAAGTCGGCTCATTTCACTCGGCTACGCCAAAGAACGCATCGAATCCACCGGGAGTATCAAATTCGACGCCATCACCGGCGAACGCCTCTCTGAAGGGGCACGTCTTGAATGGATACGGGGCCTCGGCTTCACGGAGACCAGCGGATCTCCTTTCATCTTATTGGGGGCATCCACATGGCCCGGAGAGGAATCAGCACTCCTGCGTGCGCAGAAAGCCGCCCTCGCACGGGGTATCGACTGCCGCCTCGTGATCGCGCCGCGCCATGCCGAGCGGGGCAATGAAATCGCACAACTCCTTGAGGCGCAGGGTCTCGCCTGGCATCAGCGTTCCAAAGATGTGCCCATCCCCGGCGACCTAATGATTCATCTTGCCGACACGACCGGAGAATTGACTCGCCTCACCCAGGTGGCCGATCTCGCATTTGTGGGCAAAAGTCTCGCACCGAATACGGGGGGGCAGACACCGATTGAGGCGGCTGGATTGGGCATCCCGGTTCTGATGGGGCCACACATGAATAATTTCAAAGATGTCAGCCAATCACTCGTCAGCAAGGGTGCCGCTCGTTTCGTGAGTAACGAGGCCGAACTGATCGATACCGTCTTAGAGCTGGCGCAAGACAAAGCTGCCCGAGAGAGAATGCACACAGCAGGTCTCGAATGGCACTCAAACAACTGCGGCAGTAGCCAACGCATCGCCGAAAGCCTGCTCTCCAAACTTAGCTAAAGCACATAAAAGAAGGTTTCGCCTGATAGGGCGGTTTCGCCGTTCAATACACATAATACGGACATACGGTATCGATTGCCGAACGGCACAATAACACTTAAAACGGAATTCTTGAGCAATAGAAAGCTTACGTCTGTAAGTGTTTCTATTTCAGCAATATTCGGGCTAGGGCACCTTGTTCATCCTATTGCATAATCCGGGTTTAATTCCGGTATACATGCGAAATGATCAAGGATGGAATCCCTCTAGTAGCTCTTTGCGAAGATCACCCGCTTGCCCGGCTGGCCGGTGAACACGCAAGGAACCTCCTCATCAAGCGTTGCATTCGGAATGCAGCGAACCGTGACCTTGTATTGCTTGGCAATTTTGTCTTCCAGTTCGGCATCGCAGCAGAAGCCCATGGAGGCGAAACCACCGTGTATCTCGGGATTCTCTGTATCTTTGGGTGTAAAGAACTCCACGAACTCGGCCTCACTGGTAATTTCACGAGTATGGGCATCGCGGTGGGCCTTGGCCTTGGCAAGAAGGTTGGCCTGCATCTCATCAAGAAGGTCAGCAATCTCAGTGACGAATTTTTCACGGTCGATACCCTGTTTATCCTTGGGTGCGCGGTCTCGACGGCCAACGAAGACGGAGTTGCTCTCCATATCGCGGGGGCCGACCTCTACACGCAGCGGGATCCCCTTCTTGATCCAACCCCATGCCTTCTCACCCCCGCGGATATCGCGGTCATCAAACTCAACCCGAACAGGGGCACCCATGTAGCTTTGGGCCTCAAGGGCTGCCTTCAGATCCAAACAATAGTCGAGCACCTGTTGGCGGGTCGCTTCCTTCGGTGTAACGGGGATGATTACCAGATGTGCGGGGGCAATCCGTGGCGGCAACACCAGGCCGTCGTCGTCGGAATGCGTCATAATCAGACCACCGACAAGGCGCGTGGACACCCCCCAGGATGTGGTCCAGGCATATTCCTCTTTACCCTCGGCGCTAAGATAAGTGATGTTACTGGACTTGGCAAAATTCTGGCCGAGGAAATGCGAGGTGCCCGCCTGTAACGCCTTGCGATCCTGCATCATGGCCTCGATCGCATAGGTGGCGTCCGCCCCGGGGAAGCGTTCCGCTTCGGTCTTTTCTCCGGTGATCACCGGCACGGCCATAAAGTTTTCCGCGAAGTCGGCGTAGACGTCGAGCATCTTGCGGGTCTCTTCCATCGCCTCCTCTTTGGTGGCGTGCACGGTGTGCCCTTCCTGCCAGAGAAACTCGGCCGTGCGCAGGAACAACCGCGTGCGCATCTCCCACCGGACCACGTTGGCCCACTGGTTAATTAAGAGCGGTAGGTCGCGGTAGGACTGCACCCACTTGGAAAAAAGCTCCCCGATAATCGTCTCCGAGGTCGGGCGCACAATGAGCGGCTCTTCGAGTGGGCCGGCGGGCTGCAATTGACCGTCAGCATCGGCTTCGAGCCGTGAATGGGTGACCACCGCACACTCCTTGGCAAAGCCGTCGACGTGGTCGGCCTCCTGCTGCAGGAAGCTCATCGGAATAAAGAGCGGGAAGTAAGCATTCTTGTGTCCGGTTTCTTTAAACCGACGATCCAGCTCACGCTGAATATTCTCCCAGATCGCGTAGCCCCAGGGCTTGATCACCATGCAACCACGCACCGGCGAGGTCTCGGCCAGATCAGCGGCCTTGACCACCTGTTGGTACCACT
>JBMYNR010000038.1:15006-15235 GCA_049598495.1 Opitutales bacterium
AATTGCGGTTTGTGCCTGTTGTGCCATACGCGGGAGCAAAAAAGGACACGGCCACTCGCACAAGGCCGAATTACGAAGTCTCTAAATTATTTCTCCGAACCAGACTCCGGAACAAAGGTCCTCAACCAATTCAAAACGGCCTCCGCAGGTTCTGGGAAAAAATGGACGAATCCATAACCGAGGGCGACGAGTATGTACAATAGGAGCAACCACTTACTCATCTTAAATA
>JBMYNR010000039.1:0-14839 GCA_049598495.1 Opitutales bacterium
TAATACTCGGTAAAGTCGAAAGAATATGTAGCGAACTTCGCTGACACCACACTAGCTAAGGCACCTCACCGCAAGTTCCCGACAAACTTCTTCCTGTTCGTTCGGGCGTTTGATGATCTCCTCAAAAGCCTCTGTGAATGCGATCTGAAAATCAATCAGCTTCTTCAAAGGGACCTTCGAAGCGGTCTCCGCTAATCGCCCCAGATACCAGGGATTCTGGGTAAAAATGTTCAAGTTACTCTTCTCTTCTCGACCGCCAAAATGATGGCCGTAGGTCCGCGCGGCCGACTCCAGATCACCCTTTGAGATGCCACGAGCGCCGAGGCGAACCGCACCGGCATCCAGTAAGACACGGAGCTGAATCAGCAGTCGATTGCGCGACTGCAAACTACCAAGAAGTCCTCGAGAGTCGTTGTTCGTAAAGAAGTGACGACGCAACGCTTCCAGCGTCCAGGAGAGTTTGAGTGAGTAGAATGCATCTGCCGCCTCGAAAAAGTCGGCATCTCCAAAATTCGGCACGAGATCCACGACGAGTCGTTCGCTGATAGGCTCCGAATTCTCACCGGAAAAGGTCAATAATTTACGCGTCTCCTCAACAATCAAGCGAGTGTTTCCATTGACCTTGCCGATTAATAATTGAATCGCACCAGCCGTCATACCCACCCCAACCTTCTCACATTCTTCGCGAATCAAAGCCGCGCAGGTTTCGGCCGTATCTTTTCCCGCCGCAATGGCCGTAAAATCAGCTGTTTTCTGGCACCACTTGAAAAAGCTGCGACGTTTATCCACAGGCTGAGCAGTGATCAGGACGCCCACTGAAGTCGGGTCGATTACTTCGAGTATTGACTTCATGTTTTCCAACAGATCGAGGGTGCCTTGCGCACGCCCGGTCTGGCTGTCAGCTATAAAATTTATATCCTTCAACCAAACGACTTTGCGCTCCCCAAAGAGCGAAAGTGTCTGCACCGCACTGGAGAAACGGTTGATCGCCTCTTCCACCTCAGCGACATTCGAAGCACGACCGTCCACGATTTCTTTAGACAGGTCATCGCTCAGATCCTTTGCCTGCTCATCAAACCAGGCCCTACCCTTTTCCGAGACAAGATAGTCGTCGTCCCCGCAGATAAATGTGAAAGGCTTTGCTGACATACGAGCCACCAGTCTCAAAGCCTGTTCAGCCGAGCGCAAGGCGGAAGCTACACGAAATAGAAAAGGTAGGGACGAGCGCCGCTACCATACTTCTCAGGAGCTTAGAACCAGACACTGCCTAATCCCGTTCACCGCAGCAGAGAAACTCCTCCACTTTGTATTTGCGGAGCTTACGCCGAATCCAGTCGAGCGCCGCGTGAACCGCGCGCGCCTTCACATCGAGGCGCCCACCCGCATAGCGAACCGTCTTACACCACACACCCACGGGTGAATGATAGCCGAGATGAATCGTGCCGACAGGGTTCTTCTCGTCGCCACCGCCCGGGCCGGCAAATCCCGTCACACTCAGACCATAATCAGTCGAAAGTCGCTCAGATATTCCCGAGGCCATGGCCACCGCACACTCGGCACTGACTGCACCATGCTGCTCGAGAATCGACTCAGGCACGCCGACCTTGGAGACCTTCACATCGTTCGAGTAACAGACTACGCCGCCAACGAACACCTTGGAGGCACCCGGCAAATTCGTAAACTCGCTACAAAGAAGGCCACCTGTACATGACTCGGCAATGGCCAGCGTCCGGTCGAGGGCGCGCAACTCATCCAAGACGACCTTAGCAAGTGAGCAGTGGCCGAAGCAGACGAAATCCTCCCCGAGCAGCTCGCGCGCCTCGTGCCCAATTACTTCGAGTTGCTCGCGGCTCAGCTTTTTATCCCGCGAGCTAAAGCGGACATCCACGATGCCGTAGTGAACGCAATACGCGACCGTTAGATCCGGGTGGGCCTCTAAAATAGGCTGCATCAATTCTTCCACTGTCGACTCGCCGGAGCCACAGGTCCGCAATTGCAAATAAACCTCTTCCTCACTCAGCATGCCCAGTGTCTGCAGCATCGGGATGGCCTGCTTCTCAAACATGGGCTTTAACTCATGGGTCGGTCCCGGCAACATGATGAGAATCTTGTCGTCCAGTTGAAGGGCCATACCAGGTGCCGTGCCACGCTCATTATGGAGGCCCCGGCCCTCGGCGAAGCGAAAACATTGCCTGCGATGGTGATCTGCCATGACACGTCCGAGCACCTCGAAACGCGCCTGAATCAAAGACTCGATTTCTCGGTCGTATATAAGCTCTGCACCCAAGGCCTTGGCCACGTTCTCTCGCGTCATGTCATCCGTAGTCGGGCCGAGACCTCCGGTCGTGATCACAATATCCGAACGTTGCCAAGCCTCGAGAAAGGCATGCTGTATTTCGGCAGGCTCGTCAGTGATGACCCGACTTCGATATATGGGCAGACCGAACCTCGCCAATTGCTCACCCAAATAGGTTAAGTGAGAATTCTCGCGAATCCCCAACAGCAACTCGTCTCCAAAGTTGATTACTTCGACAATTGGCGTTTTAGACATAGTATATATAGTGAATGAGTGCAGCTCACCAGGAACTGCAAACGAAATTTAACATTCCCCCAATGCCCTTCGGAGCACAGAGTCAACTCAAGGAAAAAGTCCGCCGACTACCACACAAGCCGGGTGTCTACCTAATGAAGGACCGCATCGGCCGGACAATCTATGTCGGTAAGGCAAAAGATTTGAAGAAGCGGGTAAGCACCTACTTCCAGACTTCGCGCAAGCTGGCAATCGCGCAACCCAAGATACGGGCGATGATCGAACTGATTCACGATTTCGAAACCATTCTGGTGAAATCCGAGGCAGAGGCCCTTCTCCTTGAGGGTCAACTGATCAAGAAATACAAACCACGCTACAACACGGACTTCACCGACGACAAACGCTTCCTCCTTGTGCGTGTCGATCCACGCGAACCCCTGCCCCGCTTCCGACTCACTCGCAACCGTACGGATAGTAACTCACGCTACTACGGCCCATTTGCACACTCGGGGCATCTTCGCAAGACGCTGGCCGAGCTCCGCCGACAATTCGGGATCCTACTCAATGACGCCGCGCCCGTCGAACTGGAGGATGGCCGTTGGCGCCTCTACGACGATGCCCGGGCCGAGATTTACGAGCATTCCAATGAGATCAGCACAGAGGAATATCAGGCGCGCCTAGAGGCCGCGTGCGAGTTCCTCGAAGGCAAGGCCCGCGAATGGCTGACTGAGCTAAAGGCTGAAATGAAGGCAGCGGCGGAGGCACGGCAATACGAGTCGGCCGCAGCACTGCGCGACCGAATTGAAGCTCTCGAGCGCACCGCCAGCCGCACTCGCAAGTTCGAACGGAATCTACTGGGAACACAAAACAGCGGCCAGGTCGTCAAACGGCTAAAAGAGCAACTGGGGCTAACCCGCCTACCACGCCGCATGGAATGCTTCGATATTTCCCACATTTCGGGAAGCTTCTGCGTCGCCTCAATGGTCGCATTTAGAAACGGCACTCCTGAACGTAAGAGCTATCGACGCTATAAGATCAAGAGTTTCATTGGAAATGATGATTTCCGTGCGATGGAGGAAGTCGTCGGAAGACGCTACCGGCGGCTGCACGACGAAGAAAAGGACTTTCCCGATCTCGTCGTCATAGACGGTGGCGCTGGCCAGGTGACCGCCGCTTTAAAGGCCTTCTTAAATCAGGGATTCAATCCCCCCGAGCTGATTGGGCTGGCAAAGAAAAACGAGACTGTAATCTTCAGCGATGGACGTAAGCCGCTCAACCTACCCCACCATGATCCGGCTCTACGCTTGCTCCAGCAGATACGCGATGAGGCCCACCACTTCGCCAATAGCTTTAACGCTGAATTACGTAGTAAACGGCTACGGGAGTCTATCCTTGACGACTTTAAAGGGCTGGGCACGAAAAGAAAACAGCAACTCCTCCTACACTTCGGGAGAATCGAGAAGCTCAAGAAGGCAAATGTCGAGCAACTCACAGAAGTCGACGGGATTGGTCAACGAACCGCCGAGCAACTGGTCGAGTTTTTCAGGTAGGTCGTCCTCGCCGTCCGAGCTGGCGACAAGACCGATCCGACATGTCCGCCGTAGCCTGCGGCGGAGGGGGTAGCGTAGGCGGTCGGAATCGGACCACGCGCCGTCCTGCAATCTGTAACGCGTGCCTACAAGCAATTTGCATTTAGGTAGAATAACTGGCTGGATGCCTTGAAGGGCTCACGAAACGGCTCTCACCAGAAGTTCTCACTAAATCCAATCGGCTCTAAGTGAAAAGTCATGGAAAAATGTAATCACATGACACACGGCGGTCTCGGCGAGACCGCCCTACCGCTTCGCTTCGGCATAGGCTTTCGCAAAGTATGTCAGGATAATATCCGCGCCAGCACGACGGATGGCCAGCAATGACTCATCGCGGCAGCGTTCCGGATCGAGCCAGCCTCGTTCAGCAGCCGCCATGATCTGCGCATACTCCCCGGAGACCTGATAGGCCGCGAGAGGCAAATCCGTTTCTTCCCGAACCTCACGAATAATATCGAGATACGGACCCGCCGGCTTCACCATGAGCACATCGGCGCCCTCTTCTTCGTCGAGCCCGATCTCGGTTAATGCCTCTCGCCGATTACCGGGATTCAATTGATAGCTGCGTTTATCGAGCTGGTGCGAACCCGCACTCGCGGCACTGCCCACAGCATCACGAAAGGGACCGTAAAAAGCCGATGCGAATTTTGCCGAGTAGGCCATGATCGCAGTCGTTTCAAAATCATTGCCATCAAGAACGGATCGAATCACGCCCACGCGCCCATCCATCATATCTGATGGGGCGACTATATCAGCCCCCGATTCAGCCGCGAGCACAGCCATGTCGGCCAGCACCTCAACCGTCGCATCGTTGGCGATATCCTGCGCAGTGGCATCCCATAGGCCGTCGTGGCCATGCAAGGTGTAGGGGTCGAGTGCCAAATCGGTGATCAAAGTGAGCTCGGGTAGTTCCGCCTTAATCGCCCGAATGGCTCGCAGGACCAGCGTGTCGGGATTTAACGCTTCCCGTCCGTCATCCGATTTGAGCCGATCATCCAACTTTGGAAAAAGCGCAACACCGGAAATACCAAGCCCACACAGTTCCCTGCATTCTTCGATCAAATCCTTGATCGACAACCGAGCCATACCCGGCATCGACTCGATCGGTTCGGGCGGACCATCGCCATCGACCACGAAAACAGGCTGAATCAAATGCTCGGGCGAGACCTCCGTTTCATTCACAAGTGCACGTAGGCCACTTGTCCGGCGCAAACGCCTCGGACGGCGGATAAGGTCTAGTTTTCCCTGAGCTTGCATACTTTCTTCATGCCGCTTCGGACGCATGAGTTCAAGCTTCGAAGCAAAGCCTCGAGCCGATTGCATTTAGGTAGAATCACTGGCTGGGTGTCATTTTTGTTGCCAGCCAGACGGGTGCAGCGGGTGCGGGTCGAGACCCGTATCGCTGCGACCAACGCAGCTGGAAGCAAACATCTCCCCAGTCCCGCGACCTCTCGAAAAAGGCTCTCACCAGAAGTTCTAACTAAATCCAATAGGCTAAACGGATGTATCCCAAGATTTTAAAATGCTCCAGTCGATACAATGAGCGTGTCTCTCAATAACCCACTGAGCTCAGCTTTCGCAACACATGCCTGCTCATGGTAGAGTCATGCCTGTTCTGTAATAATAAGTGCTGCAGAAAAGCAGAATTGGGTCCGTTAAGTTTACCTTTCCTTTACAACAAAATCTTTGCGGCAAGTGACCTAAATAATAGTACTAAATTAATGAAAACTAGTGTATTAAGGATGAGTAATAACGAACCAATTGGACATTTTTTTGTTCGGGTCACCAGTAACCATGCCATCGCGATCACATTAATCGCGATGGGCTTGTCTTATTTTGTGGGCAGTAAACTGCTGAAGGAATATTACATTAAAGGAGGAGCCACGGTCACCTCATTATCCACATCAGTAGAGCCGATAGGTCACTCGGGGGAACACATCCAGGAAACTACGGAAATAACTCCAGCTGAATATTTCAAAACTCATTTTCTGGCAGAACATGAAAAAGCACTTCCAAAACCAAGTAGCTTTCACGGCAGGGGTGTCGCACTCGCCGATAATGTTAGATTCGTCTTCAAACTCGATTTTAAGAGTGATCGAATTCAAATCACCCATTTTGACACAAACGATGCGATCACCTTTCAGCTCACCCATGAGGGTCTATCCCCTGAAACAGTCTCCGGACGCTCAGATCCCGCCTTCTACGAAATCGCTCATTCTATCGCAACGGGAGTCGCATTAGCACGCGGAATCGATACACGTCTCTATACGATTATAGAGAATTCTGAATATGCATCTTTGGAGAAAGTGTTTCACAACGGCCGAATCCTGCAAAAGTTAAGCCTGTCGACTGAACTGTCCAGCGCTGATGGTCTTCTGGGATCGTCTATCTTCATTCAGGAATCTGACTTCAACGTGGTCGAAATATCAGGCATACCAGGATGTAAGCCGGAGCATAAACTTGATTTTTACGACTATCAGACACATGCCGCATTCGGATTACCGAAGCATATCACAAGCACTCTTCCCGACCAGCAGCACATACTCATCGAACTGTTCTCTCTAAATTAAGCTTCCTCGCAAAAGATGATAACAGGGGAAGTTTGGGACTGAGGTCGTTGATTTTTCTCTTCACATTCACAGACACTGTGACTTGATGGCCGCGATGTCTGTAGAACTCTATGATACTCTCAGCCGTTCAATGAAGCCGCTCACTGCATCGAGCGGCGGAACTTTACGATTCTACTGTTGCGGCCCGACCGTCTATGGCCCGGCCCACATCGGCAACTTTCGAACCTTCCTGATACAAGACACACTTCGTCGCGTGCTTGAAGTAGACGGCACCAAGGTCAAGCATGTTCGAAATATTACCGACCTCGACGACAAGACCATCCGCCAGTCTCAGGCGGAGGGCAAGACGCTAGCCGAATTCACCGCTCACTGGAGAGAAAAGTTTCACGCGGATTGTGAGGCGCTCAACATTCTTCCCCCGAGTATCGAACCAAGTGCTGTTGCCCATATCCCTCAGCAAATTACACTCGTCGAAAAGCTGATCGATAAAGGACACGCCTACGCCACCGATGACGGTTCAGTCTACTTCCGGGTCGGCTCCTACGACGAATATGGCCGGCTTTCCCGACTGAAACAAAGGGAACTAAAAACGCAGGACGAAAATTCCGCCGGCGAGCTCAACGATGCCGACGAATACGACCGAGAATCCGTGACGGACTTCGCCTTATGGAAGTCACGCAAGCCGGAAGATGGTGATAATTTTTGGAATAGCCCTTGGGGGGAAGGTCGCCCCGGATGGCATCTAGAGTGCTCAGCCATGGTGGATAGTGCCTTCGACGGCGAGACCATTGACCTACACGGCGGAGGAATCGATCTCTGCTTCCCGCATCACGAAAACGAAATCGCCCAATCGGAATGCGCCCACGGCCACGAATTTTGTCGTCACTGGTTCCACAGCGCGCATCTCATGGTCGAGGGCGAGAAGATGTCGAAAAGTCTGGGTAACCTATATACCCTTGATGATCTGCGAGCCAAAGGCTTTAACCCGATGATCGTACGCTACACACTGATTGCCGGGAGTTACCGCCAGCAGTTGAATTTTACCTTCGACGGTCTCCATGCGGCGAGGAGCGCCCATACCCGACTCGAGCGCTTCGCGACATCGCTCCTCGAAAAAACAGGAGAAGACCTGAGTGGGTTCAATGAAAACTATATTAAGGCCGATGCGCCGAAGGATTTTGGACGTCTTTCCAAAGCATGGGACGCGCTGCGAACCAATTTGAACACCGCCGCCTGCCTCGGGACGATCTTTGGAGTGATCGGCTCCAACCCAGCAGCGACCCTCGATGCGGAGGGCGCCCGAAAAATGCTTCAGGCGCTTGGCAGCCTACTCTATGCACTCGGACTCGAACTATTCACCCTAGAAGAGAAAACTATCGACGCCCCAGAACATATTATTGCCCTCGCACAAGAGCGCTGGACTGCGAAGCAAGCCAAGGACTGGATCAAAGCCGACGAACTGCGCGACGCACTCCTCGAGAAAGGCTGGATCGTCAAAGACAGCAAAAATGGATTCGAACTAGAACCCGGTTGAACCAACTGAAGGCAGCGGCAAACATCAGTCACTAAAACCCAACCGCTATCGCCAAAACGACGGCATGCAGGCCCACTCTTAAGACGACTGGTATTAAACCGCCCTTTGGAAACCAGAATTCAACGACAGTAAATGAAACACACTATTCAAAGCATCGGCAACCACACAGCTAAATGGGGCGAGGGTCCCATTTGGTGGAAGAACTTCCTGCTCTACGTCGACATTGAGGGCCACAACATCATCCGATTGAATCCAGAGACCGGTGAAGAGAACATCTGGAGCGTTGGCGAGCGCATTGGATGCGTTGTCCCCACCGAGGGGGACGACGTTATCTACGCGGGCGATACGGGTATCGTTCGATTCAACCTGAGTGATGGCGGCAAAACTCACCTCGCCGATCCGGAAGCTGAATTGCGCGGCAAAAATCGATTCAACGATGGTAAGTGTGATCCCGCTGGCCGCTTTTGGGCAGGCACGATTAGTATGATCAAAGACACAGGCAGCGCGAATCTCTACTGCCTCGATACCAAGGGTAAGCTAACTCACAAGATCGCCGACATCACAAATTCCAACGGCATCTGCTGGAGCCTGGATGCAAAAACCATCTACTACATCGATACGCCTACACAAGAGGTGCGCGCCTACGAATTCAACATTGAGACGGGCGAGTTATCCAAGGCGCGCATCGTCGTTGACACAGCGAAACATGGCTATGCAAGCTCCCCCGACGGTATGACCATTGATCGTGAGGGCATGCTCTGGATCGCCTTCTGCCATGGCGGTTGCGTTGTTCGCTTCGATCCAAATAAAGACAAAATGCTCATGCGCGTTGATCTCCCTTGTATCGAAACAACTGCCTGCGCATTCGGCGGCAGGAATCTTGATCGCCTCTTTGTCACCACCGGCATCAAGGCAGGATTGGCTGAACCAGACGCGGGCAAAATCTTCGTCATCGACGGCCTTGGCATAAGTGGTGTTCCCGCTTTTCCCTATAAGTCCGATTCAAGGGGGCTACACTAGGGAATTCTCAGGTACGCCCTGAAGGATTCGATTTTTGCAATATGCACTACAAGCACATTGCATTTCGTTAGAACTTCTGGCGAAAGCCGCGCAAGGCGTCCAGCCAGGCGTGCGCCGAGGCGCATCACTGGCTGGCAACAAATATGACACCCAGCCAGTTATTCTACCTAAATGCAAAGTGCTTTAGCCCGAATATTGCACCAGTTTGTTGCTGTCGTTCTTTATCTTGTTACGGGATGGCTACTTGCGAGTTTTCTTCAAAAACTCGTCGTGTCACAAAAGTGACAGCAACAAACTTTGAGTCCAGAAGCGTCCCTGGCTGTGTTCCGAGCGCGTAACCCACTTAGTCACGCACTTCAGTGCGCTCCTGCGTGGAACACGGCTCGCGCCTTGCCAAAGCCAATTCTGGATCTCATGCAATAAGCGGGCTAGAGGCGTTCGTTTGCTGAATCTGTATAGACTACAACTGTAGACCTCCGGAAGTATTTTGCCAGAACCCCATGCTTCGGTGCAAAGAGCAGGACTAGCGCGAAGATCAATCCTGCAGTAACAGCCATCATTCCCGAGGTTGAGGTATCGTCAAAGCCAAACCAAGTTGGCACGATTAGAGCACCAACATGCCCGATCACTGCACTTAGGACAGCCAGTAGCACGCTGATGATTATCATCATACATAGTCGATCCGTCAATAAGTGAGCCGTCGCAGCGGGCACAATCAGCATCGCAATAACGATAATACTACCCACTGCTTCAAAGGTAGCAACCGTTGTCACGGCAACCAATGTCATCAACAGGTAGTGCATCAGATTGGAATGGATGCCCATCGTTGTGGCTAACTCGGGATCGAATGATGAGATTCTCAGCTCTTTAAAGAAGGCGATGACAAAAAGTAGATTGAGAAGAGACACCCCAATTAACACCAGGGCAGCACGCGGCACTTCAATGACGCCACCCAATAGTTCCAGGCGCCAGACTACATCCAGCGGCGTCAATTCGATGGCTCCGTAAAGCACACAACCGGGATCCAGGTCAACATGGTCGGCTGCCTGAACGATTAGTAACAACCCAAGCGCAAATAAGGAGGTAAAGACGATCCCCATGGAAGCCCCCTCATCCACCTTACCGAAGCGACTGATCCACTGAGTAAAAACCGCCGTTAGCACCCCGACAATCGCAGCTCCAATAAACATTGATACACTGGTGCGTACGCCTGTGACGATAAAGGCAATCGCTAGGCCAGGTAATACCGCATGGCTAATGGCATCACCCATCATGCTCATTTTTCGAAGTACGAGAAAATTGCCCAGCAACGCACAGGCCGTTGCCGCAAGGGCTCCGACCACCACAATCCAAGTATCTACACTATACCACTCCATGAATGCACCGATTGGTAGCACGACGGCGATAGCCGTTGTGATCCGCAGACAAGCATCCAACACTGGCTATCGCCAGCGTGCTACCAAAAGAAATGTCCCCTTCTATTATCACTCTCTCTTTCCCTACGCGCATCCCGCGCGGCTAGTCTCCAGGATGAATGGGGTGCGGACTCTGAGGTACCAGACTACCCACATGACGATAGGTTTGAAGTTTGCTCTCGAGACGCAGCACCATCTTGTCACCAAGGATGTGCTCAACCATATCGGCATCTCGATCCACTCGACTGGTCGCAACATCGGCATACTCAATCAAATAGAGTTCCCAAAGTCGGTGGTTGCGAGTCACTTGGGCCGCTTCGGCCAGACCTGCCTCCGTTACAACAATCCTGTCTTCTCGATTCGGCGCCTCAATAAGGCCGTCGTCATATGCACGCCGAATAAACTCACGTAATTTGTGATCACTCCAAGTGCGGCGGCCTCTGACCTGACGAAACGCGACCGGATGGATCGACACATGGCCGTCTTCCCCTGAGGCTTCGAGTATTTCGTAGAGGGCACGAAGCAAATGCTGACGCCCAATCCGATGCTTGAGTCTCGACTGGCGCAAAGCGCGCACGAGCAATCCTCGCTCGGCACCGAGAAGCATACTGAAAAGAAAACACAGGGCTGCCACCAACACAATCACCGCGCCCGCTGGTAAGCGGGGAAAGAATGCGCTGACACTGGCCCCGAGCCATCCACTGGCCCCGCCGATGAGAGCTGAAAGCAAAAGCATCTGATCGAGATGATTCGTCCAGAAACGAGCTGCCGCCGCTGGGGTGATCAGAAACGCAATGATCAAGATCAAACCGACTGCCTGAAGGCCAGCGACCGTAACAGCGGTAACAAGCACAAGAAGGAGGATATCGAGGGACTTCACCGGCCAACCGAGCGCTGACGCAAAGTTCTCATCAAAACAAAGAAGGCGAAATTCCTTAAAGAGCAGGAGCGAGCATGTGAGGACGCAGATGGTGACGAACATGATGGTTTTAAAGTCACTCATCACCATTGAAGCAGTTTTTCCGTAGATAAAAGACTCGAGCCCGGCCGCACTACCCTCGGGCATGGACTGAACCACTCCAAGGACCGCTACACCAGCACCAAAGAACACGCTTAAGACGATTCCCATCGCGGCATCGTCCTTTATTCGTGAGTTGTTCCGGATAAAGAGCACAAGTGCGCAGCCGACCACACCTGTAATCGCCGCTCCCGTTAATAGAATTGGCAGGGATTTACCCTCACCCCCAAGAAGTACGGCCAAAATGAAGGCGATCGCAACACCCGGAAGTGTAGCATGCGAGAGTGTATCGCCCATAAGCGAACGCTTCCGGAGCAGAAGAAAGCCCCCCATCAGCCCACAGGCGCTCCCCAGCAAGAAGGTGCAAATCACGACCAAACGAGTATTGTAGTCTCGTAGAAAAAGAACGTTCCCTATGTCAAAAAGTTCCGGCATGGTGCTTAACGGGCCTTCAGCACCTCATCCGCCGCCTGCGTGAGCAGCGTCAATTTGCCGCCATAGGTTCGACGAAGATTCTCCTGTGTGAAGACCACTTTGGTTGGTCCCGAGGCAACGACCCGCATATTTAGCAGAACGGTCCAGTCAAAATACTGTGGCACAGTGGCGAGATCGTGGTGCACAACGAGGACGGTCTTCCCGCGAGTTTGGAACTCCTTCAGAAGCTCGACAATGGCACGCTCGGTAGCCGCATCAACAGCTGCGAAGGGCTCGTCCATGAAGTAAATGTCTGCATCCTGAACCAGAGCTCGCGCAAGAAAGGTGCGTTGTTGCTGACCACCCGATAGCTGACTAATCTGATGATCCGCATAATCAGCCAGACCGACCCGTTCCAAGGCCTGCATCGATAGCGCCTTCGAGTGCTTACTGACACGGCGGAACCAACCGAGCTTCCCGTAGGTTCCCATTGCAACCACATCAAGCGCGCTCACAGGAAAATCCCAATCCACACTCTCACGCTGCGGAACATAGCCAACCCGACGGCGTTCCTTTTCATAAGGTCTACCGTAGATATTAACCTCACCTGAGGAACGCGGGATCAAATCAAGGCAGGCCTTCAAGAGAGTACTCTTACCGGCCCCGTTCGGCCCGACGATACCGACAAGTTTACCTTCCGGTATGGAAAGATCGATATCCCAGATCACGGGCTTTCGGTGGTAGGCCACAGTGAGGTCTCTCACCGCTAACGGATAACGAACCGTGGCAGCCACAGTGTGCTCGCCATGCATTAAAGGTTCTGTCGCAGCTGCAGTCATCATTCTCTTTAGGTTGTAACTAGAAAAGTCACACAAATCACAAAATATACTTCTTCACTTCAAACTTAGGTGCACCGAAGTTCATCAGCCTCGTAGGCAGTTTGGCGAACGCGCTTGGCGAGTTCTTGAATATTCATGTTTGTGGTTATTCTTGGTTGGACGCAAAGCCATCGGCCGAACCGCCCAACGCGCTGGTGATTGTTGTCACATTGTGATCGATCATACCAATATAGCTCCCTTCGTAAGTACCCGACTCACCCATGGCGTCGGAGAATAGTGAACCGCCAATGACGACCTCATGTCCACGCGCTTTCGCCCCCTCAACGAGAGCTCGCACATTTTTATCAGCCACCGAGCTCTCTACGAAGACCGCCGGGATCCGATTCTCGACGATGAAGTTCACCAGGTCTTCGAGGTCGCGTACACCTGCCTCGGACTCCGTACTGATTCCCTGAATGCCACGGACCTCAATGCCGTAAGCTCGGCCCAGATACTGAAAGGCGTCGTGTGCAGTCACCAGCACACGCTGCGACTCGGGAATCGTGGCCAAGGCTTTCTTCGCGTATTCGTCGAGCGCTTTTAAGCGCTCTAGATACTTAGCCGCATTCGAGCGGTATGTCTCCGCGTAAACGGGATCGAAGGCCGCCAAGGTTTCTGCGATTACTGGTACTGCCTGCTGCCAACCGACCACATCCATCCAGACATGCGGGTCCGTATGCTCCGAACCGTCGTCCTTTTCGAGAAGGTAGTCACTCTCATTGAGAATCGCCTCCGTAACCGCACGCACTGGTTTACCCGCCGCTGCGACTCGAACGAGCACATCCGTCATCCTACCCTCCAGGAGGAGCCCGTTGTAAAAAACGACGTCGGCCCCGCTAAGCTTTAGGACATCACTCCGCGTCGGCTTATACAGGTGGGGATCGACACCCTCACCAATGATGCCCTCCACTGAAGCACGCTCACCCGCCACATTGCGAACCACATCGGTGATCATAGCAACCGTGCAGACAATCTGATATGATCCTGCCAGCTCCGACGATGCAACCGCTTCCTCCCTTTGCGAACCGCATCCCAACTGCCAAAGGCCACCGAGCAGCGTCAAAAGCGATAAAAATAAAGACTTATAGAAATTCATACTTTGAATACTCAAAGTAATTAAATATAGTCTGTCAAGTTTTAACAAGGCCGAGAAGGGCTGACCGGCCACTATCTCATATAACTTCGAAAAAGAGCCTGATCCTCCGGGTAGGTGCCATGTCCTTATGCGGCTGCCACGTCTCGTAAGTATCTTGGACGACTTCCGGCATCGCAAAAGATAGACTGGAGGCCTTATCCGCGTCACCGTGGAGGCTTACAACTGGAAGCGCTCCACTATAGCATCCAGCGAAAGCTGGATGAAGACTCCATCCTAAGGGTTGGCCTACGCCTTTTAGGGCGTCCGCCGAACAGCCCAACCACTCGGACGCTTTTGTGGACCGCTCATACACGCTAAAGGGACGCTAAAATCCTGGTTCTGAGAATTGCTCTCTCCATTTTTAGCGAAGATTGAGCGGTGATGAGCGGTTAAAAAATGCTCATACCAAAGAAACCAGGTCTTTCAGCCGTTCGTCGGGCAGGTGTAGCGATGCGATGCCAGTCGCGTCGACGTATGAAGGGTTTCGAACAGACGGAAGCACTCGTCCGTCCACCTTGCTGGCGCAAGTTCGCTACGTCGCGGCGGATGTAACGATTGAAAGCTTTCTAAATATGGAATCAGACGGCCTAAAGGTCGAACTCCAACAAAACTCCACGCATCCTAAGGGTTGGCGTGCGCCCTTTAGGGCGTCCGTCCCTATCTTTGCAACCCGCTCAGACTTTATTGGGCGTGTCGGACTTAGGAAGTCCTCCCCGCAGTTGAGTGTTTGCTAGTT
>JBMYNR010000040.1:0-14537 GCA_049598495.1 Opitutales bacterium
CACGGCTCGCGCCTTGCCAAAGCCAATTATGGATCTCATGCAATAAGCGGGCTAGAGGCTTAAAAAGGTTTGGTGCGGTCGGGCAATTTCACTCCTCCGAGCTTGCCCACCTCGTCCAGGACAGACCTTTTTCGACCTGGCATAAAGTGCGGCGACGGCGGACATACCGGAATGGCCTCGCCTTGCTCAAAAAACGAACCTTCACTTGTATTTGCTGATACCGTTAGCTGTATCAGTAAATTCGTCTGCTGACGCTCGCCATTAACATGCACTACCTCGCCATTGTTTCGATTATTTGGGCCTTCTCCTTTGGGTTGATCGGCAATGCACTTCGAGACGTGGACCCGATCTTCGTCGCCACTGTGCGCCTCGGCATAGCGGGCTTGGTCTTTCTACCATTTTTACGCATCCCCGAAATCCCCAAAGGCAGCGCGCGCCACCTTCTGTTCTGCGGCGCCGTGCAATTCGGGGTCATGTATGTGAGTTACATCCAGGCCTTCCAATACCTACCCTCTCATCTGGTCGCTCTCTTTTCGATTATGACACCTCTCTATGTCGTGCTAATACACGATGCAAGAACGGGGCACTTTAAAGCAAAGCATCTCGCCGCGGCATGCCTGTCCATCCTCGGGGCGGCCATCGTAAAGACCCGGCATGGAACGGTCGAATCCTTTTGGCTCGGTTTTGGGCTCATGCAGATCGCAGGCATCGCATTCGCCTTTGGTCAGGTCGATTACCGTCAATGGAAGCGAAATCACCCGACGATCAAGGATCATCACATTTTCGCCCTACTCTACGCCGGTGGCTTTTCCATCGCATTGATCGCGAGTCTATTTTTCACCGACTGGCACAAGGTCGACCTAGACCCCGGACAAATCGCAATGCTCAGCTATTTGGGTGTGATCGCGTCCGGACTCGGCTTTTTCCTCTGGAATAAAGGTGGCACCCTCTGTCGCGCAGGCACACTCGCGGCATTTAACAACGCAGTCGTCCCCTTGGCGATGGCTTGTTCCCTCTTCATTTTTGGCGAAATCGCTAAAATTGAGGGCGGCGATCTTCTGCGCTTACTATTCGGCTCCACATGCATTTTCACTGCCATCCTCGTTGCCGAGAAAAGCGCTAAAAAACATTAGCCCACGCTTTACAAGCTACGCTGCCACGAATTAGCTCGCTAACACCTACCAATACCAACCACCAACCACATTCATTATGGCTCTCACAATCGGCACACAAGCACCTGACTTTACCCTCAAGACCAAGAACGCCGAGGGACTTCACGATATTACACTAAGCAATAATTTTGGCAGTAAGAAAACGGTTCTCCTCTTCTTCCCTCTCGCGTTTACCAGCGTTTGTATGGAGGAAATGTGCGCCGTGAACTCCGGCTTGCAGGCCTATAAGGATTTAAACGCAGAGGTCTATGGCATCTCTGTCGATAGCCCCTTCTCTCAGGAGAAGATGGCCAGTATCGACAACCTACAGTTCCCCTTGCTCAGCGACTTCAATAAGGATGTCTCCGAAGCCTACGAGGTTCTCTATGCCGACCTGCTTGGCTTCAAGGGTGTGTCCAAGCGCTCTGCCTTCGTCATCGATGAAACAGGCACGATTATCTACAGTGAGTCTTCGGATGACCCCAAGGTCGTCCCGAATTTCGACGCCATTCAAGCTGCGCTCAAGGGCTAGAGCGACGGATGAGCGGCTCTGGCGGCCCGAGACGCGACTCGCGTCGCATCAATACCCGCACGTAGCGAACTTGCGCAGCAAGGTCGACTAACGAGCGCATCCGGCGGTTCGAGGCGTCACGCCGTTTCGATAAAGGTATATCCTGATAATCTCATACCATCTGCCATAAAGTCTGAGTAGGTAGCAAAGACAGGGGCGGACGCCCTAAAGGGCGCACTCCAACCCTTAGAGCAAGCATTTTCCGGGGCTTTTATTTTGTTGATTCAAAATTATATTTTGCTTTAACAGAATCATGATCCCCCGGACAATAGCCTCACATACACTGGATTGCTTTACGAAATATCCTGTCGTGACCCTGACTGGCCCAAGGCAATCGGGCAAGACGACTCTAGTCCGCGAGTTGTTTCAAGAAAAGCCTTACGTGAATCTGGAACACCCCGGAACGCGTGAATTCGCCCAGAGTGATCCGGATGCATTCCTCAAGCAATTTCCAGATGGAGCAGTGATCGATGAAATCCAGCGCGTGCCTGAACTAACTTCCTACATTCAGGAAATCGTCGATGAGCAGAAGAAAAATGGTCTCTATATTCTTACAGGAAGCCATCAGTATTCGCTACGCGAAGCTGTGAATCAGTCTCTCGCGGGGAGGACAGCTATTCTTCGCTTGCTACCATTGAGTTTACCCGAACTGGCCCAGAGTGTAAAACTACCCGAGCTCGACGAACTCCTTTGGCGGGGTCTCTATCCTCGAGTTCACACAGAATCAATCTCTCCCGATCAAGCATACAGCGACTATTTCGAGACCTACATCGAGCGTGACTTAAGGCAAATTCTACAGATTAAGGATCTTGCTCTCTTTCAACGTTTCGTTCGCCTTTGTGCCGGACGCGTCGGCCAACTCGTTAACCTGAATAGTCTGGCTAGCGATACCGGCATCACCCAACCCACCGCAAGAGAATGGCTTTCTGTCCTAGAGAGCAGCTTCGTCATTTATCGCCTATCGCCCTGGCATTCGAATATTCCCAAGCGATATACCAAGAGTCCTAAACTCTATTTCCACGACACGGGTCTTGCCATCTGGCTCTCGGGTGTCACCGAAAGCGCACAACTCAACAACCACCCACTAAGGGGTGCTTTCTATGAAAACCTAGTCATCTCAGAGGCACTGAAGCATTTTGAGCATCACGGCATTCATGCCCCCCTCATGTTCTTCCGCGATCAGACTGGAAACGAAATTGACCTGCTCATCCCGCGTGGAGCCAAGCATCAGCCTGTCGAAATCAAATCCGGCCAAACCCTTAGCCCGGCCTGGCTCGATCGGCTCAAGTGGTTCGGAAGAACTTTCTCAGAGCAGAATGCCGAACCCGCCCTACTCGTTCATCCAAGAGAAGGCATCCAGCAACGATCTGAGGCGACAATAACAAGTCATCTGGAATTCACCGAACACTTACCTCAAAAATAGAATCGGTTCGACCCTTGGCTTAAATACCGATCAGTCCGCCTGCCCGCATAATGACTGCCGCTTTCGGCTAGTAAACGATACTCCGGGACAGGCTTCGTCGCTGCAACAAGTTGCAGACGAAGCCTGGTGAAGCATAGGAGAGTCGTTCCGGCGAGCCGAGATTCGCCGTCGGATTTACCCGACGCTGAGCAGCTCACGCTGTGGCGGCACAAACTTGGTCAGCTGGATCCCCTCCACGGAGGCTTCGTATTCTTCCATGTTGGGAATACGACCCAGAATCGCGGAAAGAACCACCACAGGCGTCGAGGCAAGTAGCGACTCGCCCTTCTTACGCTCGGAATCCTCGACCACACGCCCCTGAAAGAGCCGCGTCGAAGTGGCCATGACCGTATCGCCCTTGGCTGCCTTTTCCTGGTTACCCATACAAAGGTTACATCCGGGACGCTCCAAATACATCATGTTCTCGTATTCAGTGCGGGCCTCATTCTTCGGAGCATCGTCATCGAATTCGAAACCGGAATACTTCTGCAGCATATCCCAATCACCCTCTTCCTTTAGCTCGTCGATGATATTGTAAGTGGGGGCGGCAACCACCAAGGGAGCCTTGAATTCAACCTTACCCTGTTGTGCTTCGAGATTCTTCAGCATCCGGGAGACAATCTTCAAGTCGCCCTTGTGCACCATACACGAGCCGACAAAGCCAAGATCCACCGACTTCTCGCCGCCGTAGTAGGAAAGCGCACGAATCGTATCATGGGTGTATCGCTTGGAGGCTTCCTCGTTATAAACATCCGGGTCGGCAATCATCGGCTCGGCAATCTGATCCAGATCGACGACAAACTCGGCGAAATACTCAGCATTCGCATCCGGTGTCAGAGCCGGCTTTTCACCGGACCGGATTTCCGCAATCCGGGAATTCGCACGATCCACCAGCCCTTGAAGGACCTGCGCTCCGTTATCCATCCCCTTATCAATCATAATTTGGATCCGGCTCTTTGCTATCTCCAAAGACTCAATCAAAGTTTCGTCCTGAGAGATACAGATCGACGCTTTCGCCTTCATCTCCGCTGTCCAGTCAGTAAAAGTAAAGGCCTGATCCGCCGGCAAGGTCCCGATGTGGACTTCGATCACACGGCCCTGAAAAACGTTCTCCCCGAATTTCTGAAGCATTTGAGCCTGCGTTGCATGGACGACATCCCGGAAATCCATGTGATCCTTTAGGTCGCCCTTAAAGGTCACCTTGACGGACTGCGGGATCGGCATACTCGCCTCGCCCGTTGCGAGAGCCAGCGCCACGGTACCGGAATCAGCCCCGAAGGCGACACCTTTAGACATGCGGGTATGGGAGTCGCCTCCAATGATAATGGCCCATTCATCCACAGTCAGATCATTGAGTACTTTGTGGATCACGTCGGTAAGCGGATGATAGACATCCTTCGGGTCACGGCCTGTGATTAATCCGAACTTATGCATGAACTTCATCAGCTTCGGTATGTTGGCCTGTGCTTTCTTATCCCAAACGGAAGCAGTATGGCAACCGGACTGGTAAGCGGCATCCACCGTAGGCGAGATAACGGTCGCGGCCATCGCCTCAAGTTCCTGAGAAGTCATTAGACCGGTGGTGTCCTGAGAGCCCACGATATTTACCTTCACCCGAACATCCGAGCCCGCATACAAGGTCACGCCTGGCTCAACACCAACCGAGTTTTTATTAAAGATCTTTTCCACGGCAGTCAGGCCTTGCCCTTGCTTGGTGATCAACTTGGATGCGGCAAACACAGGTGCCGGCGTAACCCCGAGCGTCTGCGCAGCAAAGGTCTGAAGCTTCTTGCCAAAGACGATCGCATACGACCCGCCCGCCTGAATGAACTCAAGCTTCTGCGGCGTTAAGGCCGAAGAAATATCAACCAGTTCCTCGCCGTCCTTGCATAGCTTCTTGGTCTTGGTGTTAATCGTCAGCACGGTGCCGGTGTCCACGGAGTAAGCCTGTTCGAGAACCGAATCACCATTCTCGTCAACCATCGGGTTACCCTCGGCATCCAGTTTCTTCACCCAATTCTTAAGGTCGATTCCAATCCCGCCGGTCACATCAACCGTGGTCAAAAAGATCGGGGAGATCCCGTTGGTTCCGGCAACGATCGGAGCAATGTTCACAAAGGGCACGTAGGGGCTGGCCGGCTTACCCATCCATAGAGCCACATTATTGACACCCGACATACGAGAAGAACCTACGCCCATGGTCCCCTTCTCGGCGATCAACATCACACGCTTCCCTGGATGCTGTGCTTGCAGACCTAGAATCTCGAGTTGCGCTTCTTCCGAAATCATACACTTGCCATGCAGTTCTCGGTCGGAGCGCGAGTGCGCTTGATTCCCCGGGGAAAGCAGGTCCGTGGAGATATCGCCCTCCGCAGCGATGTAGGTAACGACCTCAATCTCTTCCTCAACATCAGGTAGCTTGGTAAAGAACTCCGCCTTCGCATAGCTCTCGAGAATCTCTTTTGCGATCGCGTTGCCCTTCTTGAGGGCAGTTGCCAAGCGCTCGGTATCCGCCTCATAGAGGAATACCTGAGTCTTGAGCACTTCAGCAGCTTTCTCCGCGGCAGAGACATCCTCACCCAAGGCAAGATCCAGAAGCACTTCGATGGAAGGCCCCCCTTTCATATGGGACAAGAGCTCAAAAGCATAGATGGGGGATATCTCTTCAACGAGGGACTCTCCAAGGATGATCTCCTTCAAAAACTTTGCCTTCACTCCAGCCGCACTCGTCGTGCCGGGCAATGTGTTGTATATGAAGAATTGTAAGGAATCGGCCCTGAATTCGCTTCCAGTGTCCTTAATCTGCTCGATGATCTCCGCGAGCAGTTCACCGCCGTCAATCGGCTTCGGACTCAGGCCTTGGGCCCTGCGTTCTTCGATCTCTTTCGTGTAATCTAAATATGTGTTCATAACTCCAACAATGCCGCCACAGTCTGCTGATACCCAGGTATTTCAAGAAGATTTTGTGAATTCTTTAAGCACCTCAATTGAAGTTGATTATTGTCTCCGCAGTGCTAACTTCCATCGCTCTTTGGTTTCCAGTTTTCGTTTCATTTTCTAACCATTATCTAACACGCTCTAAATGAGTGAACCACAACAACCGACATTCCTCGTCAGCGCCTACTCAGACCCCATTGTCGTGAAGGTCATCGGCAAGGCCAACTACTTGAACTGCAATGCATTCCGTGAATTTATAGAAAGGGCACTAACAAACGGAGCCCGGCGTATAGTGATCGACTTCGAGGCGTGCAAGGGGATGGACAGCACCTTCTTGGGAATTCTCGCAGGTACGGCGATTGAGCTAAGAAAGCTCTCTCCGGCCGGAGAGCTCTGCGTCGGCAATCTGAGTGAGCGCAACCAAGAGCTCATCTACAACCTTGGACTACATAATCTCCTCACCGTAACTAGCGGCAGCCAAGAACTCAGCACCTCTTTAGACCCAATTAAAGACGAAGAGGTCTCCACAGCAAAAAGCATTCTTCGGGCACATGAGGACCTCGCAAGGGCAGATAAAAGAAATGAAGCCAAATTTCAGGATGTTATCGCCTTTCTACGAAATCAGGCGGAAGATAGTGATGCGGGCTAGCTTCAAACCGATTCCATTAAAGCCAAGAGATCACTCAAAATGCTCCCCTTTATTTCCGGATTAATTGCGGGAACTTTCGCCCTCTGGCTGATCTACGCAGGGAAGCGGCGCCAGATCAAGATTCTCGAAGAAGACAAGCAAGTCCTCCGTCAGGAGAACCAGATTGTTGTGGAGTTCATGCATAACATGGTCGAGGCGGTCACCGAGGAGAGCAATCGCGAGGCTATGTTCCAGCGGATCATTCATGCGGCCATCCTCAGCACGGGGGCGATGAGCGCCTGTATTTTCGAATACCGCGATGACGACACTCTAAAGGGCATTGCAGTTGAGGGACTGTTCCCGCCGCAACGGAAGCTGCCGGACTCACTCACTAATTCGCTCGCGACGCGTGCACAGTTTCTTGAAACGATCCTAAAATCGGAGTCCTACAAGATGGGTGAAGGACTCATCGGTCAGGCAGCGAAATCGCGACGCGCACTGCTCATCTCCGACGCACAAAACGATCCACGCGTCGTCCAGCATGACGACCCGGCATTGCAGGCCCGCTCCTTCATTGTCGCCCCCGTTCTCTTTCAGGAGGAACTCCTCGCCGTCCTCGCGGTGGCGAATCCGGCTGACGGCCTGGCCTTCAACGAGACAGACTTCTCGCTGGTCGAGTCGCTTGCCGAGCAAGTGGGATTGGCGATTCACAACAGCGATGCCATGCAATTGCAGATTGAGAAGAACCAGTTAGATATGGACATCGAGCTCGCGAGCAACACCCAGAGTCTCCTCATGCCGAAGCAATATCCGCTGGCCGACCAAATTGTCTTCGCTTCCCATTATACACCCGCCCAAAAAGTCGGTGGCGATCTCTACGACATCTTCTCACTGGATGAGAAGACCATCGCATTCGCCATTGCTGATGTTTCCGGGAAGGGGATCTCGGCATCGATTCTTATGGCGATCTGCCAGACACACCTCCGACATTTCGCCCACCGGCACCGATCTCCTTCCAGAGTTCTGATTGAGATCAACAAGGCCATGGAACACACGATGCAGCGCGATATGTTCATCACGATGCTCTATGCCGTCATTGATCTGGAAACAGAGCAACTTACGCTTGCAAGAGCCGGGCACGAACTTCCGCTCTATTACAACCAACACGCGGGTGGAAGCCTCGAAGTCGGCCCGATCGAGTCTCCAGGCATGGCAGTCGGCATGGTGCCTCCCGAGATTTTTGACGGCATCATCGAAGAAACCTCGATTCACTTTGGCTCGAATGATGCCTTACTCCTCTACACCGACGGGATCACAGAAAGCACCAACACAAGTGGAGAAGAATACGGGAGTGAGCGTCTTCTGGAAGTGCTCAAGTCCTTTGGCGAGGGCGATGCGCAGAATATCATCGACCAGACACTCGAGAGCGTCAGACGCTTCTCCCACGGGATGGGACAGGTCGACGACCTCACTCTAATTGCGGTCAAACAGACTTAAAATGTCGAGGCGCCGCTCTATTTCTGCAAGCGAACCGCGATGGATTTCCACATAGGCACTGTCGGGCCTAGAAAGATGTCGCGACGCGACGCCCGCACCGTCGACGTTCAGGCGGCTACTTCCCGTTCGCAATTTGGCATCAGAATCTAAGCTCTACAGCCTCCGCCGCTTCGATGAATCTTATTTCATCTCACTTTGGCGATGAACCGTAATTTTTAGCGAAGGTTGAGCGTCATTTAGCGGTTAAAAATGCACGCTTCAAAGAAGCAATGCTCCCCAGCCGTTCGTCAGGCAGGTGTAGCGATGCGACGCCAGTCGCGTCGACGTATCAAGAGTTCCGAACAGACGGAGGCGCTCGTCCGTCGACCTTGCTGGCGCAAGTTCGCTACCTTGTGCCGTGTATCGCGATTGAAAGCTTTCAAAATATGGAATAAAGCGGCCTAAAGGCCGAACTCCACCCCCCCACGCATTCTAGATTTTAAGCGTTGGAGTGCGCCCTTTAGGGCGTCCGACAGCAAGCCAACCCGTCTCAACGCAGACATACCGTTCGCAATTGGCCATTATACCAATTCGCAGAATTCTTGCAGATACGGGAGAAGCTGCGCCAGCGTAGTTTTTAAAATAGAAGGCGTCAGGCCTACTTGCCAACATGAACCGGCTTTAGTTTCCAAATATGCTCGGCATATTCACTGATCGTGCGATCCGAGGAGAACTTGCCAACGCAGGCCGTATTCATGATAGCCATCTTGGCCCAGCGCTTCTTGTCGCTGAACGCCTTGTCGACTTCCTCCTGCATGCGCAAGTAATCAGCATAGTCAGCAAGGCACAGGAAAGGGTCCCCGCCCTCAAGCCAACTGCTGCAAAGAGGAGCAAAAGCATCGTGCTCACCTGGAGTGAAGTAATCCGAGCGCAACCAATCAATCACTGCTTTCAACTCCCAGTTGCTGTTGTAATAATCGTAAGGATTGTAGCCCTTGGCGTGGAGCGCCTCAACTTGCTCGACGGTGTTGCCGAAGATGAAGATGTTGTCATCGCCAACCTCTTCCCCGATCTCGACGTTGGCCCCGTCGAGAGTCCCGATCGTTAGAGCGCCGTTCAGCGCCAACTTCATATTCCCGGTTCCGGAAGCTTCCTTGCCCGCAGTAGAAATCTGCTCAGAAAGATCCGCGGCTGGGATCATTTTCTCCGCCATCGTGACTCGGTAGTTCTGCGGGAAGACAATCTTGATCTTGCCGTTGATGCGGGGGTCGTTGTTGATCTTATCCGCAACCTTGTTGATCGCACGAATGATGTTCTTAGCCAGCGCATACCCCGGAGCCGCTTTGGCTCCGAAGATGAATACGCGGGGGTTCATCTCATAATCGGGATCGTTCAGCAGTCGGCGGTAGAGTGTGAGGATATGGAGCAGATTAAGGTGCTGGCGCTTATACTCGTGCAGGCGTTTGATCTGGACATCGAAGAGCGCATCGGGGTCAATTTCGAGCCCGGAGTCAGCCTTTACGAATTCAGCAAAGGCCTGCTTATTGGCACGCTTGATAGCCATAAACTTCTTCTGGAAAGCCGCATTGCCGGCGAGCTCGGCCACCTTCTGCAACCGATCCAGATCTTTGGGCCAGTCTTCGCCCACCTTCTCCGTGATCAGTTCACTCAAGCCGGGGTTACAAGCGAGAAGCCAGCGGCGAGGCGTGATGCCATTCGTCATGTTGATCAGCTTCTCAGGATACAAGGTATGGAAAGTCGAGAAGAGATTCTTCTTGAGCAACTCTGTATGAAGAGCGGCGACGCCATTCACCTTCGTTGAGCCAACGACTGACAGATAGGCCATGCGAACCATCTTCGGGTGACCCTCCTCGATGATCGAGAGCTCCGCTTTCTTGGCATCATCGCCCGGCCACATGGCTTCAACTTCATCCTCAAGGAAACGAGCATTGATTTCGTAAATAATCTCCAGATGGCGCGGTAGGACCTTTTCAAACAGTGGCACGCTCCACTTCTCAAGCGCCTCAGGAAGGAGGGTGTGGTTTGTGTAATTGCAAACCCCGCGAGTGATTTCCCAAGCATCCTTCCAATCCATTCCGTTCTCATCGACAAGTAGGCGCATTAACTCAGGAATCGCGATCGCAGGATGGGTATCGTTCAGTTGGATCGTGTTGTAATCAACGAACTCGGACCAATCGCCATTGTGGTTTCCATGGAAGCGCCGGATAATATCCTTTAAGGAGCAGGTGACGAAGAAATACTGCTGCACGAGACGCAACTCCTTGCCATTCTCCGTCGAGTCGTTTGGATAAAGGACCTTCGAAATGGTCTCTCCCATCGCTTTCTCCCGAACCGCCTCCACGTAGCCGCCCTCATTGAAGATATCGAGGTCGAATTCATGCGTGGATTTAGAGTCCCAAAGGCGCAGGAAGTTCACCGTTCCACCGCCGTGCCCGACAATACCGATATCATAGGGCACCCCTTCGAGAACTTTGTAATCGATCCACTTAGGCGAGAACACGCCTTTGCTGTCCATTTGATGTTCAACGCGACCGTAGAGCCGTACTTTCTGCGCGAAGTTCGGACGCATGACCTCCCAAGGACATCCCTTTTCCATCCAGGTATCCGGATGCTCCATCTGAAAACCATCCTTGAACTCCTGGCGGAACAGCCCGAACTCGTAATGGATGCCGTAACCGATTGCGGGGAGATCGAGCGTTGCCAGGGAATCCAGGAAGCACGAGGCCAAGCGGCCCAGGCCTCCGTTTCCAAGCCCCATATCGGCCTCTTCGTCGGCGATTTCATTGAAGTCCTGGCCAAGCTCTGTGAGCGCATCACGAGTCTGCTCAAAAAGCCCTGCATTATGTAGATTGTTCACCAGTAGACGGCCCATCAAATACTCAAGACTAAGGTAGTGCGCACGACGTACCTTCTTCTCGTTATGGACGGCCTGTGTCTTCATAAAGCGATCGAGAAGACGATCACGAACCGCATAACAGGTGGCGGTCCACCATTCATCTTTCGCCGCACTCTCAGGGTGTCGCGCCAATGTGTAGCGGAGATGATTCAGGATAGAGACCTTCATGGACTCCTTCGTCGTTTCTACATCGAAGCGGAATGCTTTCTCGGCGGCCTTGCCGGCCGATGATTTCTTGACGGAAGTTTTTTTCGACTTAACTGCTGCGGTCATATGGTGGGTTATTGATGATAAAGATGATAGGCAGGCCAGTGAGCACCTGCAGGAAGCATTGGATAGGCTTTTCTGCCACGGATGGAAGTGAGAAAGCAAAAATAGAGCCGATTCTGAATAAAAAGCTCACCCGCCCATACGAAACACAACCACACACGGGTTCAACGGTTTAACCAGCGGGAGAATGCTCCATTACACAGGGAAGCAGTGCGGCATCTCTCATTCCGTGGATAATTTTCTTATCCGCGGGGCAAAGCGTCGCCAAAATCCCGTTCAATTTCACAGTCTTGGCCACTTCATCGACAAAGTAATAAGGACAAAGCCGCATACGCCCTTCCATCTGATAGACGCTCCCGTCCTCTCGGTAAACCGGGTGGCGCAGGCGCTTTGGTTTTTCGTAGGTCTGCAGGATATGGAGCGAGGTATCTGCCATTGTGACCGCTTGCTGAATGGCGCTCTCCCAGTCGGCTCGTGAGCAATCACTTCCTAGAGTCACGCTGCGCGCTCCCCACGCACTTTCATGAAAGCCACTCATCTTAATGATCAAATTTCGCTCCTTCTTGCCGGCGTCGACTAACTGCAACCAGTTCGTGATCGGCTTACCACCAATCAGTGGCGCATCGAGCACGGCATTTGGCGGCAGATCCACGGGATCCATGACCCACGTTTGAGGAATCACCTTGGCCAGAGTTTTGTAAGCCTGCTTCGAGAGATTCTCCCGCCAGTAATCATCGAGTTTGTGATGATGGAATAAGGCCAGGTTCAACTTTTCCTCCTGAAATGGACGCATCGGCGGAGTCAGACGAACATGGGCTGCTTCGCGTGCCTTGAGCAGAAAATCCGCGATCGACACGTTGGCTAGATCAAAGAGTTCCCAGAAGCGGTAGATGACATCGACCTTCTGCGGGTCGCCGTCGATCCCCACGCAAATATCATCACCTAAAGGCATCACTTCATCCGGGTGAAACACGTGCACGCGTCGCCCCAACTGCCGAAGCTGCGAGGCGAGCCACTCCATCTCGGGACGATACGTGGCCGCTTCGTCACTCACCAAGATCGCGATATAAGGTGCGCTGACATTAGGCACGCGACTGGCCATGGCTGTGTAAAAGGCCATGACCATGTCCTGCTCCCCTACCCCGATCAAAGAAGCCCCATGCACCTCCTCATAGAGGCGGTTTAGGAAGGCGGTCAGCCCAATCCCTCCGGGCACGGAATCGATCTCTGTCATGGCGAAGCCGTCCTCGGTGATCAGCAGGTCCGGACGGATGACCATGGGTGCAGTGCCCCGAATGGCTTTGTCGCGGGCATGCTGAATCAAGGCCTCGGGCTTTCCGCGGTCCAGATAAGCCGCCACCCATGGTGCCTTCAGGGAGCGGTTACGGAGGAGGTTTTTGCCCTCGGCTGAACGAATATAGAGCGTCTCGAGCGCACGGTAAAAATCGTAGCAGGCCTGACCAATTTGCTCAATTTGTTTAAGCTGAGCAGAACTAAGCGGAAAGGCCTCCGGCGAGTAGAGCCAGGTCTTGTTCTCAAACAAGCTCTGGTCGGAGAACGCCGTAAGGGCATCCTCATAGCTCAGACTGGGACTGGATGCGGCATCATTCATCGATTTCTCCTAGACCTATCTCTTTGAGTCTTTGAACCAATCACATTCTGCTGGCAGTTCATTTCCCTTAGGTGAATCGAGCGATGTTCAGAAGATATTTTCGCACGGGCGTCGCAAGCAACGCCCCTACGCCCGGCCGAACCAGCTGAACTATAGATCTCACACATCATCCAGCCCCTTTTTCACCGGCCGCCTGCCGTGAGGTCGGCCCTCCCGCGCGCAGCCATGCATGAATGAAAAGGTCGAGTTCGCCATCCATGACGGCTTGCACGTTACCCGTTTCCGCACCGGTGCGCAGGTCCTTGACCATCTGATACGGTTGAAATACGTAGGAGCGGATCTGGTTGCCCCAGGCAATGTCCCCCTTCTCGCCATAAAATTTCTCCATCTCGCTCCGCTTTTCGTCCTCTTGTTTTTCGTAGAGGCGCGCCTTGAGTGTCTTCATCGCAGTCGCCTTATTCTTAATTTGGGAGCGATCATTTTGACAGGTCACCACGATTCCGGTCGGTATATGCGTCAAGCGCACGGCAGATTCGGTCCGGTTCACATGCTGTCCGCCCTTGCCGCTGGCACGATAGACATCCGTCCGAATATCGGCTTCATCGATCTCGATATCGAGATCGTCCTCTATCTCTGCCACCACGTCCACCGAACAGAATGAGGTATGTCGCCGGGCGTTGGAATCAAACGGGCTGATACGAACGAGGCGGTGAACGCCGCGCTCCGCCTTGGCATAGCCAAATGCGTTGGGGCCCTCGATTCGCAGCGTCGCCGAACTGATGCCCGCCTCTTCACCGGGCTGAATGTCGAGGACCTCGGCCTTAAACCCCGAGCTCTCGGCCCATCGGCTATACATCCGCATAAGCATGTCCGCCCAGTCGCAACTCTCGGTCCCTCCGGCGCCTGAGTTAATCGTAAGGAAGGCATTACACCCGTCATGAGGACCGCTCAGAAAAGAAGCGAGTTCCAGCTGATCCAATCTGGGTTGCAACCGGGCAATCGTATCCACGACCTCCTGCTGGTAAGTCCCGACTTCGGGATCCTCCCCCATTTCATTAACCAACTCAAGCATGGCTTTCAGGTCCTCCACCTCCGAGTTGAAGGCCTTGGCCGGATTCACCGTATTTTTCAGACGGTTGGCCTCCGAAATTACTTTCTGAGCAGCCGCCTGATCATCCCAAAAGGAAGGCTCGGACATTTGCGCCTCGAGCGTATCTATGCGTTCTTTCTTCCTATCACCGTCAAAGATACCTCCATAGATGGCCTGCTCGGCGGGTGATTTCTTCAATGTGCGAGCGAACTTCCGGTGTGATCAAATTCATGACCCCGATAGCAACAAAGCCCCGAAAATATTAAAGATAAAAATATTTACCTTCCCTGCGGACCGTGGATTTTAGGTTCACCGTCAAAGTCGCATCGACCTTGCTGGCGCAAATTCGCTACGTTGTGCCGCGTGTAGCGATTGAAAGCTTTCTAAATATGGAATCAGACGGCCTAAAGGCCGAACTCCAAC
>JBMYNR010000041.1:0-14372 GCA_049598495.1 Opitutales bacterium
CGGCGGGATAGATAAATGAGCGCACAGCCCCGCGCTTCGGCGCGAGGTGGACAAAATCCGGCTTACAGCCCCCGAAATCGACACTTCTTTCTGTCTTTTTCCGCCTTGACAGGCATTCGAGGTACACGCACTTTCCCGCCTCTTAACTTTTTTTCAGCAATGGCTAACACGAAATCCGCACTTAAATATATCCGTAAGACCGAGGGTCGCACCCTGCGCAATCGCCAGATCAAGAGCCGTCTAAAGACGCTCGCGAAGAAGGTCGATGCTTCCGCTCAGGCGGGTGACAAGGACGCGCTCGCTCTGGCCGCGCGCCAGTTCATTTCCACCTTGGATAAAGCAGGTAAAAGTCACCTGGTTCACCCGAATAAGATCGCTCGCCACAAGGCACGTTGTGCTCAACTCCTGGCTGCGTAATTTTCCTTAAACCCTCTCCCATGATGCCCTCGGTTACGCTTGTCGAACCGGGGGCGTTTCATATCCAGTGAGTCCGTGTTGGAGAAAGCGAAAAAGAAAGACGCCCTAGGTTTTCCGCCTCCGCTGCTTGGTGAGAGCCCCCTGCGTATGGCTGTTCTTGGGGAGACCGAGGGCTGGATCGCTCTCAATAAACCTGCGGGGGTCGGGGTGCGCGCCTACCCGTGGGATGATGCGCCGGATATGGACGGGGCGCTCAATACCCAGTTGCAGGCAGGCAAGCCCGAGCTTGTTCGGCGTGGCGCCAGTCTCTTTGGTTCCGTCTATTATCTCGATCCCGTCATTTCGGGAGTCGCCGTGTTTGCCAAGAACCGGGCGTCATTGGCCGAACTTCGTAACACTTTCGGCTCGGGCGCTAGTCGCTTTCGTTTTCTCTTTGTAACCGCCGCACAGACGGCAGGGGAGGAGCCTGTCCGCCGCGCGGATGCGCCACTGCTCCCGCACAATGTAAAGCCCAAGATGATTCCTTCGACGGCCAAAGGCAAAAAGGCCTTCACGGATTTTCGTCGTCTGGCTGAGTCGACCAAGGGCTGGGAGTTATGGGAGGCCACAGTGGATTTCTTCCGGCCGCACCAGATCCGCTGTCACGCGGCGGTTCTGGAGATGCCCGTGATGGGAGACGTCCTCTACGGTGGCGCGGAGGCACCGACTCAGGGAGAATTACATCCG
Source organism: Opitutales bacterium (assembly GCA_049598495.1). Lineage (GTDB taxonomy): Bacteria > Verrucomicrobiota > Verrucomicrobiia > Opitutales > Coraliomargaritaceae > Thalassobacterium. The sequence continues at coordinate 1,144 of JBMYNR010000041.1, forward strand.
AATAAGCAACGTGGAGCGGCACTGGGGCTCCCAACCTTCCATGGGGTGGCCCTCCATCTCGTTGAGGTCGAGCTGCTGCCGGGAGATCCAGCTGCCACGATCCGCTGCGAGCTACCCAAGCATTTTCGCCTGATGCTTCGCCGGATGGGGCTCGGGGATGCGGAGGTGTGATCGGATTTATTGTCACGATGAGGAGACGAAGAAGTGTAGCTACGCGACGCCAGTCGTGTCGACGTAGAGACGGCTCGGGCCCTTGCGCATCGACCTCGCTCGCGCGAGTTCGCTACAAAAAATCGCTGTGACCACTTTTCTGGCTGCACCCGTATGCAGACCGGCACGAATAGGAACTTGCCATTTAGAGCCGAGTCCCTTTCTGTCCTCGGCTTTTCAACACTCAAGCGTTATGGCTATCTCTGATCTTTCATCTCTTCTTCCACTGGCTCAAGCGGCCCCCGCAGGCGGCGGTCTCATGCAGTTTCTGCCCATTATCCTTCTTTTTGTGGGTATGTGGTTTCTTATCATCGCGCCGCAGCGCAAGCGCCAGAAGGCACACGATCAGATGTTGCAGGCGCTGCAAACAGGTGACGAGATCGTGACCAGCGGGGGCATTTACGGCACCATCACCAATGTGAAGGATGACCGTTTCGTCGTTCGCATTGCTGATAACACAAAAATCGAGCTTGGTAAGGCCTTTGTCGCCAACAAGGTCGACTCAAATGCCTAAGTTCTTCGGAACGTTTCCACCCACCGCCTAGACTGCTGAGACCGCATACCCATGTCCGGAAACATTCTTTGGAAATTCCTGCTTACCGCTACCATCATTTTCTGGTGTGTGATGAGCATCACCCCCCTGCAGAATCGTCCCTTTGAGGACTACATCGTCGCGCAGGTGACTGCTGATGAGGCTGAGTTTGCTGATTTACTTCAGCGTGCAGAAGCCCGGGTCGAGATGGGTGATGCCCCGACGCTTTTCATTGCGCTTCGTGATCTGGGAGTGGAAGAGAGCGTCGATTACGCCAAGTTCTTCCCGCAAATTAATGTGGCGGACATTGCCAACCAGAATAAGCGCAATGACATCCTGCTGAAACACATCCTTAGTCGAGCCCAGAGTCAACTTCGACTTGGTCTCGACCTAAAGGGTGGCGTCGGCGTGACGCTGAAGATCGACGAGTCGGCCACGGAAGGTCTGAGTCAATTTGAGCAGGCTGACCAGCTGCAAAAGGCCATTACCATTATGGGGGATCGTCTGGACGGAATGGGCGTGGCTGAACCGGTGATCCGCGCGAGCGGTGAGGATGGGATTGAAATTCAGCTGGCCGGTCTTTCCACCAAGGATAACCCCGAAGTCATCGATGCGATCAAGAAGCCGGCACGCCTTGAGTTTCGTTCCATCCACCCGGAACTCACTCCGGCGACCACGCAAGTTAATCGCTACCCCGTGGGGTATGAAGTGTTGACCGAGGAGGTCGAAGATCGCCGTTCCGGTGAGGTCTTTGAGCGCCGTTATTTTGTTAAGCTCATTCCTGAGGCAACCGGTGAGATCGTCGAGGATGCCTTTGCCTCCCAAACGCAGACGGGTGGCTTCCAGATCAATCTTGTGATGACTGCAGACGGAGCGGATATCTTCCGTTCGGTGACGGAGCGTATGGTTGGCAAGCCCTTGGCGATTGTCCTCGATGGTAAACTCTATTCCGCGCCCACGATTCAGGCGGTCCTTTCAAAGAATGCCCAGATCACGGGTAACTTCTCGCAGCGCGAAGCGCTCGAACTGGCCAATGTTTTGAACAATCCGCTAGCCGTTGAACTGCGTGTGGACGAGATGTATGAAGTGGGGCCAACTATGGCCGAGGGTGCACGCGATAGCTCGGTCAATGCGGCACAGTATGGTGCCATCCTCGTGGTCGGATTCATGGTCCTCTACTATTTCCTCGGTGGTGTCGTGGCGGTGCTTTCCGCGGTTATCAACGTCATCATCGTGCTGGGTGTTCTCGCCAGCCTCGGTGCGACGCTGACGCTTCCCGGTGTGGCAGCGCTTGTTCTGACGCTCGGTATGGGTGTCGATGCGAACATCCTTATTTTCGAGCGTATTCGCGAAGAGCTTCGGGCGGGCAAGAGTATCAAGAACGCCAGCGCCGGTGCTTTCCAAAAAGTGACTTCAACGATTGTGGACGCGAACGTTACGACCCTGATCACCGCGAGCATTCTTATCTGGCTGGGCACGGGGCCGGTCAAAGGCTTTGGTATCACACTTGCCATCGGTATCTGCGCCTCGATTTTCTGCGCGCTCGTTGTTACTCGCTTTATAATTGATTTCCTTGTTCACCGCCTTGGCGTTTCCAAGGTGCTCGGTTTGAGTTTGTTCCCGGAGAGGAAGATCGATTTCTTTAGATTCCGTAAGCCGGCCTTCGCTTTCTCATGGTTGCTCGTTCTGGCAGGTGTTGTTAGCATTGTGATCCACCACGACAACATCCTCGGTAAGGATTTCACCGGGGGAGATGAACTGACGGTCAGTTATACTGAGAAGGTCGATGCCGATGCGATTATGCAGGTCGTCAAAGAGAATGAACTGAGCGATGTCTCCGCTCTCTATCTCAGTTTGATCGGCAGCGACGAAGAAGTGCTCAAGATTCAAACGCCTTTTAATCAGGCCCGCCCGACTCTGGAGGCCTTGCAAGCGGCCTTCCCCGAAGCGGGGCTTGAAGAAGCGGGCATCACTCAGATCGGTGCTTCCGTTTCGAAGGATATTCAATGGAACGCCCTTCTGTCGGTCGCCTGCGCGCTCGGTGGCATTCTTCTCTACGTGGCACTCCGTTTTGAGGTCGGCTACGGTATCGGTGCGGTGGTTGCCACGATCCATGACGTCCTGATGACGATCGGTATCTTCGTTTTGTGTGGTGAGTTTGGTCTCTTTGTTAGCGGTCAGTTTACGGCTCCGATGCTTGCCGCTATCCTGATGATTGTCGGTTACTCGATTAATGATACGATTGTTGTTTTCGATCGTATCCGGGAGGAGCTCGAACTGAATCCGGGAACCGATCTGCGCAGTTTGATTAACCTTGCGATCAGCCGTGTATTCTCCCGCTCCTTGTTGACAAGCATCACCACTTTACTGGCGGCGACTTCGCTTTATGTATTCGGTGCGGGTGTGATTAATGACTTCGCATTCGTCTTCATTGTCGGTATCCTTACCGGGACATTTTCCTCCATTTTCATCGCTAGCCCGGTCTTCTTCTGGTGGCACAAAGGTGATCGCCGCCATGTGGAAGAGCGCCAACTCACGCCGAAGCGATACGAGTGGGAAAGCCAGAAAGAGGCCTAGTTCTCTCTATCTGGAGGGCGCTGCTTCGTCATTGCCGATCCGCCGATTGACTGCTTAAGCTTTTGATGATTGGAGCGGGGTGCAACTCTCCTCTGATACCCTAACTTTATATGCGCTGGACATCCATTGATACCGATCAAAACCAGGCGTCGGATCTTGCCGACCGACTGGGGGTATCGAATGTCATTGCGGAATTGCTGGTCCAGCGAGGAGTCACCTCTCCCGAGGGGGCTGAAGAGTTTCTACGTCCGCGCCTTGCTCAGTTGGAGAATCCCTTCGAGTTGACGAACCTGGAAGCCGCTGTCGAGCGGATTGAGCATGCTATTGAGGGTAAAGAATCGGTCGTGGTTTTTGGTGACTATGATGTCGACGGGGTCACCAGCACGGTTCAACTCGTTAGCATGCTCCGGACACTGGAGCTGAATCCCCGATTTACGGTGCCGCGCCGGATGGACGAGGGTTACGGACTGAGCCCTGAGGCGATTGACCGGGTTTTCGACGGCGAGATTCCTCAACTCTTTATCGCATTGGACTGCGGAACCAACGCCCACGAGCCGATTGCGTATCTGCGTGAGTTGGGCGTCGACGTCATCATAATCGATCATCACCAAACGAAGACGGAGGCTCCAGAGGGCTGTATCTTCGTCAATCCGCACGTGAATGATCCTGAAGATGCCCCTTGGCGAGATCTCTGCACGGCGGGTTTGGTCTTTAAGCTCCTTCATGGGCTTTTGAAGCACCGCCGAGAGGCGGAGGATTCGCGAGTCGAGCATATCCAGTTAAAAGATTATCTGGATTTGGTTGCCATGGGGACCATTGCCGACCTCGTCCCGCTTCAGGGGGAGAACCGGATTTTGTCTTGGTTTGGTCTGCGTCATCTTCGAGCGAATGGGCGGACGGGGATTCGTGCGCTTGCTGAAGTTGCCGGTATCGATGGCGGGCAGGAGATGGTCAGCTCCGATATTTCATTTAAAATTGCACCACGGATAAACGCTAGTGGTCGTCTCGCTGATGCCTCCCTTCCCATTGATTTACTGCTTAATGAAAGCTACGGAGATTGCCGCAGGATTGCGGGTGAGTTGGACGAGATGAATAAGGAACGGCAGGGGATTGAGCGCGGGATCGCGCAGGAGGCCGAAGAGCGTGCTGCGGCCGAGTTTGCGGATGCCCCTGGCATTGTTCTTTTCGGTAAAGATTGGCACCCGGGAGTGGTGGGAATTGTGGCCAGCCGGGTGAGCCGTCATTTTCACAAGCCTTGCGTGATTCTTGGAGCCGAGGGTGAAGAGGCCAAGGGCTCGGGCCGGAGTGTTGCCTCGGTCAATCTCGTGGAGGTCTTTCAGCGCTGCGCCCATCTCCTCGGGCATTGGGGTGGGCACCCGATGGCAGCCGGAGTTTCGCTTATGGCGAACGACGTGGAGGCCTTTACCGAATGCTATATAAAAGCCCTTCACGAGCTCTATCCCGATGGCTTGCCCGAACCCACGCTGCAGATATCCGCATGGCTGAAGAGCCACGAATTTGGAGAGGCTCTTCTCGAAGAACTCGATCGTTTACACCCTTTCGGGCAGGGCAACGCAGAGCCTGTCTTCGGCCTGAGAGATATCGTCCTTGATGAAGAGGCGGTTGCCTTCGGCGAGGGGAACTTCCGCTTTCGTTTGCCGGCGGCCGATGGATCTCGGCGCGGAGTCTCCGGAATCGCCTGGCGTTTGGGGACCCCCCCGGAGCCGGGGCAGCCGATCGACCTCGCCGTAAGATTCTCCTGGAACTATTGGCGCAACAGTCGCTACCCTCAGGTGACACTGGTTGACTGGAAGCCGAGTGCGGAGTTGGGCGCTCCAGTGTAATTTGCATTTAGGTAGAATAACCGGCTGGGTGTCTTGCGCGGCTCTCGAAACGGCACTCACCAGAAGTTCTAACTAAATGCAATCGGCTCGAGTCTTTTTACAGTTGCTCTAAATCAAATCCAACCAGAGAATCAGCGCAAATTGACTGAGAACGGCCACAGCGAGCAGGGCATAGACGAAAATCATAAAGTAGTCCGTAGCGAAACGCCGCTCCGGCGCCGTTATTTTTTGTCCCTGTGGTTTTCCTGAACGGTCGGGGTCGCCCCCAATGATCGGGGAGCCCACTTTGCGATCTCGCAAATGGGTAATGCGATGAGTAAGATTTGTTAGCTCCGACATGGAGGGGAAAATTCGCCATAATCACACCGCTGGCAAGTTTAGAAGAAGCTATTCAATTGATAGTGGCTATAAGATTCTCTAATCTTAGTTGGGGCGATGCAAATAGGGTGTTGACGCACTGAGAATGGGTCTCCATCACCGATTGCTTTCTGCCAGATCGGCACGAGTAAAACGACCTCCCTAGTTCCTTGTGAACAAGCTACTACCAACAGTTCTTCTTCTTACCGGATCCGCATCAGCACTGCACGCAGCCGATGGTGTTAGCCCTTCGCCCTACACGCTAACAGAGGTTTTTGGTCTCCCTTTGACGAACTCGATTGTGACGACTTGGGCGATCTCGATTGTTTTGATCGTGATGATTCGTTTGGCTGTTGGAACGCCCAAGCTGGTGCCGAGCAAGGGACAGGCGGTGATCGAGAATATGGTGGATGGTTTAAAAGGGCTACTCGAGCCAATCGTGGGCAAGAAGGCCTTCCCGATGACCTTTCCTCTGCTGATCGGTCTGTTTCTTTACATTCTGATCCACAACTGGAGCGGTCTCCTTCCGGGGGTCGGTGCTTTTGGTTTTGTGAATGATGGTCAGCTTACCTATTGGATGCGCCCTGCCAATGCCGATTTGAATTCAACGCTTGGTATGGCGCTGGTTGCGATGGGGGCCTGGCTCTTTATTAGTCTCAAGGTTGCCGGTGGTAAGTTCTTTATCTGGGAGCTCTTCGGTAATAAGGCTGACAAGAAAGAGACCCCAAAGGTCATTTACATCGGGCTCATCCCGATCTTTCTGGGCGTGGGTCTCATTGAGGTCGTCTCGATCGCTTTCCGGCCGGTTTCCCTTTCCTTCCGTCTCTACGGAAACGTCTTCGGGGGTGAAAACCTCCTCACAAGCATGACCGGCATGGCTCCATTTATCGTGCCGATCCCATTCTATTTCTATGAAGTGCTGGTTGGTGTCGTTCAGGCACTGATCTTTACACTCTTGGTGGCGATCTACATCGGCCTTATGACGAACCACGACGAGGAGCACGCCCACTAAACAAAAATACTTTCCGCGCTCGGGACCATGAAGCAAAACGTGGGCGAGGCAGAAAACACTGAAATACACAACTCAACAGATATATATTATGTTCGATATCCTCGCAGAAATCACCGGTAAGATTCACGTAGCGGCTGCAGCCCTTGCTGTGCCCATCGGCATTGGCCTCATCGGTCTCAAAGCTTGCGAATCTGTAGGCCGTAACCCGGAGGCATCCACCAAGGTCCTCGTTCAATCGATTATTGCGATGGCCTTCGCTGAAGCGATCGTCTTCTTCGCGATCTTCCTTGGCTAATCCGGTTGACCAGTATTTGCCGGCGTCCGAACTGGGCGCCGGCTCTTCCTGACACCTCTTTTAAAAACTCCCGACCATGAAGGCTCTCTCGCTTACTCTGCTCTTCGTTATCATTCTGCCGCTGGGCCTCCTCGCCGGACCCGATGTTGCTGTGGAGGCCGCTGAGGAGAACAAGCTCACCATGATCACAAATAAGTTTGGTGTTTCTGTGCCGACTCTTGTGGCCCAGATGGTGAATTTCTGTCTCGTTGCCCTCGCTCTCTACTTCCTCGCGGTAAAGCCGGTCGTGGCGACGCTTGACGAGCGCCAACAGAAGATTGCGGATGGTCTCCAATACGCCGAAGAGATGAAGACGCAGCTTGCAGAAGCCGAGCGTGAGCGCGCCGAAAAGGTAAAGCAAGCTGCCATCGAAGCGCAGGCCATTCTGACGGAGGCGCGCGAGCAGTCCAAGGAGATGATTGAGCAGAAGACCCAGGAAGCCGCTGCTCAAGCCGAGGCGATCATCCGTAAGGCGACTGAAGCCACCGAGCTGGAGCGTCAGAAAATGCTTTCTGATGTGCGTCAGGAAGTGGCACGTCTGGTCGTCGCGACCTCCTCCAAGGTGCTTTCCCGCGATCTTTCTACTGAAGAGAAGAGCAAATTCTCCGAGTCCGCAGCCAAAGAACTGGCCAATGTCTAGCGAGGCATCTGTCATGATTCATCATACATCCGCCATTCAGTTATAGATGAAACGGGACAAGAAGATCACTCAACTGGCCAAGAAGCTCGTCGAGCTTTCTAAGGACGAGGCTGGGGTCGTGACCGAGGCGAAAGTCAGTGAAGTGCTCGCCGGGCTCAAGCAGGTGGAGCACCGTCATCATCTGGCTGTCCTTAAGACTTTTTTAAACTATATCCGCCGTGAGATTGCGCGCCAGACTGCCGTTGTCTCCACACCGGGCGCTCTCAGTGAGTCTGCCCTCAAGGCGATTGAGGCCAATTTTACACGCGTCTACGGGCGTCCGATTGCCGCTACAACAAATGAAGACAGTTCACTCATTGCCGGTGTGCGTGTGCGGGTCGGTGATGATGTCTATGACGCCTCTCTTGCTGGCCGTCTCCACCGCCTTGCCGAAAACGTCAACTAATCTACCTTCTCACATTCCTACCTTTATACTTTTCCACCTGCACACTTTCTCATGAGCTCAATAGTCGAACAAATCGAAAACGAAATCGCCAGCTTCGATGCCGGCGCCGTTAAGTCCAACACCGGTAAGGTTGTTTCCATTGCCGATGGTGTGGCCAAACTTGAAGGCCTTTCCGGTGTCATGTATAACGAAATGATCGATTTCGGCAATGGTGTGACCGGTCTGGCGCTCAACCTGGAGGAGGACGAAGTCGGCTGCGTGATCCTTGGTGACTACTCAAAGCTTAAGGAAGGCGACGAAGCCACGACTACCGGCAAGCTACTATCGGTTCCTGTTGGTATGGGGCTTCTTGGTCGTGTGGTCGATGCTATTGGTAATCCCGTTGACGGTAAGGGGCCGATCGATGCCAGCGAAAACTACCCGGTCGACCAGATTGCGCCCGGTATTATTCCGCGCAAGTCGGTCGATCAACCACTTCAAACCGGCATCATGGCGATTGACTCGATGATTCCCATCGGCCGTGGTCAGCGTGAACTTATCATTGGTGACCGCTCCACCGGCAAAACCACCATCGCAATTGATACGATCATCAATCAGGCCAAGATCAACAACCAGCACCGCAACGAGGACGGTAGCTTTGAAGAGGGCTTCCGCCCGGTTTATTCCATCTATGTTGCGGTCGGCCAGAAAAACTCAAACATCGCCCGCACCATCAATGTGCTCGAGAAGACCGGAGCGATGGAATACACGATCATCGTGACTGCGTCCGCCGGCGATAACCCGGCCAATCAGTACATTGCTCCCTTCTCCGGTGCATCGATGGGTGAGTATTTCATGTTCAATGGCATGGATGCGTTGATTGTTTACGATGATCTTTCCAAGCAGGCGGTTGCCTATCGTCAGATCTCTCTTGTCTTGAAGCGCCCCTCTGGCCGTGAAGCCTATCCTGGCGACGTGTTCTATCTCCACTCACGCCTTCTTGAGCGCTCCGCTCGTGTAAATGAGGATAATGGTGGTGGCTCGCTGACCGCGCTCCCCATCATCGAGACCCAGGCGGGTGACGTTTCGGCCTACATTCCGACCAATGTGATTTCCATTACCGACGGCCAGGTCTTTCTGGAAACAGACCTTTTCAATCAAGGTATCCGTCCTGCGGTTTCCGTCGGTCTCTCCGTCTCCCGTGTCGGTTCAGCCGCGCAGATCAAGGCGATCAAGAAGGTGGCGGGCAAGGTGAAGCTACAGCTTGCGCAGTTCCGTGAGCTGGCTGCTTTTGCACAATTTGGTTCTGACCTGGATGCCAAGACCAAGGCGCAACTAGAGCGTGGTGCCCGTGTCGTGGAGCTCTTCAAACAAACCGCGTTCAATCCGATTCCTGTCGAGGTGCAATCCTCGCTGATCTGGGCGGTGCAAAACGGTTTCTTTGATGACATCGACACCGGCAAAGTGGTTGAAGCGACTGCCAGCCTCCGCGAATTCTTTGAGACCCGTGGCGCCAAGACCATGGATGTGATCCGCTCAGAAAAAGCGATCAGCGACGATTCGGAAGCGGCGCTTAAATCCTCGCTCGAAGAGTGGAAAGCCGGGTTCACCGCTTAGGCGCCAGAGCGGTTTCTAACTCATCTCTTCTTTCTTAATTCTTCTTTTTGTATTTTCAACGATGGCCAACCTTCGCGATATTCGCCGCCGGATCAAGTCGGTCAAAAATACCCGGCAGATCACGCGTGCGATGCAGCTCGTTTCCTCCTCGAAGATGAAACGTGCTCAGGACGCGGCCGTGGCCGGTCGTTCTTATGCTTTGCTGCTCGCTGATTTGCTCGATACGGTCGGCGAGAAGCTAGCGCTCAGTGGTGCTTCGATCTCGCACCCCTTCTTCGAGAAGCGTGAGGTTAAGACGCGCGGTATTCTCATTCTCTCGACCGACAAGGGGCTATGTGGTCCGCTCAATACAAACCTCTTCCGTAAGATATCAGAAGATGTCAAGGGGCCGGCCAAGTTCATCGCTGTCGGTCGTAAGGGCACCCAGTTTGTCACCCGTTCGGGCCGCGATCTCATCGCTGATTTCACGATTAGCGACAAGGCCGGCTTCGCCGAACTGCGTCCCATGCTGAAGCTGCTCATCGACTCCTATCTCAACGGTGAGGTGGATACGATCGAGGTGGCGTACCCGAGCTTCGTCAACGTGCTCGTCCAAGAGCCTGTGATCCAGTCGCTTCTCCCTATTATTGACCTGCGTGAAGTTCTTGACCAACTCAAGCAGCGTGTTGCTGGTGAGGATGAGATTCTCGATGCACGTAGCGACTCCCGTGAGATGGTCTTTGAGCCGTCTGTGGATGAGGTACTTGCGCAACTCCCCCATCTCTACGTCAAAGTCATCATTCACCAGCTTCTTCTTGAGAGTCGTGCCGCCGAGTATTGTGCACGTATGGTTGCGATGAAGGCGGCCACCGATAATGCGACCAATCTCGTCGATGACCTTACACTCGACTACAATAAGGCCCGTCAGGCCGCGATTACTCAGGAAATCCTTGAAATCGCTGCCGCCGCCGCTGCCAACTAAAGCAATCTCTTCTTTCTTCTCTCCTAACTCTTCCTTGTAATACAATGAGCACCAACGGTAAAATCGTCCAAGTCATCGGCGCCGTCGTCGACGCTGCATTCCCACTCGATAGCGTCCCCGAAATTTTCGACGCCATCACAATCAGCTACCAAATCGGTGATGCGGAGAAATCCCTCACACTCGAAGTGCAGCAGCACCTTGGAGAAGGCCTTGTTCGTGCAGTTGCGATGACTTCGACGGATGGTCTCGTCCGCGGTATGGACGTGGTCGCCACAGGTGCGCCGATCTCCGTTCCTGTTGGCGAAGCCGTTCTTGGTCGCATCTTTAATGTCACCGGCGAGACGGTGGACGAAAAAGGCCCTGTCGCGACCGACGAGCGCCGCCCGATTCACCGCATGCCCCCGGAGTTGATCGATCAGGCAACCGAAGCCGAGATCCTCGAAACCGGTATTAAGGTGATCGACCTGATCTGCCCGTTCACGAAGGGTGGTAAAGTGGGTGCCTTCGGTGGTGCCGGTGTTGGCAAGACCGTTGTTATCATGGAGTTGATCAACAACATCGCGAAGGCGCACGGTGGTTATTCTGTTTTTGCCGGTGTCGGCGAGCGTTCTCGTGAGGGGAATGACCTGTATCACGAAATGTCCGACGCGGGTGTGATCGACCAGGAGAATATTGCCAACTCCAAGGTGGCCTTGGTGTATGGTCAGATGAACGAGCCCCCCGGTGCCCGTATGCGGGTCGCACTGTCCGGTCTGACGATGGCCGAGTATTTCCGTGATGAAAAGAATCAGGACGTTCTCCTTTTCGTGGATAACATCTTCCGTTTCTCTCAAGCGGGTGCTGAGGTGTCTGCGCTGCTCGGCCGTGCACCGTCTGCGGTGGGTTATCAGCCAACACTTGCCCAGGAGATGGGTAACCTTCAGGAGCGTATTACCTCCACAAAGAAGGGTTCGATTACTTCTTTCCAAGCGGTTTATGTTCCGGCCGACGATCTTACTGACCCGGCGCCGGCCAATACTTTTGCTCACCTGGACTCGACCATCGTGCTTGAACGTTCGATTGCTGAGCTCGGTATCTACCCGGCGGTGGATCCTCTTGCTTCGATCTCCAACGCCTTGGATCCGGCCATTGTCGGTGAAGAGCACTACAAGGTGGCTCGCGGCGTGCAGAACGTTCTCCAGCGCTACAAGGACCTGCAGGACATTATCGCGATTCTTGGTCTCGATGAGCTTTCCCCTGAGGATAAGCAAACGGTTTACCGTGCACGTAAGGTGCAAAAGTTCCTATCTCAACCCTTCCACGTGGCCGAGGTCTTCACAGGCACTCCAGGTGAATACGTTTCTATTCAGGACACGATCAAGGGCTTTAAGATGATCCTTGATGGTGAGTGCGACGATCTCGCTGAGAACGACCTTTACATGAAGGGCGGTATCGAAATGGCCATCGAAGCCAATCAAAAGGGCTAAACGCAGAGCGTTTGATGACTAATGAAGGATGAATAATGACTGATTCGAAGAATCACTTACTATTATTCTGACTCCAGTCTTCTGAATGGTTTCACCATCTCCGTATTTACTAGGTCTAAATTCTGATCAAAATGGTTACTCTCGAAATCATCACACCTGACGAACGGGTTCTTAGTACGGAAGCCACTCAGGTTGTTTTACCAACCGAGACGGGTGAAACGGGTATCCTTTCCGGGCATATCCCAATGGTGACCAAAATCGTCGCCGGTGAACTCAAGATCATCAAGGATGGCGCAACCGAGTTTATCGCTGTCGACCACGGGTTTGCCAAGGTCTTGGGCAATACAATCTCCGTTCTTACAGAAGCGGCTATCGACGTGAAGGAAATCGACCTCTCTGAAGTCGAGTCGGCTCAGGCACGTGCCGAGGAGGCGCTGAAGCAGGCTGAGGAAGAGGGGATTGATTATGAGCAACTCGAACGTCTCGAAAAGAACGTCCAATATCTAATCGCTCAAAAACTGGCCAAGGGCCGCCGCAAGTAGGTTGATTTATATTTTACCCGCTCCCCATTCTTCGGAGGTTTCCATGAGGATGGCGGTGGCTTGCTAGCATAAGTTCGCTGCGTCGTGCTGAGAGTAGCGATGCGATGCCAGTCGCGTCGAGGTGTGAAGGGCTCCGAACAAACGGAAGCGCTTGCCAGTGGGCCCTGGCAGGGGTCTGTGGTCCCGCGGAGTGTAAAATCACAGTAAATATCCCTAAAGAATCGTAAGTCCCTCAGATTTGTCCCTAATCAAAATTGATAGCGAGTTCAGCGGGAGTGAGTCCTGAAGGGTCGTTGCTGCGAAGTAGATACTGATCGGCGAGGACACGTTCGAGATATCTGCGGGGACAGATGCCCCGTCGCTGGCAGCTCACAACGATGGAGTATATAATGGCACTGCGTTTGCCTGCATTGGGGTGTCCGATGAACAGCCAATTCTTTTTGCCTACTGCGGATGGGCGGATGGCGTTCTCGATGAGGTTGTTGTCGATTTGCAGGTCGCCACGCTGACAATAGACCCTGGCCTTGTCCCATACGCTCAGGGCATAGTCACATGCTTTGCCGGTGGGGCTTTTGGGCAAGTGCGCCCGTCGCACCTCGATCAGCCGCTCTCCCAGTTCTTCGAGGATAGGCAGACACTCGGCCTGGCGGGTTCGTTCGATTTGCGTAGTGCTTGCCCCCGATTCTTTGAGCTTCTTCTCAATCCGGTAGAGC
>JBMYNR010000042.1:0-13468 GCA_049598495.1 Opitutales bacterium
ATCCGGAATCAGCGTACAAGTTCTAATGTAGGTTATTTCGCTGACACCACACTAGGATCCACTCGCATCCTTAACCGACTTTGCGTAGATTGAAACCGACTTAAACAAATTATCGGCAAAGGAGGCAATGGTGACGAGGATCAACTGCAGCTCCACATCGCTAAAGGTGACGGCTTCGCCCTCTTTAAAGATCTTACGCTGATCGACCAGTTTCCCTTTGGGCGGCTCAGCGCCGGCCTCAGAACTGAGTATTTCGACAGCTTTGAGATCGACCACGAGCTCGCCGTTATCGTCGAGTTGCGGCTTCTTAACAATCCCACCATGCTGCATGAGCGCCTGCATACAGAAGCCGAGTGAGATAATGGAATCCTCAAGCTCACACATGATACCGTAGTCTTTTTCCAGCTGATTAAATTTCTCATCTAGTTGGGCGGGGATAAATGCCTGCTGGGACTTCTGCGCTTCCTCGTGGGCTTCCGGACTCACATTGGAATTTGCGCCGGTTGACCGAACGAGCGCGAGGAAGAAGTGAGCGTTGTTCATACCCGTCACGGCAAGGTTCATACAATCGCCGATGACCTGACGCATCAGTAGATCGCGGGCGTAGGCCTGCATCTGCTCAAAATTCTGGTGGCGAGGCGCCGCCGGCATCACACGGGGAGCGTTGGCTCGTTGGTTGTAGGCCTCCTCTCGGATAGTCTCGTGTGCGGCAAGATTGAATGCGAGCATATCAAAATGGCGCTGAAGCCCAACCATGAATTGCTGCGCGATCTGCTGCAAATTGACCTGCTGTGGCTGCCCTGAGTTGGGTGGAGTGTGTTCTGACATAAGAATGGCTAGACAAATCGAAATTCACAGTCGGGACAATCCTTGATTGGAGAAAATGGGGTGTGCGGGGTTTACTCTCGGCAGCCGCAGGAAAGACTCTATAGTTATTAGCATGTGGCCGTGGATCGATCAAAACATCGTGGAGCCTGTCATTGATTTTCTCGGCGGGAGCCTTTTCTTCGTCCTGACCAATTTGTCCACGGTGCTCGGCTTCGTGCTTGCGGTCCTCATCATCCGACGCGTTCTCATTGAAAAACGGAATCCAAGTAATTTCTTCGCTTGGTTCTTTGTGGTTATCTTCATCCCGATTGTCGGCGTGCCACTCTACTTTATGTTCGGCGGGCGCAAGAGCCGAAAGCTAGTCCGCAATAAACGCAGCGTAGCCCGGCACGCGGAGGATATCGCCCGGCAAAGGGAGACTGGAGCACCCAACTCCTCGATCAATGCGGGCAATCACTTTGAACTTCTGCCGGACGGACAATCCGCCTACGAACGGATGTGTCACGAAATCGATGCAGCCGAACACAGCATCCACATCGCGACTTATATTCTGGGCAACAATGCCACAGGCAACGCCATTGTAGACCGTTTGGCCGCACGTGCAATAGAAGGCGTCAAGGTGCGCCTGCTACTCGACTCGCTGGGCAGTTGGAATTGCACGCGAGCCGCCCGTATCAAGCTCCGGAACGCCGGCGGAGAAGTCGCTATGTTCATGCCCGTGCTTCCAGTGCAAACACAGACATCGTCTAATCTGCGCAACCACCGAAAGATTGCCCTCTTCGACAACTACCGTGCGATTACGGGCGGACAGAATCTAGATGCCCGCTTCATGGGCAGCGGGGAGGATGCAGATCGTTTCACCGATTTTAGTGTGGTCACACAGGGACCCGCTGTTGCCCAGTTCACCCGAATATTTCTTTCGGATTGGGCTTTTGCCCACAAGACCTCACCTTCGGAATTTGAAGAGCTACTTCGCTATCGACCCGAAGAAGCAGGCAACAGCACCACCGAAATTATCGAGAGCGGCCCCGATGTGCTCAACGATCCGCTCTGGGAGCAAATCATTCTACTCATCCAAGAATTCAAATACAGTCTTACCATCGTCACGCCCTACTTCATCCCCGATGATGTGATTCTCCAGTCGCTTATTGTAAAGGCACATACGGGGCGACATATCCGATTAATCATGCCGCTCAAGTCCAACCAGCGGCTCGCCGATATCGCACGGCACCACTACCTCCGGCAACTCGCGGAGGCAGGCATAGAGATCTATTTCTATGAGCGCGGGATGATGCATGGTAAATTGATCCTCGTGGACGAGAAGGTCGCCATGACGGGCTCAGCCAATATCGATATGCGCTCGCTCTTTGTGAATTTCGAAATTGCACAGATGCATTATACCCTGTCGGACGTTGAGCAACTATCCGAGTGGGCGAAGAGACTCCTTACAGACTGCATCCCATACAAGCAGGCGATTCGGGACGCAGCCTTCATGCCCTCTCGTTTCACACAGGATCTTGTGCATCTACTCGTGCCGCTCCTTTAAAACAGGGACCTACCTGGCACCAAATCTCAAAATACTTGCAGCTGTGTTTCGGCAAAGATATCGCCTTCAACATACAATGTTTTTACGCCTACGTCTATTCGCATCATGGATTCTGTGCTTCACTGTTTTAAGTTGCAGCAAGAACCACAGTAATGTCCAGGAAGGCAACACTGCACAGGAGCTCTACGTCGGCATCGGAACCGAACCCGAGGGTCTTGATCCGCATCTTGTGACGGGTGTGACGGAGCACTACGTGCTGCTCTCACTTCTGGAGGGACTGACCAATGTGCACCCGAAGACCCTCGAGATCGAACCTGGTGTAGCCACCCACTGGGAAATCTCCGAGAACGGGCTCGAATATACCTTTCATCTGGATCCACTCGCCAAATGGTCGAACGGCGACTCGGTGACCTCACAGGACTTCATGTTCTCCTTCGAGCGCATTCTCACGCCGGCACTCGGCGCGCCCTATGCCTATATGCTCTACAGCATCAAAAACGCCGAAGCCTTCAATAAGGGCGAGATTGATGATTTCGCAGCCGTCGGTGTCAAAGCACCCGATGCCCAGACCCTACAATTCGAGCTGAAGGCACCGACTCCCTACTTTCTAAGCTTATCGACCCACTACACCTGGTGGCCCGTCCACCGGGCCACCGTACTCGCACATGGCGGGATGACTGATCGCATCTCCAAATGGACGAAACCGGGCAACTTTGTCGGTAACGGCCCCTTTGCACTTAAAAAGTGGCGCCTAAACCACTCCATCCATGTAGAAAAGAATCCCCACTATCGAGATGAGCCGAATGTGCGATTGAATGGTATCCATTTCCTGCCGGTCAATCTCGACACGGAAGAACGAGCCTTTCGGGCCAAGCAATTACATATCACCAGTTCAGTGCCCATCCCTCGGATCGACTGGTATCGCAAAAACGCCCCCGACCGTATGCGTTTCGACACCTATCTCGGGGTCTATTACTATCTTGTTAATACCGAACGAGGACCGCTGAAGGATCCCCGCGTGCGCAAGGCACTCGCGTATTCGATTGATCGCGAAGCTCTGACCGAGCATGTGCTCAAGGCCGGCCAAAAGCCCGCCTACCATTTTACGCCTCCGAATACGGGAGGCTACACCGCCGAAGTTCGGTTCCCCTATGACCCCGAGCGGGCACGTGAGTTACTGGCCGAAGCAGGCTATCCTGACGGCGAGGGTTTTCCAAAATTCGAACTCCTTTTTAACACAAGCGAATCCCACCGAACCGTGGCAGTCGCCATTCAACAGATGTGGCAATCGGAACTGGGTATCGACATTAGCCTCTATAATCAGGAGTGGAAGGTCTATCTGGCGACCCGAAAGGAACGCAAGTTCGACATCGTAAGGGCAGCCTGGATCGGCGATTATGTGGATCCCAATACCTTCCTCAGCTTAGCCACCAGTGCTAACGGCAACAACCATACGAACTGGCGCAACGAACGCTTCGATGGACTGATCCGCGAGGCGGCCTTCACCCAGGATCCCGAGGCGCGCTTCGAGCTCTTTCAAGAAGCGGAAAGTATTCTCATGGATGAGATGCCTGTCATCCCGATCTACTTCTATGTGCGCAGCACTCTGATCGACAAAGCTGTCCGTGGGTGGTATCCGAATATTCTCGACTACCACCCCTATCAGGATGTCTGGCTCGAGGACGAGTAGAAGCAGACCTGGTCGGCATTACCTGGTCGGCATTACCTGGTCGGCATTACCCGGAAGATCCTAAACCGCTTCTTGGAAGCGTTATAATATCATCTGCCATAAGGGTCTGTCGGACTTAAGTCGTCCTCCAGACAGTTAATCGGTTGTTAGTTGGCCGATTCTATATCTTTGTATGAGTGCAAAGTTTGTAAGCGTAGATCGGGATACACCGATGTTGCTACCCTGCGTGACCGGGTCAAAGACAACGATCTTATTGGTTTTGTATTGGATGCCGTGGATGCGACGGATTTGCGAAGTGCCCATGTCAATCACCGTGGCACCGGAAGTGCGGAGTATCCTCCCGGAATGATGCTCGCTCTGCTGATCGATTGCTATGCGACCGGGGTGTTCCGTTCGCACAGGATCGAGAACTGTTAAGGAAGTTCTACCAAAACCATATTTCAGCAAGCTCTGCACGGTGAACCTGTCGAACTGACATTATCAGGCTGAGCGTAGCGATGCGACGCCAGTCGCGTCGACGTATGAAGGGCTCCGAACAAACGGAGGCGCAAGTCCGTCGACCTTGCTGGCGCAAGTTCGCTACGTCGTGCGGGGTGTCGCGATTGAAAGCTTTCTAATATCTTCATGGGTCTGTCGGACTTAAGTCGTCCTCCCAACAGACCCTATTTCGAATGACTATAACCTACCCCCGGCATATCGATCCGAATGCGCTCGCGGCCACGAAAATAATAAAGATCGAGAAAACCTATCTCGCGAAGCATCGGCTGGATAAAGTCGAAAAACTGGCCAACTGAAGTAGGACGGTGGGCGTCCGAACCGATCGTCAACTTGACTCCTATTTCGGCAGCCCAGTCAAGAATCATAGGATCCGGGTGCACCTCATAATCGCCCTTCGTCAAACCGCTGGTGTTCACCTCCATACAGATATCCTCATCGACCACCGCTTGAAGGAATTCACGGATCACCTCCTCGTGTTCGACAGGATCGAAGTGGTCCACCACACCGTAGGTGCGAATCACATCCGGATGCGACATACTATCGTAGCGACCGGACTGCGCACCATCAATAAGATGACGAAAATAACTATCGATCCGCATGGCATCGGTTTTCATCTTGTTCCTCGAAATCCACTCAAGATAACTGCGACATTGCGCGTGTAGCGATCCAAGGACAAAATCGAATTCATAGCCCGCCAGGATCGCATCCATCGGCTCCAATTTCGCCTCATCCGGAAAAACCTCCGCCTCAATCCCACACAACACCTCGACCCCAAGCGGCGCCGCCTCGCGCGCTGTTTCACGAACCAGTGCCATATAATCGTCGAGCTCCCCGCGATGCATTCGGATGCCCGCCTGTCCGAACGCCTCCCATTCCATCGGTATATGGCAGGTCATCGTAATCACATCGATTCCTTTCTCCGCAGCGACCATCGCATACTCAATCGGCTCGCCGATCGCATGGCCGCAAAAAGGTGTATGCATATGTGAGTCAACGCGCATAGGGATTTATGTGTCGGGATAGAAGGCTTATTGAATCCACGCAACTGAGAAAAATTGGCCCCCTACGGGCAAAGAATCTTCATAGCCATTTGTATTTCGGACGAGGCTTGTTATGATTGTGAATATGAAACATTACGCCTATCATCAGACTCTTAAAACGATATGGGATGAAGCCGTAGCCAAATACCGTGGGGGAAACCGCAAACCGGAGAGCTATTTTGACGAGGACACGCTCACCCAACTGGCAGCGATCGGGCTTAACACGATGGATGTCTACGACTATGCGGAAGATTACGTGACCCGCGATGAGCCCGACTTTGAGACCTTCCTCATGATTTGTGAGGCTCGGCGTGACTACTTTCTAACTGTCCAGAAAGGCACGCCCTCAGAGGAGGTACTGGACTCCGACACTTTGCCTCCGAAGGAGGCATCCGTCGAAGGCATCGCCTGGCTCCCTCGAATCATCCCGAAAGCAGTGGCCAAACTTCGCGGCGAACTTCCGCCCGAAACAATGTTTAATTGTGGGGGCGACCGCCGTTTCTTCAGAGAGAATAAGATCCACCCTGCTGAATTTCTTCGGGCAGCCTGGGCATACGAGGATAATCCCGCCGAGCTGGTCAAATGGGTCGCAGGCCGAAAATCCTCATAGTTGACAAGCTCGAGAAATCCATCACATACACCGATATTATGAAGATTGTAGCCTACTTGAAACCTACCTGCGGTTGGAGCATGGGCGTGCGCGCCATTATGAAGAAGTATGGCCTCGAGTATGAGGACCGCGACATCATCAATCAACCGGATCAATATGCGGAAATGGTCGAGAAATCCGGCCAGCCCCTCTCCCCCTGTGTCGAGATCGACGGTAACCTGCTGGCCGACGTGAGTGGCGAGGAGGTAGAAAACTACATGCTAAGCAATGGTTTGGTGCAGCCAAACAATGCTGAGGCTGACGCCCCGACCAACGCCCCGTGCACCGATGAGGAGCACGAGGCGATGCGCTCAAAGACAGTCCGCTTCTTCTAGCAGACGGCCGACTGGCCACCCGGGATTTCCTTAAGTCCCTATACATCAACAATTTTTCTCCAGATCGACTGGATTTTGGCCCGAAATATGGTGTCATTCCAGCCTAGTATGGTAATTTTCCTAGACAGGCCACCTGCAGGCATTACCTTCCTCGTTCTTTTTGGATTTTTGACATAGGGACCCTGTCCCATCCGAGACAATGGGTCAGCGCCCGGCCGAAAGCCGCACGACCCGCAAACTTTATTAACTGATATGGAAGCAACTTACACTCAACCCAAGGCACAGGGTCTATACGACCCCCAGAATGAACACGAGAACTGCGGCATCGGCCTGATCGTGGATATGAAGGGACGCAAGTCACACGACATCGTGAAGGGCGCACTCGAAATCTGTGTCAACCTCGACCACCGAGGTGGCTGCGGATGCGACCCGATCACCGGCGACGGCGCAGGTATCTTTATCCAATTGCCCCACAATTTCTTTAAGAGCGTCTGCCAGGACGAGTGTGGTTTTGATGTTCCGGCCGAGGGCGACTATGGTGTCGGCTTTGTCTTTCTATCCAAGGACGCAGACGAGCGTGCTCAGGAGGAGGCTGTCATTGAGAAGATCGTGGCCGAAGAAGGCCTCAGCATGATCGGCTGGCGCGATGTGCCCGTCCGCAGTGAAATCCTCGGCAAGGCATCCGCTGCCTGCGAACCCTGCATGCGTCAGTTTTTTGTTGCCCGAGGGGACGCCTGCGAGGCAGGCCTCGCCTTCGAGCGCAAACTTTACCTTGTTCGTCGTATTGCGACGCACCGGATTCGCTACACTGGCCAGGATGAGGATGCCCTCTTCTACATCAGCTCGCTGTCCAGCCGCACGATGACTTACAAGGGGATGCTCACGACCGGGCAGCTAGAGGATTATTTTCCCGATCTCTCCAACGAAAAGATGGACTCGGCCTTGGCGCTGACCCACTCCCGTTTTTCGACCAACACCTTTCCCAGCTGGCCGCGCGCCCAGCCATTCCGCTACCTCTGCCACAACGGCGAGATCAACACAGTCCGCGGAAATGAAAACTGGCTGCACGCCCGTCAGATGCAGCTCGCCAGCGAGGTCTTTGGCGATGACCTGAAAAAGCTTCTCCCAATTATCCGTGAGGACGGATCGGACTCTCAGAAGTTCGATAACTGCCTCGAATTCCTCGTTCTCTCCGGACGCAGCTTGGCGCATGCCATGATGATGATGATTCCCGAGCCATGGGAGCGACATAAGAGCATGCCACAATGGAAGCGCGATTTTTACGAGTTCCACGCATGCATGATGGAGCCGTGGGATGGTCCGGCCTCGATGGCCATGTCCGATGGTGTCCAGGTCGGCGCCACACTCGACCGTAATGGGCTCCGTCCCTCCCGCTACTATGTCACGGCCGACGACAAGGTCATTCTCGCCTCCGAAGTTGGGGTACTGGAGGGCATCGAGCCCGCCAATGTTGTCAAAAAGGGCCGCCTCGAGCCGGGTCGCATGTTCCTAATCGATATGGATGAGGGTCGCATTATCGGGGACGAAGAGCTGAAGAAGCAGATTGCCGACGAACAGCCTTACGGTCAATGGCTCGAGGAAAATCTAGTCAACTCCGAGGATCTTCCCGCAGCTCCAGAGGTTCCAGTGGATGATTTCGAAACACTCGAAACCCGCCAAAAGGCCTTTGGCTATACTTTTGAGGACATACGCTTCATCCTTGGCCCCAGCGCAGACTCGGGTAAGCAACCGCTCGGCTCAATGGGTAACGACGCACCGCTCGCCGTCCTCTCCGACCAGCCGCAACTGCTCTACAACTACTTCAAGCAGCTCTTCGCTCAGGTGACCAACCCGCCAATCGACCCCATCCGCGAGGAACTGGTCACTGCCAGCATCAGCTTCATCGGTTCAGAGGGCGATCTCACTCGCCCGGGCCCGGACAGTTGCCGCATGATCAAGTTCGAGTCGCCCCTGATCAGCCGCAAGCAACTCTCTCAGCTCCGCAACATTGAACTTCCCGGTTTCAAAGCAACCCGGATCCCAATCACTTTCGAGTCCGACATGGGTGGTCTAAAACCCGGGCACAACGCCATTTCGGAGCCGGGCATGTCTGAAAAAGGCCTGGAAGCCGCGCTCGAGAAGGTCTTCGAAAACGCCGACGCTGCGATTCGCGACGGAGTCAACATCATCATTCTTTCCGACCGCAAGATCGGTCCCAAGAAGGCACCGATCCCTGCCTTGCTTGCGGTAGCCGGCCTACACCACCACCTCGTCCGCCAAGGAACACGCACCCGTGTCTCGATTGTGCTCGAGTCGGGTGAACCCCGCGAAGTTCAGCACTTCGCCCTGCTTCTTGGCTATGGCGCCAACGCCATCAACCCATATCTCGCCCTCGAAACGGTTCGCCACCTGGTCGACCGCGGCGATGTAAAACTCGATGGTGACACCGCCTGCAAAAACTTCCTTAAGGCCAATCTGAACGGAGTCATCAAAACCATGTCCAAGATGGGCATCTCGACGGTGGCTTCCTACCGCGGCGCGCAGATCTTCGAGGCAATCGGACTCAATGAATCTGTTATCGATAAATATTTTACGAAAACGGCTTCACGAGTGGAAGGCATCGGTCTGTGCACGATTGCCAAGGAAACCGAGTCCCGACACCGCAAGGCCTACGCACCCCGCGACGACGAACGCGGCGGCGCACTCGATCCCGGCGGCATTTACCAATGGCGCGCAGGTGGCGAACGCCACCTCTTCAATCCGATCACCATTCATAAGTTGCAGATGGCGACGCGTTTTGGTGACTACGCAGTCTTTAAAGAATATTCCGATGCGATCAATGATCAGGCGAAGGAAATGTTCACACTTCGTGGCCTCATGGACTTCAAAATCGACGAGTCCAAGTCCATTCCAATCGAGGAAGTTGAGCCAATCGAAGCCATCATGAAGCGCTTCAAGTCTGGCGCGATGTCCTACGGTTCGATTTCCAAGGAAGCACACGAAGCCATCGCGATCGCGATGAACCGCATCGGCGGTAAGTCCAACACAGGTGAAGGTGGCGAAGACATCGCCCGCTTCACTCCGGACGAAAACGGCGATTCCCGTCGTTCCGCAATCAAGCAGGTTGCTTCCGGCCGCTTCGGTGTGACCAGCTACTACTTGGTCAACTCCGACGAAATCCAAATTAAGATCGTTCAGGGCGCAAAACCGGGCGAAGGTGGTGAGCTTCCTGGGCACAAGGTACTTCCGCAGATCGCGAAGACCCGTGGCACCACTCCGGGTGTAGGGCTCATCTCCCCTCCCCCGCACCACGATATTTACTCGATTGAGGACCTTGCAGAGCTCATTCACGACCTCAAGAACTCAAACGTAAACGCTCGCGTGAACGTGAAGCTCGTTTCCGAGGTTGGCGTCGGCACCATTGCTGCCGGTGTTGCCAAGGCAAAGGCGGACGTGATCCTTGTCTCCGGTTATGACGGTGGCACCGGGGCGTCGCCTCGGTCCTCCATCCAGCACGCTGGCGCTCCATGGGAACTCGGCCTCGCGGAAACCAACCAGACCTTGCTGCTCAACGACCTTCGCTCCCGCGTAGTCGTTGAAACCGACGGCCAACTCAAGACCGGTCGCGACGTCGCAATTGCCTGCCTCCTCGGCGCTGAAGAGTTCGGCTTCGCAACCACAGCGCTCGTCACACTGGGTTGCTTAATGATGCGTGTCTGCCACAAGAACACTTGCCCGGTTGGTGTTGCGACTCAGGATCCAGAGCTTCGTAAGAAATTCAACGGTGATGCAGAAGCGGTCGTCAACTTCATGAAGTATATCGCTGAAGAAGTGCGCGAAACCATGGCAAAGCTCGGCTACCGCACCATCAACGAAATGGTTGGTAAGGTTGAGCGCCTCGAAATGCGCCACGCGATCGAACATTGGAAGGCAAAGGGTCTCGACTACAGCAAGATTCTCTACAAGCCGCAAGTGGGCCCGGAGGTGGGCACTTACTGCCAGATGAAGCAGGATCACCTCCTCGACAAGTCCCTCGACATGCGTGAGATCCTAGAGCAAGCACAACCTGCGGTGAAGGAAGGTAAGGCAGTTGAAATCAACCTGCCGATTGTCAACACCGACCGTGTTGTCGGCACGATCACTGGTGCGGAAATTTCCCGCAACCACGGTCCGGACGGCCTACCGGAAGACACCGTCAAGGTGAATCTCACCGGCTCCGCAGGTCAGTCACTCGGGGCGTTCTGCCCGAAGGGCATGACCTTCACCGTCACAGGCGATACCAACGACTATCTTGGCAAGGGCCTCTCCGGCGGAAAGATCATCGTTCGTCCGGACGAAGCTTCTCCATTTGTCGCACACGAGAACATCATCACGGGTAACGTCTGCTTCTACGGCGCCACCAAGGGTGAAGCCTACATCGCAGGCATGGCTGGCGAACGCTTCTGTGTGCGTAATTCCGGTGTCGAAGCTGTGATCGAAGGTCTTGGGGACCACGCGCTCGAATACATGACCGGCGGCATGGTTATCAACCTCGGCTCGACTGGACGTAACCTCGGCGCCGGCATGTCCGGTGGTGTCGCCTACGTCTACGACGAGACCGGCGACTTCGTCCAAAACCGACTCAACCCGGATATGGTCAACGTCTACCAGCTGATCGAGTGCGGTGACGACGAGATGAACCTCGTCAAGACCAAGATCGAAAAGCACGTGGCGCTGACTGGCTCGAAGCGTGGCCAAAGTATTCTCGCTGACTGGCCAGAGACTGCCGGCAAGTTCCTCAAGGTGCTACCGCAGGACTACGAGCGTGTGCTTCAAGCCATGAAGCGTGCCGAAGAGCGCGGTCTCGCCGGCGACGAGGCCATTCAAGCCGCATTCGAAGAAAACGTTAAGGCAGGACACTAAGGCCTTCGGCCAGAAGGTAGGAGTTAGGAGTTAGAAGACAGAATGGAAACTGATGCTCCCGGCTTTGAAAGCCTTCTCGTTTGGCAAAAATCTCACGAATTCGTCCTAAAGATTTACGAAATGACACAACACTTCCCAGATAGCAAAAAATTCGGACAGATCTCTCAGCTTCGTCGCGCTTCTGTCTCGATCCCGGCGAATATTGCCGAAGGCTACGGGAAGCGTTCATCTGCGGACAAGGCACGCTTCTACAACATCGCTCAAGGATCCATGAACGAATGCCACTATTACCTACGGCTAGCCAAAGATCTCGGCTATGCCCAAACCAAAAAACTCACAGAACAACTCAATGAAATCGGTAGAATGCTAAACAGCTATACTCGAAAGGTTGTGGCAACCTAAGCTTCTGAATTCTACCTACTAACTTCTAACTCCTTTAAATTATGGGTAAAGCAACTGGATTTTTAGAATACGAGCGCAAGACGATTGCGAACCGGGCCCCGCTCGAACGCGTCAAGGACTGGGACGAAATTCATGAACCGTTCAACGAAGAAAAGGTTCAGACACAGGGTGCCCGCTGTATGGACTGCGGTACGCCCTACTGCCACACAGGCCTTACCCTCGCTAACATGGCGAGTGGTTGTCCGATCAATAACCTGATCCCTGAATTCAATGATCTTGTCTATCAGGGCAAGTGGCATGACGCCTACGAACGTCTCTCCAAGACAAACAACTTCCCGGAGTTTACCGGTCGTGTCTGCCCCGCTCCCTGCGAGGGTTCCTGTGTCCTCGGCGTGATCGAACCGCCGGTGACAATTAAGAACATCGAGTGTTCGATTATCGACAAGGCCTGGAACGAAGGCTGGGTCGTGCCCGCTCCACCAAAAGAGCGCACCGGCAAGAAGGTCGCCGTCGTCGGCTCGGGCCCTGCTGGTCTGGCTGCAGCTGACCAGCTCAACAAGGCCGGACACCTCGTTACTGTATTCGAGCGCGCGGACCGTCCCGGCGGTCTGCTCATGTATGGTATCCCTAACATGAAGCTGGAAAAGGACGTCGTTACACGCCGCACTGAACTGATGGAAGCCGAGGGTGTGACCATCAAGTGTGGTGTCGAAATCGGGAAGGATATCTCCTCAAAGGAACTCATGAAAGAATTCGATTCGGTGGTTCTTTGCTGTGGCGCGACCAAGCCACGTGATCTACCCATTGAAGGGCGCGAGCTCGGCAACATCCGCTTTGCCATGGAGTTCCTCGGACCCAACACCAAGGAACTCTGGGACATCAAGGAAGGCAAAGCTGAACAGTTCAGCGAACTGGCCAAGGGCAAGAACGTAGTCATCATAGGCGGTGGCGACACTGGCACCGACTGTGTCGGTACCTCACTCCGCCACGGTTGTAAGAGTGTGACACAACTTGAGATCATGCCGAAGCCGCCCGAAGAGCGTGCTCCAAACAACCCGTGGCCGGAATGGCCAAAGACCTACAAGATGGACTACGGACAGGAAGAGGCCGCCGCGATTCAGGGAGAAGACCCGCGCCAATATCTGGTCACATCGAGCAAGTTTGAAGGCGATGCCGACGGTAACGTCAAGGCGGTCCACGTCCACAATATCGAGTGGGAGAACGACAATGGTCGTTTCATCCCGAAAAAAGTCGAAGGCACGGAGCGTGTCCTAGAAGCGGAACTCGTGTTGCTCGCAATGGGTTTCCTAGGGCCCGAGGCCACCATTGCAGAGGAACTCGGTCTGGAGCTCGACGCCCGCTCGAATGTGCAGGCGGAATACGGCAAATTCACGACCAATATCGAGGGCGTTTTCTCGGCAGGCGACATGCGCCGCGGCCAGTCGCTTATTGTATGGGCGATCAATGAAGGCCGTGCCGCCGCCCGCGAGTGCGACCGCTACCTCATGGGCACGACTAAACTCCCCTAGTGTGGTGTCAGCGAAGTTCGCTACATATTCTTTCGACTTTACCGAGTAT
>JBMYNR010000043.1:0-11976 GCA_049598495.1 Opitutales bacterium
ATCCCGTAACAAGATAAAGAACGACAACAACAAACTGGTGCAATATTCGGGCTAACAACGACTCAACGGCGCGCGCGTCCTTTCTTCCAGAGGTAACCGTTATCCTTGTGTGAAGGATGGATTGAGCCTTTAATCTTTTCCTTAATCCGATATTATCAAAACTGGATCCATGAATGACCAAGAGACGAATCTACAGGAAATCAAAGACAAGGTCCTCGACTTCGCGAAGGAGCGCGACTGGGAGCAGTTCCACTCGCCGAAGAACCTATCGATGGCGATCGCAGCAGAGGCTGCCGAGCTGATGGAGCACTTTCTCTGGCAAAGCCCGGAGGTCTCGCGTCTGGATATGCATGCGAAGAATTTACGGGCCAAAGTAGAGGAGGAGCTTGCCGATGTCTTCATATTCGCAATCGAGTTCGCCAATATCACGGGCATGGATATCGCCGCAATTATTGAGGCGAAGATGGCTCAAAATGCAGAAAAATACCCCGTGGAAAAAGCCAAGGGGCGAAGCGCCAAGTATACAGAGCTGTGAACCAATTGCCGTGCCTGGAAACTACACGGACACCACACTAGCCTTCTGTATTCGCTACTCGTGCAGTTCGGGCAGAGCGCCAGTTCTCTCGATGTTTGCGAATCCAATCGAGGAGGGCGCGTTCGAAACCGATGTCATTCCCCTGTTTCTCGGACTCAATCCACTTGTGTCGAAGAATTTCTTCACGTTCGGCCAAAAACTCCTGGTAGAGGGTCGAACGTTGGGCAAATCCCTGTTGCGGTCCGGTTTCTGGGGTCGTGGAGGGCATATCTATCTTTTATGGCTTTTGTACGCGATGTGCTTGTTAAAAACTCGTTAAGATAAGCATATTATGTTGCGTCCCTTGGCCAGTGTAAAAAACGAACACCGGCTATTTTTTTACGAGACGATCGAGTATTTGGCCGGCAATTTTTATGAATGCTTGTGCTGCGGCTGAGTCTGGATCGCTCACTACGATCGGGATGCCCTTGTCGCAACCGATACGAATATTCGGGTCAATGGGTATCTGGCCGAGCAGTTCGGTTTCGAGGGAGTTGGCGGTCTCCTGGCCACCGCCTTCGCCGAAAAGCCTTTGGTGAGAGCCGTCGGGGTTCTCGAGGTAGCTCATGTTCTCGATCACGCCAAGTTGCGGCACGCTCACTTTGTCGAACATTCTGGCCCCGCGGCGGGCTACGTTGGAGGCAGCAGGCTGGGGTGTGGTCACAATGATGGCACCCTCGAGAGGGAGCGTCTGGACGAGGGAGAGCTGAGCGTCTCCCGTTCCCGGAGGCAGATCGACGACGAGGATTTCGAGCTCCCCCCAGTTCACATTCTGTGCAAACTGCTGGATCGTCTTCATAATCATCGGACCACGCCAGACGACAGGTGTATCCTCATCTACGAGAAAACCCATCGACATGGTGCGCACGCCGAAGTTCTCGATCGGGAGGATCATATCGCTCTCGATCTCAGGACGTCCGGCGGCCCCCAGCATGAGTGGGATCGATGGCCCGTAAATATCGCAATCCATAATGCCGACACCCGCTTTGCCTTCTGCTTCGAGCAACTGCTGAAGGGCGCATGCGAGATTGACTGTTACTGTCGATTTGCCGACGCCTCCTTTGCCGCTGGCTACGGCGATGGCATATTTGACCTGCTGCATGGCGGGATTGTTGGCATTGCCGGGTTGCCCGCCACTTGCAGGATTCGGCTGTTGCTGGGGCTTCGAGATCTCCATCCGCACCTTGACCTCGGAGACACCATCCAAATCTCCCACGGTGGTCTTTATATCGCTGGCGATCTTTTCCGGGATCGACTCGTCAGCGGTCGTTATTTCGATTCCGACCAGGGCCTGCTCGTCCTTTAGTTCCACCTCCCGAACCAAGCCGAAAGAGACGATGTCTCGGCTGAAGCCGGGGAATTTTACGGATTTAAGTGCCTCCTTGATTTGATCTGTGTCTGCCATGTTGGGATCTGTAATAAAAAGTGTAAGAAGGTGGTCTACTCAGCGCTCAATTCAACTCGAAATGGGTGAGTTTTGATCTTTTGTGCCCTCGGATTTTAGAGATTGCCAGCTTTGCGGGAATTTCCAGACACTGCCCTATGCGTTTACCTGTTCTGATTCTTCTCTGCTTGCTTTCGTTTTGTATCACGGCTCCGCTCTTTTCTGCGGGAGAAATCAATCTACAGGCGCTCGAACGTGATGGGGAAGGCCGTGTCGCCATTTTTGTCGAAAGTAGCGATCCTGCCATCAAGACATTGGCTCGACGAGTCTTCAGTTTGCACGGCGGATATGCCTCCGCGCCTGCAGTAAGCGCTGCCTTTCAGATCCAGCTCGAGCGAGCCAGCGACAGGTCGGTTTTGCTTACGGTCGGATCGGGGCAACCTTATGTTGAACAGTTGCGTCAGACGCTCCCGGGTCGTGATCTGCAGGACGCGGTCCTGCGTGCCTGTGATCTTGTCGTGGAAGCGACCCTCCAATCTCCTGGTTTCTTTGCGGGTAAGCTGGCCTTCGTCGCGAAAAAGCGTGAGATTTCCGAAATCTACACCAGCGATCTACTGTTTAACCGTGTGACGCCTCTGACGCGCGACCGTGCCCTGGTGACGGGGCCGAAGTGGTCGCCCGATGGTCAAAGTATTGTCTATACGACTTATTTTAAAACAGGTTTTCCTGATGTTTACAGAATTGATTGTGGAACCGGTCGTCGGGAGCCAATCGCGACCTACAGGGGCACCAATACCGGGGCTTCCTTTAGTCCGGATGGCAGGCGTCTTGCCATGTCGCTCTCGGGGACTGGAAATTCAGAGATTTACGTCTCTGATAATCGCGGAAAGGACCTGCAGCGTTTGACGAGTAACAAGAGTCTCGAAACCAGCCCAAGCTGGTCACCTGACGGTCGCCGTCTGGTCTATACCTCGGATGCCCCGGGTAAGCCTCAGCTCTATGAAATCTCGGCAAATGGCGGGCCGGCACGGCGTCTCCCGACGAATATCAGCAGTTATTGCTCGGAGCCTGTATGGAATCCCGTCGATGACAGCTTAATTGCTTTTACAGCTTCTGTGAGCGGTGGTTTTCAGATTGCGCTTTACAATGCGAAGACGCGGAGCAGCAAGATTCTAACGCAGGGGGGCTCTTCCTTGGAACCGGTTTGGATGCGGGATGGCCGGCACCTCATCTTCACTCGACGGGAAGGTGGCCATACAGGTCTGATGCTTCTTGATAGTGTGACTGGCCAAGAGCGCGCCCTTCATAAGTCGGGTCTCGGAAGCCTCTCGTCTGCGAGCTTCGTTTACTAGAGCAGTTTCGAGTTTAACTTAAAGATGTAAATCTATTGCTGAAAAAGACCGTTCGCCTAAATGCAATAGGCACTGATACGGGTTTAATTTGAGTCAGCTCAAATGCAGAATGCGCTGGACACCACGGTCCTAGGAAAGCGCTTCCCGAATAAGCGCTTCGACTTCGACCTCGGAGCCGAGTTTCGAAGAGGCTTTCCGGATTAGTTTATCCGCATCGGCCGGTTTGTATCCAAGGGTCATTAGACTGGAGACGGCATCCTGGAATGCACTCGGTTCATGGGCGACGGGACGGCAGTCGGTGCCTTCGGTTACGGCCCTTGGTTGGAGTCCTACTATGTCCTTAAGCTCAATCACAAGACGTTCAGCAGTTTTTTTACCGATCCCCGGGCATTTCGAGAGCAGCGCGATATCTGAGTTAGCAATGGCACTCTGTAGTAGTTCCGGTGACATCCGGCTCAACATGCTGATTGCGATCTTCGGGCCGATGCCGGATACCTTTTCAACGAGCAATCTAAAGAAATCACGGTCTTCACGACTGGCGAAGCCGTATAGTGTGGCACTATCCTCCCGATAGACCGTATGGATAAACAGTGTGCATTCGGCACCCGACTCAGGGAGATTCTCGGCGGTGGTTACGGGAATGTGCACCTCATAACCGATGCCCATCGTTTCGATCAGCACCATGAGTGGCGTCGATTCAAGAATGGTGCCTCGGATGCGTGCGATCATGCGTTGGAACGTCGAACGTCCGACATCGAACGTCCAATGGTGAATGTAAGGGTGGGCAACTTTGGCAGTGTGTAATTCAATATTCGAAGTTGGATGTTCGATGTTTGTGCCGCAGGCACTAGTCGGTTAGCCCCAATACGTCTTCCATATTGTAAACCCCTGGTGCCTGCCCAAGTGCCCACTGAGCCGCGCGGACGGCACCCTGGGCGAATATCTTGCGGTCACTCGCCTTATGGGTGAGCTCAACGCGCTCACCGTCGCCGATGAAATAAACCGTGTGTTCCCCGACGATGTCGCCACCGCGAATTGCGTGGACGCCGATCTCTTTTTGTGGGCGGGCACCGACGAGACCTTCACGACCGTGGACGACTTCTCCGTCGCTTAATTCATAGCCCTCTTTGAGAATCTCGATTAAGCGCTCTGCAGTACCACTGGGTGCATCCTTCTTATGATGGTGATGCATTTCCAGGACCTCGGGTTCGTATTGTTCGCCGAGAATATTGGCCGCCTTTCGGGTGAGGTAGTTCAGTGTATTGACGCCTACGGAGTAATTGCCTGCCCAGACGACGGGGACCTTGCCATCCACCGTATTAAGAATGGCTTGTTTCTCATCTGCAGTGTGGCCCGTGGTGCCAATGACAAGTGGAAGGCCATGTGCGACCGCAAGCTCTGCGATCCGCTGGGTGACTTCGTGGAAGCTGAAGTCGATGATTGCCTCACAGTCGGTTATTCGGGCGCTTGGATCATCGCCGACATCACAGGCTGAGATAATTTCGGCATTATTGGCTTCGGCAATTGCGATAATCGCCAAGCCCATGCGGCCGCGAGCGCCATTTAAGAGGAGTTTGAGTGCCATGGTATGAAGAGGATTAGTGGACGAGGCCGAGCTCCCCTAGGATGGTATCGAGTACGGATTGCGTTGCGCTGGTTAGGGGACTCAGTGGTAGGCGAACTTCATCGGATGTAATGATGCCGGCCTGCTTGAGGGCATACTTGATCGGCACCGGATTTGGCTCGAGGAAAATCGCTTTGAAGAGCGGGTAATACTTCAGGAAGGTTGCTCTCGCAGCCGTGTAGTCGTCGGTATTGGCCGAACGTACCATTTCGACAAGCGGTTGAACTACCAGATTGGAGGCCACGCTAATGACACCCCTTGCCCCTGCTGACATAAATGGTAGTGTGAGACCATCGTCGCCGCTCATGACAGCATAGTCAGGTCCAAGTGTGCGAACATACTCGACAACCTTTTCGCAGGAGCCCTCGGCAGCCTTCATGCAGCACACGTGCGGATATTTTTCAAATAGGCGTGCCGTGACGTCTACGGAAATTTCAATGCCACAGCGCGAAGGAATCGAATAGAGGATGATGGGCTTTTCCGTGCTCTCAGCGATTTGACTGAAATGGGTGAAGAGACCTTCTTGGCTCGGCTTGTTGTAGTAGGGCGCGACCACGAGAAAACCGTCCGCGCCGGCCTTGTCGGCCTCGCGGGTCAAAACAGCGGCTTCGTGAGTCGAGTTGGAACCAGTGCCTGCATAGACGGGCACCTTACCGCCGGATGCCTTCACCGTAGCGCGGACGACCTCAATGTGCTCCGTCTTATTCAATGTCGGAGACTCGCCCGTGGTGCCGACCGAGACAAGACCGTCGATCCCGCCTTCCAGTTGATGAGCGACGAGTTTTTCTAAGTCACCATAGGCAACCTCACCTGCATCCATGGGAGTTGCCAGCGCGGTAAAAACACCTGAGAATTGGTTTGTATTCATAGGGGCTGAAAAATGATATTCATTGGTAGCAAACTTACGTACAGCCCCTAGCACGAGCATAAGTTCTGTATGTTCAACAGAAAAATCATTCCAAACGATGACAATTAATGGGGTATTATTCTCAACAACCCACGGCCCATTGGATTCGGCGATCAAAAATGGATCTGCTTAGAAGGGGCAATGCCTCAATCAATTCAGCAAATTCATGCCTGCTCGTGATCGACCCTAAGCGTATTTTCTGAGCATCGGTGGTATTGGAGTAGAAGTATGCGCTGTCTTATTATTGGCAAGGTATGGCCGGAGCCGTCATCGACAGCGGCGGGGCGACGAACCCTCGACCTGGTCGAGACCCTGTTAAGCACAGGCTGGCAAGTGGATTTTGGGTGTGCCGCCCGGAGAAGTGAGCATGCCTGCGATCTTTGCGCTCTTGGAGTGCGAGAGCACAGGCTCCAATTAAACCATTCGGGTTTTGATGACTGGATATCAGCGCTTGATCCTGATGTGGTCATCTTCGATCGGTTCATGACGGAGGAGCAGTTCGGCTGGCGGGTGGCTGAGCATTGCCCTAAAGCGCTGCGAGTTTTGGACACGAGCGATCTGCATTGCTTGCGGGCAGCGCGCGAAGAGCAGTTAAAGCGTGGCGATCATTTGCGGTTACATAATGAGACGGCATTGCGTGAGGTCGCAGCTATCTTCAGGTCGGATCTTACGATGATGATTTCTGAGTTTGAAATGGATCTTTTAAATCGTGAGTTAGGGGTGCCCGACCACTTGTTGACCTACTGGCCCTTTGCGGTTGAACCCCCGGAGGTGGCTCCATCCTTTGAGCAGCGCGAGCACTTTATTATGATCGGCAGTCTGCTGCATGCGCCAAACCTCGATGCGGCCAGATGGTGCCGGGACTATGTCTGGCCGCAGATACGAAAAGAGCTACCTCGTAGTGAGCTTCATTGTTATGGATCCTATGGTGAGCGTTTCGCAGGTGAATTGGATTCGCCCGAAAGAGGTTTTCTGTTCAAGGGGCGTGCGGAGTCAGCACTCGAGACAATGGCGCAGTATCGTGTGAATTTGGCACCACTGCGATATGGTGCCGGCCTCAAGGGCAAGGTCTTCGACGGCTTTCTCTCTGGGACGCCCACGGTGATGACACCGATTGCTGCAGAGGGTATTTTTATTGAATCCGACTGGGGTATGGACAGCGCAGGGGCTTTTTCGAAGGAGGCAGTCAAATTGTATTCGCATCGTTTGGTTTGGGAGGAGCGATGCGAGAGGGAACACACTGTTTGTCGCGAACGCTTTGATCGGGCGGCGTGGCGGCAGCGATTGCCGCAGGTTCTCGAGTATGCCTGGCGATCGCGCCAGGATCATCGAAAAGTGAATTTTGTCGGTCAGATGCTTCGGCACCATCTGCACCGTAGTACGGAGTTCATGAGTCGGTGGATCGAAGAAAAGAACCGATCTTGACTGCCTCCTGGGAAACGAGTGGCGCTTCCTGTATCTACCAGATATACAATGACTTTATAAGTTTTTGGAATGATTTTAAGGGAGATGCTGATTTGCTGGCATGCCACCTGCTTAAAGGCTTTCATGTTTTCGCAATGCATATGTCTTATCGAACATTGGCTGCGCCCCAGGGCATGGTGCCTGACGCCTATTGAGTCTGAATCGTTCCCGATTCGAGTTGAATCTTTTATCTGTGCGCTCACTCCCTGTTGGTGAGATGAATACCCAGAGGAAACTCTTAGTCGTTACCGATCTGGATGCGTCTTTTCTGAACCATGATTACACATGGTCGGAAGCGGCTCCGGCTATTGGACGTCTGCGGGATTTATCTATTCCGCTGGTTCTCAATTCGAGTAAGACGGTCGCCGAGATGGAGAGCCTGGCCAGAGATTTGGATTTGGACTCACCGATTGTGGCTGAGAATGGGGGCCTTCTTGCGGTTTGTGGGCAACGCGCGGGCGATTACAAATTAGAGATCACGGGGCTCGCTCGAAAGGATATCCTCCAAGTCGCCCACGATTTGCGCCGACAGATTGGCTATAAATTCGAGGGTTTTGCAGATTGGTCGGATCAAGAGCTTGCCGTGCGGACGGGCTTGTCCATTCCGATCGCACAGCGAGCGCATGCTCGAATGGCAACGGAGCCAATCGTTTGGAACGATACGGAGTCTTATCGATTGGCCTTCACCAGGGAACTTGGCAAGAAGGGGATACGAATGCTTCGAGGCGGACGTTTTTGGCATCTCATGGGGACTGTTGATAAAGCGGACGGTCTGCGATCCGCCCTCAATCATTATCGGGTAAAAGAGCCCGCCACTGAATGGATCGTGGTGGCGCTGGGTGATAGCGCCAACGATGTCGAGATGCTCGAGGCCGCGCATATTGCGGTCGTCGTTCCCCATGCAGATGGTCCCCATATTTTCCCGAAAGCTCCGAAAGTATTGCATGCGCCATTCCCGGCCTCAAGGGGTTGGAACGATGCCATGTTCTCAATTCTCAACGACTTCCTCTAAGACACGATTATGGGTGATTTTCATCAACAAGGCCTCATTACCACGCTTCATCAGCTGAACAACCGACCGCTTGAAAAACTTGAGGCGGACCTGATGCAGTTTCGCAAGCACCGACCAATGGCGCTGGTGCTCCCATCGCTTTATTCCGAACTGCAAGGGCCGGCCCTCTCCGGTATTCTGGACGAGATTGCCGAGGTTCCTTACCTCGATCAAATCGTGGTTGGGCTCGACCGTGCCAATGAAGAAGCGTATCGCCACGCACTCGAATTCTTCGGGCGTCTCCCCCAGCAACCCCAGGTGCTTTGGAATGACGGGCCGCGCCTGCGCGCCATCGACAAGTTGCTCTCGGAAAAGGGGCTGGCGCCCAAAGAACCGGGCAAGGGTCGGAATGTCTGGTATATGTTTGGCTATGTGATCGCGTCGGGTAAGGCGCAGTCCGTCGCTCTGCATGATTGTGATATCACTACTTACTCGCGCGACATGCTGGCACGTTTGATCTACCCGGTCGCGAACCCTTCATTTAGTTATAAATTTTGCAAGGGCTACTACGCACGCGTTGCCGATAACTCGATGAATGGCCGAGTCTGCCGCTTGCTGGTGACGCCCCTGATTCGCGCGCTCAAGAAGACCTGTGGTGCGACGGAGTATCTTGAATACTTGGACAGTTTCAAATACCCGCTGGCGGGTGAGTTCTCGATGCAGAAGGATGTGATCGAAGACATCCGTATTCCCTCCGATTGGGGTCTGGAAATGGGCGTGCTTTCAGAGATGCAGCGCAACTACGCGACCAACCAGATTTGCCAAGTCGATGTTGCGGATACATACGACCATAAACACCAGGATCTTTCGCTCGAGGATCGCACGCGCGGTCTCTCCAAGATGGCCTCGGATATCACGAAGTCGCTCTACCGCAAGATGGCGACACAGGGGACCGTTTTCACCCATGAGCATATTCGTACGCTCAAGGCGGCCTATTACCGAATTGCACTGGATCTGGTTGAGAGCTACAGTAGCGATGCTTCGATCAACGGCTTGAAATACGACCGCCATCTTGAGGGCCTCGCCGTGGAAGCTTTTGCCGAAAATATCCTCATGGCGGGCGAGGAGTTCCTCGATCCGAGCAAATCGATGGATGTCCCCTTTATGCCGAGTTGGAAGCGGGTCATTTCCGCGGTTCCCGATGTACTCCACCGCCTACGTGAGGCGGTCGAGGAGGATCGTCTCGAATACGGCTCCGCGCATGTCACTAACCCCGCACTGCATCCAAAGGCGCAACTGGTGCGCCAGCGTGTCGCGCTCCATGTTCAGGAAATCTACGGTAAGGAGGACGTTGACGAAATTACCGATGAGCTGATGGATGCCGCGAACATGTCGGAATCCTCACAGCCCATCGCCTTGGGCACCAGTAAATGGGATCAGACTGATGTGATGATGATCACCTATGGTGACTCCATTCTGCGAGAAGGTCGGGCCCCGCTAAGGGAACTCTACAACTTCACCGTGCGCGAGTTGAAGGAGACGATCAGCGGTGTTCATATTCTCCCTTTCAACCCATATAGCTCGGACGATGGCTTCTCTGTTATCGATTACACTGCGGTCAACCCCAAGCTTGGAACCTGGGAGGACATCACCGCCATCGGACACGAGTTCGACCTCATGGGAGACCTCGTGATCAACCACTGCTCCCGCGAGTCGGTTTGGTTCAAGAATTACATCAAGAACAAGGCTCCGGGGCGCGGCTATTTCATCAACGGAACGGAGTATGAAGACCTTTCCAAGGTCGTGCGTCCCCGCAGTACGCCGCTGTTGACCGAAGTTACCTGCGTCGACGGCGTAAAACACGTCTGGTGCACCTTTGGCGAGGATCAGGTCGACTTGAATTATCGTAATCCCGATGTCCTTCTCGAGATTGTCCGGATTATTCGGCAATATGTGGATCAGGGCATTCGCTACTTCCGTTTGGATGCGATCGCGTTTCTTTGGAAGGAGTCGGGGAGCACTTGTGTGCATCTTCCGCAGACGCACGAGTTGATTAAACTCTTGCGCATTGTCATCGAGAATCTCGAGCCGACTGCGGTAATCATCACGGAAACCAACGTGCCCAACCGAGAGAATCTCAGTTATTTCGGCAATGATAACGAGGCACATCTGATCTATAATTTCTCGCTGCCACCGCTCCTGCTCAACGCGATTCTGAGCGGCGACTGCAGCCACCTTATCACATGGATGATGTCGATGCCACCCGCCCGCCGAGGACGCGCCTACCTTAATTTCATCGCCTCGCACGATGGTATTGGATTGCGCCCGGCGGAAGGTCTTCTGTCGACCGATGAGTTGGACGGCCTCATTGAGACGATTAAGCAATGCGGCGGTGAGATTTCCATGCGTCGCACACCCGAGGGTGAGCTGAAGCCGTATGAAGCCAACATTTCACTCTACAGTGCGATGGCTCGGCCGATCGGTGGCGCAGAGGACGGTCTACAAGCAGCTCGTTTCCTCTGTGCTCACGCAATTATGCTCGCGCTCGAG
Source organism: Opitutales bacterium (assembly GCA_049598495.1). Classification (GTDB taxonomy): domain Bacteria; phylum Verrucomicrobiota; class Verrucomicrobiia; order Opitutales; family Coraliomargaritaceae; genus Thalassobacterium. The sequence continues at coordinate 10,847 of JBMYNR010000043.1, forward strand.
GGACTACCGGCGGTCTATATCCACAGCCTACTGGGCACGGAGAATGATCGTGATGGTATGGCCCACACCGGCCGCGCTCGCACGATCAATCGTCACCAATGGCAGGCCGATGAGCTCTACGCCGCGCTCGAAGATGATGAACGCCACCATAAGGCGATCTTCTCGGAGATGAAGCGACTCATTCAAATCCGTCGTCAGCAGGCTGCCTTCCACCCGAACGCCACCCAATATACACTTCATTTCTCCGATCAGATCTTTGCCTTCTGGCGCGAGAGCCTCGACCGCGATCAGTGCATCTTCGCGCTGCATAATGTCTCTTCAGAAAAACAAACAATCCCTTTGGTGGAGTTGAACCTTATCGCCACTGAATCATGGAGCGACCTCATCAGCGGCCGAGTCTACGATGACCTCGGTGGCGTAATTGAGCTCGAGCCCTACGGCTGCGTCTGGATTACCAACAAGGCCTAGGTAGAATTGCCGTCAGATGAACTGTAGCCACCGCAGTCGCCTGACCTGAGCCAGTCGGGGGTAGGGCGGTTTCGCCGAAACCGCCGTTCGTCAAGCGAGCTCGTACGCCATAGCTTTGAATTTGGACGAATGCTACCATTTGCGGGACGGCGCGCTCGGCGATCGCGCCCTACCTTTTGGCAAGACGGATCCGGGAGCTAGGCAGAGACATGGTGAGGCGGCTACATCTCCGATTTGCTGTCGCCACCGCACTTGCCTGACCTGAGTCAGTCGAAGGTGTTGCCGTGTCCATTCAGTATGGTAGCGGTTGGCTCGGAGCTTGGAATCTTTGCATAGGGTAGGACGGCTGCCCTCCCGTGTCCGGCGTAGCTTCTGCGAAGTGGGAAGCCGTCCGGGATTCTCGCATGATGCAGCGGACACATGAGGGCATGCGTCCCTACCTTATCTGCTCTAAACTTGCTCTTCCACCTTGAGCACGGCCGTACAGTATCGGCACCGCTTGGCCTTCATGGGTATGACTGACAGGCACTCAGGGCATTTCTTCTCACTCGGTTCGCCGGGCGGCGGGGGCGGTTCGGCGAAGCGTTTCTCAAGATCATCCTCGATCTTATTATACAGCCGGATGGCGAAGAACATGGAAAGCGCCACGAGAATCAGCGCGA
>JBMYNR010000044.1:0-11916 GCA_049598495.1 Opitutales bacterium
TCCGGAATCAGCGTACAAGTTCTAATGTAGGTTATTTCGCTGACACCACACTAGGCGTTGAGCTCGACGAGCTTTGCCATGATCGCTTTTTGAGCGTGCAGACGGTTTTCCGCTTCCTCGAAGATAATGCTCTGCGGGCTGTCGAGCACCTCCTGGGTAACTTCCTCGCCAGCGTGGGCGGGTAGGCAGTGCATGAAGACGGCGTCAGACTTTGCGAGCCCCATCAGTTCGCTGGTGACCTGATAGGGCATCATCTTGGCTTTGCGCTCGGCAGCTTCTTCCTCGTCACCCATGGAGACCCAGACATCGGTGTAGAGGATGTCGGCGTCCTTGGCCGCTTCAGCGGCATCCGTTGTGAACTGGTAATTCACGGGTAGGCCGTCGGCCTTTAGCGCGTCGATGACGACTTGTTTCGGAGCAAAGCTCTTGGGTCCAGCCAAAGAGATTTCCATGCCGAACATAGCGGCGCTGATGATCCATGAATTCGCCATGTTGCTGGCGCAGTCACCGTAAAATGCGAGCTTCTTACCTTTGAGTGTCTCGATGTCGACCGCATCAGGCGAGGTGCGCTCGAGCAGGGTAAAGAGATCTGTGTAGAGCTGGCAAGGGTGGTTGAAGTCAGTCAGGCCATTGATGATGGGGATGTTTCCATGCTTGGCGAAGCTCTCGACGATGTCGTGACCGAAGGTCCGAATGACGAGGCCATGGAGATAACGCGACATCACCTGAGCGGTATCTGCGATGGTTTCGCCCCGACCGATTTGAGTACTCTGAGAGTTAAGTACAACGGGGAAGCCGCCGAGTTCGTTAACTCCGACCTCGAAGGAGATGCGCGTCCGTGTGCTTGTCTTGTAGAACAGCAGACCCCATGACTGCATATTCAGCGGTTGCGGTCCGCTGAGCCGGTTATCCTTTAAGGCCTTAGCAAGAGAGAAGACCTCTTGAGCTTCCTGGAGTGTGAAGTCGGTTTCTTTTAAGAAATGATGCATGTTGATAAATATCGAACGTCCAACTTCGAACATTGAACGTCGAACGCTGTTTTAAGGTTATAGATTAATTCAGAATTCGCTGTTGAATCTTCAAGGTTCTATGTTCGTGAAAACAGCGTCGAGTATTTCGACGCTTTCACGTAGTTGTTCAGGGGTGGCAATAAGTGCGGGGAGGAGCCGGATGACGTTGTGGCCGGCGGGGACAATGAGAAGACCTTTTTCCTTCGCAGCTGCGGTGATTTTTAGATTGAGCCCCTCGGGTATGAGCGAAAGGCCGACCATATAACCGGCACCCCGTATACCAGCAATTTGCCCAGGGTATTTTTCGACCAGCTGCGCTAGAGCGGCGTGCCAGGCCGGGCTGTTGGCGGCCACTTTTTCGATGAGCTTTTCATCCTCGATGATATCGAGCACAGCATTGGCCGCTGCGCTGGCGAGTGGGCTGCCGCCGAAAGTCGTGCCGTGGGAGCCGGGCTGATAAAGCTCGGCATAGGGTTCGGCGACCCAGATCGCGCCGATGGGGAAGCCCGCACCGAGACCCTTGGCCATGCCAATAGCGTCCGGTTGGACTCCGGCCGCTTGAAATGCGAAGAAGTGGCCGCTCCGTCCGATACCGCATTGAACTTCGTCGAGGATCAGGAGGACCTTTCGTTCTGTGCAGAGTGCCCGGAGCTCCTGCAGGAAGCCGGCCTCGGCGGGGAAGATTCCGCCTTCGCCCTGGATCGATTCGATGAAGACAGCCGCAACGGAATGGTCGATCAACTTCTCGAAGCTTTCGATTTTATTGAGTTTGCCGAATTTGAAACCCTCCAGCATAGGCCTGAAGCCGCTCTGGATCTTTTCCTGTGGAGTGGCTGCCATGCCGCCGAAGGTCCGCCCATGGAAGGCGTTCTCTGCTGCGACGACCATGTAGCGTTTACCTTCTTCGCCACTTAAGTGTTTTCCATGGAGTCGTGCCAGCTTGATCAATGCCTCGTTGGCCTCGGCACCACTGTTGCAGAATAGTACACGGCCAGGGCCTGCTTTTTCGACGAGTCTGTCGGCCAGTTTCTGTTGGCCCGGTATTCCGTAGAGATTGCTGCAGTGGGTAAGAGTGGCGGCCTGCTTCTGGACGGCAGCAACCCACTTTGGATGCGAATGTCCGACCGAGGTAACTGCGATTCCACTCCCGAAATCCAGATAGCGTGTGCCGACCTCGTCATAGAGGTAAACGCCTTCGCCCCGCACGGCATCAAAGGCGGGCGGGGCGTAGTTCTTCATGAGTGTTTTATAATGTTCCATTATGAGATGGCGGTTGAATGATGACTGATGGCTGTTGTTTTGATTGAATCAGACAATTATCATTATGCATCATAGAAGAGTCATCGTTCAGCAGCTACTAAACTATGCATTTACGATTTCAGTGCCGACCCCCTTATCGGTAAAAATTTCAAGAAGTAGGCTGTGTGGCTGTTCACCGTCGATGAAGTGAACACGGTGTACGCCGTTCTTAAGCGCGCCGACGGCGCTGTCGGTCTTTGGGATCATGCCTTTGCTGATGGTGCCGTCCTTAATCAGCCCGTTGACTTCCTCGGTTTGAAGTGAGGAGATCAGAGATGCAGGATCATTGATATCCCGCATGAGTCCCGGCACGTCGCAGAGGTAGACCAGTCGCCTTGCGCGAAGTGCAGATGCGACCCGACCGGCGGCGGCGTCTGCGTTGGTATTATAGACTTGCCCATCTTCGTCGCGGGCCATGGGCGAGATGATCGGAATGTAGCCGTCGTTGAGTGCTTTCTTGATGATCTTGGTCTTTACAGTGTGGGTCTCACCAACAAAGCCGAGATCAAGAATCTCTCCGTCGATAACGACTTCCTTCTTCTCGCAAACGAGTATGTTGTTGCCCGGTATGGAGAGCGGTCGCGCGTTCTTCGCTTGGAGTATCTCACAGATCTCGAGATTGACGATATTGTTTAAGGTATGGTCGACGACCTTCACGGAATCGGCATCAGTGACCCGTAGTCCGTGTTCAAACCGTGTTTTCACATCGGACTCACCGAGTGCTCGAGTGATTGCCTTTCCGCCACCATGTACGACAACAACTTTGATCCCAACCGCGGCAAGGAAGGCGATGTCTGTGGCGACCCGTGTCCGGACTTCCGGGTCAGCATCGTCCATGAAAGCGCCTCCGTATTTGACCACAAAAATTGCGTTCCGGAACCGTTGCACATAGGGGAGGGCTTCCAGTAGGACGGCCGACTTGGTGGTAACGTCGAGTTGTGAGAGGTCGGTCATTTAGTAAATGTCGTTGAAGTGTATTTCACCGCGGATGCATGCAGATCAAGGCGGGCCCTGCTAAGGGAAGAATTTGTGTGATGTTTACTAACCACGGAGTTCGAAGAGGACGCAGAGTATGGGATGAGATTTATGACTTATGTTTAGAGATAGGCTTTTAGGCCCTGCGCTCACGGCAGTCATCTTTGGTTTATTGAAATGCTACTCGGACTTGTTGAAATTAACGTAGGCTTCGCTAAGGTCAGAGGTGAGGAGGCGAAAGTTACCGCTACCCTGATTCAGGTTCAGGGTGATCCGGAACCGCTTCTTTGAGACGACACCTTTCCAATAATGATAATTGTCATCCTGGGGGACGCCTTTGATTAGAGCGGGTACTTCGTCGTAGTGGATATCAAAGCACTCTTCCTTTAGGCCCACTCGAGCATAGCCAGCGGCATCGGCCAACCGACCCCAGTTTGGATCGGAACCATACCAGGAGGTTTTTACGAGGAGTGAGTTGCCCACAGCCCGCGCAACCTTTTCTGCATCAGCTTCCGACCGACAGCCTTCCACCACAAGTTCGACAAGTTTTGTGACTTTCTCGCCGTCACCTACTATTTTTTCGGCCAGTGCATCGCAGACGAGAAAAACGGCATCTCGGAAGGCTTGGAGGAGGTCTGGAGATTCGTGTGATTCGATGCCCGATTTACCATTGGCGAGCAGCAGCACTGTATCGTTCGTGCTCATGTCGCCATCGATGGAGATCCGGTTGAAAGTCTTGTTGCAGGCCTGTGTCAGTGCATTCTTGAGTGCGCTGTTATCGGCATCGATATCCGTGGTCAGAAAGGCCAGCATGGTCGCCATGTTCGGCTCGATCATACCTGCGCCTTTGGCAATCCCAGCCACGGTGACCGTCTTTGACTTGTAGGTGAATTGAGCTGTGGCGCATTTCCGCCGTGTATCGGAGGTAAGAATGGCATCGGCTGTCCTTTCTGAGCCCTCGAAGGTCTCATCGAGGGCAGCGGCTGCCGCTGTGATGCCCGACTTGATATGAGCCATTGGGAGCACCCGTCCGATCCGCCCCGTGGAGCAAACCAGGAAAGGAGCTTTCGCCTCCGTTGCCTGTTCCGCCAAAGTAGACATTTCCCTCGCATCTGCCATTCCTTGTGCGCCCGTTGCGGCATTGGCATTACCACTATTGGCGACAATGCCTGCGACCTTGGAGGCTGGGTTGGTCAGTATCTCCTTACAGATGTGGACGGGTGCGGCGCAGACATCATTCAGTGTGAACACACCTGCGACACTGCAGGGCTTCTCCGGTGAGATGAGCGCTAGGTCGAGCCGCTGCTGATCGCCCGTTTCCCGCACATCACAAGCAACTCCGGCGGTCTTGAATCCTGGGCAATCAGCGATGCCGTTGGATGACTCAAGTAATTGAACTGTGATGGAAGAGGGCATGAAAAGAAGTTGGGAGCTGGAAGCTAGAAGTAAGCGTTTAGAGCAGCCCCGCGGTTTCCTCGAAACCGAATTTAAGATTCATGATCTGAACGGCCTGTCCGCTCGCTCCTTTGACAAGATTATCGATGGCTGAGGTGATTACGAAGTTTTCGGTCCGTTTGTCGTAGACTGCAGAAATGTCACACCGATTGGTTCTCGATGTATGTTTTGTATCTGGAGACGTTCCGCTAGGAAGGAGAGATACAAAAGGCTTATTCTTAAAGCTCTTTTCCCAGGTTGTGTAGAGTTGTTCAATCCCTGTTTTAGCCTTGGCAACGATGGTCGTGGAAATGCCCCGCGACATGGGTGCGAGGTGGGGGTTGAACTGGACGATACAATCCGCGAAAGCGGCTTTCTCCAGTTGCTCCTCGATCTCGGATAGATGTCTGTGTTTGGGCAGGCCATAGGCCTTCATGCTCTCGTTTCGTTCGCAGTAGATGAAGTCCTCCGCAATTTTCCTGCCCGCGCCGCTGACACCACTATAACTGTTGATGACGATACCCTTCGGCTCAATGAGGCCCGCTTTGAGTAGGGGAACAAGAGGGATTTGGACACTGGTTGGGTAGCAACCAGGGCAGGCGATGAGGGAAGCCTCCTTCCATTTCTCGTCGGCCAACTCAGGGATCACATAAGGAGCCGCTTGAAGTAGATGAGGCGCAGGATGTGACTGGCCATAGTATTCCTCGTAGATCCGGGTGCACCCCAACCGGAAGTCCGCGCTTAGGTCGATGATGGCCTTGCCCGCTTGGAAGAGCGGGTCGGCAAACTCGGACGCGACACCGTGAGGAAGAGCTAGGAAGAAGAGATCGATCTCGGGGTCGGCGGCGAGGGCCGCCGGATCGGAGACAGAGAATGCAAGGTCTCTGACGAGGTGCCGGAGGGCCGGCATTTGCTCGGCCACAGCCCTGCCGGCAAGCGACCGCGAGGTGACCGCTTTTAACTGGACATCTGGATGCCCCGAAAGAAGCCGAACGAGTTCTTCCCCGGAATAACCGGAAGCGCCGATGATTGCTGCATTCATTGATGGAGGGAGTTAGGAGATAGAAGTTGGAAGTTAAGAGCTTGGAATGATGTTTATCTTGATACGGGCTCTGTCTTAATCGGACTTTTAGTCCTATATGGTTCAGGAGACTAAGACTAGATAATGGGTTTATCGTGAAAATTAGGAAATAAAAAACCCCCCATGCCGTTGAACACGGCTATGGAGGGTTGCAAAAAATGCGACCGTGCCGCGAAGCGGTTAACGTTTCGAGAATTGGAATCGCTTACGTGCGCCAGGTTGACCGGCCTTCTTGCGCTCGCGGGAGCGCGGGTCACGTGTCATGTGGCCGTCTTGTTTCAGAGGCACACGAAGCTCACTGCTCATCTTCTCGAGTGCACGTGCGATGCCTAGGCGAACGGCTCCGGCTTGACCATTTAGGCCGCCACCCTGTGCCTTAACTGTGATATCGACTTGATCGGCTATCTCGACAGTCTTGAGAGGGGAGAGTGCTGCGTTGGTAAAGTCTTCAGTCTTGAAGTAAGCTTCCGGTTCTTTGCCGTTGACGACGACTTTTCCGGTGCCACGAGTTAGGCGGACACGAGCTGTGGCAGTCTTGCGACGGCCGACGGTGACGAATGTTTGATCGCTCATTATATAAAGTGTATATAAAGTGATTTAGGGTCTATTTTAGACCAGAGGTTTTGGTTGCTGAGCTTCGTAAGGATGCTCTGAGCCGGAGTGAATCTTTAGCTTCTTGATCATTTGACGGCCAAGCTTGTTGCGCGGAAGCATGCCCTTGACGGCATGCTCGATAATAAACTCGGGTTTATTGGCGCGCATGTCTTCCATGCTGACGTAGCTATCGCCGCCCATCCAGCCTGAGTAGAACATGTAGCGCTTGTCGCTATTCTTCTTGCCTGAAACCTTGATTTTCTCGGCATTGACCACAACGACAAAGTCACCAGTGTCCGCATGCGGTGTGTAGGTGGGCTTGTGGCGGCCGCGTAGAACGTTGGCAATTTTCACTGAAATGCGGCCAAGAGTTTCGTTGGCAGCATCGACCACATACCAAGATTTTGAGTGGTCTGATTTGGTGGCTAAAGTCGTCTTCATGATTTTGGAAAAGCGGTGAACACTAGAATTGCCCCTATAGCTGTCAATGGGATTTTCCACTAATTTTGTTCTGTTTTAACGGGATGTATAAAAGTCAATTGCTGTGCGCTTGCGAGTCCTTGGCGCTCGAATTTTATGGTTCATGCTTGGGGCGAGCTGTCTACATCCGCCCTCGGTGAAGTGCCTCGCGCTGGGCCTGAGTCCAGTCATTTCAAGCGGGCTGGAAGAATTCCGAAAACAGGTGTTTTTTATTGCAAAGGTTCTCTGCCGCGTCATTTTGCAACGTTTTTCCAACTCAACCTACCGGAGGAAACGATTTTGAGAGACGACTATCTAGAAGAAGCGCAGAAGAAAATCACGGATCCGATGATTCTGATCAACGTGGTGTCCCGCCGTGCCAAACAATTGAAGAGTGGCTACAAGCCATTGATCGAATCCTTGGAGCGCCTCTCCGCAGAGGACATGGCTTTGCGTGAGATTATGGAAGGTAAGATTACCTACCAGCTTGCTGAAGCCGAAGAGGAATAATCCTTTTCCCAACAGCGTGCCCTCTGCGTTTCCCCAATAGAGGGGTTTAACCAACGTGTGCGCCAAAAAAAAGTCTGCGGAGAGTCAGCGAGAGATCCGCAATGCGAAAGCAAACCACAATTACTTTGTGGGGGACCGCTTTGAATGCGGGATCGTGCTCCTAGGCACAGAGGTAAAGGCGATCCGTAACGGTGATGCGCAGATCAGTGAAGCCTTCTGCCGAATCGAAAAAGCTCAGGTCTGGCTCTACAACGCTCACATCGGGGAATACAAATTTGGCAACCTTCAAAACCACGCGCCGCGCCGTAAGCGTAAACTACTGCTACATCGTCGTGAGATCAATAAATTGATCGGTGCGGTGGAAACGGGCGGTAAGTCGCTAATCCCCCTTCGGATCTATCTCAAGCACGGCTTGATTAAAATCGAGATCGCTCTTTGCACGGGCAAGAAGCTGCACGATAAGCGGGAAACGCTGAAAAAGAAGATTACCATGCGTGAGGCCGAGCGCGAGATGCGTAACAGGCGCTGAGCGTCTGATTGAAGTGAGACTGAAAATAGCTTGTGTGCTCTAGAATCTTTCCAACTCTGGCAAGGATTTGATATGCTAAGCTTTGCTCTGTATCATTCGATCGATTCCCTGCGCGAGGGGGTTGACCCGTGTGGCTTTTCAGATTCTTGTTTTCTTAGTGAACGACCCGAGCCGAGATTTCAATGAAGTGATTCGAACCATTCGGAAGGAGGACCCACGCTACGCGCGAGGTGCCTATTACTTCCTGCGGCAGGCTCTTGATTACAGCCTGAAGGAGTTGCACAAGCGCGGCGAGCTCGACAAGTCGAACCACCTATCGGGTGGACAACTCCTGGAGGGAATCCGCATGTATGCGATCGATCAATTCGGCCCGATGGCACGACCTGTCCTCGAGCATTGGGGTATTCACGAGTGTCGTGATTTCGGTAATATCGTCTTCAACTTGGTCGAGTGTAAGGTCTTGGGTAAGACGGATCAGGATAGTGTCGAGGATTTTGCGAGTGGTTACCATTTTTCAGCTGCTTTTGATAAACCGTTCCGCCCAGAGCGGATTAAGCCGACCACGAAGAGGCCCAGAATGGGCTAGGAACAGAAGGCTTCGGGCCTTCCGTGTTCAATCTGTATCGCGGGGACATACAGCTCCACTCTAAAGCTGGAGGGTGGCATCCTGTGGAAGCTTTATTTAGAGCCGATTGTATTTAGTTAGAACTTCTGGTGAGAGCCGTTTCGAGAGCTGCGCAAGGCGTCCAGCCAGGCGTGCACCGAGGTGCATCACTGACTGGACAAGGCCGTGACCTCTCGAACAAGACCTCATCCTTGCCCGTTCGGCGAGCTCAGGGCCTTGAATCGATCGAAAGGCGGGACTGGGGGGATGTTTGCTTCCAGCTGCGTTGGTCGCAGCGATACGGGACTGGACCCGCACCCGCTGCACCCGTCTGGCTGGTAACAAAAATGACACCCAGCCGGTTATTCTACCTAAATGCAAATTGCTTGTAGGTTACTCCCCGATGAGTGACCCGCTTTTTGAGCCCTTGTGAAAATTTCAGGCATGTCAAAAAACTATCTTAGTAGAGTCGAGGAGCGGGAACCGTGATACGAGGTCAAGACGGCTCCTGCTCCCCGTCTCTACTTGTAGGATTCATTTCTCGAGTATAGTTGTGTGTTCGCCTGCTTGAGTCATCCCAAACTTAGTGTGGAAATTGATCGTTTCTATGTTTTACTAGCGCGCTCCTATTATGGAAATCAGCCCAAGTCATTTCTCATCCGTCGAACCGCATGACCTCATTGAGCGTCTTTTTCGTGCTCCTGTGGAGCGGCACAGTCTGGACAATGGTCTTACCCTTGTGCACCGCCCTGATTTTTCGAGTGAGGTGGTTTCCGTTCAGGTTTGGGTAAAGACGGGTAGTATTCACGAGGATGCTCTCATTGGCTCGGGGCTATCCCACTACCTTGAGCATATGCTGTTCAAGGGCACCGTGCGGCGAGATGGAAAATCGATCAGCCGGGAGGTCCATGCCATGGGAGGATCAATTAATGCTTACACGACCTTTGACAGAACGGTCTATTACATTGATGCCCCGTCTTCCGCCTTCGGGCAGGTGGTCGATCTGCTCTCCGATATCGTGCTGCACTCGACTTTGCCCACGCATGAAGTGGAGCGGGAACGCGACGTGATTCTTCGCGAGATTGATATGGGGCTAGACGATGCCGATCGCCAGTTGAGCCAGGCACTCTTTCGCACAGCCTTTCAAAAACATCCCTACCGTGAGCCGGTCATCGGCCACCGGGCTCTCTTCGAACAGGTAACAGCCGAGGAATTAAAGGATTATTATCACGCCCGTTATGTGCCGAACAACATGGTCGTCAGTATTGTTGGTGCGGTCACTCCGAAGGCCTGCTTGGCCGCAGTGGAGGGCTGTTTTGGCAAGGTCCCGCGGGGACGTTTAGCTCCCGTGCAGGTCGAGGAGGAACCGATCCAGTTGGCCATCCGGCGCGAGGATATTATCGGTGATTACAATATCTTTAGAGGCGGCCTTGGCTTCAAAGTGCCGCACCTGAGCCACGAGGATTCTTCTAAACTGGACGCGTTGGCGCAGGCACTTGGGGGCGGTGAAAGCTCCCTTCTTTGGGAGCGTCTCCGCAACCAGCAAAAGCTGGTCACCTATATCGACTGTCGGAACTGGAACCCTGGTGGGCGTGGTCTCTTTTGGATTTCCTACGTTTGCGACCCCAGTAAGAGCGTAAAGGTTGAGTCTGCTGTTCAATCTGTTTTGAGAGAGGTGGTTGAACAAGGCCTGCCTGAATCAGTTGTTGAGAAAGCCCGTAGACAGGCGCTCAGTTCGGAGATCAATGGACGGAAGACCATGAGTGGGCAGGCTTCGCGCCTCGGACTGGGTGAGGTCGTGATTGGTGATATTTATTATGGCCGGCGCTATCTAAAGCGCCTGCAAGCGGTATGTTCTTCTGATTTGAAGGATGTGGCCAAGCGCTATCTTGTGGAAGAGAGCCTATCGGCGGTCACACTCGGGCCGATTTCCGATATTGGGGCAGAGCAGTCGACCCTTGAGGAGAAGCTTTCGCTGAAACCTTTTCAGCAAATCAATCTAGAGAGTGGCGTGCGTCTCTTGCTGCAACCGGATTTTCGGCTACCCAAAGTCCATCTTCGTTGTGTGATGCTGGGCGGCCCTGTTTATGAATCAGCGGACCAGCGTGGCATCTCAGCGCTCCTCGCTGAGCTTCTGACCAAAGATACGGAGCGCCGCAGCGCGCAGGAGATAGCCGAGCTGATCGAGAGTATTGGCGGAAGTTTTTCAGCTACCTGTGGTAATAACACCATTAGCTTCGCGATCGAGGTGCTGCCCGGTGATATCAAGACAGGTCTCGAACTCTTGAGTGATGCCCTAGTGCAGCCGAGGTTTGATTCGATGACATTCGAAACAGAGCGTGAAGCGCAGATTGCCAGCTTGCGTGAGGATGATGACGAGATCCTCGAATACGGATTCCGGAGATTGCGTGAACGATTCTTTGGCGAACATCCTTTCAGTGTGGCTCCAGACGGCCGGATAGAAGATCTCGAACGGCTCACGGTCGATGATGTGCGTGCGCAATTTACCCAGCTTGTCCGAGCCGATAATATTATAATTTCGATCACGGGTGACTTCGATCCGCAGACGCTTGATTCGGAGCTGACATCCCTTCTTGAAGAGGGATTGTGCACGGATGCATTCACTGCAAGTGCACCGGATTGCTTCATCCAAACCGCCGCCCACATAGGTAAAGAAGATATGGACCGTGAGCAGGCGGTCGTGCTTCAAGCTTATCCGGATACAGGTATCCAAGAGCGGGACTTCGTCTTGGGCGAGGTGCTGAATGAACTTTTCAGTGGGATGTCCAGTCGCCTTTTCGAACGGATCCGTGAGGATCAGGGTATGGCCTACTATGTGGGTTCAACACGCGTGATTGGGTTGCGCAACGGTATGTTTGTATTCTACGCGGGCACCCATCCGAGCCAGGCTGAGGCCGTCGTCCGTGAGATCAATCTCGAGATTGAGCGAGTCGCCAGTGGGGAGGTCACAGAGGAGGAGTTGGCCCGCTGCCGCACGCGACTCAAAGCCGCACGTCCAATGGGCAAGCAAACCATCGGGGCTCGGGCCATGCACGCTGCGATTCAAGTGAGCTACGGTTTACCAATCGATGACGATGCCGAACATGCTGGTAAACTTGACGCGGTGGATGCGGAGTCGCTGGCCCGATTCGCTAGGGAGTATTTATCGGAAGAGAAGCGCGTCCAACTCATCGTCGGCCCCGAGTCGGTATAAAAGCAACTGTGTCATCGTCAAAGTCGGGGCCCTACAAACTGATTGTTTTCGTAGGGCTCGACCGCTTGACTCGGCGTAGCTCGGCGAGCGAAGACGGTGGGTCGATGCCGGGCCGACTACCACGATGCACACCAGTCCTTCCCCGCAAAATGGTAAGTCCCTCAGATTTGTCCCTAATCAAAATTGATAGCGAGTTCAGCGGGAGTG
>JBMYNR010000045.1:0-10809 GCA_049598495.1 Opitutales bacterium
ATGAGTGCCCTGCGTAGCTCCCAGAGCGAAGCACGGGCCCAACCACAATTAGCCTGGTCTAGGGTCTACACCAAAGTTCGGGGAAGTATGCGATGGAGGGCATGGCTTCCGCCATGCCGTGCTTCGCTCTTATTGAAACATGAGTGCCTCGCCAAAGCCTCGGACTAGAGCTTTGGGTTGCAGAGATTAGATCGAGAGCCAATCTCGGCAATATGCCTCTCATCGTCCTTGCTTTTCTCAGCCTCCTTCTCCCTCAGTTCGCAGCGGCGGATCACCCTGCTGGTAAGCCTAACGTTATCATCATCTTTGCCGATGACCAGGGGTATGGCGACTTAAGTTGCTTTGGCTCGACGTTGGTCGAGACCCCCCCCACATCGATCGGATGGCAGAGGAGGGTCGTCGACTCACAAATTTCATGGTGGCTTCGCCTGTATGCACACCATCGCGGGCTGCCTTGCTGACGGGTTCCTATCCGAAGCGTATTGGCCTGGCCCAGGGGGTCTTGTTCCCGGGCAGCGAAAGGGGGCTCCATCCTGGGGAGCATACCATTGCGGATCATTTGAAGGCACAGGGCTATGCCACGGCCTGCTTCGGCAAATGGCATCTCGGCGATCACCCGGAGACCCTGCCTCGTCAGCACGGTTTCGATGTCTATTTCGGCATCCCTTATTCGAATGACATGAACCATCCGGGGAACAAGAACAAGCCGAGGGGTGGTCACTCGGGGATGGATGCGCTCTGGAGCGATCCCGAATCGACGCTCAGCAAATGGAATACACCACTGATCGAAAACGAGACGATTGTTGAACTGCCCGCGGACCAGCGCACCATCACACGCCGCTACACCGACCGCGCGATCGACTTCATCCGCGAAAATCAGGATCAGCCATTTTTTGTGTATCTGCCGCATAGTATGCCGCATATCCCGCTCTATGTTCCCGACGAGGTCTATGACGCGGATCCTTACAAGGCCTACAAGCTTGTGATCGAGCATATCGATGCCGAGGTCGGGCGTTTGCTGGACAGTCTCCGTGAGTTGGACCTGGACGAAGAGACCATTGTGATCTATACCTCAGACAACGGCCCTTGGCTTTCCTATAAACATCACGGCGGGTCGGCGGGGACTCTTCGAGATGGCAAAGGGACTACCTTTGAGGGAGGTATGCGGGTTCCCTGTATTGTCTGGGGCCCCTCGCGAATCCCCGCGGGTGTGGTCTGCGATGAACTGGTCACTACGCTCGATCTCCTGCCGACCCTCGCGGCGCTGACGGGTGTGGAGCTACCAGCCGACCGCACGATCGACGGGCTGGATGCTTCAGCCCTGCTGACGGGTGCCGAGTCTGTCTCACCACGCCGTGAGTTCCTTTATTACAGCCGGGGCGGCCTGATCGAGGGCATCCGGGTGGATCAATGGAAGCTTCTGGTCAAGCCACGCGGTGGCAGAAAGGCGGCCAAGCAGGAGCCGGTCGTCATGCTTTTCGATCTGGAGAAGGACCCCGGCGAGCGGCGCGAGCTCTCGGCGGCGAATCCAGAGGTGGTCGAACGCCTTCAAGCGCGTATGGCCGAGCTTGATGCCGAGATCGCCCTAAACAAGCGTGCTCCGTGGGTGAAGAGATAGCGCTCTGCGATTTGATCCGCCGGATGTAAAAAACGGCAGACAATGTGCTTTGCGTAGTGCATACACCCGGAAAATACATGTTTTTTGAGCAATACTCCAACGACGGCTTCTTTGATGAAATGTTCGAAGCGGATGGCAGCATCCGTCCGCACTATCGCGCCATATTTGAGCGCCTGCAGTCCCTCAGTGGGGAAAGTTACGAGCAGAAACGCCAGACGGTAGACCTGTCCTTCCTTCGGCAGGGGATCACGTTCACGGTCTACGGCGACGATGAGGGCACGGAGAAGATCTTCCCCTTTGATCTCATGCCGCGTATTATCCCGAAGTCCGAATGGGACTTTCTTGAAGGCGGGCTGACCCAAAGGATCCAGGCGCTGAACATGTTCCTCAAGGATGTCTACTCCGAACAGCGAATCATAAAAGAAGGGATCATTCCTGCCAGTTACATTCTCTCGGGGAAACACTTTCGCCGGGAGTTTATGAACATCGATATTCCGCAGGATATCTACATCCATATCTGCGGAACTGATTTGATCCGTGATGATCAGGGCAACTATCTGGTGCTGGAGGATAATGCCCGTAGCCCCTCCGGTGTTTCCTATCTTCTGGAGAACCGCCAGGCGATGAAGCGCGCCTTCCCCAATTTCTTTCCGAAAGCGGGGGTGCGCCCGGTTGAGAACTATTCGGAAGAGCTTTTGAAAACCCTCCAGCATGTGGCGCCCTACGGGAAAGAAAACCCGGTCTCCGTGCTGCTCACCCCGGGGCATTTCAATTCCGCCTACTTCGAGCACTGCTTCCTTGCCCGACAGATGGGTATCGAGATTGTCGAGGGCAGTGACCTTGTCGTGCGCGACTTCAAAGTCTATATGCGGACGACCCAAGGGCTCCAGCAGGTGGATGTCATTTACCGCCGTATTGATGACGACTTTATCGACCCGAGTGTCTTCCGGCCGGATTCCATGCTCGGAGTGCCGGGGCTCGTGAACGCGCTGCGGGCGGGTAATGTTAATATCGCCAATGCCATCGGCACCGGAATCGCCGACGATAAGCTGATTTACGCATTCGTGCCTGATATGATCCGCTTCTACCTGAGTGAGGAGCCGATTCTGGGGCAGGTGCATACTTACTTTGCTTCCGAGGCCGACGACTTCAAATACATCATGGACAACCTCGACCAGCTTGTCGTCAAGTCGGCCAATGAAGCCGGTGGCTATGGTATGTTGATCGGGCCCAAGGCGACAAAGGAGGAGGTGGAGAAGTTCCGCGAACTGATCAAAGCCGACCCCCGAAACTTCATCGCCCAGCCCCCCATTATGCTCTCGCGTCATCCCACCTGGTGTGAGGGACATTTCGAGGGACGGCATGTGGACCTGCGCCCCTACGTTCTCTGTGGTGAAAAGACCACCATCATTCCCGGCGGGCTCACACGAGTGGCACTTCGCAAGGGTTCGCTCGTCGTCAATTCCTCGCAGGGCGGGGGCAGTAAAGATACCTGGGTGTTGTATTCCGACGAATAGCCACCCGCCATTTTCATACACCAAGGACTAAGATTTTCATGCTTTCACGTGTTGCAGACTCTCTCTACTGGATGAGCCGCTATATTGAACGGGCGGAGAACATCGCGCGCCTACTCGATGTGAACCTCCAGATTCTACTCGATTTCGAGTCCATGGATGATGCCAAGCTCAAAGAGCACTGGGAACCGATCATCCGGGCGGCCGGCGAGGAGGAGCTCTTCTACGAGCTCTATGGTCGGGCGGATTCCCAAAGCGTAACGGAGTTTCTTACCTTTAACCGAAAGAACCCGAGCTCGGTGATCTCGTGTATGTTTGCCGCGCGTGAGAACGCGCGCATGATCCGCGACCAGATTGCCACGGAGATGTGGCAGAGCTTGAATGACGCCTTTCTGTTTCTGAAGTCGAACAATGCGAAGATGGTCTGGGAGAGCGGCCCTTACGAATTCTACAAGCAGATTCAGGACTACAGTCATCTCTTTCAGGGGATGACGGATTCGACCTTTTCCCACACCGAGGGCTTTTACTTTATGCAGGTGGGTAAGTATCTCGAGCGGGCGGACAAGACGAGTCGCATCCTCGATATTAAATACCATATCCTGCTGCCCAGTGTGGACGAGGTCGGCGGTGCGATCGACGCGGTGCAATGGGGAGCCATTCTCCGTTCCTGCAGTGCATTTGAGGCGTATCATAGCCTCTACGTTAGCAGTGTGAATCCAATGAAAGTTTCCGATTTCCTCATCTTCAATGAGAACTTTCCGCGTTCCATTCTCTTTTGTGCGCGCCATCTGGATGCCAACTTGCACCGTATCTCAGGCTGCAACCCGGGTTTCTATTCCAACGAGGTTGAGCGTATCTCGGGCCGCCTCGTCAGTGATCTGACCTACGGGAATATCGATGACGCTTTCGAGCAGGGTCTTCACGAATATCTTGCTGGGCTGCAGGATTGTTTCGTGGATATCGGCAAGGCCATGTTTGACAACTATATGTTCCATCCGAAGTTGGACATGGCGACTGAGATCGCCGCCCAACAACAGCAGCAACAGTAGCCGCGCGATCTCTGCTCAGCTAAACCCGACTCACTATATGAAGTTCTCGGTCACCCACTCGACAACCTACCGTTACGCTTCGGCGGTTAGGGATAGTTTTAACGATGCCCGCCTTTGCCCGGTTTCGGATGATTTCCAGCAATGCCACTCCTTCGGCCTGGAGATTCAGCCGTCCAGCACGAGCGTTTTGCGCCGACTCGATTTCTATACGAACCAAGTGTATCATTTTGAACTTATCGAGCCGCATGACTCGCTTCAGGTGGTCGCACACTCCAAGGTGGAAACCTTCGCAGATGTCCGCGATTTCTCCGTGCCGAGCCCGAGTTCGCTGCTTATGGACCTCCCGCGCGACGAGCGCTACTACGATTTTCTGGTCGCAAGCCCACGCGTTGCGCTCGGCCCCATGATCGAGCATGAGGCGAAGGAGATTGTGAATCCGAGCGACGATGTGCAGGCGCAGGTGGAAGCGATTATGAACTTCATTTTCGAGGGCTTTACCTATGCCCCCGGCAGCACCCATGTGGAGTCCACCGTTATGCAGGTGTTCGTCCAGAAGAGTGGCGTCTGTCAGGATTTCGCCCACGTTATGATCGCGCTCTGCCGGGCGTCCGGAATCCCGGCCCGCTATGTAAGCGGCTACTTCTATGTCGACTCCCCGGTATCCGACTCTGCTGATGATAACAGCGAGTCACATGCATGGTTGGAGTGTTTCATCCCTTCCATTGGTTGGGTCGGCTACGACCCGACCCACAATCGCAGGTCAGACGATACCTACATCAAGGTGGCGGTGGGCCGCGACTATGCCGATGTGCGTCCGCTGGCAGGGACCTTTCGCGGGGAAGCCTCCGTTGCCATGGACGTTGCGGTCACGGTTGCTCTCAGTGACTTTGCGTTCAGTCCGGGGTAGGTCGGGACACTTCCGGTCTCCGCGTAGTAACTACCCGTCGATCTGCTCTTCGAGGAAGGCGATGAGCTCGTCTTCGGTCACGCGGCGCTGCTCGGTGGTGTCGCGGTCGCGGAGGGTGACGGTGCCGTCCTTCTCGATGGTGTCGAAGTCGATGGTGATACCGAAGGGCGTGCCGATTTCGTCCTGGCGGCGGTAGCGGCGGCCGATGGCGCCGGAGGCATCGTAGAAGACGTTCCAGCGTTTTTGCAGTTTCTGGTAAAGGGCAGTCGCGCGCTCGACGAGCTCGGGCTTGTTCTTAAGCAGCGGGAATATGGCGGCTTTGTAGGGCGCGATCTTCGGGCTGAATTTGAGCAGGGTGCGCTTCTCGGCCTTACCCTTGTCGTTGGGCACTTCGTCTTCGCAGTAGGCTGCCGTGAGCACGGCAAGTAGCGTGCGATCGACACCAAGTGAGGGCTCGATGACGTGCGGGACATACTTGCTCTTGGAAGCTTCGTCGAAGATCTCCATGGACTTGCCGGAGTGCTCCTGGTGCTGCTTGAGGTCATAGTCCGAGCGGCAGGCGATCCCCCAGAGTTCCTGTTCGCCGTGTGGGAACTCGAACATGAGGTCGGTGGTCGCTTGCGAGTAGAAGGCGAGCTTGTCCTTGGGGTGGATGTCTTCGGTCACGGACTCGCGGGGGAGACCGATGGAGACGAGCCAATCGATGCATAGGTCGAGCCATTCACGGTGGAGTGCGCGCCAGTCGGCATCGGGCGCGATGAAATACTCGATCTCCATTTGTTCGAACTCGCGGGAGCGGAAGATGAAGTTGCGTGGGGTGATCTCGTTGCGGAAGGCCTTGCCGATTTGGGCAATACCGAAGGGAATCTTCACACGGCCGGTATCGACAATGTTCTTATAGTTGGCGAAGATACCCTGTGCGGTTTCTGGGCGCAGATAGGCCGCGGCGGAATCATCAGCCAGCGGGCCGACCTTGGTTTCAAACATCAGCTTGAACTCACGCGGCTCGGTTAGAGTATCCAGTTCGGTGGCGTCCGGGCCGAGGGTCAGCGCACGTTGCTCGGCAGTGGCTTCGGTAAACTCGGTGTGGTCCTGGTCGAGCTGGCTCTCGTCGAGGGTAGACTGTTTTTTGCCGAGGAGGTCGCGGAGTTTCTTGGCGCGCTTGTAGATGCTTGTGGAGTCGGCACCTTCGACGAAGGCGACGTAGCCGACCGGTTCTCCGTCGAGTACGACGGGTGCAAAAAAGAGCTGGTCCGCGCGATAGCGTAGCTTGGACTCCTTGCAGTCGACCATCGGATCAGAAAACCCGTCCACGTGGCCGGAGGCCTTCCAGATGTCCGGGTGCATGATGATCGTTGAGTCCAACCCCTCGATGTCATCACGGCGGTGGACGAAGTCACGCCACCAAGCCTGCTTGATATTATTGCGTAGCTCCACACCGAGTGGGCCGTAATCGAAAAAACCGTTGTAGCCTCCGTAAATCTCCGAGGAGGGAAAAATGAAACCGCGGCGTTTACACAGACCGACGAGTTCTTCCATAAGGCCTTCTTTGGGTGCTGGAGCTGTCATAGGGCGGAAACGATGGGCTTTGACTGGTGTGGGTCAAGTTTAGGTATCGCCTCCGGATCATTATCTGATTCTGCCTCTCATTTGTCTCGCTCATCAGAGCATGATGAATGTCTCTGCCTTACGCATTGCTATTCGTTGAGTGAGGGGCATCCTTGATCGGATCATGACCGAGTCTTTAAGCAGCCCTGCCGAACTACGATGGCACCAGCGTGTCGTTCTTACTTTGCTGGCGCTCTTGATGCGTGCGTGGGGTCGCACCTTACGTTTCAATTTGAGCGACGATGCGCGGGCTATGGTCGACCGAGAGGATGCTCCCTCAGTCGTCATACTTTGGCATAATCGCTTGTTTGCTGCCCCTGTCTTTTACCGCCGCTACTTTCGGCATCGCCGCTTGGCCACACTCATCAGTGCGAGTCAGGATGGTGCCTGGCTGGCTGGTTTTTTAAGGAAACTTGGCATGCGCCCGATTCGCGGTTCCCGTTACAAGCGTGGCTCGCAAGCGGTGCGTGATTTGATCGAAGCACAGAACGATGGTTGGGATGTGGGCATCACACCGGATGGATCCCGCGGGCCGATGTATGATATGAAACCAGGTGCTGTTATGGTGGCCCTGAAAACGGGTGCGCCGATCCTGCTGCTTTCCCTTAACTATTCGGCTGCCTGGCGTCTCAGGAGCTGGGATCGTTTTTTCATTCCAGTCCCCTTTAGCCGGGTTGATGTGAGAACGAACTCCGTTGGGATTGCCTCGAATTTGAGCGAGGATCCGGAAGAGGCGGCGGCACTTTTAAAGGACCGCCTCGACGCGATGACCCGGGACTAACGGAATCGCGGTCATTCCAGACACTCCCTAGTGGGATCGGCTCTTTGAAGTGGTATAACTTCCGACCTGCTGCGTCGTCGCCAAGATGCAGAACTCGCCAAGGACTGTGAACCGGTACCGCGGGTGCGGGTCGAGGCCCGTATCGCTGTGACCAACGCAGCTGGAAGCAAACATCCCCCCAGTCCCGCCTATCGATCGATTCAAGGCTCTCAGCCCACCGAACGGGCGAGGATGAGGCCTTTTTCGAGAGGTCGCGGCCTTCTCCAGCCAGTGAGACCCCTCGGGGCACGCCTGACTGGACGCCTTGCGCGGCACTCACCAGAAGTTCTAACTAAATGCAATCGGCTCGAGTCTTTTTACAATGTGCTAGCATGAATCTTGCTTTATTGTCGCGAGCTTGCTTATTCATTGCGTCATTTTATAACCATGAGTTCTTCAACGGTCACAGCTAAAGTCCTCATTATTGATGACGACAATGATCTTCGCTATTCCCTTCGGCGTGTGCTTTCGGGGCGTAATTACGAGGTGCTTGAAGCGGGCAGCGGCGAAGAAGGGCTGGCCATGGCAGAGAAGCACAACCCGCATGTGATTCTTCTAGATAATCGAATGGGTGGAATGAGTGGTATGGAGGCGCTACAGCATCTTCGTGGAATCAACCCCAATGCCATGATCATACTAATGACGGCATATGGCACCACCCAGACGACAATCGAGGCAATGAAGTTCGGGGCCTTCGATTACATTATGAAGCCTTTCGATTTGAAGAAGATCCTTTCGTTGACGGAGTCGGCGATTACGGCTTCGAAAGATCTGAAGAAGGCGGGTAGTGATGATGCCGCGCCGGTCGTTTCCAAGGAAGATGTGGAGGGTGGTATCATCGGCAGTTCCCCCGCGATGCAGGAAGTGTTTAAAATGATCGGACAGGTCGCGGCCAGCGACGTGACCGTGATGGTGACGGGTGAGAGCGGCACCGGTAAGGAACTGATCGCCCGGGCTATTTACCAAAACAGCCTTCGCTCCAACCAACCCTACATTGCGGTCAATTGTGCCGCCATTCCCGAGAATTTGATCGAGAGTGAATTGTTCGGCCATGAAAAGGGATCCTTTACGGGCGCGACGAGTCAGCGGATCGGCAAATTTGAATTGTGTGACGGCGGGACGATCTTTCTCGATGAGATTGGCGATATGGCGTTGACCACTCAGACGAAGATTCTCCGAGCCTTGCAGGAAGGTGAGATTCAACGGGTTGGGAGCAGTGAGACGATCAAGGTCAACGTCCGCATGCTTGCGGCGACGAATAAACCGCTTGAGGAAATGGTCAAAGAAAAGACTTTTCGCGAAGACCTTTACTATCGCCTCAATGTGGTCCGCATCCAACTGCCGCCGCTTCGTGAGCGAAAGGAGGACGTGGCACAGCTAATCGACTTTGTGCTCAAGCGGCTGGCCCGCGACAGTAAGGCCGACGCGAAGTTAATCTCGCCCGAGGCACTGGCTCTACTCAACCGATACAGCTGGCCGGGCAATGTCCGCGAGCTCGAGAATTTGATTTACCGGAGTGCGGTCATCGCCCAGGGGGAGATGATTCTGATTAAGGATTTGCCCCTCGAGGTGGTGAACGCGATCGGCGACCAAGCCCCGGTGATGTCGGGGGCAACGGACGCGGTTTTGGAGGATAAGGAATCATCTTTGACCACCGCGGGAGAAGCGGCTCCTGAAATCGTCGGCGCGCCCAGTGAAGACCCTTACGACAGTGTCTACAAAGCGCTCCGCGCGGAGCACGAGACGAATATTTTGGAGCACGGTGAGCGGGCGCTGATTGCGCGGGCTCTCGATGAGGCCAGGGGCAAGCAAGTGAAGGCTGCCGAGATACTGGGCATGACCCGCGCCACACTCCGCAAGCGGATCGACCAATACGATCTGGGTAAGTAATCTGCGGGAAGTTTGAACTTTCGGACAAGCACCCTGTCTCTCGAAATGCGCGTTCCCTCGTTGACCTTTTCGATAAAGGCGTAAGCCTTTCACGTTTTCACCCCACAATCGTAGATTATATGCATTCAAACCTATTTCGTTTTCTCTTGGCGGCGCTTCTCGCGACGACCCCTCTTTGGGGCCACGGCGATGATACTGGCCACGACCATGCCGACCATATTGAAGAGCTGTCAGCTGAAGTCCCCGAAGTTGCCCCGATCGAAGTTTCTCAGGCGGACCTGATCGAGATGATTGGCTACCTAACCGCACAGGGCGGGGGAGTGCCCATGCTTGAGCTAAGTGAGGCCGATATCGCTATGCTCGCGGATGGGCTAAATATGGGCCTGAGTGGCGAGTTTGATGTCATGGCGATCGCACAAACTGAACTTCAGGCGGCGTTTGCCGAGGCGCAGGCTCGAGCCGAAGCCGTCGAGGGCGGCGCCGAAGAGCTTCCTGCATTCAGCGAGGGATCCCTGAAGAAGATTGGCGCCGTGATGGTAATGCAGTCGGGCCTCGAACAGCTCGGTTTTGGTGCTGAGGATGCCGATCAAATTACTGCGGGCTTTATTGCCGGCGCGTCTGCTAAAGAAATGGACCCGTCGTTTGAAGCGAAGTTGCCCGCCTTTCAGGCGTTCATCCAGGAGCGTATTCAGGCGGCTCAAGCGGACATGATGCGTGCCCAAGAGGCGGCCCTGCAGGAAGCCATGGCTGAGTTCGAAAGCTATGCCGCAGAATGGAAGGAAAAGGAGAATTTCAACATCGTCCTCCAAACCACGCAGGGCGATGTGACGATCGAGCTCATGCCGAGTGTGGCACCCCTGGCAGTGGCTAATTTCGTCGGGCATATTGAGAATGGCTACTACGATGGTCTGACCTTCCACCGTATCATCAAAGACTTTATGATCCAGGGCGGCGATCCGGTTGGCAACGGCACGGGTGGAGAATCCATCTGGGGGAAGAACTTTCCCGATGAATTTAGTCCGGACGTCCGCTTCGACACAGAGGGCCTCCTTGCGATGGCCAACTCGGGCCCGATGACTAATGGCAGCCAGTTCTTTATCACCACCAGCACCCCTGAATGGCTGAATGACAAACACACGATTTTCGGCAAGGTCGTCGAAGGTTACGAGAACGTGGAGAAGCTCGAAGGTGTGGAAACGGGTGCGCAGGATGTGCCGGTCGAGGCGCAGGCGATCATCAAGGCCTACGTGGTCGAGTAGGATTGTATCGATTCAATGTTTCCAAGCCCGCGTGTCGCCAGACGCGTGGGCTTTTTGTTTCTCGCTTTCGCAGGGCCTCAGATGGTCTGATACCACCTGCCAAAAAGTTTGAACTGGTTACAAAGGTAGGGACGGCTGCCCTGG
>JBMYNR010000046.1:0-10385 GCA_049598495.1 Opitutales bacterium
TTTCCGCCCGCTCATTAACGCTCAATCTTCGCTAAAAATGCAGGGAGGACGGCGTCCCTCCAACCCTTAGGACGCGTGGGGCATTGTTGGAGTTCGGCCTTTAGGCCGTCTGATCCCATATCTAAAAAGCTTTCAATCGCGACACCCGCACGACGCGAGCATTTGGCCATCGGTCTTGTCGTCACAGCTTCCCCAGGAAGGCCGAAGACTCTAGACTCATTGCAAAAAACTAGAACCCCTTGACACTCACAGGTGCCCGCTCAAGGAGATCATTCATATTCATTTCGGCGAGCTTCCCATCGAATTCGGTATCCACGATCATCAAGGTATCACCACCGAGTCTCTTTGCACGCACGAGCCCATCATTACGGATCATATCCATTCCAAACGCGCTCTTCATTTCCCCAAGCTCCTCCTTGCTGGCTCGCTTCCAAAATGACCCACCCCCATGAAGGGCGAGAAGCTGGTTAAACTCAAAACCACTCATTCCCTGGCTGCGCTTGTAGACTTCAGCAACGGAGACCCCGTCCACATAAAGCACATGCAGATCCCAGCCAGCTGAAATACGCCTAGAATCCAACTCTGAAGAGGTGGGGCGACGGCCGTCATCCGTCTTGAAGTAAATACGAACTGCAGAACCGCTGGGCAGATATTCCATATACTTCATATAAGGCATACCACGCCGGCGAG
Organism: Opitutales bacterium; assembly: GCA_049598495.1. GTDB lineage: Bacteria > Verrucomicrobiota > Verrucomicrobiia > Opitutales > Coraliomargaritaceae > Thalassobacterium. The sequence goes on from JBMYNR010000046.1 coordinate 691, forward strand.
TTGCCTCAATGGTGTCGTCGCGGTAAACGATGCCCCCCGAGGCAAACAGTCGACTCTCAATCGTTTGACGGCGCTCTCCAATTCGGGCATCCGCCGACGAGCAAGCAAATAAACCCGCCATCACCACCGCGAGGACAACCAGGGACGGAACAAATTCTGTGGGGCATTTCATCATTGAGCTTAGACAAGTAAACTCGCTCACTATTCGTGACAAAACAAATCCACACCGATGCCGAACGATTTCTACGCCCCCTTCGACCTCGAACGTTTTCCTGAAACGACCCCACTTGAGGGCGAATACCGCAGCGCCTTTCAAATTGAGCGTGACAGGATTATCTTCTCCTACCCGTTTCGCAGGCTACAATCGAAGACACAGGTCTTTCAATCGGGCGAGTATGACTTCTACAGGACGCGCCTGACGCACTCAATCGAGGTCGCAAAGGTGGGCCGCTCGATCTGCGAGTTCTTATTAGCAAGCTCCCCACTGCTACACGATAAGTTCTACATCGACCCCGACCTGACCGAGGCCGTTTGCCTCGCGCACGATCTAGGCCATCCTCCCTTCGGGCACATCGGCGAGCGTAAACTCAATGAACTCATGAGTCCATATGGAGGATTTGAAGGCAACGGACAAACCCTCCGCATCCTAACCGAACTCATCTACGAGCGACCGGGGCGCACCCAAGGAATCGCCCCGACCCGGGCCTTTCTGGATGGCGTCATGAAATACAAGGCAACTCACTCGGAGTGGGTCGCACAGACCTCCAAAACACCCAAGAATCATTTCATCTACAACGATCAAACAGAGTGGCGCGATCGTGTTTTCGGCGGCAGTGCCCGGCCGGTAGAGTTAAAGGAGGTTGCAGCGCTCAACGCGTTTAAGAGTATTGAATGTCAGATCATGGACTGGGCCGATGATACGGCCTATTCACTCCACGATATCGTCGACGGGATACATGCACGCTACATCAGCGTCGGCAGTCTAACCGAATGGGCCGCGCAGAAAACACTCTCGACGGAGGCTTCGAAACTCGTCGAAACTCTATGCGATAAGATCAAGTCGAATAGCTATGAAGCCTACTTTGGCGCCAAAGTAGGGAGTTTCGTTCACGCCTGCAGACTGCGGGAACGCAACGGCTTTCTCAGCGAGCGAACAAACCGGCATGCATTCGATCTAGAAATCGACCCCGATATACAAGCGGAGAGCGCACTCTATAAAACCATCGCACTGGATCTGATTTTTAAATCCACCCAACTCCAGCAGATTGAATTCAAGGGCGGTTATATTCTTGAGCGCCTATTTGCAGCCTTAGTGGATCATTGCGTGGAACCGGGAAGTAAGGGATTAAACCTACTCCCCGGATCGGTGCAGGAGCTTCTTGCGCAAGAACTGGAAGCGAACGGACGCCACAGGCGACTCTGCGATTATAGTGCAGGGCTTACCGACGCGCTCGCCGTTCGCACCTACAAGCGGCTATTCGACGCCGATTTCGGCTCCATTGCGGAATTGCTGTAAGGGCCGTGCTGCGCACGGAGTCAAAAGTTGCAGCCTAGCTGCAGTTAAGTGGTTGAGTAGAGCCGATATTCACACTTAACTATCACACCTCTTAACTTTGCGCTATGCGCTCCACTCAACCACTCAACTCGGCGCGGAGCGCCGCCCCATGAAATATAAGACTCAAACTCTTCAAGAGCTCAAAGAGAAGTCCCCCCTCGCTGGCTCAAAAAAGGCACTCGTCGGTATCGACGGCTTCGTCGATAAGATTGTTCATCCGGTCGATCAACGCTCCGGCCCGGGCGATCAGTTTCAGGCGATTCCGACGATCACTGATTTCGCCAACCGAATTGGATCCGCTGCCGGGAAGAGCGCCAATATTGAGCTTGCGCCCGTCGTTGAGAAACTCGGAGGCAACGGCCCAATTATGGCCAATGCACAATCCGCGCATGGCCTCCAAGTTCGCTACCTTGGCGCCCTCGGGCGTGACAGCATTCACCCCGTTTTTCATGATTTTGCTGAACGAACAAAGGCCATTTCAATCGCTGACCCAGGCGTGACGCTCGCCGCTGAATTCACCGATGGAAAAATTCTTCTCGGATCCATGGCCAGCCTCGACGAGATCACCTATGAGCGCATCTGCGAATTACTGGGGAAGGATGCGTTCATTTCGATCCTAGGCGAATCCGATCTTATCACGATGACGAACTGGACAATGATCCCTTATCTGACTGATATCTTCCGGAGTCTGATTAGCGATGCCCTCCCCCGGTTACCAAAAAACAAAGACCGTACTTTCTTCTTCGATCTCGCTGATCCCGAGAAACGCTCTGAAGCCGATCTTCTCGAGGTCCTGCATCTCTTCAAAGAGTTCGAATCCTTCGGAAAAGTCATCCTAGGACTGAACCTGCGTGAGGCTGAACAAGTCGACGCGTTACTCGGCTTTGAATCGCTGGCTAATACACCGGAGAATCTGCAAACCATGGCAGCGCGCATTCGCGAGACACTTCAACTCAACACCGTGGTGATCCATCCTGTAGCCGACTCCGCCTGCGCCACCCCGGAAGGCACCGCATACGTCGAAGGCCCCTTCTGTAAAAAGCCAAAAATCACAACCGGAGCCGGTGATCACTTCAACTCTGGCTTCGTCACGGCCAGACTCCTCGGCCTCTCCCCTGAAGCAGCCCTCACCGTGGCCGTGGCCACCTCCGGCTACTACGTACGCACCGCCGTCAGCCCAAGCCTTAACGACCTCAGCGAATTTATCGAAACAGGCGGAGCCCTTGTCGAGTAGGTTGTCGCAAGGCCTCCTCCACCCAACGACCCAATCACTCAACCCGGCGTAAGGCCGCCACCTCTCGACCACAGCCCACACCCAACCGCTCATCACCACTTATCACACGCTTATTATTTCACCCATCCAACAAAATTAGCGGTCATTAGCGGTCTAAAACAGACACACAAGCCACATTCAAAAATGCCCGGTTTATTCATCACATTCGAAGGCGGCGAAGGTTGCGGCAAGTCGACCCAAATCGCGGCTCTTAAAGCGAAGCTTGAAGCCGAGGGTCACGAAGTTATTCAAACCCGTGAGCCCGGGGGCACCTCTCTTGGAGAAGCCATTCGTCACCTCCTACAGCATGACGAATCAGGCCACGGCATGTCAGCCGAAACGGAACTGTTGCTCTTCGCCGCCAGCCGTGCCCAACACGTGCGCGAACGGATTGCGCCATCCATTGCTGATGGCAAGGTTGTGCTCTGCGATCGATTCATGGATTCAACCACCGTTTATCAGGGCGTCGCCCGCGCGATCCATCCGGACCGAGTCGAGGCCATCAACCAGTTCGCAGTCGGCCAGGCAACTCCCGATCTGACCATCCTGATCGACCTCCCGCCGGAAGTTGGCCTCGCCCGCGTCCACGCCCGCAGTGAAGGACAACTCGACCGTATGGAACAGGAAGCCATCGAGTTTTTCGAAGCCGTCCGAAAAGGCTATCTGGATTTAGCGGCTGAAGAACCCGAACGCTTTGTCACTCTCGACGGAAGTAAAAGCATTGAAGAACTTGAGGTGTTAATCTGGGACACCGTAAAAGCGAAAATTCAGTCACCTAAAATATAAGGCTAGAACCGCTCATCACCACTTATAACACGCTTATCATTTACAACCATCCTACAACATTAGCGGTAATCAGCAGTAATTAGCGGTATAAAAAAGATTCACTAAAAGTCTGATTATTAGTAAACTATCCTAATGGCATGAAGGAACCATCCAGCAGTGAATATTTAAGCAAAGAGGGCTACGAACTGATGGCTGCGGCCTTTGAGGTACATGCCGAACTGAATGGTGGTCTAGCAGAAGAAATCTACCAAGAGAGCCTACAGTGGGAACTACACTTGCGTGTGATTTCCTACACAAGTAGGGAACAGCTGAACGTTTTCTACAAAGGACATCAGCTAAACAAAAAATACATTCCGGACTTACTTGTCTTTGACGAGATAGTAACAGAACTAAAGGCAGTCAAAGAACTGCTGCCCGAACACGAGCAACAGTTGATCAACTATATGCGCATCACAAAAAAAGCAGTGGGTTATCTAATTAATTTTGGTCCGATGAAACGGCTTCAATGGAAGCGCTATATCATAAAAGAATTTATTCCTAAATAGCTACATATCATTAGCAGTTCAGAGGTCTGACACATACATACTGATAATTTTCAAAACCGCTAATCACCACTTATCACACGCTTATAATTTTTTCTCATTCAGCAACATTTACGATAATCTCAGAATAAATTCCATAATTGCTACAGATTATTAGCGGTCATCAGCGGTGATGAGCGGTCAGACTCATGCATGCGAAAACAACCAAGCCCGCCAATTACCACTTATCAAACGCTTATCATTGTTGCTCATTCAACAACATCGCCGTGATGATCAGTTCAAATCTATGAAATACGAATTCAACAAGTGCCCCGACAGAACGGGCTGCGGTAGCCTAAAATGGGATAAGTACAAAGGACGCGACATTCTGCCACTCTGGGTCGCGGACATGGACTTCCTCACTGCCCCGGAAATCCTCGACGCGCTTCAGCGGCGCCTCGACCACGGCGTCTTTGGCTACACCATACCTCATGAAGCCCCGATCGAAGCGGTGATCAACTACCTCGCTCGCCAGCATGGCTACAGCGCAAAGGCAAGCTGGCTGAACTTCCTCCCCGGACTCGTCCCCGCAATCAACCTCTGCTGCCACGCTTTTCTAAAGCCCGAGGAGTCGGCCATCACGATGACCCCGGTCTATCCGCCCTTTCTCAGCGCACCTGATTATGCCGGACGTGAGCTAATCAAAGTCCCACTCTGCCTGAACGCTTCAGATCAATGGACGCTCGATATCGATGCCATGGAAGCGGCAGTGAGGCCAAATACCCGCATGCTCATTCTTTGCAGTCCACACAACCCCGTCGGACGCGTCTTTAATAAAGAAGAACTCAGCGCACTGGCTGATTTCTGCGAGCGGCACGACCTGATCATCATCTCCGACGAGATCCACTGTGACCTCGTCTTCGATGCTGAGGCGAAGCACACCGTCACCGCTACCCTCAGCGGGAAAATCGCTGACCGCACCGTCACCCTCATGGCGCCCAGCAAGACCTACAACTTACCCGGTCTCGCCTGTGCCTTTTCCGTCATAGAAAATCCCATGCTACGCGCCCGCTTCCGCGAAACGATTCGCGGGATCATCACCGAGGTCAACTGCTTCGGCTACGCCGGAATCACCGCCGCCTACAACCATGGTGAACCCTGGCGCCAAGCTCTGCTCACCTATCTGCGTGGCAACTACGAGTTGGTCTACGACTTCATGAAAACGGAACTACCCGAGATCACCTTCCGCCCGATGCAGTCGACCTACCTAGCCTGGTTCGACGTCAGTCAGCTCGAATTAAAAGACCCCGTCGGACATTTCGAAAAACACGGGGTCGGCCTCTCCGACGGCACGCCCTTTGACGGTCCGCAACACCTGCGCCTAAACTTCGGCTGCCCGCGCACGCGGCTCGAAGAAGGGCTGGAGAAGATGAAAGTGGCGGTCCACACATAAAACCGACTGCGTCGGAAACCGCTAATCACACGCTAATTTAATCCACAGCGTCGAATCGGCCATTGCCGATTCTCATAAGCGGTTATTAGCGGTCAAAAAATGGATCATATAAGATTAGACCGCTGGCTCTGGGCGGTGCGAGTGTATAAAACCCGCAGCGATGCCACCGATGCCTGCCGCGGCTCCGCAGTGCGGCTCAATGGCGGGATCGCCAAGCCCTCGGCCAAAGTACGTGTGGGTGATACCGTTGTTGCCCGCACCAAAGCACTCACGCGCACCTTACAAGTCAAAGCCCTCACGGATAAGCGAATCGGCGCCCCGCTCGTTGCCGAATACCTCGACGACCAAACCCCAGAATCCGAATACGAAAAAGCCCGCGAAAAGCGGGCCCATGCCAAAGTGTTTACCCATAAAGGCGGCGGGCGACCAACCAAGAAAGATCGCCGTGACATTGAAAAACTAATCGGATCGGAGACATGAACCCCCAAGGCAGGACAGTAAAATAGCCGCGTGATTTTTGGATGCTATAGCAGCTATCACCCATCAATCAATCTCTCGCCTAACTTTAAGAATGATTTGAAAATGAGTTTCCGCCTGCCAGTTCTACCGCTTCTGCGAGAAAAGACAGTCCAGTTTCAATGTAAGCTCTTTTCTTATTTAAATACGGCTGCTCGCTATCCGTGCTTACCAAAATCAAGCGTGCATTTGGATAGGAAGACTGAAAGGCGGAAAAATGATTCTCTTGGCCGGACTTAAGCTTCCACTTGCATTCGATCGCAAGCGGTGCCTCTCCTCGTCGAGCGAGCACAAAGTCTATCTCTCGTTTGCGTTTATCCCGCCAATAAAATAAGTGCTCCGGCTCAAAATGAGCACGCAACTCGTCCAATACCAAATGCTCCCAAAGTCCCCCATAATCTTCATGCCGCAAGTCCCGCCACCCCCGCGCATGACAAACAAATCCCGTATCAAATCCATACACTTTCGGCATCGATACAATTTCCTTTTGCGGGTTCTTGAAAAATGGACGCAATACATGGACGGCCCCCGTTGCTTCCAACACACCAAGATAGTTTGATAGCGTCTGTCGACTGGCACCACAAACCGAAGTTAAGCTGCTGAGTTCACATAACTGCCCACTCTGTGTCAGCAGGAGCTCTAAAAGCCGCATGAACGCGGTGCGCTTCTCCAAGCGAAATAACTCCTGAATATCCCTCGCCCAGAAAGCATCCATCCATTCCACAAAATCTTTTTCCGGAAACCCCTCTGAAATAAGATTCTCGGGCAAGCCTCCATGGTACATCCGAGTCTTCAAATCAGCTCCAAACACTTCCAATTCACTGAACAATACGGGAGCCAGGTGCAGCTGCCTTTTTCGTCCTGAAAGTGTGTCGCGAAATCGTCGACTCGCTCCGAGCGTCGAAGATCCCGTCGCCAAAACTCGCAAATTCGGGAAATGATCCGCAGCTATTTTTAGAAGTTCAGACGGCTGTGCAACCCGATGCACTTCATCTAGGATCAAACGATTGTTTCCCGCCTGCTCTAGAAAGCCCTCAGGGTCCTCTTCAATCAGTCTGCGCACGCGCGGCAACTCACAGTCAAAATAAACCACATCTTGCAAACTGCGAGTCAAAGTCGTCTTCCCCACCCGACGCACACCCGTCAACCACAGCACCGGACGTTCCCGCCAAGCCTGCTCCACTCGACTTTGCCAATAAACTCTATTTACCATATGCAAACAGAAATAACTTTTAGATATACCAAATGCAAATCTAATTTCATGTAATTCCAAGCACTAACTGTAGATGATGATTCGCCATCCAGAAATAATTTAAGCCTACTTGGAGTGCGCACAGCCGCGACATTGAAAAACTAATCGGATCGGAGTGAAGCCGAGACCGCTCATCACCACTAATGAAAATCCTCATGCGAGCATAGCGACAAGACCAGACCATTGAGGATTCAATACACATAAAACCGACTGCGTCGGGAACCGCTCATCACCACTAATCACACGCTAATCTAATCCACAGCATCGAATCGGCCATTGCCGATTCTCATAAGCGGTACTTAGCGGTCAAAAAATGGATTCCTCTCTGCAACAAATTGATTACGAAGCTTCCTGCCCTGAATTACCAGAGCCGTTTAAATCTTTAGTCGTGCACGCCGACGAACTGTGGAACCAATTCTGGGCGCAAAAGCTGAACAAACGTTATCCTCGTTATATTGCCAGCGAGCCGGCACAGGTGTATGCCGTGCTTAAACACGTGCGCGATGAGGACCTCGCCTATGGCGATCGTTTCATCGAATGGGGCAGCGGATTCGGGCTGGCTAGCAGTATGGCTTCCATGCTCGGCTTTGAAGCCACCGGCATCGAACTCGAAGAAGGCCTCGTGAAGATTGCGGAAAAACTCGCCGAAGCCCACCAAACGGGTGCTGATTTTATTCACACCAGCTACATCCCTGAAGGTTACATTAGCTACGACCACATCGGCGGCAGCGACATCGTCCCCGACGACAGTTTTGGCCACCAAGCCGGACCACCCAAATATGAAGGGATGGAGATCGGCTTGGACGAGGTCGATGTCTTCTTCGTCTACCCCTGGCCCGGCGAACAGGAAATGATGCTTAAGCTCTTTCAATCCGTCGCCAGCGAAGACGCCCTACTCATCGCCTACCTCGGTGACCGGGAGATCTGTCTGTATCGGCGTTAAACGCCGAGTTGACTGGCTTGCGGGCCTGCGAAATCTCGTGTGCTGTGCTTTAGGTTCGTTATGATTATTGCCAGACGGGAGTCTGGCGTTCCCGGGATCGCCAGACTCCCGTCTGGCTAAACACTCAAGCGCTCAGCTTGGAGTTCCTCCTTTAGGCCGCCTTATCCCTACCCGTTCATAAGCGGTTCCCGCACAGTCGGCCCGGCGCTGCAGACAACGAAGGCGACACAGACTCACTCTATGCCGCCTTCGAAAAGTATTTAGCTAACACGGAATTACTCAACCAACACAGCCAAAAGGCCCGGATAATGGCGGAGGCTCTGTTTGATCGAGAAACCACCTACTCCCAATTAGCAGAGTTCATACTCGCAAGTGAGAACAGAAGTCAGAATTAGGATCAGCGAGCATAGTCCTTCCTACCTATGATCACTGCCGAGCCCTCAAAGCAATTGATCAATATAATTATCCACCCGTACACACGTCTGCTCCAATGCTGGAATCACTCGCTGGCAGTAGACAAATAAATCGGGTAGTTGCAGCCCTGCATAGTCGTGCGCAATGCGGTTTCGAACATCCTTCAATTCACGCAACCAATCCACCCCCGGAATTAACCCACGAGCCTCCGCACGATTGGCCGTATCCAACAAAGTCCCTGGCTCAATCAGCTCATACCGGTCAATCGCCCGCAAGACACGATTGATCAACAAATCGACCACACGCGCAAATCGACTGGTAAACGCCTCCACTTTTTCCAATTCAAGCTCGGACCATTTCCCCGCGCCCGCAACAGAGGAAACCGATTCAATCGAAAAACTCAAATGCTTCCGCGCATCCAGCAACTCCTGCCGCGCAGACTGTAAAACTGCTGCATATACCGAATCACTCATAGCCGTTCACCTGTCTCCATTGCAACCCGAGCAATCGCACTCAGGCCAACACGTTCATTTTCGATGATCAAATCGAGCTTCTGCCAACCAATACGATCCAAGATTTCGCGCCGTATCGGCCAAAGGTCATCAAAACCAAGCCGATCTGAAAGCACCAACAGATCAATATCGCCCCCACGCGCCTGATCATCCACACGAGAGCCAAACAAGAGAACCCGTGCATCAGGATCAGCCTTATGGATCGAGTCACGAATTACTTTTTGTTCCTGTTGGGTCAGTCTCATAATTAGGGTATACGATCAACGAACCGCCTCAAAAAAGCAAGACGCTTACATCCATGCAGGACAGAGCAAGTGGGACGAAGCGCGAGTCGCTTGATGTGAATCATCGGAACCATGTCCTCGGCAACGGATCGGCCCCTTGGCGATCCTTCCCTACCCGTTCATAAGCGGTTCCCGCACAGTCGGCCCGGGCGCTGAATACACCGAAGGCGACACAGACTCACTCTA
>JBMYNR010000047.1:0-9673 GCA_049598495.1 Opitutales bacterium
TCCCGTAACAAGATAAAGAACGACAGCAACAAACTGGTGCAATATTCGGGCTAGAGGTCATAAGCGGTGATCAGCGGTATAAAGATACGGCCGCGAGTGTGCAGCTCCTTTGCCTCATGTCCCCGAGAGTTGATGTAAATTACGGGTGACCTCCCTCCGGTCGATTCCGCTTGCGGGATTCTTAAACCGCTAAATGACGCTAAATTTTCGCTAAAACTAAAGAAGTCACACCCTGAACTTAGATTTTAGCGTTCTTTGAGCGTGTTTTTAGTGGTCGAAAAAAAAGCGTCCGACGACCCGACATCGACCCACCGTCTTCGCTCTAGGCCGATTCAATAGGTCGAGCCCTAGGAAACAATCATTTTGTAGGGCCCAAGGGGCACCCGGCCCACTCACCCCAGAACTGGGGCTACGCCATCTCCGCCTTTTCACGCTTCGTCACCTGCGGTGGTCCGATTCGCTGCGCCTTACGGCGGATGATTACTTCCGGCGGTTCTCAGTCTCACGCACGTCAACGCAATTGGCATCATATCGCTACAGCTCATACCATCTGCCGCGCGTAAGAAAATTGAGGAATCTGCGTTGTTTTACTATGGAAAGGACGATCCGTCACATGCAGGTGCGACCCAACCCCTTGGGCGAAGAACTTCAACTTACCTATGAGACCGCGACATCACGCCGTCTCATCAGGATCCCTCAAGCGGCAAAAAACACCGAACCAGCACCCCACGGCGCTGGTTCCTTCCATGATCCCGAACAGCACGCGATCTTCATGGATCGACTCGAAGCCTACTACCGGCGTCAGCGATAGCCGAGTCTCCGTCCTCGCCGCACAGGTGTTGATCAAATTTCTTACGATGCTTTGTCATGCGCCCGCTCACCCGGGCGCGCCAGATGCGAAAGCTGGCCGGCTTCAATTCCCGACGCATCAGACGAATCACTTCCGACTCGGCCAGTCCGGTCCGCTGTTCAATCGTTTCAAAGGTGGTTCGATCTTCCCAGGCCATACGGATGACTGCATCTGTTAGGGACTGCGTAATAAGGCGCCTTTTCATTTATCTCCCTGCCCCTTTACAGAGCGGTTCCGACGACAACGATCCGAACAATAGCGCACCTCAGGCCAGCACGAGGACCAGCGTTTGCGCCAGGTAAAGGGACGCTCGCAGACCGGACAGACTTTTTTCGGCAGGTTTTCCCGACTAACTGTCTTCCCATTGATGCGCATACACGAACAAACGCAGCCAGAACCGAAACCTTTCACCCCAGGGGCAAAGTTTGACTTCATCTGGATAATACAAACACTTGAAGCATGGACTACGTACTGATTACGCTCCAATTGATTGCCGGCTTTGGGATTTATAACGTCTGGCTCCTCCGTTTTAACCAAAGCACGCGATACCGCGGAGGCGAAGCCAGTAGCCTGAAGGACGAATTCACAGAATACGGGCTGCCCGGCGCAAAGATGTATCTGATCGGCTTTCTCAAGCTCGGATCAGCCACGGGCCTCATCATTGGCTGCTTTATCCCCAGTCTGGTCGTTCCTTCAGCAGCCCTACTCACTCTCTTAATGTTGGGTGCCCTCTTGATGCACATCAAGGTCAAGGATCCAGCGTCACGATCCGTTCCCGCACTCATTATGTTGGCACTCTGTCTAGGTATCCTTCTGCTCAGCCTCACCTAGAAGCGCTCCAAGAAGCCATAGACGAGGCCGGCATTGACACACATAAAGGCACATGACGGCAGACATTGCAGCAAGGGGTCACGGATAGAGAGACGCACGCCAAGGCCAAGGAACATTTGCAGACTCAAGCCTGCTGCTGCCAATAAGCCAATTTCCGGCACACCTAGCAGCCCTATTAGCAGTCCACTAGCTCCCAGGAGCTGCAGGATACCAGTCAGCCGCCTAAACCGAGCGAGTCCGTAGCGTTCAAATTCGAGTACCATATGCTGGGCCAGCAGACAACTGGCACCATACCCATAAAACGACACAATCGCGAGAACGCAGAGTATGACAAACATGAGAACCTGGAGGCTGGCTAGAAACTCTCCATCGCTGCGCGAAAGGACTCCGTCCAAGCGGTCGGACGGTGAGTCTCTGCTGAGAGCTTACAGACAGTCCGTGTGCCCGTGCAATAGACGATCGCCTCATCCGGATGTCGGATGGTAAAGGCCATCGTCACTCCACCACTACGAATCTTTTCGATCGTGTATTCGACAGCAATTCGCCCCGGGGTTCGCACTGGTTCACGAAAGCGGGCCTCCAAACTATGGACCACCACATAGATATCCTCATCACGATCCGCATCGAAATCGGAAACTCCCAGCAGATGCTCAAAGAACTTTTGCTGAGCCCGCTCAAGGTGCAACAGGTAGCGCGTGTGGTGGAGAACGCCGAGCCCATCAAGCTCGTCGAAATACACATCGGCAAAATATGTGAAGTTCGTAGGCATGCACAATAAACGCCCCGCAAGAAGGAAACTTACGGCAGCCGTATGATTTGCGGCTCAAAGGAATCATACCACTTCGATAAAGAGTCTGTCAGACTTAGGAAGTCCTGCAGGCCCTTTATCGAAACGTTCTAAAGCGGTATATGACACTAAGTTTGCGCTAGTGCACATTGCATTTCTTTAGAACTTCTGGTGAGAGCCGAGCAAGGCGTCCAACCAGGCGTGCACCTAGGTGCATCACCTCGGCTGGACAAGGCCTCGACCTCTCGAAGGCCTCATCCCTACCCGTTCGGCGAGCTCAGGGCCTTGAATCGTTCGAAGGAAGAAAAACTCCTCTAGCCATTCGTCACACCAATCCATTATCAAGCGCTCTTGACCAAAACCTGGGGAGATAGGGCAAAGACCTTAAAATCACGGGCCGTATTTTTATACCGCTGATAACCGCTCATAGTCGGCTTATCCAATCCGACGAAAACTTTAAAACACATTAAAGAAGGCCGCCCTCTCGGGCGGCCTTTTGCTTGGAATCTTATGCCACCTGCAAAAAAGTTTGAACTGGTTACAAAGGTCAGACCTTTTGCGAATTGGTATTATACCAAGTGGTCTTACTGGCAGGCTTCGCACTCACCGCCATTCATCATGGCATCAAGGGAGCAGGCTTGAACCTGCTCGGGCGTGTATTCCTTCTTGGCCGACCCTGATCCTGCCGAAGAAGCTTCCGTCTGACCAGCGCGGCCGCGGACCTCCTTCTTCACACTGGTGGTCGCCTTTTCGATATTCGAGGCCCCTAGTGTGCGGAGATAGTAAGTGGTCTTCAGACCCTTCCGCCAGGCACTGCGATACATGTGAGATAGTGTCTTGATGTCGGCGACCGGGAGGAAGAGATTCACAGACTGCGATTGATCGATCCACTTCTGACGGCGGGCCGCCGCATCGACAAGGTATTGATAGTCGATTCCGAAGGCGGTCTTGTATTTGTCGCGAATGTCCTCAGGGACCCCCTCGATTGACTCAAGCTCACCATCGAAGTATTTCACTTGGTCGAGCATTTCCTCGGTCCAGAGGCCACGCGACTTGAGATCACGGACCAACTCACCGTTCAACACGATGAAGTCACCGGACAGGTTGCTCTTCACAAAGAGGTTCTTGTATGTCGGCTCGATGCAAGGCGTTGTCCCCATGATGTTGGAGATTGTAGCCGTCGGAGCGATCGCAAGCACATTGGAGTTACGCATCCCACTATTGGCGATCTTCTCACGGAGCGGCTTCCAGTCCATCTTGCCCGCACGGGGGACATCCACTTCCTCGCCACGCTCCTCGGCCAACATGTCGAGGGTATCCTGCGGCATGAGGCCACGATCCCACTTCGAACCCTTGTAGGTGCTGTAGGTGCCGTGCTCAGCTGCCAAGTCGCTCGAAGCTTCGTATGCGTAGTATGCGATCGCCTCCATAAATTCATCGTTGAAATCAACGGCCGCTTGAGAGGCAAAGGCGATGTCCTTCTTGTAGAGTGCATTCTGCAGCCCCATCACACCAAGACCAATCGGACGGTGACGGCTATTGGCCGTCTTGGCGGCTTCCGTCGGATAGAAGTTGATGTCGATCACATTATCGAGTGCACGCACCGCGATCTGAATGGTCTCGCGGAGCTTTTCATGATCGAGGTTGCCATCCTTATCAAGGTGCGAATCGAGCACAACGGAACCAAGATTACAGACCGCAGTCTCTTCATCGCTCGTATTGAGGGTGATCTCGGTACAGAGATTGGAACTATGAATCACACCCGTGTGATCCTGCGGGCTGCGCACATTGCAAGGATCCTTGAATGTGATCCACGGATGCCCTGTTTCGAAGATCATCTTCAGCATGCTCTTCCATAAATCAATCGCAGGGATCGTTTTGCCGAAAATCTCTCCACGCTCCGCCATCGCTTCGTATTCGCAGTAGCGATCCTCGAAGGCCTTGCCGTAGAGCTCGTGAAGGTCCGGGGTTTCATTCGAATGGAAAAGTGTCCAATTCTGGCGAGCCTCCATCCGCTTCATAAAGAGGTCCGGAATCCAGTTGGCCGTGTTCATATCGTGGGTACGGCGGCGGTCATCACCTGTATTCTTACGAAGCTCCAGGAAATCGTCGATGTCATTATGCCAGGTTTCCAGGTAAGCACAGCCGGACCCGCGACGCTTCCCCCCCTGATTCACCGCGACGAGTTGGTCGTTATGCAGCTTCAGAAAGGGTATCACCCCCTGAGACTCACCATTGGTGCCCTTAATGAAACCACCGGTACCACGAACTGCAGTCCAGGAACCACCGAGGCCACCAGCCCACTTCGAGAGAAAAGCATTGTCGGCAATGCCCCGGTGCATGATCGACTCGATACTGTCATCGACCTTATAGAGGTAGCAGGAAGAGAGCTGCGAGTGCAATGTGCCGGAATTAAAGAGTGTCGGCGTGGAAGAGCAGAAACGGCGGCTTTTGTAGAGATTGTAAAGACGTAGCGCATAGCCCTCGCGGTCCTCTTTCTCCGCATGGAAGAGCCCCATGGAAACTCTTATCCAGAAATACTGGGGGACCTCGAGGCGACGATGCTTCTTGCCCGTCTTGTCGACGATCAGGTAGCGGTCATACATGGTCTGGACGCCAAGATAATCAAAGTCCAAATCAGCAGAAGGATCCAGCGACGCGGCAATCTTGGCCACGTCGAAATCGAGAAGCTTAGGATTCACCCGGTCGATTTCGATGGCCCGCTTCAGATACGGCTTGAAACCACGGCGATGGGCTTCTTTGAGACCATCCACACCGTCGCGGATGATATCCCAACCAAGAACTTCCTCGTAAATATAGGTGAGCAGCACGCGGCCCGCAAATTTCGCAAAATCGGCATCACGCTCGATCAAGGCTTTGGCATTGAGAATGATGGTCTTTTGGAGATCGGCACGCTTCATCTCCGGGTAGAGTGAGCGGCGTAACTCGGCCTCAATCTCATCAACCGTCATATTCAGATCCAAGCCGATCACACCAAAATCGATACGGCGCTTGAGATCCACACCATCCCAGAAGTTGGTGTCTCCATTCTCCTCGGTAACAACGATCATGGATTCCTGCTGATTATTATCAGCAGCAGGAAGCCCCTCCTCCTCGCGCACACGTGAACGGTGCGCACGGTAAAGAATATAGGCTTCGGCGACCTTGAAGTGGCCCTGACGCATCATTTCCTCCTGAACCGTGTCTTGGACGTCCTCGATATTAATAAATGCCTGACCTTCCACATTGAGGCGATCCGTCACGGCTCGGGCGATGTCAACAGCCGGCTCGGAGTCGAGATGCAGCGAGAGGAATGATTTGCGGACAGCGATTTCGATCTTCGCCTCACTCCATGGAACGACCTGACCATTGCGACGGATCAAGCGGATGGATACAGGTTCTCGTTCTTCGTCTTTTTTGGACTTGGTCCGGCCGAACATGAGGCTGCGGGCGACATCGTGGGCATCATTCTCAATGAGTGCCTTTTCGATCAATAGATGGATGTCGTGAGTCGATAGTTTGAGCTCGCGACCCTGCTCAATCTGCTTCGCCAATACTTCGCCGACACTCTCGGCCACACTCGCCACAAACTTGCGGTTTACCTCAGTAAAGATATCCTCCTCCTGACGGGAGAGAAGAAGATCGGTCAACGCGTTGCCAATCGTATCAGCAATCTCGGCCAAATCAAAGTCACGCTCGGAACCGTCCGCATCGACTTTGATTTCGGGGCGGTGAAGACGGTCCTCACCAAGCACTTTCCCCCATTCAAAACGGGGCTTTTTTTCCCTAGGGGTAGCGGCGAAACGTTTGAGTTCGAGATCTTCTTCGAAGGAGATTTTTTGTATCATAAAGGTGTTGTCGTTATGGGGTTAGTGAGTGTTGATTGGGTAGTAACAGAGAAAGAACGGAGCGCGCACGGAACACGCGCTCCGAAGAATGACAGGATGGATTAGAGTTCGTCGTCGTCGACCTGACCAAGGGCGGATGCCTTTTGATACTCAGTCACACGACCCTCGAAGAAATTCTGCTCCTTCTTGATATCCATCATCTCGGCCAGCCAAGGAAAGGGGTTCTCCACGCCGGGGGTAAGCGGCTTGAGACCCACGCCTTCAAGGCGGCGATCCGCAATGTAATCAATGTATTGACAGAACTCATCGGCACTCAGACCGACGGCGTTAACGGGAAGGCAATCTCGAATAAACTCCTTCTCGAGGGTAATCGCTTCGCGCATCAGTTCCGTCAGCTCTTCCCGGAATTCAGGGGTCCAGACGTCCTCATTCTCCTCAATAAGATCCATCAACAGATTGCGGAACACCTCGATGTGATTGGACTCGTCACGCAGCGTGTAGCGGAACATCTGGCCAATGCCGGGGAATTTATTTTGGCGGTAGAGCGACAGCACCATACCAAAGAGGCCGTAGAATTGAGTGCCCTCCATACACTGACCGAATAGGAATAGATTCTTAGCAAAAGCCTGTTTGTCTGCAGTCGTTTCCAAATCCATGTCACGACGCAATGCACGGGAGTTTGAAACCACAAACTCGGTCTTCTTTTCAATCGTTGGAATGTCCTCAAACATCGCCTCACACTCGTGCGGGTTGATCCCAAGCGAGCTGATCATATAGACGAGCGAGTCCGCATGGATATTCTCCTCGTGCGCGTGACGTCCAAGAACCAGTTTAAGTTCAGGCGCCGTAACCAACTCACGGGTGACATGCTGGATGTTGTCACCAACGATGCCCTCAGCGGCCGAAAAGTAGCCGATCGCCATCTTGATAATCCAACGCTCCACATCGGCAAGATCACTGCTTCGCCAGAGCTCGACATCCTTCTGCATGGGGATGTCCTCCGGCTCCCAGTGATTATTCTTCATGGTCTTGTAGAGATCGTAGGCCCACTGATACTTGAGGGGAAGAATGTTGAAGAACATCGTGTCCTTGCCGTTGATGACCTGTTTGGCCGCAAAAGCTTCTTCCGCTTTGCTTTGGTCGAGGACGAAGGTCTTATCTCCGATCTGGTAGGTTTTTTCCATAAGTCGTGCTGTTGGTTTGTGTGTTTAGTTTGATTTAAAAAGTGTGCGCCCAATTAGGTTTTTTAAAGACAGCTCACGCGTGACCAAAAGACCTTGCGGGGCAGCAAGTTAGTGAAAATTAGGCTGTAGACGGGACCTCAATTCGATTGATAGCATGGAGCTTGATTTTCTCATGTCAACAAAAGGCACACAATATATCGTCGAATTTACAGATTTTAACACTACATCTAGTAATTATGCCCATTTTATTCACATTTTACTGTGAGCAAGTCGTGACCCAAACGCAAATCCACACGCAGTTATTTACGTAATTTGATTCGTTAATTGCGCGGCATATGAAGCCGAAGGATTTCCATCTCATTGATCTTAATAGTCATAGCGTTTTCTTCGTAGGAAAAGATGAATTCCCTGTGCAACTTTACTCGCCCGCCCACGATTTGAGATTTACAGATGTCGAGCTCTAGCACACAGACTTTTACCTCAGAATGGAATCGCCCCGCAACAGCTCCACCGCGGACCATGCCCCGTCTCGAAACCACCTCCACCCCACCGATCGAAGAGATTGATAGTGCGTGCTTGCGCGCCATGGCGATGGGTGACCGGGCGGCCTTCGCCCAACTCGTGGAACGCTGGCAATCAAGGCTTATGAATTTCTTCTACCGCTCCACCGGGAACCGGGCCGACGCAGAGGACCTCGCGCAGGAAACCTTCATCGAACTACACCGCAGTGCCGCCCGCTATCAGGCAAAAGGCACGTTCAATGCCTTCATCTTTACCCTGGCCCGGCGTCGATTGATCGATAGCTACCGCAAAAAGTCACGTCGCCCACTCGAGTATGTGGATCCCGGCGAGTATTTCATGCAAAGCCAACCCGAAACCGAAGACCGTAGCCGCGAGATCGAAGAAGTCTTTCACCGTGTACTTGCTGACCTACCCGACAACCAGCGGGACGCCATCCTCTTGCTTCAGCAACAGGGCCTTCGCTACGACGAAATCGCCGACGCCCTCGATGCCAGCGTCAGCGCGGTCAAGACCTGGATCCACCGCGCGCGCACTCACTTACGCGCCGAGCTAAAGGAATTTCAAATTTAACCTACATCCATCATGAACCCGAATACAGAAAAGGACCCACTCGATCAACGGATCGATACCCTGCTCGCCAGCCGGCCGCTGACGCCTAGCGAGGATTTCACCACCCGCGTCCTCGCCGCCACGGAGCACGACCAAGCGAAATCATCACGCGCCCGCAGGATCCTATCCTTTGCCCTACCACTTGCTGCAGCCATCGCGATCGCATTGACCACGATGCAAGTCCAAAACTCAATGAAAGTCCCCGATAGACGCCCCGAGCGTGGTCCTGTTCTCGGGGCGGCTGATGCCGATGAGATCTTCCTGCTCGAGGAAGGACTCTCCGGACTCGCCGGCCTGAGCAACAAGGAATTCAGCTCGGGCGAACTCCTCAACACACTCGATGCACTTTATCTGGAGATATAGACCATGAAACTTCAACTGCGATATCTCACCGTATGCCTGATCTGCTTGACATCACTTCAAGCGAATCCCGAACACGCACCCCATGAACCAAAAAACGAGGGACCCCAAGCGAGCATGCTGCAACACCTGCTCAGCATGGAACAACAAGAACTCTCTGAACTGCGGCAAACCCTCGAACGAATCGAGCAGATGACCCCGGAGGAGCGGCAGGCCCTGCGCGAACGACTGGCGACACTGCAAAGAATGAAGCCCGAAAGAGTCGATGCCATGCGTCAGCGCTTCGAAGCAATTCCCGAGGAAACTCGACAAAGCATGCGCCAAAAGTGGTTAAGTATGACCCCCGAAGAACGTCGAGAATGGCGCCGTAAACTGCGAACAATGTCCCACGAAGAACGCGCGATGACCTTTGAAACAGAGGGCTTCCTCCCTTCCCATGGGAAGCCGCCAGCCAAAAAGCCCAAGTCGCCCCAAAGCCCACAGAATCCCGAGTAAAAATTCTTCGATCACTGACTTGACAGACTTGGGCCCAAGCGCACTATCCCGCACTTCGCTAGCGCGTATGCGTTGGCTCACCTGCTGGATTAGCTCAATTGGTAGAGCAGTTGACTCTTAATCAATTGGTTCGGGGTTCGAGTCCCCGATCCAGTAGGCCTTGAATTTCAGGACGCCACCTTAGCTC
>JBMYNR010000048.1:0-5559 GCA_049598495.1 Opitutales bacterium
CGACATTCGCTTCGGCGGCCGCCGCTTCCGCACCTGCGGTAAATTGCTCAACGACGGCGACCATTGCTTGGGCGGATACGCCAGCTTCGGCGGCTGCGCGGACAGTTGCTTCAGCGGCCACTTGGACCACATCACTAATTGCTTCAGCACTTGCGCCACTTTCGACGGCTACCTGGACAACGTCTGCTGCAACGGCTGCAGATACTCGAGCGACAGTCGCTTCAATCGCTTCATTGTCCTCAGGTGCAATCTCAGCCACAGCGGCAGCAATAAGCGTTTCAATTGCTTTCGCGAGGGCCTCCTCGTCGCCACTGGCGATGGCGGCCTCCGCTTCAGGCGAAAGTGTGATGTCCGAACCGCTGGACGCCTGCCCCTGCTGATCATTCTGTCCATCCTGTCCATGGAGGGGACTGAAGGCGATTAGAACTAAAAAGATTGAGATGGATGATAGAAGCTTCATGGTATGTAATTAACAGTTCACATGGTCGGAAAAGTGCTCGCTTGAGTCAACCGTTATTTATGGTCAGGATGTTAAGGAATAGTAAATTTGAAGCCTCCTGGATTGCCTGAGGAGACACCGTTGTCTGCATGGTCTGTTAAGCCATTATCTAATCCTTAGCGAAAAGCGTAAATATGACAAAATTTCGGCCTTGTATTGATCTTCACAATGGACGCGTAAAGCAGATTGTGGGTAGCACATTAACGGATAAAGCGGATGAGTTGGAGGTCAATTATGAGAGCGATCGTCCAGCGCGGTATTTTGCCGAACAATACAAGAAAGATGCTTTGTTGGGGGGGCATGTCATCAAGCTGGGGCCTAATAATGATGCGGCCGCTCGCGAGGTTTTGAGGGCCTATCCCGGCGGGTTGCAGGTTGGCGGGGGGATTCATTTAGAGAATTCAGCCAAGTGGTTGGAGGCCGGAGCGAGTCATGTAATTATTACGTCCTCTTTATTCGATGAAGCGGGCCATTTCATGTTCAATAATCTACAGGCACTCGTGCGTCGTATTGGCCGAGAGAGAATCGTTCTGGATCTGAGTTGTCGCGCTACGGAGGATGGCTGGGTCGTCGCCATGAACCGTTGGCAGACACGAACAGATCTGAAGGTGGATACGGCGACGATTGAAGCACTGAGTGGTCATTGTGCCGAGTTTCTTGTGCATGCTGCCGACGTGGAGGGGAAATGTGAAGGAATCGACCAGGAGCTTGTCACCTTTCTGGGGGCGAATTGCGCAATTCCCGTGACCTATGCGGGTGGTGCCAATTCACTTGGTGATCTGGCTCTTGTGGATCGCCTGAGCAATGGCCGGGTCGATCTTACCATCGGCAGCGCGCTGGATATGTTTGGCGGTTCTAAGATCCGTTACCGCGATTGCGTCGAGTGGAATCAGCGGGGGGGCGAGGCGGGCTTGTGACTGGCTGAAGCATGAGGACATCTTCGCCGTGGCCGTGGCGGCACAACTCAAAACACATTCGACAAAGCGTAAGCACAAGTCACCATTGACTGCGATGAAAACACAGCAAGTTGCGATGGCTATGATCATCGTATTTCTAACCTTCTTTTTACTCTATGCCGGACAGGCGCTGTTGCTGCCACTTGTGATCGCCGGCGCGGTGGCTTACTTAATCAGTATACTGGCACATGCGATCTGCGCCTTTCGATTCAGGGGTTTTACTGTGCCGCGGCCACTGGCGATGCTTCTTGCTTTTGCAATCATCGGCCTCTCGCTATCCTATCTGATTCAGTTGATCACCTTGAATATCAAGAGTGTGGTCGAGGTGGCACCCGAGTATCAGCAGAATCTGGAAGCATTGATTTTCAAGGGTTACAGTCTGTTCGGGGCCGATGAAGTCCCGAATATTCGTGAGATCCTTAACCAGTTGGACTTCGGTGCCTATCTCCAGAGTTTTGGCGCTACGGTCCGGGCGCTGGTCAGTAGCACGGGGATCATCATCGTCTACCTCATCTTCCTCCTCCTAGAGCAGAGAACTTTCGGGGGCAAGATTCGTGCAATTATTCGGGATCCCGAGCGGCAGGAAGATGTGTTCGAATTGATTGATAAGATGCGCTCCGATATCCGCTCCTACGTCGGAATCAAAGTTCTCACGAGTGCGGCCACGGGGCTTATCAGTTACGTCGTGCTGAAGGCGGTCGGGGTGGATTTCGCGAGTTTTTGGGCGGTCTTGATTTTCTTGCTCAACTTTATCCCCACGATTGGTTCGATCATCGCTACGGCCTTCCCCTCCATTCTCACTCTTGTGCAGTTTGATACCTTGGGCCCCTTTATCGCCACAATTTCAGTCCTCACCGCCGTGCAGTTCTGTATCGGCAGCCTAATCGAACCGAAGTTAATGGGAAATCGTCTCAATCTGAGCCCCATTGTGATTCTGCTTTCATTGGGGCTCTGGGGTTCCATTTGGGGTATTCCGGGCATGTTCCTTTGTGTGCCGATCACGGTGATCATCATGATTGCCTGCTCCTATTTTCCCGCGACCCGCCCCATTGCAATTTTGCTCTCGGGCAATGGTAAAGTTGCCAGCCACGTTCGGGACGAAGGGATGGAGACTTAGGAAGTGCCTGTGAATAATCGACACACTCATGCGAGCAGAAGCGGGAGTCGGGCAAAGCGGGTGTTTTGATGTCCTGTTGACAGACCGTATCCGACAACATTCCATTTTTACTGACTCCACTAATAGACGACCCATTCAAAATGAAACTACTAGCCGCCAATCGCAGCGAGATCGCTGTCCGTGTCTTTCGAAGTGCGACTGAATTAGGCTATCGAACGGTAGCAATTTACGCCAATGAGGATCGCTTCGGCGTTCACCGTTTTAAGGCCGATGAGGCATATTCTGTTGGCAAGGGCAAGGGGCCTGTTGCTGCCTACCTGGATATTCCCGGTATCATTGATTTGGCCAAAAAGAAAGCGGTCGACCTGATCCACCCCGGCTATGGGTTCCTCTCGGAGAATGCGGCCTTTGCGCGGGCTTGTGAAGAAAACGGCCTGAACTTCGTGGGGCCGAGCGCCGATTTGCTCAGTCGGATGGGGGATAAAATTGAGGCTCGTAAGATTGCCGACGAGGCCAAGGTCCCCACGCTACCGGGAACGCAGGATCCTGTCAGTGATCCGAAAGAAGCGATTCAGGTCGCAAAGAAGATCGGCTTCCCGCTCATCATTAAAGCAGCCTTCGGTGGTGGCGGTCGTGGCATGCGGGTGGTCAGGAAGCCGAAAGACCTCGTGCCGCTTCTGGAGGAGGCTCAAGGCGAGGCGGAACGCGCTTTTGGGAATGCGGCGGTATTCCTCGAGCGCTACATCGGTCGCGCCAAGCATATCGAGGTGCAAATTCTAGGCGACAAGCAGGGCAATGTGGTGCACTTGCATGAGCGTGATTGCTCGGTGCAGCGCCGTCACCAGAAGGTCATCGAGGTTGCGCCTTCGGTCGGGCTTCCCGAGAAAGTTCGAACGGAGCTTTGCGAGGCTGCGGTCAAGATTGCCAAGTCGATCGGCTATTACAGTGCGGGCACGGTTGAGTTTCTTCTCGATCTCGATACGCACGAATGGTTCTTCATCGAAATGAATCCTCGCATCCAGGTGGAGCACACCGTGACCGAGGTCATCACAGGTATTGATATCGTCCGGAGTCAGTGCTTGATCGCTCAAGGGCACAGCCTCTTCAGTGAAGAAGTCGGCATTCCTGCGCAGGATGAGATTCCGCGCAATGGTTTTGCCATTCAGGCACGTATTACCACGGAAGACCCTGAAAAGAACTTCGCGCCCGACTACGGTAAGATTGTTAACTACCGAAGTGCCGCCGGTTTCGGCATCCGCCTGGATGGCGCCATGGGCGATACAGGTGCTGTCATCACCCCGTTTTATGATTCACTGCTGGTCAAACTGACGGCCTCTGCGCGGAGCTTCGACCTCGCGATCCAGAGAATGGATCGCGCCCTCCGTGAGATGCGGATCCGAGGTGTAAAAACCAATATCCCGTTCATCGAAAACGTCATCCACCATGAGACATTTCTCACGGGTGAGGCGATCACCACCTTGATCGACACCACGCCCTCGCTTTTCAAATTCAAGCGGCGCCGCGATCGTGCGACCAAGCTACTGAACTGTCTGGGTGAAACGATCGTGAACGGTAACCCGCAGGTGAAGGGCCGGCCCGTGCCTACGATGGATTTGCCGGTTATCGTGCCCAATTACGACCCGAAGCAACCCAAGCCATCGGGTACTAAGAACTATCTCGACAAGCATGGCCCCGAGAAATTCGCGGAGTGGACACGCAAGCAGAAGCGTCTCCTGATAACCGATACGACGATGCGCGATGCCCACCAGTCGCTCCTCGCGGCTCGGATGCGGAGCTATGATCAGCTCGAAGTGGCCGATGCCATCGCACAGCACGGTGATAAGTTGTTCAGTCTTGAGTGTTGGGGGGGCGCCACCTTCGACACCTCGATGCGCTTTCTCTACGAGAATCCGTTTAAGCGTCTACGCCGCCTCCGCGAGCGCATCCCCAATATCTGTTTCCAGATGCTGCTGCGCGGTGCCAATGGGGTCGGCTATTCCAATTACCCCGACAATGTCATTCGAGGCTTCATCAAGCACTCGGCCGAGACCGGGATGGATATCTTCCGGGTTTTCGATTCGCTCAACTACCTCCCGAATCTCAAGGTGGCGATGGAATCGATCCGCAAGGACACCAACTCGGTTTGTGAGGCGACCATTTGTTACACAGGTGATATTCTCGACACCAAGCGCGACAAATATTCGCTGGAATACTATGTCGATATGGCCAGGGAGCTCGAAAAGATGGGGGCACACATGCTCGCACTTAAGGACATGTCGGGGCTCTGCTACCCGAATGCCGCCTACAAGCTGATCAAGGCGCTGCGCTCGGAGATCGCGATCCCCGTC
This sequence comes from Opitutales bacterium, assembly GCA_049598495.1. Classification (GTDB taxonomy): domain Bacteria; phylum Verrucomicrobiota; class Verrucomicrobiia; order Opitutales; family Coraliomargaritaceae; genus Thalassobacterium. The sequence continues at coordinate 4,921 of JBMYNR010000048.1, forward strand.
CACTTCCATACTCACGATTCGAGCGGCATCGCCGGGGCTTCCATCGTTAAGGCGGCCGAAGCCGGCGTCGACGCCGTTGACCTCTCCATTGCATCCCTTTCCGGCTTAACTGCGCAGCCTAATCTCAATTCCATCATCCATGCCCTGCGTGGTGACAAGCGCGACACCCAGCTCGACCAAAAATTCTTCGACGATCTTTCTATCTACTGGGAGGCCATTCGCCAGTATTACGAGCCCTTTGATACCAGTCCTAAGTTTGGTTCGGCGGAAGTCTATCGTCACGAGATGCCCGGCGGCCAATACACCAATCTGCGGGAGCAGGCCCGCGCCCTCGGCCTGGGGGCCCGCTGGCCGGAAGTCGTTCGTTACTACCACGAGGTCAATGAGGTGCTCGGCGATATCGTCAAAGTCACCCCGTCCTCCAAGGTGGTCGGCGACCTCGCCATGTTCCTTTTGACCAAAGGCGTCGAACCCAGGGATTTGGTCAATCTTGAGCCCGGCACCGCCTTCCCCGAGTCGGTGGTCGATATGCTCTCGGGCGGCCTCGGTCAGCCCAAAGGTGGCTGGCCAAAAGAAGTTCAGAAAGTCGTCCTCGGTGACCGTAAGCCATTCCGCGGGCGCCCGTGTTTTTCGCTAGCC
>JBMYNR010000048.1:5569-9517 GCA_049598495.1 Opitutales bacterium
CCGAAAAGGTCGATCTCGACGCCACTCGCAAAGAGGTTCAGGCCATCACCAAACGCAGCGAGTGCACGGACGATGACCTTTATGCCTACCTCATGTATCCCCAGGTCTTCAAGGATTTGGTCAAATACATCAACGAATACGGGCACGCCCGCGTTCTCCCGACCCCCGCTTTCTTCTACGGCCTCAAACCCGGCGAGGAAATCACCGTCGAGATCCAGGAGGGTAAGAGTCTGATTGTTAAGCTGATTTACGTCAGTGAACCGAACGAAGACGGCGAGCGGACGCTCACCTTTGAGCTCAACGGCCGTGCCCGTGAGTGTGTGGTCCTCGACAAGTCGATCCAGACGGAGACGAAGAAGCGGGTCAAAGCCGACTCCGCCGATAAAATGCAAGTAGGGGCACCGATTCCAGCCATGGTTAGTTCGGTCACCGCCACCGTCGGTAGTAAAGTCGAAAAGGGCGAAAAGCTCGTTATTCTCGAAGCCATGAAAATGCAGACCACCGTCTACGCCCTCGCCGATGGTATTATTGATCGCGTCGAGGTTCAGGCCGGCGATCAGGTTGAGAGCAAGGATCTGCTGGTTAAGCTTCGGTAAGCAGCGTAATAAGGCCACATTTAATCAGGCCGGGGAAGGGAGACCTACGCCGGCCTTTTTGTGTACTTTTGGGTGGTCCCGGCCGATTTATACAAAAATGTATCAAAATTTATAAGCCACTATTAGATAGGTATTTGCTTCGTGTTTTGGCCCGTGTCGGCTCCGTAATGGGGCCGATTTGGGTAATTGGCATAGGGGTTGCTTACAATGGTCTGTTCGCGTCTCTGCGCGACGCACGGAACCTCTCACATGGATCCGTTCTCAGTTCCAACGAAAATCAAAAAACCTAACTGAATAATACAATGAAGATTAAGAAATACCTTCTCGCTCTGTTGCTCGGCAGCTCGGCGTTTCTGATGGCTGGCTCGCTCAGCGCTCAGGACGTTCCGGAAGCTGCTGAAGAGGTGGCAGAAGAGGCCGTTGCTCTGGTGATGTCTGCTGAGGCAGCTGTTGCTGCTGGCGATGAGCTCGCCGGTGACTACCTTGCCCTTCTCGAAGCACAAGGTGCCTACGCATATGCGTTCGACTTTTTCACAACCTCGATGTTGTGGACTGTGATCGCTGCTGCTCTCGTTTTCCTCATGCACCTCGGATTCGCTACGCTCGAAGCCGGGATGACCCAAGCGAAGAACACCGTGAACATTCTTTTCAAGAATGTTTTCATCATCTCGATCGGCATCATCTCCTACGCAGTCATTGGTTTCAATACTCACTACCCGGGAGACTTCAACGGTTGGATCTCCATCGGTAGCTTCATTGGCGATCTGAGTGGTCCTGGTATGGACACATTCGATTACGGTGGTGTTGGCCTAGCGATGACAGCCTATGGTGATTTCATCTTCCAAGCTATGTTCGCGGCGACTGCGGCCACCATCGTGTCCGGTGCGGTTGCGGAACGAGTGAAGCTTGGTAGTTTCATGATTTTTGCTACGCTTCTCGTCGCCATTGGTTACCCAGTTGTGGGTTCCTGGCACTGGGGTGGAGGCTGGCTCGGTGGTCTCGAAGGCGGTTTCTACGACTTCGCTGGTTCCACAGTGGTTCACGCTTTCGGTGGTTTCGCCGCGCTTGCCTGTGTGATGCTTCTCGGGCCACGTGCTGGCAAGTATGTTGACGGCAAGATTCGTCCGATTCTTGGTCACAGCATGCCGCTCGCCACGATCGGTGTTTTCCTCCTCTTCCTCGGTTGGTTTGGATTCAATGGTGGTTCCGTCCTCTCCGCGAACCCCGCTGGTGTCGGTCTTGTCTTCACGACCACAGCCCTTGCAGCTTGCGCCGGTGCACTCGCTTCGATCCTCATCTCTTGGATCTTCCTTAAGAAACCGGATCTTACAATGGCACTCAACGGTATCCTTGCTGGTCTTGTTGCGATTACAGCTGGTGCGGACGCTATGGGTCCTCTCGCCTCCATTATTGTTGGTGCAATCGGCGGTGTTATCGTCGTGTTCTCCATCATCTTCTTCGATAAGATCAAGATTGATGACCCGGTCGGTGCCATCTCTGTTCACGGTGTCGTCGGTGTCTGGGGCACGATAGCTGTTGGTATCTTCGGTGGTGCGGTCTTCATGACTCAGCTCATCGGCACGCTTGCAGTTAGCGCCACCGCCTTCATCTTCTCGCTGATCGTATTTGGCATCCTGAAGGCAACAATCGGTGTTCGGGTATCTCCTGAAGAAGAGGCCGAGGGTCTCGATATCGGTGAGCACGGACAAGAAGCTTATCCTGACTTCGCAGCTAGCTCTCGCTAAGTTTCGCCTAGCCAATTAACTAAAATAACGATACATAAATAATACTATGAAATTGGTAAAAGCAGTCATCAAGCCCTTCAAACTTGAAGAGGTTAAAGAAGCTCTCGCAGATATCGGCATCGAAGGTATGACCGTTACGGAGGTAAAAGGATTCGGTCGCCAGAAAGGCCATACTGAAATCTACCGTGGCAGTGAATACACCGTTGATTTCCTCCCTAAGGTAATGGTTGAGATCGTCGTGGACGATGCCGACTCCGAAAAGACGACCGACGCGATCGTCAAAGCCGCGAAGACCGGCAAGATCGGGGACGGTAAGGTCTTCGTCATCCCCGTCGAAAGCGCGATTCGTATCCGCACTGACGAGAGCGGCGCAGAGGCTCTCTAAGTCACCATAAAGCGAACGCTTTAAATACAAGCCGGCCACCTTTCGGGTGGTCGGCTTTTTTGTTGGTTTATCGTCAAATTGAGGCGAAGCTTCTGCAACCAGCTCAGGCTTTGCGCATGAGCTCTCGGCGGCGCAATTGGAGCCAGAGATTCCAGGCGTGCTTTTTTAAAATCTCCCTAGCCTTGTCGATCTCAGCCCTGCGGGCTTCCAAGTTCTCGTTGGCAATCGTAGAGAGGTCATCCAGGTTATAGAGGTAGACGTTTTCCACGTCTTCGACTGACGGATCGACATCACGAGGCAGGGCCAGATCGATAATGAAGCAAGGTCGATCTGGACGTTGTTTCATGGTCGTTTGTATTACTTCCTTGCTGAGTAGAGAGCCTGAGGCAGTGGTCGAGCAGATGATAATGTCAAAGTGGTCGAGTTGCTTCGTGAAATCCTGAAAGTCGATTGCCGCACCGCCAAGATTGTGCGCCAACCGGTGGGCGTTTTCAAAGGTTCGGCTGCTCACGGAAATATCCGCTGCGCCGCGGCTCTTGAGTGCTTGTGCGCTTTTTTCGCCGACTTCACCGCTGCCAAGTAACAGCACACGGCTGTTGGAGAGCCTCCCGAAGATACGGCTCGCAAGATCAACAGCCACGTTACCGACACTGATCTGGCCTTTGCTGATCGCGGTCCGAGTGCGTGCATCCTTGGCTGCTTGAAAGCTCTTCTCGAAGAGTCGGTTGAACACATTTCCAGTCGTATTGGCGTCGCGTGCTGTGGTGTATGCCTGCTTGAGCTGGCCGAGAATCTCGGTCTCTCCAACCATCTGGGAGTCGAGCCCGGCAGACACCTCAAGTACGTGCTGCAAGGCCTCAAGATTGCTGTGTTGATAGGCGTAATTTTCAAACTGCCCAAGGGTCAAATTCTTCATCTTGCAGAAGAGAGCTCGAACAGCGTTGGCCTCGGCAAGATCCTCGGCGAGCGAGTAGATCTCAATCCGGTTGCAAGTGTTTAGGACGAGACACTCTCGGATGCCGTCCTTTGCGTGCAGCTGATTTTGTAGATGGACGGCTTCTTCTCCGGTAAGGGCGAATTGCTCACGCACGTCGAGAGGCGTCTCGTGATGGGAGATGCCAAGAACAAACAGTGATTCCAATGCCTCATTCATGGAAATGATTTGATTATAGCATTTTGCATTTAGGTAGAATAACTGGCTGGTTTGGATTTTGGCTTTCAG
>JBMYNR010000049.1:0-8532 GCA_049598495.1 Opitutales bacterium
AGGAGTTATTCACCGCTTCACTGCACCTCCTTTCCCCTCACTTTGACGATGAACCTTTCTGGTTAGTAGCAAGCGGCCTTAGCAAGCTAAGGCTCTACAAAACGATTGTTCTCGTAGGGCTCGACCGCTTGACTCGGCGTAGCTCAACGAGCGAAGACGGTCGGTCGATGCTGGGTCGGATCGGACGTTTTTCGTTGACCACTAAAACACGCTCAAGGAACGCTAAAATCTTGGTTCAGGGTGTTGCTTCTTCAGTTTTAGCGAAAATTGAGCGTCATTTAGCGGTCTAAAAATCCCGCAAGCGGCATCAAGACACCGAAGTCGAGCCGCTGTATCTCGAGAAAATCCCCCGAATACTGACGCGAAGTGACAATTCGGGCTCTGATAGAATGCGCGCCTGCGGGGGATTTGAACGGCAGCGTGAAGGATTCAACAGGGCGACTCGCACCTATAGGAAATCGAAGCAGAATATTCCGCTCCAGCGTCTTCCCCTCTCGATCCAGCCAGATCACTTCAACGTGGGCTCGGTTATCCAGACTAATCTGCCAAGCAGCCTCACAACGGAGAGCATAGTCGTGATTTGGAAGCACTGGGAATACACTAAAGACCGAGGCGATATCCGCGTTTGAGATAAAGAGACCAGACTGCGAGCCCTCCCGAGCCAATTTAAAATTCTCACTCGGCCGAAAGTCGATCCACCAGTCTTTCAAGACGGGGACATTGGGTCCTAAAAAGTTGCGTGCCCTGCTTCCATAATGACCGAGGTTGGGATCCTGCAATCGACTGACAAGTTCGCGTGCATCTAAATCATCAAGTACACCGAGCGCAAAGGCTTCCGGATTCGACTGCGAAAGCTCGATACTTCGCCGTGGCGGAGCATACTCCGTATCCAGGAAATTCTCGAAGTAGCTTTCGTAGGCCGCGCGCATTTCTCGAAAATACTCCAACCTGGAATGAATCTCCGCCTTGGAATACCTCGCCTTGCGCAGGCAGACACGAACTAAATCACGGCGGGCGGTGTCGTAAGCCGCATAGCGCTCAGTCAACTCAAAGGCCTGAGAAACCGCCTCCACCCGACGGGCAAAGCGGGTATCCGGATCGACCTTCCCGGAAGCTGTATCCAAGGACAGGCGGAGCTCCTTCAGAACATCTTCTGTAAACAATGCAATACCTGCCTCATCCTTATAGAGTTTGATCCAATCGGCCTCGCCCTCGTGCGCATTCCGATGCCTTTCAGCCTTCTCATAGAACGCTCGCATGGGCGCCGCCGCTGGTCCAAAGAATTCATGGTAATACTCATCCAGTAGCTTGCCCATATCCTGATTGGCATCCCAAAGAAGCTCCGACGCCAACCAAGCCTTGGCTCCATCCAAGCCCCAAAAGGCAGGAAGTTGAGTAAAGAACACCTCCACACCTGCTTCGGAAAGTGTTTTCAAACTTGCGTCCATCCACTGATTGAACTGTCGGGGATAGAGATAGGGCGCCCCAAAATAATAATCCCAGGTCGCAACCCGCTCAGCGCCGGACCGTGTCCACTCTCGGATCAAAGCTTCGTCTTCACTGCGATAGTCCGAGTCATGCCATTGCGCACGGTCCGAAGTGAGCACGGGCATAACCCGTGGATGAATTCTAATCGAAGGTGCCGGCTCGGTCCAATAGTAGGCAAGCGCAGTGAGGTAACGCTTCTCCCCCGAGACTGTAGTCCACGCGCCGCCTTGATCAAACACGCGCTCTGCCACACGATTCATAAACCCGAAAACAAGATCTGTATAGTCGGGCCGCCTCCTGAAAAAGCGAAGTGGGGTCACTGCGGCCTCAGTCCGTGCCCTCGTATCAAAGAGCACATTGTCATTAATCGACAGGGAGAAACTCCTCGCTTGCGGATGTTCTTCAAAGAAATCAAGTGCCGCTCGGGCAGCCAGCTCAACGCTTCCCTCATAAGTAAAATCGGGCTGCGGATCCGTAGCTCGATGGCACCTCGGCGCATTCCTCCGACCATTGACCTCAGCGAAGAGCTCGGGATCCTGTTCATAAGCATCCGGATCGAAGACTTTCGCCAGATTATGATTGAAGGCATACATTCGATTGAGTCGGTTCCTCCGGGCATAATCAGTCAAATGAGGACTAAAGCGACGTTCCACAAATGAGGGGCGCCCCCGCCATGGGTAATTGGGAAAGAATCTCTTTTCAGGTTCGGTCCATTCAAATCCCAGAGAACCAGACCAATACCAGCGTGCACCCATCAGGTCCGAGCAGATTGAATAGAGGGCATTCGACCATGCCGACTCATCCGCACCACGCACGACGGCACGGGTTCGACGCCGGTCGATCACAAAGGCACCCCCCTCACCCACCGAGGCATCTATTTTAAAACTAAGGCTGTGCTTCGGAGCCACCCCATATACCACCGCAAGCGACGTCCCATAACGCTCGGTATAAAGTTCCTGTAGATCTGAAATCGCCGCCGCCATTTTGATTCCCGGTTCGGTCGGGAATGCCAGAGTGCTAATCTCATCGAAGGAAAGCTGTTGGGCGCCTGTTCTAAATACCGGTTTCCAACTGGGCGATCTAGGCGTCACCCCCCAGAGCGCGCCGGACAGGAACAAAACGGTTAGAACAACTGAAAGATAGATACGCACTAAGGTTTAATACCAAATAGATTGCAGGAACGGGCACTTCCCCGGAGAAAGGGAAAAGCCCCACCGATTAGGTGAGGCTTTTGAAAAAATCCGCCGAGCCTAGGCGACACGTTCAACAATGAGTTCCGGTGGATTCGGGCGCTTCGGCGCAAGACGATAGGCTGTCTTAAGATACTCAAGAGCCTCTTCCATCTTAGCTTCATCGTTGTAGTGAATCATCATAAGAGGCTCACCCTGTTTTACCTGGGTACCGACCTTCTTAATCTCGGAGACACCGACAGCAGGATCATATTTGCCGTTCTTTTTCTTCGCCAGCTTGGCCACACCCTCAGCAATCAAGCCGGCATTAATCGTGTGAACATAACCTCGTTTAGGAGCAGGCAATTTCCGAATATGCTTCGCCGTAGGAAACTTGTCAGGGTTATCGATTACGGAGGCATCCCCTCCCTGTGCTTCAATCATCTCTTTGAACTTAGCCAGTGCGGAGCCGTCCTTGAGGTGACGCTGCACGGTCTGCTTAGCGGAAAGCGTGGAGCCGGCAACACCTGCAAGGCGCACGATTTCCATACCCAGCTTGAGCACCAATTCCTGTAAATCCTCCGGGCCTTCGCCCTTGAGAAGCTCGATCGCTTCCTTGATCTCCAGTGCCGTGCCGACGGTATCGCCAAGAGGTTGATTCATATCCGTGACCAGTGCCACACAGCGGCGCTTCATGGAGCGACCCACACGGGTTATTGAACGGGCCAGTTGTTTTGCCTGCTCAACATCCTTGATGAAAGAACCATTACCCCACTTCACATCAATCACGAGACCTTCGGCACCCTCTGCCAGCTTACGGCTGAGAACACTAGCGGTGATGAGTGGAAGACTGGGAATCGTTCCCGTCTCCTGACGCATTTTGTATAGAATGGTATCAACAGGGGCAATTTCCTCATCCTGCTGAATGAAAGTACAACCTACCTTTTTGAGTTGTGCGTGGAAGCCCTTGAGATCCAAAACAGGATCAAATTTCGGAATTGCAGACAGTTTATCCAGGTTGCTGATGACATGCTCTTCATCGACGCCATTCATTGTCGGCATAACAACACCACAGGCCGCAGCCAACGGAGCCAGCACGAGGGTCGTCTTGTCGCCCACGCCCCCGGTCGAATACTTGTCAATCTTTGGACGTGCAATCTTAGTCAAGTCGATGACCTCCCCTGAGAGCATCATTTCATCGGCAAAAACGGCTGTTTCCTGAGCGGACATATTTTGGAAAAAGACAGCCATAGCGAGGGCCGCCTGTTGGAATTTCGGCATTTCCTCATCTAAAATCGAGTCGACAATGAAGCGGATTTCCTCGTCCGAGAATTCCCCTCCGTCGCGCTTCTTTTCAACCAGATAGCTAAAAGAAGGCTTAATAAATTTACGCGCGCTAATAATCTTTTTTCTCATCGAATGAGTTGTTATTTGTGGTGAATTTTCCGCTCGAGGCGGCATAAACCTTTAATTTATAGGGCATTATGAGGCTGCATGTCGAGCCTAAAATCACCCCACCCGGGTTCGACAGCTTTGACTGCCCCCCTTGTCGCACCACTTCGCGAACTGCCATAAAAGAAAGCGCCGGGGCTGTCGTGCCCCGGCGCTCAAGGAATTATTGGGCTTGATGCACCCCCTACTTGGCGAGTGCGCGGGCGCTTTCCACAAGCGAGACGAAAGAATTCGCCTTTAGCGCCGCACCACCGATCAAACCACCATCTATATTCTTTTGGGCCAAAAGATCGTCCGCATTTTCAGGCTTCATAGAACCACCGTAAAGAATACGGACTTTTTCGGCGGCCTCCTCACCTAGGAGCCCACCCAGCATACAGCGAATTTCGGCATGGACTTCTTCCGCCATTTCTGGCGTTGCGGTCTTACCGGTGCCGATCGCCCAGACAGGCTCGTAGGCGATGACAAGGGCCTCGGCCGCCACGGCAGTCACCCCGACGAGGGCCGCTTCTAGCTGAGTTTTGATCACTTCAGTCACCTTACCGGCCTCACGCTCTTCAAGTGTCTCGCCGACACAGACGATGGGCTTGAGGTTCGCGGCGAGGGCGGCGAGTGTCTTCTTGTTTACGATCGCATCGGTTTCACCAAAATATTCACGGCGCTCAGAGTGACCCAGAATGACGAAATTGGCGAAGAGATGTCGAAGCATCTCAGCGGAAATTTCGCCGGTGTAAGCACCGGGAAGCTCGAAATGCATATTCTGGGCGCCCAGTTGGACGTTTGACTCGTTCACGACCTTGGAAACGGATTCCAGGGCGGTGAAGGTAGGACAAACACAAACGGCAACGTCAGTTTGCGAGCCAACTTGGCTGACGATATCTTGTGCGAGCTCGGCCCCTTCGGCCGAGTTCAGGTTCATCTTCCAATTGCCTGCGATGAGGTATTTACGTGCTGATTTACTCATAATTTGAATGACTGATGATTAATAACAGTGGCCAATTAGGCTGGATCCAGTGCGGCAACACCGGGCAGTTCCTTACCCTCAAGGAATTCGAGAGAAGCGCCGCCACCGGTACTCATGAAGGTAACCTGATCACCATAGCCGGCCATCTTGATCGCCTTGACCGAGTCGCCACCGCCGATAATCGAGCAAGCATCGGACTCAGCAATCGTCTTAGCCACTGCAAATGTACCCTTATTGCAGGCATCGATTTCGAAAATTCCCATAGGACCATTCCAGAGAACAGTCTTTGCCTCCTTCACTTCGTGGCGAAAGAGCTCAATACTTTTGGGGCCGATATCAACACCTTCCCAGCCGTCTTCGATACTGCCTTCAAAAACCATGGAATCGCCGACCGTGCCGGCACCAAAGTCGAGATCTTTGACGGTAAGTGTATCGACCGGGAGCAAAAACTTAACGCCCTTTTCCTCTGCCTTCCGAAGCGCGGCCTTCGCCGTATCGACATAATCCGACTCGCAGAGCGAATCGCCAACCGTCTCCCCGAGCGCCAGCTTGAATGTGTATGCCATCGCACCACCGATGATGATTGTATCTGCTTTTTCGAGCAAAGCGTCAATGACCTTGATTTTATCCGAGACTTTCGCGCCACCAAGGATGACGGTGAGCGGCCGATCGGGATTTGCTGTCTTATCACCAAGATAAGCTAGCTCCTTCTCAATCAACAGCCCGCAGACACAGGGAGAAAGGTGTGCAGCCACCCCGGCAGTCGATGCATGCGCGCGGTGCGCGGTGCCGAATGCGTCATTAACAAAAGCGTCGGCTAACTTAGCGAGTGACGCCGCAAAATCAGGATTGTTGTCTGTCTCGCCTTGGTAGAAGCGGACATTTTCGAGAAGGACGACATCCCCATCACCCATCTTGGCAACCTCTGCTTCCACTTCATCGCCAATGCAGTCTTCAAGAAAAGTAACGGGCTGACCAAGCTGCTTGGCCAACTCTTCTGCAACTGGTGCCAGCGTAAAGGCCGCATTTTTCTGCCCCTTGGGGCGGCCGAGGTGAGAGGCGAGGATAACCTTGGCACCCTGCTCCACGAGGTGCTTGATCGTGGGCAATGCTGCCACGATTCGGGAATCGTCATTAATCACGCCGTCTTTGAGTGGCACGTTGAAATCACAGCGAACGAACACGCGTTTGCCGCCTAGATTTACGTCTTTGATACTTTTAGTCGCCATTTTTTCTGAATGTATAATTTCAAAAAGAGAATTGGGAAAGGATGAAGAAAAAAGCCGCCGCGACCAGAGATTCCTTTTTTCGGAAACCTGCCGCGGCGGCTGGAAATTCAATCAGCTGTTACCGAGAACCTTAGAGGAACTTGGAAACCTTTTGAACCAGCTCAACAACACGGTTGGAGTAGCCCCACTCGTTGTCATACCAGGAGACAAGCTTGAAGAATGTATCGCTAAGAGCGATACCGGAACCGGCGTCGAAGATCGAACTGAGCTCATCGTGAATGAAGTCAGACGAGCAGACTTCGTCTTCGGTGTAACCCAGGATACCCTTGAGCTCACCTTCGGCAGCTTCCTTCATTTTCGCACAGATGTCTTCGTAGGAAGTAGCCTTCTCGGTCTTCACTGTCAGGTCGACTACGGATACGGTCGGAGTCGGCACGCGGAATGCCATACCTGTAAGCTTACCCTGAACGGAAGGAAGCACGAGGCCAACCGCCTTGGCAGCACCCGTTGTGGACGGAATGATGTTAAGCGCAGCTGTGCGACCACCCTTCATATCCTTCGGAGATGGACCATCTAATGTGCGTTGAGTCGCCGTGTAAGAGTGCACGGTGGTCATCAGGCCTTCAGCGATGCCGTAGTTATCAAGGACAACCTTGGTGATCGGAGCCAAGCAGTTTGTGGTGCAGGATGCATTTGAGATGATGTCGTGCTCCGCAGTGAGCTCATCGTCATTCACACCGAGAACGACTGTCTTCACGTCGTCTCCTTTGCCAGGAGCGGAAATGATGACCTTTTTAGCCCCCGCTTCAATGTGCCCCTTGGCCTTTTCGTCTTGAACGAAGAGGCCGGTCGATTCGATGACGATGTCGACGCCAAGCTCTTTCCAAGGAAGGGCTGCAGGACCCTCGCGGACTGCGAGCGTCTTGATTTCGCTGCCATTCACGACAAGCGTGTCATCGCCCTTGGTTTCCACAGTGCCCTTGAAGCGACCTTGAGTGGTGTCATATTTAAGGAGATAGGCGAGATTTTCCGCAGGAACGAGATCGTTGATCGCAACAACTTCGATTTCCGAACCGAGAAGGCCCTTCTCGACAAGGGAGCGAAAGACCAAGCGACCGATGCGGCCGAATCCATTGATTCCGATTTTTGTAGCCATTATAGGTATGTGTATTATTTTCAGGTTGAGTTGAAATTAGTGAAGCACGGACTTGTAGACTGCGAGTTAGTCTTGGCAAGTGTTATTCCACGGATACAGTTGAATTGAAACTACAGGAACATAGAAACTAATCCTGGTCCGTAAAGCTATAATTCTTATTAATGCAACTAAGCTCGGATTAACGGATGCATATCTTCATTTCATTTGACATAAGCGCTTTTAATAGCATCAGTCTTTCACGAATACTTTCGATGATCCATCCGCTGAAGGAAATCGTATTTTTCCTAATCGAAGTTCTGCACCAAAGACCTTCCCTCCGCGAACATCCAATAAGGTAAGCTCCTCGAAAACAAAAACTTAAGACTTATGAAGATCAAAAACTGGGATATGTTTGCCTTCGTCATTGCCTATCATGTGGCATTGGTCGCACTTCTACCTGCCTTTATTTCGGTATTTTCCTGGACGGCTGTGGCCCTCTTCCTTGTCACCTACATCATGGGTGGGATGTCGATCACGGTCGGTTACCACCGCCTCTACGCCCACAAGGCGTATTCGGCGAATCCGTTTTTCGAATGGTGCGTCCTCCTCAGCTCAGCCCTTGCCTTCGAGATGTCAGCCTTGATGTGGTCGCACGACCACCGCAAGCACCATAATCATGTCGATACAGAAAAGGACCCCTACTCGATCGAAAAGGGTTTCTGGTATGCTCATATTCTCTGGCTCTTCGACTACAAGCGCGAGTTCGATAAGACTCTGGTCGCCGACTTGATGAAAAACCCACGGGTGATGCTGCAAGACAAGTATTACCCGCATTTCCTCATCGGCGTAAACCTGCTCGTGTTTCTGCTTGGTTGGGGTCTCACCGGAAGCGCTCTCGCCTCTTTTTACATGGGCTTCCTTGCCCGCATGGCGATGATTCACCACTGCACCTGGTTCATCAACTCCCTCTGCCACACCTACGGCGCCAAGACCTACGCCCGTGAGTTGAGCGCCGTTGATAACGCAATCATGGCACTCCTTACCTTTGGCGAAGGTTACCACAACTACCACCATGCATTCGCCGCGGATTATCGA
>JBMYNR010000049.1:8542-8940 GCA_049598495.1 Opitutales bacterium
CGCTGGTATCATTTTGATCCTTCCAAATGGACCATCTGGCTCGCATCGAAACTCCGCCTAGTCAAAGGGCTCCGTGTGATCAACGAGCTTACCATCCAAAAGTCACTCGTTTACAAGGATAAGAAGATGATCCTTGAACACATCAGCGAGGAGATGGACGAATACGCGACCGAATTGAAAACCAAGCTTGAAGAACTCTCGGCTACCTTTGAGGAGAAATCAGCAGCGTTAATGGTCAAAGTCCGAGAACTCAAGCAGGCAGGGATGGATCAGCGAAAGTGCATCCAACAGGAGATCAAGGCACTACGTGCTTCTCTAAAGGAAACCTGGGATGAGTGGGTGGCCGTGACGCGTCGTGCCGCACAGCAATACGAATTTGCTCACTAGGCAGAACACGA
>JBMYNR010000050.1:0-8495 GCA_049598495.1 Opitutales bacterium
CACGGCTCGCGCCTTGCCAAAGCCAATTCTGGATCTCATGCAATAAGCGGGTTAGGGGCAGAGCTTACTGACCTCGGACGCATTTTGTCGAGTTTTGCACTGGGTTGACATGTGGCAGACTCCATGAGTTTTTAGATGTATGAGTATTGATCCAAGCGCACATGTCGCCGAGGGCGCCCAGTTAGGAGAGGGGACATCGGTCGGCCCTGGGGCCATCATAGAAGATGGCGTCTGCGTTGGTATCGGATGCACGATCGCAGCCTATGCGATTATCCGCAGGGGCACTACGCTGGGGGAATCGGTGCAGGTGGATTCATTCGCTGTCCTTGGCGGTGAACCACAATCTCTGGGCTTTGATCCGTCCACTGAGAGTTACCTCGTGGTTGGAGATCGCACGGTGATTCGCGAGGCCGTCACGATTCATCGCGGTAGCTCCTCTGGGGCGATGACCTCTGTCGGAGAGGATTGCTTTCTTATGGCAAATTCCCATGTCGCCCACGACTGTATGCTTGGGCACGGTATCATTCTTGCCAATAATGCAATGATCGCAGGGCACATCCATATCGGAGAGAAGACATTCGTGGGAGGCGGAGCCGCTATTCACCAGTTTTGCCGGGTCGGTGCCCATTGTATGATAGCGGGCAACGCAACGATTACCGCAGATGTGCCACCTTACATCATGGCAGCTGAGCGTAACGGAGCGCATGGACTCAATCTCATCGGACTACGGCGAAACGGTTTTACGCACAATGAAATCAAGGATCTGAAGCGCTGCTACCGAGCGGTCTATTTCCGAGGGGGTAATTTGAAGCGAAGCGCGGGGGAAGCGGCACTGGAGGCAGAGTTTGGGACGACCGAGCCAGGTGCTCGTTTTTTGAATTTCTTCGAAACAGGGCAACGTGGCTTTGTCCAATCAACACGTGACTGATCATTCATCCAGTTTACCGATCGCTGTGACTTGTGGCGATCCATCGGGTATCGGCCCTGAGGTGATTGAGAAGGCCTTTCGACTCGATCCCGAGCTTGGGCGTAACTGCGTTGTGATAGGTCCGATGCAGTGGACTCAATCTCTCGCGAATCGCTTTAGTGTCAACTATGAGGCAGTCGGTTCTGCCAGCTTCATACCCCAAGCGGGTAAGCCTTCTCTGGAAAGTGCCCGGCTTGCGCTCGAGTCTATGGCGCTTGCAGCCAATGGTTGTCTTGAAGGGAAATTTGGTGCGGTTGTTACTGGTCCAGTGAGTAAATTCTGGCTTCAGAAGGTGGGGTTTGCACATCCGGGGCAGACAGAATTTTTTGCAGAGTCGTGGGCAGGTGAGCCGACAATGGCCTTTGTTGGTGAAGAGCTCCGTGTGGTTTTGGCGACGTGGCATATTCCGCTTAGGGAAGTTGCGGATGCTCTGACGCCGGCCTGCCTCGAAAGATCCGTTCGACGAGCCAACGGCCTCGCGCACAAGCTTGGAGTGGAGCGGCCACGGATTGGGGTTTGTGGGCTGAATCCACACGCAGGCGAAGATGGCATTCTGGGGCGCGAAGAGATGGAGCACCTGAATCCCTTGTTGGATCAACTGCGTGGTGAGATTCCCGGGCTTTCCCCTTGTCTTCCCGGGGATACGGTTTTTCACAGGCAGCGTAAGGGCGATTTCGACATCGTGGTCGCCGCCTACCATGATCAGGCGCTTGCGGCGGTGAAGACAGTTGAATTCGATTCGGCCGTGAATGTCACTCTGGGTCTACCTTTTATTCGGACCAGCCCGGATCACGGGACTGCCTACGATCTCGCAGGGCAGGGGAAGGCATCCCCGTCGAGCTTTTTGGCAGCTATCAAGCTCGCCAGAAAGTTGGCAGGTTGAAAACAGGCAGCGTCGGAAGTGTTTCCGGTTGTTTATACCACTGCGCAATGCTTTCATCGTTGTACTCTTCTTGACCCGGACTTACTGATGCATACCGCTATATCTCAGTGTTAGATTCTAATCAAGTCCCCGAAGGGGTTCGCCTTGGCAATGAAAAGCTCGTCTTCGTGACGGACGCAGCGGGGGCGAAGCTCTGCTTGTTGGTCGAGCGTGAACAAAAGGGTGAGTATTTACGTGTCAGGATTACCGGTGGTGGCTGTAATGGCCTAAGCTACAAAATGAAGTTCGTTTCGGAACCGAGGCGGGGAGACATTCTAGTCCGCATGGCGGGGGCTCAGATTCTGGTTGATACCAAGAGTGCGCTCTACTTGCGCGGCACACATCTGGACTACTCGGATAAAATGGTTGGTGGAGGCTTTAAATTCAGTAATCCGAATGCAAAATCTAGCTGTAGTTGCGGCGAAAGCTTCAGCATTTAAGGTTGAAACACGGCGGTGAGCACTTAAACGTGTTGTTTTCTTGAATGGTCGATCAACCCAAAAAATGACAGCACAATGTCGCTCTGTTCAAAGCAGCAAGGGGCTGCTTTCGCTTGTGCCTTGGGAGTCCTGGAGAGGCGCCCGCATTCTGGAATTCACTACAAAGTAATCATACATGCCAAGATACCCGAACTCTCGCGGTAAATACCAGAACCGTAACCGTGGCCCAAAAGGTCTAAGAAGAAATGATCGTATTCGTGCCTCCGAGGTGCGGGTGATCGGCCCGGAAGGCACCAATCTGGGAGTTATGCCGCCACGCAAGGCACTCGAACTCGCTAAAAAGGTGGGGCTTGATTTGATTGAGGTCTCGCCATCAGCAAAACCACCGGTGTGCCGAATTCTTGATTTCGGCAAGTTCCTCTACGAGGAGAGCAAGAAGCAAAAGGACACCAAGCAGTCGAGCACTAAGCTGAAAGAGGTGAAGTTTCGTGTCTCCATTGATCAGCACGACTTTGAGACGAAGTTGCGCCGAGCCGAGGGGTTTCTTGACCATGGCAATAAGGTGAAGCTGACACTCCAGTTCCGTGGCCGTGAAAATGAACACCGTCAACTCGGTTTTGAGCGCGTGAAACTGGCCGCTGAGGAGCTTAAGGGGGTGGCAGCGCCTGACTCAGAACCAAGGCTGGTGGGTCGTCAGGTGACGCAGATACTGTCACCACTTCCGAAAGGAAAGCGTTTTCTGAAATTCAATGCCCCGGATCACCAGTTGGATGATCATGAGGAGGATGAGATTGAGCACGAAGAGGAGCAGGCAGAGTCCTAGTTCATAGGTCATGCGGCTCGGAGCCCAGAAGGCAAATTGTATCCGATTCGCGGGCCAGATCCGCTGCCTGTTACTTTTGCTTGTGCTGCAGTGTCCAGCTCTCTCGCTCGGACAGCAATATGAGTTTCAATACGAAGGCAGGTCTTATGTAGATCTAGCGACGCTTGGGGGGACTCTTGGGATGAAGGCCTACTGGTTGAAGGATCAGAAGACCTTCCGTCTGCGCGGTAAATGGACCAATATTGACTTTAAGGAGGGAGAATGGGTTCTCTATCTGGATCGTGTTCCCGTTTATTTGGGCTTTCCTACGGTTGAATCGGACGGTCGCCTCTATCTCGCGAAGGCAGATAAGCAGCATGTCATTCAGCCGATACTCACACCGCAGATTTTTCACGACAAGCCAGAGTTCAGACGCATCGTGATCGATGCTGGGCACGGGGGGCGCGACTCAGGTGCGATGAATGATGATTACGGTCTCTACGAAAAGACTCTCGCGCTGGATGTGGCCCGCCGGCTGAAATCCATCTTGGAGCGTGCCGGTTTTGAGGTGGTGATGACCCGTAACAGCGATGTTTATATTCCCCTGGAGCAACGACCTCAAATCGCGCGGCAAGAGAACGGGGATCTTTTCGTGAGTATCCACTTCAATGCTGCCAAGCGAACTGCAGCAGAGGGCTTTGAGACCTTCATACTGACGCCGCAGCATCAAGCCTCATCAAATCTTTCAAATCCAGGTCGGAGCGACCATCTTCGTTACCTGGGAAATGCATTCGACCCGTGGAATGCGTTGGCAGGTTATCATATCCAGCGCGCACTCGTAAAAAGAGCGGGTGGTCCCGACCGTGGATTGAAACGTGCACGATTCCTTGTCTTAAAGCATCTCAATTGCCCGGGTGTGCTTGTCGAGCTCGGCTTTATCTCGAATCCATCGACAGCACGAAAGACGCGCAGCGCTGCCTTTCGCCAAACACTTGCTCAAAGTCTCTTTGATGGGATTGTCACCTACGGTAAGCGTCTCCAGAATATCCATTGATTCATGTATTCTAAGAAATTACGGGATATCCTTTTTATCTCCTTAATTCTATGGGCGACTCCCTGTTTCGCCGAGAGTGTGGAGACGGTCGCCCAAGATGTGGTGATTGTGGTTAATGAGAACGATCCGGAGTCGCTCGCGATTGGTCGTTATTACGCATCCACGCGTGGTATTCCTGAGAAGAACATTATCCGCTTGAGTGTATCGACTGAAGAGACAATCACGGTGAAGCAATACGCGGAGACGATCGCCAACCCCTTGCTCAATGCGCTCTTGGAGAAGGAAAGAATCAAGGGTGTGAAAAGCAAGTTTCAGGATCGCTATGGGCGGGATCGATTGTCTGTCTGCGTTCACCAGATTCCATACCTGGTCTTAATTCGAGGTATTCCTCTGCGGATAGCAAATGACCCCGAGTTGATCGAAGAGAACTCGTCGAATCTTCCGGCTCAGTTCTGGGTCAATCATGGCTCCGTTGATGGCGAGATAGCCCTTCTGCTGGCAGCTTCCGATACCTCGATGACCGCTTTTGTGCCGAATCCCTACTTTCAGAAAGCGGAGATATCTTCGATTCACTCGAATCGTCTGCTGAAGGTCAGTCGTCTGGATGGGCCGACGAAGGTAAGTGTCATTCATCTGATAGATCGTAGCATAGAAGCCGAGCGCACGGGACTAATGGGGCGTGCTTACATCGACTTGGGAGGACCGCATAAAACCGGTGATGATTGGATACGTGCGGCCGGTGAGTTGGCGGAGGCGGCCCACTTCGATACCGACTACAATACCGCGAAGCGTAGAATTGACCACCGCGATCGACTCGATGCCCCGGCGATCTATATGGGCTGGTATCACCATAGTGCCTATGCGCAGTGGCGCGCACCGCGCTGGCCCGTGCCCCCGGGGGCGATCGGATTTCATCTTCACAGTTTCTCGGCGACATCGGTTCGAGACCCTAAGAAATGGTTGGGCGCCTTTGTGGCTCAGGGTTACTGCGCGACGATGGGAAACGTTTACGAACCTTTCCTTGAGTATACCCACCGGCCTCAGACCATGCTCGCGCATCTCTTGTCGGGTGGCAGGTTTGGTGATGCCGTTATGATGAGCACGCCCGTCTTGAGTTGGCAAGCTGTCGCTATCGGGGACCCACTCTTTCGTCCTTTCAAAGTTAGCCTTGAGGCGCAGTTGGAGAATCCTGGGGAGCATCCGTTCGCGTCTTACTCGAGTATACGAGAGGTCAACCGTTTGCTGGTCGAAGAGGGGAGAGAGGTCGCTATCGCCTTTGCGCGAGCGCGCTTTGTAAATCAGCCGTCGCTTGCCTTGGCTTACTCTCTAGCGCAACTCTACGAGGCGGCTGGAGATGAGTGTGCGTCTGTCGAAGTGCTGCGAATCATTCGTTATATGACAGTCTTCTCAGTGGATGAGTATGTGCTCGCACGGAAAATCGCGAGCTTTCTGCACAAGCATGGCGAGAGTGAGCTAGCCCTAAAGATTTTTCAGAATCTACTGTCCGAACGGAATTTGGATCGTCACCTAAAAATATCACTCTACGAGAGCGGAGTCCCCGTTGCGGAGTCCATGAACGAACCGCTGCTGGCGGCACGCTGGAAACAGGCGGCTCGTCGCCTGAGAAACCCGCCAGTGCAGAATTCAACGACAAAGAAGGCTCAATAGCCCAGTTGCTCTAGATCAGGAACAGATCGAGAAAAAACAAAAAGATCACACTGAGGCTGATTCCAAACTTCAGTGCGAAGGCGAGAATGCCTCCGACAACGGTGCCGATGCCGGCTTTACTACCTGCGCCGAAGCTGCGACCTGCTACAAGTTCGCCTACGATTGCCCCGACAATCGGGCCCACAATGAGCCAGAAGATGGGTGGCGGAATGAAAAAACCGATCAAAGCACCGATCAAAGCACCGACCGCGCCTTTCCACGAAGCGCCAAATTTTCGGGCTCCCCAGATGCCCATGTAGAAGTCGGCCAACTGTCCGATCCCCATTAGAACACCGGTAATCACGACGACCAACCATGTGACGGAGCCGTCGGCTATCCAGAGTTTGTGTACAATTACGCCGATCCAGACGATCAAACTGCCCGGAACAATGGGCAGGAAGGATCCGGCGAGGCCAATTAGGAAAATTAGCAAGCTGATGCCGAGGGCGGTGTATTCAATGACAGTCATATCAAATTGCAGAGAACTGGAGGAAAGAATTTGCATTTGCCATTTGCAAGCGCGCAGACAGAGTCGCCAACTTTCAATATGACAGACCAGAACGCCAGCTTAGATAATACACACGATCTCTATGCAGTTCGCCTGCAGAAGCTTGAGAACCTCTGTGAGGAGGATCGCAACCCCTTTGCGACCAATTGCGAGCAGAGCCATACGTCCGAGGAGGCGATTCAACTCTACAAAGAGGGTGTAGCTGATGAAGAGCAGCCCCTGGTTTCCGTGGCTGGGCGAATTGTCGTCTTCCGTGTCATGGGCAAAGCAAGCTTCATTAAGATCCAGGATCGTGACGGCCAGATCCAAGCCTACGTCACTCGCGATGAATTGCCAGAGGGGGAGTATAACACCTATTTCAAGAAGCTGGATTTGGGGGATATTATTGGCGTGACCGGTCGCCTCTTCAAAACCAAGACGGGGGAGATTACCGTTCGAGCGTACAGTTACACTCTCGTCTCGAAGTCCCTTCGTCCGCTTCCTGAGAAGTGGTCTGGATTGAAGGACGACGACAAGATCTATCGCCAGCGCTACCTTGACCTGATCATGAACCAGGAGTCCCGCGGCCGCTTCAAGCAGCGCGCGCAGATTATTCAGGAGATGCGCAAGTATCTTTGGGAGCGTGATTTTACTGAAGTCGAAACCCCCATGCTGCAATCAGTAGCAGGTGGCGCTGCCGCCCGTCCATTTATCACGCACTCCAACGCGCTGGACTGCGAATTCTACATGCGTATCGCGCTTGAGCTTTATCTCAAACGTATGCTCGTCGCGGGCGAGGACCGTGTCTTCGAGATCGGGCGCGTCTTTCGGAACGAGGGGCTCTCCCGGCGTCACAACCCGGAGTTCACGATGCTCGAGCTTTATCAGGCCTACACGGACTTCCGTGGCATGATGGAGCTCACGCAGGGCTTGATTCAGCATGTGGCCCAGACGGTGATCGGTTCACTGGAGATACCGCGGCCCGATGGCACGACGATTAACTTGGGGGGCGAATGGAGCGAGGTAAAATACAAGGACCTAATTGTCGAAGCCACCGGCGAATCGGATTGGTTCAACCACGACCGGGCAACCAAGCTCGAGAAGGCCCGCGCGCTCAATATTGAGATCGACGGGGAGTTGGAAGACTACGAGATTACCAACAACGTCTTTGAAAAGCTGATTGAGCCGTCTCTGATTCAGCCGACCTTCGTCACCCATATACCCAAGGAGCTCTGCCCACTTGCTAAAATCACCCAGGACGACGCGACGACAATCGATGTCTTTGAGCTCTGCATTAACGGGCAGGAAATAGCGCCGGCCTACTCCGAGCAGAATGACCCTATCATCCAACGGAGAATGTTCGAGGAACAGGTCGGTGAAGAAGTTCAGGATATGGACAGCGACTTCCTCACGGCGCTCGAGCACGGAATGCCTCCTGCGGGCGGTATGGGGCTCGGAATCGATCGTCTGATCATTCTATTGACGGGGGCCGATAGTATTCGGGACACCATCCTTTTCCCAAGTCTGAAGCCTCTCAAACAGGAGGGGTAAAAGAGGGGATTTTTTCGGACGAAACCCTTGACAAGCCAAGGGGACAAACCCTTTATACCGCCTTTCACACTGCTCAGTAGCTCAGCGGTAGAGTCCCGACCCAGTCGGGATTAATCGCTTGGCTCACAGTTCTTTTTTTATGCTCAGTAGCTCAGCGGTAGAGCAGGTGACTGTTAATCACTTGGTCGCTGGTTCGATCCCAGCCTGAGCAGCCATTTAAGGCCCTTTGATTTATCGGAGGGCCTTATTTATGTTATGTTCTACGCTTACGTATTAGAAAACCCGAATGGCCGGCTCTATATCGGACATACTGATGATCTAGAGCGCCGGCTGAAGCAGCATAATTCTCCTAGGGGTAAGGAGCATTTGGGCAAATACACTCACAAGAACGGTCCGTGGGTCATCGTAGGGTCCGAGGAATATGCCACGCGCTCCGAAGCCATGATCCGCGAGAAGCAACTCAAGTCCTGGAAATCACCTTCGAAAGTTCGAGCTCTTTTTCAGTCTCAGCGGTAGAGTCCCGACTTGTCGGGATTAATCACTTCGTCGCGGACGATTGTGCAGC
>JBMYNR010000051.1:0-7989 GCA_049598495.1 Opitutales bacterium
ACAACTAGCAAACACTCAACTGCGGGGAGGACTTCCTAAGTCCGACACGCCCTTTTGGCAGGCGGTATTATACCAATCCCCAAAAAATGCTGCGCCATTGGCTTGAGTCTATTTCAAGTCGCCGCTTTTCTACAGATCAATTATGCAGCAAGTCGCCATCCGCCACCATTCGTTTGGTAAACCACTCGAGGTCTTAAACCTGGAGTCGGTTGAAAAGCCCGAGCCAGGGCCCGGTGAGGTGCGTGTTCGGCTCGAGCTCGCTGCCATCAATCCTTCCGATTATGGGATGATTGGCGGGAGCTACGGTCATTTGAGACAGCTACCGGCTGTCGCTGGGCGTGAGGGCGTGGGCGTGGTGGATGCCTTGGGGTCTGCTGTCTCGGGGGTGGCTCTGGGCACCCGGGTGCGCTTCCCGGGAGAGGCGGGCGCTTGGCAAGCCTCCGCCTGCATCGAGGCGGATCAACTTCTGCTTGTGCCGAACGAGGTGCCGGTCGAACAGGCAGCCATCTCTTTCATCAATCCACCGACGGCTTACTGCCTGTTGAAGAAGATCGTGGATCTGGAACCGGGTGAGTGGATTGTCCAGAACGCGGGAAACTCCTCAGTCGGTCTTTCCGTGATTCAAATGGCCAAGGTCTTTGGCCTAAAGACGATCTCCCAGGTGCGGCGAGAGGAGTTGATGGAGCCACTGCTTAAGATGGGCGCGGACCATGTCGTTGTGGAAGGCAGCGAATGGACGGAGAGGATATCGGAAATCACCGGCGGTGCTCCGGTCCGTCTGGCTTTGAATTCAATTGGTGGGCAAAGTGCGATTGATCAGATCAAAGCCTTGGGGCAGGGAGGGACTCAGGTCACCTTCGGCGGAATGCTGGGTGACAAGGTCCGGTTTCCCACTCGATTCCTGATTTTTAATGATGTTCGTCTCGTCGGTTTCTGGTGGGATCAATATGCTCGTAAGATTGGTGCCGAAGCTGTCCGGGAATTGATGCAAGCAGTCCATAGTATGATGGCGGACGGACAGCTCCATTTGCCGATTGAGAAGACCTATCCCTTGAGCGAATACAAAGAGGCGATGGCCCTCAATGACCGGCCCCGATTGGGCAAGGTGCTGCTCAAGCCCTAGACGTTCAGCTAGCGCAGCCAGCGTTTCCAGTCTTCCCGATAGGCATCCGCATTGCGCCAGTCCACAACGCGTGGCTCAGTGCGGATGAGCATTTCCTCGGGCGCTTCACCATTGTGCAGCTTATTGACCATAGCTTCCACACTGCTGTATCCCCATTCATAATACGGGTGCACGACGAGGGCATTGAGGTAACCCTGGTCGACATAGATAAAGGCAGACGGCGAGGATTGGATGGCCACGACGGGCATTCGATTTGGCTTCCAAGGTAGGGCAGGCATCCCGAGTAGTGGCCAGTCCTCGAGAAAGATCCAGCCTTGGATCATGTCGTTGCGGTCGTCCTCCTCCGCTTGTTGGATCGCCTCGATGGCTGAGCGGTAGTCAGGCGCCGTTGGCACCACGGTCTGAATACGTCGAAAGCCGAGCACCTCGCGGACGCCCTCGAGGCGTTGCTCCAGTTCGGGCCCCGGTTCGTTACTGGTGAGAATGGCCACCCGCGCCTTGGTCGGGAGTTTTTTTAGGATTTCACGCGCGGCCAGTCGTCCGGCCTCGACTTCATCGGCCAGCATGGCGGCGAGCGGTTCGAGTTCGGGCAGGCGGCGCTCGAAGTAGACGACCTCCTGTCCCTGTTGAAGGGCGAATTCGACGGAGTTGCGGACCGATTCGCTGTTCTGCGGGCTGATGATGAAGCCGTCCGCATCTTTGATGAATAGCTCCGCCAGAGAGGTGGTTTGTTCGCCGCCCTGGGTTTTGTCTGGGGTGGAGACGAGTAACTCGACATCGATCGAGTGTTTCTCACTCAATTGAAGTGCGGCAGCTTTGGCGCCCTCATGGGCGGCTTGGTAAATCGTGTCTTCCTGATCCCGCCCGATGATCCCGATCTTATACTCTCCAAGAATCTCCCGGTTCTGGGCCGCTGTATAGCTGCTCCATAGGAGGAGGGGAATCATGATGTATCTGAAAGACATAAGGCCTGCAGGCTAGCTGGTTTACCGAACTCTTGCAATCGGCATTGTTCGGATATTTCAGAGCATCTTGGCGCGGCTCTCCGTGAGTCCACCTTCGCGGCTGCGCCGTCGCCACTTGCTGGCAAAGATATCGGCGAGTTCCTTTCGGGTCTTTGAATGCGCGAGGCCGAGGCAGCGTTCTAGTGCGAATCGGTTGAGTTCGATTCCGAGCCGGATCTCCGGATCGATTGGCTCACCGGTAAGTCCGTCAAGCGCTTCGAGGCAGGCCTCCAATGCCGATTCATTTGTTAAGGCCTTGAGCGCCACGAGTTGTTTCTCGTTTGCGAAGAAGACACTGTGTAGAAAGCTATTCGGGGGCCCCGGTTGCGGGAGCATGGAATCGATCTGGCCCAGCTTGCAGAGTCGCTCGCCGTGTCCGCGTGGCTGCTGCGGGTAGAAGACCTCGTCGATCGTGGCGGCGAGCGCCGTGTCTGAAATCGCTGTATTGTGCGCGGCCGCTGCCGCGAGGATGAGTGCCGGATAGAGGGTGGGCCAGGGTTGATGGTGGCCGTTGTCACCCCAGGCTGTGAGAAGCAAGCCGCTTGCCCCATGGGCCTGACCTTGCTCGGCAGCGAGTTCGATGTTGGTTCGGGCGATGTCCAGTCTGCCGGAGAATGAGTTCCAGTTACCCGCACCCGGTGCCACGTAAAATCGCCCGCCAAAGCCGGCATCTCGTGCGATCGCGCATTGCTCAGAGAAGGGGGAGTCCGCCTCGTAGCCCCAGATGACCGGGATGACCTCTGCGGGGAGCTCTCCGACGAGATCCGGCCGTTCCATCACGATGTCGGCCCAGATTTGGGGCACACGGCCGTGCTTTTTACAGCGCTCGCAGAGCTCCTTGATGAAGTCGAGATAGACACGGTGCTTACCTTCCCGCTCGACCCGCTCACGGCTCCGTCCTTTGCCCAGTTCCCAGGGCTCGTCGCCCCCGATATGTAATTGGCTTGAGCGAAAATTGGGGAGGAGCTCCCGGTAGAGGCTGTCGATAAAGTCGGCGCTCTTTGAATCGGGATACAGGGTGCTGCCGGAGGCCCGCCAGCCTGCTATCGGGTGTTCGAAGCCATCGGGCGACTCGGCCAGTGGTCGGTAGTCATCGTGGCACAACCAGCGCTCCATATGGCCGAACGAATTTTGATTCGGAACCAGTTCGATCCCGCGGTCGGCACAATAGGCGTCGATCTCGCGGATTTCCTTCGCTGTCATCGGGGAGGCTGCGTGCCAAACTGCTTCGTGTTGTTCGTAAGCGAATGTATGCTCCGTGTAGAGCTGCAGTTGGTTGTAATTCAACTTTGCGAGCGCATCGATTAAGTCCCGCAGGCAATCCATGCTTGGCACCCGGTTGCGACTGATGTCGAGCATCAAGCCGCGGTGCTCAAAGCGTGGAGGATTCGTGAACTGCATCGTAGATTTAAAGAAGTACGTTCGGCGGGAGCCGTGCAAATGATAAAAAGTAAGGTTCATCGTCAAAGTCTGGGGAAGAGTTCGAACTCTGATAAGAATCGCGTCGGCCTGTCTGGCATTCCGAACAGACGGAAGCGCTTGCCCGTCGATCTTACTAGCGCAAGTTCGCTACGTCGTGCCGGATGTAGCGATGCGATGCCAGTCGCGTCGACGTATGAAGGGTTTTGAATCGGCGAAGACGTCCGTCCATCGACCTTGCTGGCGCAAGTTCGCTACGTTGTGCCGTGTGTAGCGATTAAAAGCTTCGTAAATAGGGAATCAGACGGCCTAAAGGCCGAACTCCAACAAAGCTCCATGCGCTCTAAGCCTTGGAGTGCGCCCTTCAGGGCGTCCGGCAGCAAGCCGACCCGGATCAATGGAGACATCCCTATCGCAATTTTGTATCAGGAGTTAACCCCTACAGCCTTCACCGCTTCACTGCACCTCCTTTCCCCTCACTTTGACGATGAACCAAAAGTAAGCATCAAGCGCGACGAGCTCAGTGATACGCTTCTAATTCCCATCTTCCTGGCTTCCGCCCTTGACTAAACGAAAGCGACTTTCATTTGTGTGGGATGGAGTATGAAGTGATCATTGTAGGTGCGGGGCCGGCGGGTGTTGGCTGCGGTCTTGCTCTACAGCGGGCCGGCATCGAACGGGTGCTCGTGATCGAGGCCCATAAGATCGGCGCGTCATTCCGTCGTTGGCCGGAGCAGATGCGTCTGATCACTCCTTCGTTTCATGGAAATCCTTTCTTTCAAACGGATTTGAATGCGGCGACACCGGACACGAGCCCGGCGGACTTTTTCCAGAAGGAACACTTAAGCGGAGACGACTATGCGGATTACCTCTACGCCTTGGTTCGCCATTTCGATCTGAACGTTCTGGAACAGGAACGAATCCTAGAGGTCATCCCGGGGTTGGACGGCTATTCCATTGAGACCGACAAGACGACCTATCAATCGAAGCTCGTCATCTGGGCGGGAGGTGAATTCTCGCTTCCGAAGTCGGGCTCTTTTGAAGGAGCTGAGCACTGCGCCCACTCGAGTGTGTTCAGAGACTGGGAGGACTATCAAGGTCACGATGCTGTAATCATAGGGGGCTATGAGAGCGGGATCGACGCGGCTTTCAATTTGGTCGAGCTCGGAAAGCGAGTGATCGTTTTATCAAGGGGCGAACCATGGGAGGCGGATCACCCTGATCCGAGCGAGGTGCTTAGCCCATACACGCGCGGACGTCTATTGCATGCCCTTCGCAAATATCCGGAAAGACTCATTCTCAAAGGGAATTCAGAGGTCGTCTCGGTCAGTCAATTGTCCGGACGCTACGTCATCGAAACTGCGGATGGCGAACTGATCGATTCACAGCATCGCCCCATTGCCGCTACTGGATTTCATTCGGCGCTGACTCCCATCAAAGAGCTTTTTGAATGGGACGGCTCGAATCCACAGTTCACGGTAGAGGACGAGTCGACCATCCATCCGGGATTGTTCTACAGCGGCCCGTCACTGGTTCAGCGGAGATCCAAGTTCTGTTTTATCTATAAGTTCCGCGCCCGGTTTGGCGTCATTGCTAAAGCCGCCGCCGAACGGCTTGGTTATCCGGAACCCGACTTGGAGAATGACCGCCGCCGTGGGTTCCTAATCGATGATTTGGAATGCTGCACAAATTGCGAATGTGTGGTTGAATCCGAGGCGGAAGCGATCGAGGCAGAGTCATGAATTCTGACCTCAAGACAGCGACACCCGAATTGCTATCGACAAGCAGTTTGACCGAGCGGGTCCTGAGTTTCCCACCTTTGAGTCTACTTTTGCTCTTTGGGCCGGCGTGCTTCGCAGTCACGCAGGCAAACGCTCTCGCGGACAGATTCTATGATATGATCGGTGCATTCCTGGCACCTCTAATCGAATGGCTGAATACACTTCCGGCACCGCTGGCTGCCACCCTTGCGGGCGATTACGGGGTATTCGCGATGCTGCCCTTCCTTCTCCTCTACGCGCTGCCAACGATCATTATTTTCACGGTTCTAATCGAGATCTATAAAACCACGGGTGTGATTGAGCGCCTGTCGTTCGGACTTCACCCTTGGCTCAAGCCGTTCGGGCTTGGCGGGCGCGAACTTGTTCGTGTCGTCATGGGCTTTGGTTGCAATGTGCCCGCTGTCGTGGCGACACGCCCCTCGTCGACTTGCACCAGATGCACCTGTGTTTCGGCTATTTCTTTCGGTTCGGCATGCTCGTATCAACTGCCGGCAACTTTGGCCGTTTTTGCAGCCTCCGGTTACCTTTGGCTCGGTCCTGTCTATCTGACCGTGCTGGCTGTCACTACCTTGATCTACCTGAGGCTGACAGCGCCAGCAGGCGCGAGGGAAGCACAAATAAAGATGCAACTGCCACCCTCAGGTAAACTGTGCTGGCCGAACTGGAAAACGGTTTTGAGTGAGACGCTTCAGACTCTTCGGGATTTTACCTTTGTCGCCTTTCCTATCTTCGTGGCTATCTGCGCGGTTGCGGGGCTGTTGAAATGGTCTGGATTACTGCAATGGTTGATCAGCCTACTGGCTCCATTGATGGCCGCTTTCAAC
Organism: Opitutales bacterium; assembly: GCA_049598495.1. Classification (GTDB taxonomy): domain Bacteria; phylum Verrucomicrobiota; class Verrucomicrobiia; order Opitutales; family Coraliomargaritaceae; genus Thalassobacterium. The sequence goes on from JBMYNR010000051.1 coordinate 6,152, forward strand.
CTGCCGCCCGAGGCGGCATTCGCCGTGGTGCTCGGCTCGGTCCGGAAGGATGGACTCGCGATCAGTCTGTTAGACGGTGACTGGGGGGCTCTGAAAGTGCCGCTGGATTCTTCCGTTCAAGTGCTTACGGCTGTCTACTTAGCCGGTGTCTTGCTCCCATGCCTGGTGACCGCGATGACCGTTGCCAAAGAAATACGCCCGAGCTTTGCTCTCAAAATGATGGGTCGGCAGGCTGCCTATGCCGCGCTGTTCTCCCTGTGTATTGCCTGGATCGGTGCACTCTCTATTTCCCTCATCCACTAAATTGCCAATCGATATGCAAACGACCAAACGCAAGCTTCCCGTAACGGTTCTTTCTGGTTTCCTCGGAGCCGGAAAAACCACGATTCTCAACCACATTCTAAACAATCGCGAAGGGCTTAAAGTCGCGGTTATCGTTAATGATATGAGCGAGGTTAATATTGACGCCCAGCTTGTCGCCGAGGGTGGGGCGGAGCTAAGCCGCAAGGAGGAGAAGCTCGTCGAAATGAGTAATGGCTGCATCTGCTGCACCCTGCGTGACGATCTGCTTGAAGAGGTGCGTCGGCTCGCGTTCGAGGGGCGTTTCGATTATCTGTTGATCGAGTCGACGGGTGTCTCGGAACCGATGCCGGTGGCGGAGACTTTCTTCTTCCGGAACGAGGCGGGCTTCAGCTTGGAGGACATTTCGCACTTGGACACTATGGTGACGGTAGTCGACGCGGCTAATTTCGAACGCGATTTCGGGACGCCGGAAACGCTCAAAGATCGTGGCCAAGAGGTGGGTGATGAGGACGAGCGCACGATCGTCGATCTGCTCGTAGATCAGATCGATTTTGCAGACGTCATCTTGCTCAATAAAATCGACATTGTCGGAGAAGAGACGAAGGCGCAGATCATTTCCGGCATTCGTGCGCTGAACCCCCGTGCGGAGCTTGTGGAGTGCAGCTATGGTAAGATTGATCCGGGCGCTATTCTTAATACGGGACGTTTTGATATTCAGTCTGCCGAGCAAATGCCGGACTGGCTTAAATTGATTCAAAATGAACCCGTGCCGGAAACGGAAGAATATGGGATTGATCAGTTTGTTTACCGGTCACGGCACCCCTTTCATCCGGAACGGCTATGGAAATGGATGAAGCAAGACTGGCCGGGCGTGATCCGTTCGAAGGGCTTCTTCTGGCTTGCGACCCGTATGGCGTATGTCGGGCTCTGGTCGAGAGCGGGCGCGCAGTCGGATGTCTCGCTCGCGGGCGAGTGGTTTGCCGCCGTGCCGCGCGAGTATTGGCCTCAAGATGAAGATGAAATCGAACGAGTCCTCTCGAACTGGAAAGAACCTTACGGAGACCGTCGTCAGGAACTGGTCATTATCGGCCACGCGGATCAGATGGATGAGGGTTTTCTCACTGAGTCCCTCGATCGCTGTCTTTTAAACGAAGATGAAATGGGGGCCGGGGAGATCTTCTGGAGCACATTCAAGGATCCGTTTCCTGAATGGCTCGTGCCCGAGTAGGCGAATCCTCAGAGTAATTAGCGGTGGAACTAACTCTACATAACACACTTTCGCGAAAGGATGAAGTCGTCCGTGCGAGCGACGAAGAAACTCTGCGTTTTTACTGCTGCGGACCTACGGTCTACGGGCCGGCGCATATCGGGAATTTGCGGACGTTTGTCCTTCAGGACGTTTTTCGCAGGACGGTCGAGTTCCTCGGAACCGAGACCTGTCACGTGCGGAATATTACCGACGTCGATGACAAGACGATTCGCGAATCGCAGAAAGAGGGCCTGTCACTGGCTGAGTTTACTCAGAAGTGGCGCGT
>JBMYNR010000052.1:0-7708 GCA_049598495.1 Opitutales bacterium
CAGAACGCGGCCCGCGCCTTGCCAGCCACGCTTCTGAACTCGTGAGATGTCCGGGCTAAGGAAGCCGCATGAAAAACCCTTCAAAAACAGCATCATCAAAAAAAACTTCGGCAAGCGCCTCGCCCAGCGAAAACAAATTCATACCGAATCTGAGCCAGCTTAACAGCGCGACCAAGGAGCTGCCCGACCCTGATATCTGGCCGGATAAGATCTTTCATTGCCCCATCGAGGCGGATGGCAAACAGAGGATCCTTTCGTTCGTATTGCGCACGATCAAGCGGGGCAAGAAGTCGACTTCCCGCTGGGTCTATGAAGGAAAAATCCTTATTAGAAACCGGGACATTTCACGAAGTCTCACCCAATCCGAGTAGAGCGACTAGGCCGGCTACATATTAACAGGGCCAATCTCCTTCTCCTCCATCGCTCCGACTGCTCTGGGTAGTTTGCTTTGAAAAATGGCGGAGAAGGAGGGATTTGAACCCCCGGTACCGTTTCCGGCACAACTGATTTCGAGTCAGTCCCATTCGGCCACTCTGGCACTTCTCCTTAAAATTGGAAGAGAGAAGCGGTTGCGAAAGTGTTGGCAAGCCTCGACTGCCTGAAGCGATTTGAAAAAGCTGTGTTCGCGCCGGAAGTTCAATCATCCTCTCTGATTGTAACCCGGCAACCTGGCTGCCTGATCTCTACAATCTCCCCCAACTCAAGCACCCCCGTATCAAGGACGACACACACAGCACTTGACCGTGCTCCTACAGACGCACACTTTCTAGGCCCTTTTTATTTCACTAGCTTACACCATGTCCAAGGTCCGCGTCCGTTTCGCACCCAGTCCAACTGGTTTCTTCCACATCGGCAGTGCCCGCACCGCCCTGTTCAACTGGCTCTACGCGCGCCACACAGGAGGTACATTTGTGCTTCGCATCGAAGATACGGACAGGGAACGGAACACCGACGAAGCCCTCCGAGTTCTCATCGATGGGATGCGCTGGATGGGAATGGACTGGGACGAAGGCCCCGAGGTTGGCGGCAACTACGGTCCCTACTTTCAGAGCCAGCGTCAGCCGATCTACGATCAATACCTTCAAAAACTGAAAGATGCGGGCCGTACCTATGAAAAGGATGGTGCCATCTGGTTCCGGCTGGAAGGTGAGCGCTACACAGCCTACGACGATTTCCTAAAAGCAGAAGTCGAGAAGGTTAAAACAGCACCCGTTATCATCGACGATGCCGTGCGCGGCCGCGTCGAGCGCGCCGAGGAGCGCGACTTTGTGCTGGTGCGCAAAGATGGCAGTCCCGTTTTTCACTTCGTCAATGTGGTCGACGATATCGCTATGGGCATCACGCACGTCATCCGCGGTGAGGACCATCTCTCCAACACGAGCAAGCACGTTGAGCTCTTCAAAGCTTTTGGCGTGGAGCCGCCAAAGTTTGCTCACATTCCACTGATCTTGAAGGAGGAAGGTTCGGGTAAAATGAGCAAGCGCGACAAAGGCGCTTTGATCGAGGAATACGAGTCGCGCGGCTTCCTCGCGGCAGCGGTGCGCAACTATATCGCCCTGCTCGGCTGGAATCCGAAGCACGAACGCGAGAAGATGGATATCGATGAGATCATCGAACTCTTCGACTTCCCTGGAATCAACAAGGGCAATTCCCGATTCGACGAAAAGAAGCTATCCGCTCTGAATGCCGAATACCTGCGCGAGCTCAATATCGAGAGCTTTACCTTTCTCGCCCGCCCCTTGCTCAACGAGGAGGGCGTCGTCGGCGAGGATGTTGACGAAGATTACCTCCAGGCGGTTCTGACGCTCTGCCAACCCAAAGCCCGCTCGCTGGATACTCTGGCTGAACTGTGCGGCTATTTCTTCACGGATAGCTTTCCGATGGACGAGAAGACGGGTGCCAAGATCGCGAAGAAGGCAGATCCGAAAGAACTGTTGGCCGAGATCCTTCCCATTCTCGAATCGCTCGAACCTTTTCAAGCAGATACCTTAAAGTCCGCCCTCGAGGCACATGCCGAATCCAAAGGTCAAAAAGTCTTCGCCTACTTCCCTGCCCTACGCTACGCCAGCAGCGGCCAAGGCGGCGGCCCCGACCTTTTGCCCATGCTCGAAGTCATGGGCCGCGAGCGGGTAACCAACCGGGTAAAGGACTTTATCGGATAGCCTTTAGGATGGCCCTATCAGGCTGCGAAACCACCATACACTTGCAAAATACATATTTCATACATGCCAGGTATGTATGAAAATCACTCTAAATGTAGATGAGGCACTTTTGGAGCGGGTCGTCAAATGCACAGGCTCTAAAACTAAAACCGCTGCAATTGATTACGCCCTTCGGGAAATGGATCGACGTGCACGCTTGACCGAAGTCCTTAATGAAGGTCTGGAAATGAGTCCCGATGAACTCGCAAACATGTTCGATCCCGCATCGGATCCAATGACTCTTCGCGCCGCTGAAGACCCCGCAAAGTACAGTAGCGATTCATAAGTCCATGCGCCCGATTCTAGTTGAAAGCTCTTGGTATATCCAGCGCTCCAGAATGGGCGAAGACCCTTTTCGCTCACTCGGGGAATATTCGGCGAACCGTCTAATAGCCATCTGCGGCATAGTGGTCGCAGAAGTTTCACGCAGACTCCGCGACCGTAAGGTGCTCGAGAAACATCAACGAGCGTGGAAACTAATGCGCTACATTCCATCCACACAAAAGGTTTGGGAAACAACTGCCGAACTAGCCCGGCAACTCGATCGTCAGGGTAAAATTCTCCCGCGGCAGGATATTTATATCGCCGCCTGTGCCCGATCGATCAACGCGGTCATACTGACCTACGATCAACACTTTCATGAAATTCCAGGAATCGATGCGACAGATCGAATCCTCTAGAAGCTAGCTGCCGCCGTCGGAGGTCTTCAGAATCTTAATGAAGGCATCCTGCGGGATGGAAACGCTGCCGATATTCTTCATCCGCTTCTTACCCTCTTTCTGCTTCTCGAGCAACTTGCGTTTACGGGAAATATCACCGCCGTAGCACTTCGCGGTCACATCCTTCCGATAGGCACTGATCGTCTCACGCGCCACCACGTTGGCCCCAACGGCTGCCTGGATCGCGATCTTGAACATCTGACGCGGCAGAATCTCCTTGAGGCGCTTACAGAGTACACGGCCACGTCCCTCGGCCTTGTCCACGTGCACAATGGAAGAGAAGGCATCGACCGGTTCCTGGTTCACCCGAATATCGAGGCGGCAGAGTTTTGCTTTCTCATATTCAGCCATCTCATAGTCCATCGACCCGTAGCCGTGGGTGATACTCTTTAAACGGTCATTAAAATCGACCAGTATCTCATTGAGCGGAAGCCGGCAGACTAACATCACTCGCTCGCCGTCAATTGTCTCGGTGTGTTCACACAGGCCGCGTTTCTCGGAAACCAAAGCCAGCACATCACCGATCGAACCACTCGGTATGTGAATCGAGGCGTTAATCATCGGCTCCTCGATAAACTCGATCTCGCCCGGGTCGGGGAGATACACAGGATTGTGTACCTCGACCAGCTCACCGTCCGTTTTTGTCACATGGTAGACCACACTCGGATAGGTCGAGATTACATCGAGGTCATACTCACGGCGAATGCGCTCCTGAATAATCTCCATATGGAGCAGACCAAGGAAGCCACAACGGAAGCCGAAGCCCAGTGCAACCGAGTTTTCGGACTGGTAAACGAAGGCCGCATCATTAAGCCGCAACTTACCCATGCTGGCTTTGAGCTTATTGTAGTCGCTGGTATCAATCGGGTAGATTCCACTAAAGACCATCGGGCTGACCTCCTTGTAGCCGGGAAGCATCTCTGCGGTCGGGTTCGCACTGTGCGTGATGGTATCACCCAGCTTGAGGTCGGCGACATCACGAAGATTCGTTACGATGTAGCCGACATCGCCCTCCTTGAGCGAGTCCTGCTTGGTCATCTCAGGCGAAAACTTCCCCACCTCCTTCACCTGCATCTTACGCTGGTCGCTCATCGTGATAATCTGCTCGTTCGACTTCACCTCACCGGAGAAGACACGGACATAGCAGATCACACCCTTGTAGGCATCGTAGATACAATCGAAAATCAGTACGCGAAGCCCGTCCACCTCAGCCCAGCGTGGCTTCGGCACACGAGCCACGGCGGCTTCCATCAAATCCTCAATCCCAATCCCAGTCTTACCACTGGTCTGGACGGCCTCGTCGGCGGGAATCGCGAGCACGTCTTCGAGTTGCGCCATAATCGACGGCACGTCCGCGCTGGGTAGGTCGACCTTGTTAATCACAGGAATAATTTCCAGCCCCTGCTCGATAGCGAGGTGGGCATTGGCCACAGTCTGCGCCTCGATTCCCTGCGCTGCATCAATCAACAGCATGGCACCCTCACAGGCGGCCAAACTTCGCGAAACCTCGTAGGAAAAATCGACATGGCCGGGCGTATCGATCAGATTGAAAGCGTAATCATTGCCGTCTTTTGCCTTATAGACCATCGACACCGGATGACTCTTAATCGTGATGCCCCGCTCTCGCTCAAGATCCATCGAGTCGAGCAACTGGTCCTTCATCTCGCGTAATTCCACTGTCCGCGTCATCTCGAGAATTCGATCCGACAGAGTCGTCTTACCGTGGTCGACGTGCGCGATAATGCAGAAATTACGTGTGTGATTGAGATCTGACATAAGAGCGAAACGCGCTAAAATCACGTTCTGCGACAAAAGTTCAACCCTCTTTCTTGAAAAGAACTTGACTCAAAAGATAGGGTCGCATCTCCGAGGCGATTGTTCGCCTGGGATTCCGACAACCCTATTATCATGGATGGCCCAATCAGTTCTTCGGCGAACAGCGCGCTCGGAGACCGCGTCCGACCCATTCAATAACCCCACACTGCACATTTTCATACCGCTCATACCGCTTAAAGCGGTATTATCTCTAAATGAACTTTACCTGCATCGGTGATTCTGGAAACTGCGCACATTATGTCAGAATTACCTAAGCTTAATATCCTTGTTATCGGTTCCGGTGGACGGGAACACGCCCTTGTGCAGAAATGCCTCGAAAGCCCTCTGGCCTCCAAGGTAATCGCTGCTCCCGGCAACGGCGGAATGGCTTCCGATGTCGAATGCTTTGACCTTTCGGTCGAGGATATCCACGGAATTGTCGAGCTCGCTCAGAATCAGAAGATCGGGCTCGTGGTCGTGGGCCCCGAGGTGCCTTTAAGCCTGGGGCTCGTCGACGCCCTCGAACAGGTCGGCATTCCCGCATACGGACCCAATCAAGCGGGGGCTCAACTGGAATCGAGCAAGGCTTTCTGCAAAGATTTTTTCGCCCGGCACAACATTCCCACAGCCGCATACGGCACCTTCACCGAAACCGAGGCCGCACTCGCCTACCTGGAGGAGCACCCGGCTCCCATCGTAATCAAGGCGAGTGGCCTCGCGGCGGGCAAAGGTGTGATTATGGCTGAGACTCAAGAAGAAGCCATCGCCGCCGTCAAAGACATGTTGGAAGGCGACGCCTTCGGCAGCAGCGGCAAGGAAATCGTCATTGAGGAGACTCTCTACGGCGAAGAGGCTTCTATTCATGTAATTGCATCGGGCCAGGACTTTGTCTCGCTCCCCCCAAGCCAGGATCACAAACGTGCCGGCGAGGGTGACACGGGCCTTAATACCGGCGGCATGGGTGCCTATACACCAACTAGTAAGGTAACCGCCGAAATGCAGACCGAAATCGAGGAGCAGGTCATCAAGCCAACATTGTCTGGCTTGAAGGCGGATGGCATCGACTACCGCGGCACGCTCTATGCAGGTCTGATGCTCACAGATAAAGGTGTTAAGGTGCTCGAATACAACGTGCGCTTCGGAGATCCTGAAACTCAGGTTCTCCTGCCCATGGTAGCGGATGATCTTGTGCCCGTTCTACTCGCCGCTGCAAAAGGCGAGACACTACCCACGCAGCTCCAGTTCCACGATGGTGCGGCCATCGTGATCGTCCTTGCAGCAGGTGGCTACCCCGGCAGCTACGCCAAAGGAAAAGTCATCACTTTTCCGGAAAATTTGCCGAATGGAGGTGCTGTTGTTCACGCGGGCACGAGTCGCGATGCCGATGGCACAATTCGAACTTCGGGTGGCCGGGTTCTAGGGGTGAGTGCTCAGGCAGCCAGCCTCCAAGAAGCCGCTGAACTGGCCTATTCTGTCTGTGATCAAATCGATTTTGAAGAGAAATACCTACGCCGCGACATCGGTCACCGTGAGCTAAATCGCTAACAAAAGTAGCCGCATCGATGGCCACACGATAACTGCCTGTCTCCTGTCGTACGCACTTTACAAATCGGGCATTTCAAACAAGATTCAATTAGGCCTCCCAGTTACAATCCGTTACTCCTCTGCCAGGTAAATGTCCGCCGACCGAAAACTCATTCTGACAATCTGCACGGGAAATATTTGCCGCAGCCCGATGGGAGAGCGTTTGTTGCAGCATGCTCTGGCCGCCGAAGGGAGCCCCCTCGATCAACTGGAAGTGGTCTCGGCCGGTGTCGCTGCCGGCTATGGTGACCCTGCGTCTACTAACTCCATTGAAGCCCTCAAAAAGATCCAGCTCGACCTCTCTAACCACAAGAGCCAGCCAGTCACCCAAAGCCTCATCGATCAAGCCTTCGCCATCTTCGGGATGACGCAATCACACATTGATATTCTCAACCATTACCACCGGAACCTGCCGTCACGAGTGCATCTTTTCCGAGAATTTATGAGCGACGGTGCCGATCAGGAAATTCCCGATCCATTCGGGCAAAATTTTGCGGCCTACGCAGCATGCCTCGACTCCATGGCAGAAGCCATACCTTCAATCGTCACATACCTAAAAAAAGAAATTAAAGGATGACGCCATGCCACTCGTTCAAGTCACTTCGAACCTCTCTCTTTCCGACACAGAAAAAAACAACGCGCTGCAAACACTCTCCAAAGCCATCGCCGAGCTTCTGGACAAGCCGGAGAGTGTTGTCATGACCAGTTGGACCACCGCAAAGATGACCATGGCCGGCACCGAGGACCCAACTGCATTTGTCGATCTGCGCGCCCTGCGTTTGCCGGATGACGCTCCCGCGAAACTGAGCAAGGAACTGAGCGAGCGGATCGGTCTGATCGTCGATATACGCGCCGACCGAATCTTCCTCAACTTCTCGAATATCGAACCCAGCAACTGGGGCTTCGACGGAAAGACCTTCGAGTAGTTGAATGTCATTATAAATGACGACGGGCGAATTCTCGGCCCACGTGCGTCTTAAGATACGCTTCAAATTCGACTGCTTTTTCTCTTGTGCGAAACGCATGCGCAGACTCTATCTGCCAAGGTGTGTATTTTGATGTGTGCGCCACAAAGCCTGCATTGTGCCTCTTGAGACGAGCTTCAAGGTCATCCGTAAGTCCAACGTAGTGTCGACCTGGATTTGGAATACTGACCAATCGGTAAACGTAATGAAACTTCATCGCGGAAGACTGCATGCAGCCTGCTAAAAATTCAACCCGACATCCGGCTTGTGCGGGCGTAGTTCCACAACGTTGGTGGAGTCCGACTACTCTTCGATACGCCGGGACTTGTTCCGAGGGAGTGAAGCGACCGACAAGACCGGGCGCGACATGTCCGCCGTAGCCTTCGGCGGAGGGGGTGGCGCAGGTGGAAGGAATCGGAACACG
>JBMYNR010000053.1:0-7105 GCA_049598495.1 Opitutales bacterium
GTAGCGAACTTGCGCCAGCAAGGTCGACGGGCAAGCTGTCGTTTGCCGAACAGCGCGCTCCAACGCTTAGATACGTGAAGCTTTGTTGGAGTTCGGCCTTTAGGCCGTCATTTTTCGTATTCACACAGCTTTCAATCACGACACAGGACACAAGGTAGCGAACTTGCGCCAGCAAGGTCGACGGGCAAGCACCTCCGTTTTGCTCGAAACGGCGAGCATCCCCCTGCATCTAGCAAGCTATGGCTGTTTGAATAAGTTTTGACGCGGTCGGGTGGGGGGGCGTGTTCGGAAATTCGCTTTGTTCAAAAAAACTTGAACAAACTGATTCAAGAGGCCATTTTGCTGAGGTTCGATAACGTTCGATCTTCTTAAAAAAAACAAGTTATGGCCAGCTCCCTTACGAAGTCGCCGGCGCTCACTGCCTGGGAAACCGCAATGATCGATGTCTTTGTGTGTGCCGCGAGTCTGGTTGGGCTCCCGCGTTCCATTGGAGAAATCTACGGTCTATTATACTGTTCCGATAAGCCGTTGGCCTTCGACGAATTGGTCGAGCGATTACATATTAGTAAAGGCTCGGTGAGCCAAGGTTTGAAAGTGCTACGTCAGCTCGGGGCCGTTAAGCTGCACTATGTCCCGGGCAGCCGTCGGGATCACTACCAGCCCGAATTATCGATGCGACAACTCGTCCGTGGTTTCGTGATGGACCAGTTTGAGCCGCACATGCAATCCGGAGAGCAACGTCTGCAAAATATCGATGCCCTCATTCAAGGGGAACCGGACGAGGTCTTACGGAAGCATGCTCAAATACGCTTGAGTACACTGCGCACCTGGCAGCAGCGAACGCGCAAGCTTCTCCCCGTCATGATGGCGGTTCTTGGTGGCGCCACATTTTTTCAGAAGGAAGACTCGGAGCAAAAGACCATCGTTTAAGTTTCAGAGCTCTGGGTCAGAATTTTAGGGCTTCGGCTCACGCATACATAGATTCGCTATTAGCGATCATTCATCAGTCATCACCGGCATAGCCGGTCCACGAATGTCTCGGAAATCTCCCGAACGACCAAGGGCGGAAGCGTGTTTATGAAAAGCTGAAATGGGGAAATTCTGAAAGCTTGCTGGCTGGTAATTAAAGAAGTAGCCATATGCGTTTGTCAAAAGACCTGCGAAAGCGAACGAAAGCGCTTTCCTCATCTATCATCCGACTGTTTGAAGAGTTGCCAGTTCGAAGGCCGGCTGTTGAGGTTTTGAGACGCCAGTTGCTGCGCTCCGGAACATCAGTTGCGGCACATGCTAGGGAGGCGTCTCGCGCAAGGTCGGACGCTGAGTTTTGCTCAAAGTTGGATGTCTTACTCCAAGAAGCTGTGAGAGTATGCTCTGGCTGGAACATCTCGAAGAAGATTGCGGCGTTGCATCCGAGAAAATTCGACCTATCCATTACGAGTGTGATGAAATTATGTCGATATTCGTAACAATCCTATCAAGAGTCCGAAAAGGCTAGCCCCCGACCTTTCAGCGTTTCAAAACTGTGCTATTTCCAGCTTTATTTTTCCTTCTTCTTGGATGCCTCACGTCTTGGCTAGCGATTCTTTTGTTCCTGCGGGCAGGGATCGGGCAGGGGGGTGCCTCTGAGCCGCAGCATCATCATACACATACGGGGGTGGTTCCCCGGATTGGCGGGATTGGGATCCTTTTGGGGTTTAGCATCAGTTACTTACTTTGCTTCCTCTATCTGGACCGCCTCGATAATAAGTCACTCATCCACTACGCTATCCTCGCGGGCGCGGTGGCTTCATTCCTTTTAGGCTTGATCGACGATTTCAAGCCACTCGGTGCCAAGGTCAAGCTGCTCGCTCAGATCATCATCGCAATGCTTGCGCATGCGTGCGGTATTTCCATCGAGAATTTTTCGATTCCGTTTACAGATACCGTCCTTGATCTCGGTCTTTTGGGGTTACCTATTACGGTCATCTGGATCGTTTCGATCATGAACCTAATTAATCTCATCGATGGCTTGGACGGTCTGGCCGGTGGCATCGGTTTGATGTTGATGACGCTTCTCGCGTATCTGGCTTACGAGAGTGGGGTGGCGATCTCTCTCATCTTATCGCTCGGAATGATCGGGGCGATTCTGGGCTTCCTGTTTTTTAATTTCCCCCCGGCGAAGGTTTACATGGGCGACTCGGGCGCCTATCTTATCGGCTATGCAATTGCCTCGCTCTCGCTGATTAACTCCGAGAAGGGGACTATTCTGGCAGCGCTGATCGCTCCAGTGCTGGCCCTCGCTCTGCCGATTGCGGATGTGGTCTACGCCATGCTGCGCCGTGGTCTCGCGGGTCTGCCCATTTTTCGCCCCGACCAGGGGCATATCCACCACCGAATTATGAAACGGGGATTCTCCCGTCAGAAGACGGTGATGCTGCTTTATGTCGTCTCGTTGATTGCATTGCTCGGTGGATTGCTGGCCTTTGCTAATCAAGGTCGTTATCTCCCGATCTTCTTAGGCTTTGCCTTCGTGGTCGTTCTCTTTGCATTACGTAGCCAGCGTATCACACCGAGCGGCATTCGAGGTGCGCTGGTAGAGTCTTCCGGTATGCGGCAGGATACCCGCAACGCGCTTTATCTGAAAGACTGGTTGGTGGTCGAAGCAGAGCGCGCCGATACGGGAAATCACCTTTGGTCGGACTTTCGATTCATCCTTAAGAAGATGGGGGTCTGCCGTGCCGAACTTCAAGTCAATGAATCTGAACGGTCATATTTTATCCCCGATACTCCGCACCAGGAGGAGGACAAACTTTGGCAGGAAACTCACGCGATCGGAAACGGGGTGACGCTTCGGCTTTACGGGGAGAAAGACCATTTCTCCGAGGCTCAGTTTCATCTCATTTCGGATATCGCTGCCGAGGCTTGGAACAAAGCATCTGTTCGCTGGAAAGAAATCAATCAGGTAGATCTGACCTTCGAATCGGAGGCCGCCGAGGCGAGCAACTACCGACAACAGAAGATTAGGAACCTCTACCGCCCCACCTACTGATCCTATAGATTAGTAAGTGGGACGATCGTTTAAGCTCAATCTGCGGACGGTCAGTTCGATGCTAACCTAAAATACCTCGCGAGTTGGATAAGCATCCTTCCTTCTGCCAACAGCTCGAGTGGAATGCGCAGGCGCTCACGATTGCTGCCCGCAAGAAGCGGAAGGATACGTCGTCGGGCAGACGGTTTCAATCCGATCCTAAGGACTCGAGCTCATTGCAAATACACGGACGCATTTTAACGAATGTAGCCGCCTCACCATGTCCCGGCGTAGCTTTTCGAGCGAAGACGGATCTGTTGCGGCATCATAGGCCTGGGATCTGTCGTGGCAAAATCGATTGATCCCCATCCAACTCAAACGTGAACACGGAACTTAAATCGCGGAGCAATCGCTCCGCAATCCCCGCCCGCCAATGGCTGGTTGCCGCTTCTGCGAGTCTGACCCTGGCTTTCACCGCTTGGGGATTGGGAGGCGTGCAAGCTTGGGCACTCCACGTTCTCTTTGCCGGCGGCCTTCTCACATGTCTGCTCTCGCTGTCTACTGTCAGCGTTTCAGCATTTCCCTTTTTCAGCTTTTCTTTAGCTTCGCTCAAGCGACTCGCTCTCTGGCCCTTCTTCTACTTCAGTCTCGCATTTCTTATCTATCTCCTGATCGGTGCGCTCAATCCCGCAGCAGAAGTTGTCAGTGACGAGCGAGGTTGGTGGGTCGAGGCCATTCAAGCACCCTGGCCGATCTGGTTGCCCACGACCGTGCGCTCGGAGTTTGAGCCCATGAATGCCTGGCGTGTTCTCGAAAGCTTTACCGGAGCGACTGCACTCGCTTGGGGAGTTTGGGCAGGCCTGACACGCCGCAAAGCGGTTCTTCTTGTTCTCTGGTCGCTCCTTGTCAGCGGTGCATTGATGGCATTGGTCGGGATCCTGCAATACATGACAGATGCTGATGCGGTCCTCTGGACCTTCCCGTCCAGCAATCAGCATTTTTGGGGTAGCTTCTTTTATCGTAACCAAGGTGTTGCTTTTTTGAATCTCATCCTAGTGGTTGCGGGCCTTCTCTTTTTTTACCACGCAGCCAAGACACGTGAGCGTTTTCGCTCGGGTGGGCCGCATTTTCTTTGCTTTGTTCTCTTTGCCGGGGTGGCGACCTCAATTGGATTGGCCCTCTCGCGGGGTGGGATTCTTGTCGCATCCATTCTCTGCCTGGTTTACCTCGCCTTAGTTCTGGCCTTCGTCCTCCGCGGGCTGGAAACGGTTTCCTCATTATGGATGACCTTGATTCCCGCAGCTATATTAACTTTGGGAGTGGTGGGCTATGTGCAATACATCGACTTGGAGAGGATCGAAGAACGCTTCGGAGATGTCTGGGAAACCATTGAAACCGCCGATGAAGACGCGCGAGCTATCTCCAGTCGGGCAACCTGGGAGATGGCCCAGCCTCGACTCTGGCAGGGCTGGGGTGCCGGTTCCTTTCGTTATATTTTCCCGATGTATCAAAGGAACTATCCGGAGATTTTCTACGCACGCTATCACAAGAAAAAGGGCTGGATCGGGCGTAAGATGTATCGCTATGCCCACAACGATATCCTTCAGTTCATTGCCGAATATGGTCTCATCGGCAGTGGGCTTATCACGCTTGCGGTCGGATCCCTGCTCATCTCCTTGATTCTGAATATCCAGCAGGCGCCATTTGCCGTTCTCTTTATACTGGCAGGCTTTGCTGCGAGCATCGGCCATGCATGCTTCGACTTTATTTTCAATAGCCCCGCCTATTGGATGGCATTTGTCGGCCTGCTAACCCTGAGCTGTAAATTGATACAATTGGAACGCTTGAGGGCCCGCAGTCTATTGAGAGCTTAAGCACTTAGTTTTTTCTGAATCAATCTACGTCTAATGATACTCACATTAAAATCCATTCGGCTTAATGCCCCCCTCGATCTATCCGGTGAATGTCTGGTTCTCGCTGAACTCATTCTACCGCGTAACGGAATCGCCCGCCGAGCCGTCCTCAAAGATCTCACTCTCAGTAAAGGAAAGCGCTCTTTAATACGTGCGCCGTTTTATGAGCGTGCCCTTCTCAAAGAAAAAGTTGATGGATCCTTTGGTTTAAAAGTAAGCATCACCCGTCCGCTGAAACATCCCAAATCGATGCGGTTCTTTCGCCGGCTCCTCGCGACTGGGGTCGAATCCTCGGCCGACCTCTTCGCCCCATCCATCATGCGGCATTCGGTATTTCAGGATGTCGCTGAAGAAGCGGGCGAGTTCCTCGCCGATTCCATCTCGGACCCATCACCAAGCTTTATCGCCGAAGGTGGTCTCGATCTGCATAGTGAATCTCTGCAATCAGGCTCCATAACGATCCCATTGACACTCTTGGAGACGATCCGCTCCAGCGAGAGGGTGTCGCCGCTACAAAAAAGAGAACAAAGAAAAACCAAGGCCAAAAGCTATCGAAAGGGAAGTCCCGCTGGTGAGATCGTCATCCAGCTCGACGCCGTGAAATAATGCCATCCCGCAGCTATGCGTTCTCCGTTTGACCCCTCGGCATCGCCCCAGCCACTTAACTCAGCCGTTTCCCGTCCCCACTCAACAACTGAACCACTCAACTGAGCCGCAGGCTCACCCGCATCGACGGAGTTAATATAGACATGTACGGCATGACCCCTTTCTCTCCGAAATTACCATCAGTCATCCCTAATCTTTAATCAAAAATCTTCGATTTTTACTATGAAAATACTAGTCACCGGCGGAGCCGGATTCATCGGCTCCAATCTTGTCCGACTGCTGATTGAAGAAAAAAACTGTGAAGTCATCAATCTCGATAAGCTGACCTATGCCGGTAATGCCGAGTCGCTGGCCGATCTCGCCGAGCATCCGAACTACGCCTTTGAGCAGGTCGATCTCTGCGATGCCACTGCGCTCGCCGAAGTTTTCGAAAAATACCAACCGGATGCTGTCATGCATCTTGCGGCGGAGAGCCATGTCGACCGCTCGATCGATGGCCCGGGTGAGTTTATTCAAACCAATGTCGTCGGCACGTATAATCTGCTTCAGGCGAGTTTAAACTACTGGCGTAGTTTGCCTGAGGCAGATGTTCGAGTTGAGAGTTCGAGTGCAGAGTTGCTCGAACGAAAAACTAGTAACTCGAACAACATGAAGAAATCTAATTTTAGATTTCTTCATGTTTCCACCGACGAAGTTTACGGCTCTTTAGACGCGGACGCGCCCGGCTTCTCCGAAACCACGCCTTACGACCCGCACTCACCCTATTCGGCGTCCAAGGCGGCATCGGATCATCTCGCTCGCGCGTGGGGGGATACCTATGGGCTGCCTGTCTTAGTGACAAATTGCTCCAACAACTACGGACCCTATCAGTTCCCGGAAAAGTTGATCCCCGTCGTTATCTTGAAATGCCTGCGCGGCGAACCGATCCCGGTGTATGGCAAGGGCGAAAATATTCGCGACTGGCTCTATGTGACCGATCATGCCGAGGCGCTCTACACGGTGTTGACGAAAGGTTCTGTTGGAGAAACCTATAACATTGGAGGTAATAACGAGCGTCAGAACATCGAACTCGTCAGGACGCTCTGTCAGCTGATGGACGAGTTGCATCCGAAGGGTGCACAGTTCGAGTCACAAGTTGCTAGTTCGAGTGATACAGATCTCAAAAACTCACAACTCGAACAACCGCAGAGCGGTTCGCTCTCGAACTCTGTCAGTTACGAAAGTTTGATCACTTTTGTAACTGACCGGCCCGGCCATGACATGCGCTATGCGATTGATCCGACTAAGATCCGCGATGAGCTTGGCTGGGAGCCTAAAGAGGATTTCGAGTCCGGTTTCCGAAAAACGGTGCAGTGGTATCTGGACAATACAGATTGGTGGCAGCGTATTCTCTCTGGCGATTACCAGCTCGAAAGACTAGGAGGTGTTGAGAGCTCGAGTTAACCAGCAAAGCTGGTGTTCGAGTTGAGAGTTCGAGTTGCTAGTTTTTAGTTCGAGTTGGGAGTTTGGGTTCTAGTTACTCTTACCAAGTATCCGAGCAGTCACTTAAATCCCCAAAAAGCGCATCACTCGAACTGGA
>JBMYNR010000054.1:0-6365 GCA_049598495.1 Opitutales bacterium
AACATTATCGTCAAAAATTTAGATTATGAGCTTGTTTGAGACACAGTTGCTCTAAGCGTTGGAGTGCGCCCTTCAGGGCGTTCGGCAGCAGGCCTACCAGTCTCAATGAAGACTTACCTTTCGCAATTTGGTAGCAGAACCTAAGCTCTACAGCCTCCACCGCTCCACTGCACCTTCTTTACCCTCAGTTTGACTCTAAGACTTCATCTCAAACTCAGGCTCCACCTCTTCCTCCGATTCGTCATCATGATAGATGTAATAGTCACGGTAGGCATTGTCGTTATAGCTTGAGTAATAGTAACTGGAGAACGCTCCAGTTACGTTGTTAAGGATCGCGCCAAAGACCGGCGTGTTCGACTCCCAAAGACGACGAACGTTTACAACCGCGGTCTTTCTCTTCACCTTATTAAATTTGATCACATAGAGCACCCCGTCCACAAGCGACAGCATATTAAGTGCATCACTGACAGCAGCCAGAGGGGGAGAGTCCACAACGATACGGTCATAACGATCACGGAGATCCGCGAACATAGAAGCAAATTGCGAACTATTGAGCAACTTGGTTGGATTTTTTGACTTACCGCCAGAAGGGAGAACATCTAAATTAGGGTAGACATCCTTGATAATGAGTTCATCCAAGCCCACTCCCTTCTCAATATGATCCAACAGACCGTATTCGTTCTCTAGCTGGAGCGACCTTGCTATATTAGGGAGGCGCAAGTCACCGTCGATGAGCACTGTCTTTTCCCCATGGTTTGAAAACGTTAAGGCAAGATTAGAACTCACAAAAGACTTACCCTCACCCGGAATCGTGCTGGTCGTTAGGATAATCTTCGCATTCTTACTCTCATCATTGAGCTTCAGGGCGGATTTAATCGAACGAAATGTCTCCGTAACATGCCGATCAACATTTGAGGCCACCGCCTGAGCCTTCGTATTCGTATCCAGCTTCTTGATCCGAGGCACCACGCTAAGGAGCGGCAGGCCGATGGCCCCCTCAATGTCGAAAGCACTCTTTACACGGTCGTCAAAAAAGGCGACCGCGAAGATCAACCCGACACCAACAGCGCCCCCACCAAAAAAACCGGCTGCCAAATTAAGGACGACATTAGGAGAGGAAGGATTGTCCTCCGCCGGCGGGAATGCCTCATCCACGATGCGAGCGTTCGGGTTTTTCAAGTTAACAATCGCCTTCTCCGTAGTCATCCGAGAGTTCAAGGCCTGAAAGAAGCTCTGTTGAACCTCCAGATCTCGCAGAATCGAATTGTATTCAACCGCCACCTTACTCAACTGGATCAACTCCTGCTCTTTTTCATCGAGACGCTTGCTTGCCAGCTCAAAGTTACTATTCGCCTCGACATAAGCTGCGTAGATTTTATCGGAGGAGTTCTTCACCGCCAAATCCAACTCTAGTTCAGCCTCTTGTAGCGTCTGAAGAAGCTGGATCATGGCAGGATGCTTTTCACGATACCGCTTACTCAAGGAGGATATACTGATTCGTGTTGCCGAAATCTGATCCAGGAGGCTGGAAACACGCGGTTGCTCGGCAACGAAGGAAAGTTCCCAAAGATTACGGCCATCGCGTCGATAGGTCTCGATCAGATTCCACTTCGTCTCTACCTGATCGAGTGTGTTTTTATTGATGAGCTTAATCTCATTCAAGCGTCCGAGTTGCTCTCGGGCAATATTTTCCTGACTGTCCAGAGACACCGCATCGTTTTCTTCACGATACTCCGCAAGTTTGAGTTCAAGTTCTTCGACCCGCTCTTCCTGCTGGTCCGCGCGAATCCGAAGATCTTCAACAGCCTTCATCGAACCATCAATATTCAGCTTCAAATTATAATCGATGAACTCCTTGGCAAAATGGTTGGCTACCTCGGCTGCCACGAAAGGGTCCGGGTGGGAGTAGGCGATATTGATCATCAGACTCATACGCCTGGGTATAATGTCTCGGTTGCGTCCAAGAATTTCAAGCGGAGTCAGGGGTCCACTCAGACTGAGCGCATCGACGTAGGGCGCCATAAATCGAGTGCGCATCTCGTCTCGTAAGCGCTGATCGACCCCCTTGATAATTGAGGCACTTTCAAGAACGCTGATCTGCGTATTTAAATCCTCAGCGCTTCGAATTTGGTTCTGTTCTATTTCAACCTGTTGCCCGAGCGCGGAGGGATCATCACGTAGAAGCTGCACCTGAGCGACTGCAGTGTAGACCTTGGTCTTGTTGAAAGTATAAAGGATTGAGCCAGAGAATATAATAAAAAACGCAACAATCAGATACCAGATGCGCTCGCGGAACATAAGAAAGTAGTCTTTGAATGATCGCTGTGGAACCCCGCCGCCATCTCCGCCGTAGCCGCCGTAGCCGCCGTAGCCACCACCATAACCACCACCATAACCGTAGCCGTAGCCATAACCACCTGCATTTGGATCGGGCCCACCTCTCACGTAATCGTTTTTCATACAAAAATAATATTAGAATACTCGTTCCGGAACCCAGATGGTGTCGCCCTCCTGCAGCACAACATCTTTCACGTCGGGGTCTGTTACAATTCGACTAAAATTCACCTCCATCTGGAACGCACGACCATCGCCATCGACACGCTTGATCGTTACGGACTTCGGGTTGCCAAGCCGACTCACACCGCGCACAGCAGCCATCGCCTCGGTCAAGGTTAGATCTTGATCTGGCGGGATCGGTACTGGACCAGGACTATTCACCGAACCGAGGACGTTCACTGTCTTTGGCGAAAACTCCACCACCAAGAGGGAAACTTGAGGATCCACGATATAATCACGATTATAAAGATCGGTGATCAGTGCTTGAGCTTCCGAAAGGGTCATCCCAGCCACCTTCACCTTTCCTATAAGTGCAAGCGCAACCGATCCATCCCCTTCAATCCGGACCGTCTTCTCCAAATCTGCCTCCTGATAGACAGATACAGAGATGACGTCTGATGGCTTTAGGATGTAGTTTTCACCGACCACGATTCCAACACCTGACTGGCTCGGTGCCGTCGAGAAATTGCCGGAATCGACGGAGGCGCCGGCGCCAGAGACGGAAGAGACAGAGGCGCCGGAGGAGAAGCCACCTGAATCCTGAGCCAGTAAATCAGCGGACAGGAGTGCGATGAGCGCAGGAAAAACGAGAAATATCTGTTTCATGAAAGAAAAAATGCTTCAAACGAGAAAATGAGGCATTCTTAGACCCAAATGATGGGCAAAAGTTTCAAGCTTAGTAACGTAGATTTGCCGTCAACTCAAAGACATGCTGGTCGTAGCTGCGACCGGCTCGGGTCGAATCGTTTTCATCATAGTTGTAGCCAGCGCTGACGTTCCAATACTCGGAAGGCGTGTAGAAAAGTCGGACACCTGCGATGTACTGATCATCTTCCAGTTCTGTATTCGTAAACTCGGTGTTCGTGTAGGAGAACTGTCCGCTCAATGCGTAGTCGCTATTGATCACGTAGCTCGCCGACAGGCTGACAGTCGTATCTTCAGATGTTCTGGCTGTTCCACTCACTCCAAAATCGCGAGACAATCCGAGCTTGGTCATAATCTTAGGTGTGAGTTCCCAAGAGAAGTCGGCATCAATACCCAAGCCATTCTTGTCCTTACGCTTACGTTTCGGCAAGGTACCTCCACCAGCAGGGGTGACGATAGAATCGTCCTGACTACCTTCGCGGTAACCAATCTTGAACAAGCCGGAGACTTTTGGCAGTAAGTCTCCGCGGGCGCCAATGCTGAAGAATTCATCCTCCATATCATAGCCGGACACAGTCTTCTCACTTGCTGTTCCCTTCTCTTCGACCGTCCCTTCGATCTCGGTGCGTGTGTGCCTGTAGCCTAGGATCAAATCCACCTTCGGGGTCAGTTCATAGAAGATGTCAACCGGCAGGGAGAGCTTCTCACGATCCGCAAACCGATCATTAAATGGCGCCTGATACTCCCGCTCATCGTATAGGACACCGGACCCAATACTCAGCTTGGGGGACACTTTATATTCAGCGTCGAAAGCCGCTTTGGAGGTATCCGTTTCAATCAAATCACCAACTAGATTGGCATTTGCTCTATTCGCCTTGGCTTCATCAAAGCTGACAGACCCACCGAGTTCCAAGCGGCTCGATTCATAGGAACCGATCGCCTTAATGTGGAATAGCTCTGTGTCCAGATCGTCCAAATCATCGTAACGAACGATATCATAGCGAGTGATGACACTTAGCTCTGCGCTGGACAGACCGCGACCAACATTCACCTCGAATCCGGGTGAAACTGTCCATGAAAGATCCTCCTCTTCATTTGTTCCGTTCAGAAATATATTGGAACTCCAACGCAAACTTGAGGAGCCGTTAAAATAAACATCCGTATTATCACCAATCGTTACGAGCGGTGATGCGAAAGCATGCCCCGAAGTCAGGAACATTCCGGCTAAACTGATGACGTTGATTGAGTAAAAACGTTTATTTTTCATAATTAGGAAGAAACATATTAAAAGCTCTAGCCATGCTTAGGCTCCCTCTTTCAAAATACAACTATAAAAACGGCATATCAATAAAGTTCGAGGCGCTGTAACGCATTATTAATGCTTGATAAGCGGAGTCATCGCCCTGATTTTAACAATTACTTTACCTCCATTTCGCTCCCCCATGAAGAAAACAAAGTCCACCCAAAATCGTAGCACACGGAACAAACCCATACTATTGGGATTCGTTGTTCAGAGAAAAGGACTCAATGGCCGAATCCAAATCTCAGTTCGCTGGGGTCGTCTCATCAGTACCCTTGCCTGCCTCGCGATCATCGGTTGGTTCGGCATGGCTGCGGCACTCTACTTTCACTTCAAATATAACAAGGAATTTGACGAAGTTTCCTACGCTAGGATGCTAACGCTGCTTCCATTCGGCGTCGACGCCCACCGTGTGGAGATGGGCAACTACCACATCGAGAAAGGACTGGCAGAACTAAAGGAGGGCAACTACAGGGACTCGCTCAGGCTCCTTCGTCTCGGAGTCGCACGCGCGCCTGCAAATTTAGAGGGTCGTCGTGTCCTCGCTGAGTTTTACGAATTTGCACTGAAGCGTCACGACATTGCCATCGATCAGCTCCTCCAGGGAATCGAACAGGGCGGCCACGAGGACCTCGACTATCTGAAGCAAACCCTCCGCCTGCTACTCCGTTACCAAAAGGACGAAGATATTCAAAATCTGGCGAATACATACCTCCCGGAGGAGCCGGACTTGACGGAAATCAATCAGACACTGGCTTTCGGTGCCGCCCACGCGAACCACCTCAGGGGGAACTACGACCGAGCTGACGATTACCTAATGACGTATAATTTGATCGAGTCACTGGATGGCGTCATCCTCTCTGCTCGTATCAGTTGGGATCGCGGTGACAAAATCGCGGCCATCACCAAGATGGAAGAATCCGTCCCCAGGTTTCCCCAGTCCGAAGCCCTTCTTATCGAGCTCAGTCGCTACCACCGAGAACTCGGTCAAATCGACGAGGCACGACGCTATGCGATTCTACGCAATGTGAGCGACCCACTCAGTCCAGCGCCTCGAATTGAACTACTCTATATTTACAATAAATCCGGCGACTCGGAACGCGAACTTCGCGAGACACGGAGAATGTTGGAACAGTTTCGTAACGACGAACCTGCACTTCAATCGCTTGCCAACTTCGCAGCCGACACGGGTAACATAGATCTGGCCAGAAGAACCTATGAGGAAGCACTGGAAAACGAGTTCCATATCGATTCCTTCGCCCTGCTACTCATTGAGTCACACATCGCCGCCAAGGATCACGAAGGTGCGCTCGACTTCTCGGAGGAACTCCTTAAAGAGTATCCCGACTGGCTAACCCGACGCTGGGCAATTTTCAATAGCCTGCGGGCCGTCGCCTCTTACGGCATAAATCGACCCGATCTCGGCGAAATCTATCTTCAGGACTTCATCGACGACGCAAACGTCCAACCGCGGGCCTGCTTGGCCCTGGCAAAGCGCTTCAACACAATGGAGCTCCACCAACAGGCTCGAAAAGTCCTGATGACGGCCTACCAAATCGCGCCCACAAACCAAAAGGTACTTTCTGAATTGATTCTCTCAGAGTTGACTCTCGGCAATACCGAGCAGCTAAACCGTTTGTTATCCCGGCTACTACAAATGCGCCGCCCACAATTGGAACTGCTGTCGGAGGCCTACAAGAAGCTTGGCAGTGACCGTTTCATCTTCACGCCCAGTCGGCAGAGTTTGCTAACACAGCTGAGCGCCGCCCTGCGGGAGAACAATTCGACCATTTAGTGGCCCAGGTTAAGCTCTAGCCCGAATATTGCACCAGTTTGTTGCTGTCGTTCTTTATCTTGTTACGGG
>JBMYNR010000055.1:0-5627 GCA_049598495.1 Opitutales bacterium
GCAATCCGTGGCTCCCATCGGCAAGTCTTGGACCGTGGCCATGTGCGACCTTTTCACAGATGGCCTTGATCTGTGGGATCTGCTTGGTTGATGAGCAGAGAAAGCAGAAAAGCGTCTCGGAGAATGGCTGACGTAGGATCCGTAGCCCTTGGAAATGATCGATGGCTGACCGGAGAACCGGGTCGCTACGCCAGGGGAGTGTGTCTGTGAGGGCCCCGAAGTCCGTTCCCAAGGCAAAGTAATGCTCCAGCGCGGCGAGCGTTTGAGCCGGGGCGGCATTCTTTGGGAGGGAGTAAAAGGTTCGATTGCCCTCGCGCTTCAAACGAACCACATTGTCGGACCAGCGCCCCTCGAAGTGATCCCCACAACGCTGCCAGCGGAAGGCCTGTCCACCGTCCAGCGATTCTTCGAAACCTGCTACGCTCCAGTTTGGGGCTTGGTCCCATGTCTGCCACTCGCCGAAGGGAGAGCACATGTCTTAGAAGCTCCAGAGATAGCTTTGTTTTTCCGCGAGCACCTTCCCGTTGGGGTCTTTGATGGAGAAGCGCCAGGCGGCAGGTGTGCCACCGTTTTGTGGCCAGTCTGCCCCCGTCAAGCCAATGAAAATCTCTTTTGTGCGCGGACGCTTGTTGGGCAAGGAGAATTCGTGCTTTTGTTGTTCGACTGATGTCGGTGTAAAGAACTCGCCCTCGATGACAGTCCCTGTGGGAAGTCTACGGATACTCTCGCTAAGGATAAGGGTGAAGTAGAAGCCGGTGCGTTCGGAGGGGTCACTGCTCAGAATAACACGATTACCGAAATCCTCTTTCCCCGACAAATACCCGCTGATCCGTTTAAAGGATGCCTCCTTGATGTAGCGCGGTTTGATTTCCTCGATTTCAATGGAAGTCAGAGTGGGTTTTGGTGATGAGGCACAGCCTGCCAGGAGCGACAGGAAGACTGCGGAAAGAAAGATACGCATGCGCCCAGATTCTCGAGGCTTTGACACTTGTCAACGTGCTTTCATCGAGTTCCTTTCGTCGCAGGTATTGTGGGCCGGAGGACTCTTTTCCGCATCTTCTTGTGATTCAGGCGTGCATTTCCCGGGTTTCACCCTTCACTGTGGCAATATGGATGAAATCTTGAAAACGATCCCGCATCGCCCCCCTTTTCTTTTTGTCGACGAGATTGTCGAATTGCGCGAGGACGGCGCGACCTGCAAGCGCACGATCCGTGCAGATGAGCCTCAGTTTGAGGGACACTATCCCGGGAATCCGATTATGCCCGGTGTTCTCCTCTGCGAGGCCTGTTTCCAGACGGGTGCGATCTATCTCGCTAAGCAGATCGAGAAGGAGGGCAAATCGCTGAACGATGTCACTCCGGTTCTCTCTCGTATAGGAGAGGCCCGTTTCAAGCAGATGGTGAAGCCCGGTGACGAAATTACGATTGAAGTAACCATGAAAGAAACCGTGGCTCGCTTCTTTTTTATGAAGGGTAAGATTTTGAAGGAGGGGAAGCCTGCTATGACAATTGAGTTCGCGCTGGCGATGGTTGAGGGTTGAGGCTGGTCTGCGATTTATGAAAATGGGTTGCGCCTCTAAATGATTTTGGCACTTTGTGAGCGGATGAGACGTGAATTTGATGTTGTAATAGAGCGGGATGCAGAGGGGTATTTTGTTGCTTCGGTGCCCTCACTGCCAGGCTGTCATACACAGGCTAAGAGCTTGGATACCTTGCGGAATCGCATCGCAGAGGCGATTGAGCTCTGCTTGGAGGAATATGACTCAGAGCCTGAGGTCGCCGAGTTTGTGGGCGTGCAGCGTGTCGCTATCGAGGCATGAGCCCGAAGGCACCCAGAGTCACGGGGCGCGCACTTATCAAAGCCCTTGGTAAACATGAATTTTCAGTTTCTCGTATTCGCGGAAGTCACCACTTTTTGCGTCACGAAGATGGACGGACTACGGTTGTTCCGGTTCATCGTGGTGAAACGCTCGGGCCGGGGTTATTGGCCAAAATACTGCGAGACTGCGAACTAACAATCGATGATCTGAAGTTATGAGTTTTTTGAATTTAGAAGGAAAGCGCTTCCTCGTGATGGGAGTGGCCAATCGTAAGAGTGTCGCTTGGGCCATCACGAAGTCGCTTGAGGCCGAGGGTGCCGAGGTGATTCACAGCGTGCGCTCCGAGTCGCGACTGGAGAGTTTGCAGAAACTCCTTGGCGACCGCAAAGCCTATGTCTGCGATGTGGAGTTTCCCGAGCAGATCGAAGCTCTTGCAGAAGCGGTGGCGGCGGACTACGACGGACTGGACGGCATCGTGCACTCGATCGCCTTTGCCAACTACTCGGAAGGTTTCAAACCCTTTCATGAAACCGTGCGGAAGGACTTCCTCCAAGCGACCTCCATTTCGGCCTTCTCATTGGTCGAGGTTTCCAATGCTTTCAAGTCTCAGCTTCGCGCGGGAGCCTCTGTCGTTTCCATCGGGATTTCATCGACCGATGTGACGGCCGAAAACTACGGTTATATGGCGCCGATCAAAGCGGCACTGGAAACCTGCTCGTATAATCTGGCGAAGTCATTCAGCGCAGATAGCGACGTGCGGTTTAATACGGTCAATGCGGGTCCGCTCAAGACAAGCGCTTCGGCGGGCATTCCGGGTTATATCGACAGCTATCTATACGCTGAGAAACTAACCATGCGCAAAAAGAACCTGACCACGCAGGAGGTGGCCAACACGGCTATCTTCCTTCTAAGTCCCGCCTCCAGTGGCATTAATGGGCAAGGCATCGTGGTCAACGCAGGTATGGACCGGAACTACTTCGATAAGAACGTTATCGCTGATGCGATGCGACCGGAGTAATCGATATGAACGTCGAGAGTAGCCGACATCTAGGCGACACGTCCGCCGTAGCCCGACTTGTCCGGCGTAGCACAGCGTGCGAAGACGGAAGGGTGAAGACGGACGTGTGCGGCGAAGTTCCGCTATGCGGGACGAAGACGTAAGCCTAGTCGTTGGCTATCACGACTTCCATGTTCTAACTTTTCTTGTATGGCGTAAAAGCGGTATCAATCACGGGAAAATGCTTAAGGTTGAGAGTCGCTAATTTCATTCCGTGGGACATGGCAGTAGCTGCAATTATGCAATCAGCTAGTCCACTGGAATGAGACTTCCCATATTCTTTTCTTAGAAGGCCTGCTCTGATTGCGATGTCTCCAGTGATAGAGAACACCCGAAGCTCAGAAACGAAAAGGTCCAGTATTTCTTTTTCTCTTTTGTTTCTGATTCCTTGGTAGAGTTCAGCGATAGTTATCGAGCATACCGATACTTGGTCGATATTCTGTTCGATGAAGTCTACTGCTAGAGAATTACCTTTCAGGTAATCGATTAAGACGTCGGTATCGACTAGCATAGCTAAAATCTGTCGAATTCAGACCGAATCTTTTCAAGTGAGATATCTTCACGATCCTGCCAGATACCTCGTGCTTCTTTTATTCTCTCTAGTTTGTCTTTGGGGTTCGTTCTTACTAGAAATTCATCGATAGCCTGACGGATGAGTTCGCTTTGTTTCTTTTGTAGAGAGCTGGCAAGACTGCTGATTCCAGCATGCTCTTGCTCGGTAAGGTATATTTGAGTGCGTATCATACATCGCAATGTATTTATTGCTGCCCGCGAGTCAAGATTCTCTTTTTAGTGCATTCTGCACTTAAGCAGACTCAAATTATGTGTAGCCACGGCACTCCGTTGCCGTGTCAGTATTTATAAACGCCTCAACAGAGTGAGGCGGCTACATCTTCAAGTTAAATGCAGAATGTCCTAGAAAACGTAAAGGACGGGCAAGCATCTCCGCGTCCCGCTGGTCGTTCTTGTTGTCGGTCTCGTAGATCGCCCGTAGCTTGCGCGGGTTCGCAACGATCACCTTATGTCGGCGCTCCTGAAACAAGCGGCTGATCCACGGACTGTGGGTGCCTGCTTCCATGATCAGGACCGCATGCCGGTTGGCTCGGGAGAATGCGATGAGCTCATCGCGGTTGTTCAGAACGCTGCTGCGTTCGATGGCCTCGCCGTCTTCGTTCAGGGCGCAGGTCTCGTGGCTCTTGTCACCAAGGTCGATGCCAACTGTGTGTGCCATAGCCTGAAGGCGACGGCGTATGGTGAGTTTTTCGATGCTTCGTGTATGTGTCATAAGAGGCTTTGAGTAACGCGATCTTTAATCGCTCTCAATGCCCCTTCTCATGCCTACTGGTTAGGCCTTTCTGTAATTCTTCAGGTCCTTGTAGAAGTTCTGGTGACTCTCAAAAGTGAGCAGATTGATTTCATCTTCGTCGTATGTGTAAGAAAGAAGAATCAGCTGCTTATTGATCTTGAACTTGTAGACCAAGACCCCCGCTAAATCGCCCACTTTTTCTTCACCGATACTTGGGTCGTTCAGGATATCCAGAACTGCATCATCGAGTTCTTTCTTTTCCTGTTTTTTTAGCTTTTTTACTTTTCGGCTAAACGGTGGAGAGACGTAAACGGCTCGCTTATCCAAAGGAGTATTCCTCCTTGGGGGATTCCTTCATTTCTTCCATCGCCAGTAAGGTTTCTTTGATGAAACTGAAGGGGAGGTCTGGGTTCTCTTCTGCTGCTTTACCGATTGTAGCCCAATATTCGAGCTGAGAGGTCATCGAACGATGTTCTACCTTCGATCTGGTTTTGGCTTCCTTTGCTAGGCGGTCTGAAATTCTGATAACTGTGCTCATGGTTTAATTTG
The DNA here is from genome assembly GCA_049598495.1 of Opitutales bacterium. Classification (GTDB taxonomy): domain Bacteria; phylum Verrucomicrobiota; class Verrucomicrobiia; order Opitutales; family Coraliomargaritaceae; genus Thalassobacterium. The sequence continues at coordinate 4,733 of JBMYNR010000055.1, forward strand.
TAGCAAAATGTAGCACTTTGTCAATTTTTCTTCGCCTAACGTCGAGCGTAGCCGACGCCTAGTCCCGCTCAGCGGGGCTAGGTGTTGGCTGTTTATTCGCCATAGTGGGTCCACATTCGAATGACTTTCACTATTTTTTCTTCTTCGTAAACTTGGTAGACAAGTCTGTGCTGAATGTTGATTCGTCGAGAATAGGCCCCCTGCAAATCTCCAACCAGTGCTTCGTATTCCGGTGGTTTTCGGAACGGGTCTTTCTTCAGGAAATCGAGCAGATCACTCGCTTTCTGTTTTAGGTTACTCCGAGAAATTTTCTTTGCGTCTTTTTGAGCCTGCTTGGTGTATACGAGCTTATATTCTACCATTCGATTGAATCGCTACATTCTTCTATATTCTCTTCCATTCCCTTTTTGATGGAGTCGACCATGCCTGGAATTGTGCTGAGATGAATGGTCTCGGAAATTGCTCTCCAGTCGTCTTCTGATACCAAGACTGCATTACCTCGCTTGCCAGTGATTTGGATTGGAATGTGGGATTCATTCGCTTCGTCGATCAGGCTATAGAGATTATTCCTTGCACTGGTTGCTGTGATAGTAGTCATAGACTGGAGCGTGCGCAAAAGCGTGCGCTTGTCAATTTTCTTTTAGCCAACATATAGAGTAGCCGACGTCTGGGCGGAGCCTAGGCGTTGGCTATCTCGCCTAGTTCAGCCTGATTTGCTCTAAATGGCTAGACCTTCAATTTGCTGGAATGCGACTTCCGCCATCGAAGCTTTCTCTTTCGCGTGTTCGATGGTCATGCTCACGAGATTACCTTCCGAATCCAAGTCGATGTAGATATTCTCGTTGATTTCCTTAGTTTCGAACACCTCTGAAGAGTTAAACTCCATTAGGGCAGT
>JBMYNR010000056.1:0-5583 GCA_049598495.1 Opitutales bacterium
ACTGGTGCAATATTCGGGCTAAAGCACTTTGCATTTAGGTAGAATAACTGGCTGGAAGCAAAAATCCTCCCAGTCCCGCCTTTCGATACGCAGGGCTTCAGCTTGCTGAATTCCGAGCACTTCAGCTCCGTTATACCAATTCGCAAAAGGTCTGACCTTTGTAATCAGTTCAAAATTTCTGGCAGGTGGTATTAGAGCTACCCTAAGGCAGCGACGAGCTAGCTCGCGCCCTACAGTTGAATGATTCAAAATTGTATGCGGTATTGCATTGGAACCTAATATCTGTCCGATGCTCTATAGTTATGTCGCTTTATGAAAAACCAGCGCCCAGATTTGATCGGAGCTTCTTGATTGAGCTCGGTGGCGGCGCTTGTTTTCGCCAAGCGGAAAAGTTATTTGAGGTTCATGCGGTTGAATCAGCCGAATGGGTGAGCCCGATTCTCAAGGGGCGGGTCAATGAGGGTGCCGAGATCTACATGCCCGAGCTGAACTTGCGCTCGACTGTGTTTGCGAAAAATAGTTGTCAGTGTTCGGATGGGCGGAAGGGAAAGGTCTGTGTGCATGCGATTGCTGTGGCGCTTCACTACGAGGCTCTGCGCAATGAGCTGGCCACGGCGGCGGCAATCGAGGCCTCGGACAAGCATCCCGCTGCGCCCGAGGCGGAGTCTGTAGAACCGCTCGTTCGTTCGATCAAGTTGGCTGACGAAGGAGTTCCACTTCGCCTACTGATTTTCCTTCCGCCCAATTTGGAGGCCGCGGCCGAGCGAGGCGGGATTGTGGTTAAGCTGGATGCGGCAGTTGGTCGTGAGATTCTCCCTTTAAGTAAACTGAGTCCCACCAAGCAATTCAGTGTGGGTCTGAAGCAGCTCGAGGCGCTCAAGTTGGTGGAGTCCTGGTGTGGGGGGAAACTTTCCAGCCTACTTCAATTGACGGGCGGCCAATTGCGTCGACTACTCGATGCCGTGGTCGACGAGCCGATCGTCTACTGGGTGAAGAAGCCGAACGCACCGATCGATTGGGTGGCAGGTGAGCTGCCGGGAGTGCATGCCTTTTTAGGGGAAGCGGAGAACGGTAGGGACGCATGCTCTCATGTGTCCGCTGAAGTTCAGGATTCTCGGGCTACTGAGGGCAGCCGTTCCAACCCGTTTCGCCTCGATACTAGCCTGCGAGAAAAGTCCAAACCCAATCCCCGCCGCATTGCCGAATCGAAGCGTCCCAAACTCTGGGAGTCGAAGGCCGGCGATTTTCCTGCGGCTTCGGCGGTGGCCGATTCCATGTCCGCGTATCCGGATGACCGGGTCGTAGTGGATGGTTCCACGAATTATATCGCGATTCGACTGCCCGCGGGCAACGCCGATTCCGTGCAACCGCTCCGAACGATCCTCAAGTCGGAGGGCTTTCTCCTGGAACCAAGCAACCGTAAATGGTGGCTACGTGACCGTCATAAAACGCTTAACTTCCTCGCGGGCCACTGGAAGGCACTCAAGGAGGACTGGCGGGCGGAGTTCACCGCGAATTTTGAATCCAAGCTCGGGCAGGTGGCGGTCTCTGCGCTGGAGGTGCAGACAAAGGAGGATGGGGGCAAGTTCGCACTCGAGATCAGCCTGAGTCAGAAGGCCGACGAGATGGAGCTACGCCGTGCCCTGGCCAGCGGTAAGAATTATGTCGATACAGAAGGGGGCGGTATCACTTTACTGGATCGGAGTTCGGTCGCCCAGTTGCACGAGATCGAGCGCGCGGTCAGTGGACAGGCAGATCGCCCGTTTACGCCGACATTTTCCAAACGCTTGGAAACTCAGGATTTGGTCGATGTGGAAGATCTACTTGATGAGATGTGCGAGGGCTGGCAGCCGCCGCAGGCATGGCAGTCCCGCAGTCGTGCGCTCAAGGAAGTCGGTGCGCTGGAGCCGGCTCCGGTTCGTCTGGGCTTCGATGCGATCCTTCGGACTTATCAACGTATTGGTGTGGCCTGGCTCTGGCATCTCTATTGTCACCGGCTCGGCGGGATTCTTGCCGATGAAATGGGCCTGGGGAAGACTCTGCAGGCCCTGGCTTTGATTGAATGTATCCGAAACCAGGATACAAATCCAGGAAGTCCTGTGGACTCCTGTGGACAACCCGCGCTTGTTGTCTGTCCGGCAAGCCTCGTAGAGAACTGGGTGCGTGAAGCCGCGCGATTTACCCCAGGTTTGCAAGTGATCAAACATTACGGTTCCAAGCGAGCAAAAGAGCCCGTCCTGCTTGAGGAGGCTGATTTGATCATTACTTCCTACGGCACCTTGCGTCAGGATGCCGATCTGCTGGGGACCATGGACTGGTCTGTGGTGGTAGGGGATGAGGCCCAGCATATCAAGAATCGGCGAAGTCAGAATGCGAGGACCTTGACTAGTTTGCGTGCGGATGGGCGCTTCCTCCTCACGGGCACACCCGTGGAAAACTCGCTCGATGACCTGATCTCGCTCTTCAGCTTCCTGATGCCGGGCTACCTACAGAAAGCGACGGGTAAACTCACAAAAGAAGACAAGGCTTGGCACAATCGCCGCCAGACCGAACGTGCGGCAGCCTACATTCTTCGCCGCACAAAGCAGGAGGTCGCGCCCGAGTTGCCGGATAAGATTGAAAAGACTTTTTTCTGTGAACTGGGGGCCAAGCAACAAGCTTTCTACCGGGAGACCCTTGAGAAAACACGGCGTGATATCTTTAACCTCGAAATGTCCGGCGCCAACGCGGGGCGTGTGCAGTTTGCCGCCTTCACTGAGTTGCTTCGTTTAAGGCAGGCCTGTGTCGACCCGAGGATTCTCGACGAGGCTTTCCCGGAGGGTGATTCCGCTAAACTCGCCGCTTTCGACGAGCTGCTCGATGAATGTCTCGACGCGGGTAGCCGGATGCTGGTCTTTTCCAGTTTTGTGAGCGCGCTCAAGCTTCTGGCCGGACATTTGGAGGTAAAAGGGCAGAAGTTCTGTTACCTGGATGGGCAAACAAAGAACCGTCTCGCACTGGTCGATCAGTTCAATCAGGATGCGACGATTCCCGTTTTTCTGATCTCCCTAAAAGCGGGTGGCACCGGTCTGAATCTGACTGGAGCGGATACGGTTCTGCATTATGATCCTTGGTGGAATCCGGCAGCTGAGGCCCAAGCGACCGACCGTGCCCACCGGATCGGGCAGACCAAGGTGGTAACGAGTATCAAGTTGATCGCCGCCAACACGATTGAGGAGAAGGTCCTCGAACTCCAAGCCAGGAAGGCGGAAATTCTAAAAGAACTTTTCGAGGAGAGCGCAGCTGCCAATGCCAAGGTGAGCCTCGAAGACATCAAAGGGCTACTGGAGTAGGTCGGTCAGGGGAATATACACGATAGCTCTCCAGGATGTCATTATAGAGGGGGAGTCATTTGGTCCATGCCACTGTTCCCGAACGGCTTTCTCCTAGGGGTTCGCTCGCAGCACCCGCCGGATCAAATGCCTTCACCTGAATCGGCGCTGCCAGCAACCCCCGGGCCTCAGATCAAAACGGATGTGTGCGCCGTATATTCGCAATGGTATGCCGTTCATGGATGGAAAAATGAATCCTTTCCTTTAGGAGCATCCGTCGTTTTATTCTCGTTATGCAATCGGCGAAAATCGAATTGAAGGAATTGGTATTCTATGCGCGCCACGGTCTGCTCGAAGAAGAGGCCAAGCTGGGGCAGCGTTTTCGCGTCGATGTGGTGGCGGATTTGGACCCGGGTCTGGATCTCTCGCTGGATACGGCCGAGTCCACTGTTAATTATGTCGATTTATTTGAGACCGTTGAGGGCATCTTTACGGGTCAGCGCTTCAATATGATCGAGGCGGCCGCCGATTCCATCTGCAAGGCGATCCTTGCGAAATTCGAGAGGGTGCACACGGTCACGGTTAAGGTGAAAAAACCATCGGTGCCCGTGGATTGCATTTGTGATTACTTCGCCGCGGAGGTCACGCAATGCCGTTAGTGCGTGCTTACATTGCACTCGGCAGTAATTTGGGAAATCGACTCGCACAGATGCAGTCGGCCGTGGAGCGGCTCTCCGAGGAGCGGCTCAAAGTATGTGCGCTCAGCCCCGTGTATGAGAACCGGGCAGTCGGGATGGGGGAGGATGCCGCACCTTTTCTCAATGCGATCGCTGAGGTGGAGACCTCGCTTGAGCCATTGGCATTGTTGGATCGCTGCCTGGAGGTCGAGCGCGAACTCGGTCGGGTACGGACGGGTGAGTGGGCTCCCCGAACCATCGATCTGGATATCATCGTCTATGGTGAGGAAGCGATTTCTGACGAGCGCCTGCAGGTGCCGCACCCGCGTATCGCGGAACGCGATTTTGTCGTCCACCCTTTGAATGCGATTGCTCCGGATTTAATCATTCGTGGGCAGGCCGTATCGGAAATGGCGGCTACACTCTCAATGGATGATTTGAGTCTCTTTCCTGTGAAACTTATTCTAAATGCTAGGTCCTGACGCCTCATTTCTTTCAAAAATGAAACCAACAATCGAAATTGAATATTGTCCCGGCTGCCGCTGGCTTCTCCGGGCCGCTTGGACCGCCCAGGAGCTTTTGACGACTTTCGAATCTGATCTGGCAGGCGTTACGCTCAAGCCCTCCGAGGTCGGAGGTAGCTTTATCGTGACGGTGGATGGCCACTTGCTCTGGGATCGAAAGATCGAGGGGCGCTTCCCTGAGATGAAGGAGTTGAAGCAATGTTTACGCGATCGCATCGCCCCCGGCCGCGCCCTCGGGCATAGTGATACAAAAGAAGGGCGATCGGATGTCGGATGATCTCGCGAAGGAGGTGATCGCCGCGGCCGAACGTTTGGCGGATGCCGTGGATGCGCTCAATTTTGCCGCGCCGACAACCCATGTTTACAACCCCCTACGCTATGCCTGGCCTGGGCATCTGAGCTATCTGAAGCAATACGCAGGCTCTCGGAAGCGGGTCATCTTTATGGGGATGAATCCCGGGCCTTTTGGTATGGCGCAGACGGGTGTGCCCTTTGGCGAGATTGCTCAGGTTCGTGACTGGGTCGGTGTGCAAGAGACGATCCTTAGTCCGGAGAATCCACACCCAAAGCGGCCGATCGAAGGCTTTGCCTGCCAACGCAGCGAGGTGAGTGGCCGGCGTTTCTGGGCTTTGTTTTCGAAGAAATATCCGCAGGCCTCGGATTTCTTTGCCGATCATTTTGTGGTGAACTACTGTCCGCTGGTTTTTATGGAGGCGAGCGGGAAGAACCGGACGCCGGACAAGCTGCCCGCGGCCGAGATCAAAGAGCTCTATGCTGCTTGTGATCAACACCTGCGCGAAGTCGTGGACTTGCTTCAGCCGGACTGGCTGATCGGAGTGGGGGCCTTTGCAGAGACGCGCGCCAAGGAGGCGCTCGCCGGGATAGAGCTTAAGTTCGGTCGCATTCTTCATCCGAGCCCCGCCAGTCCTGCGGCGAATCGTGGCTGGGCGGAGCAGGCGACTCAGCAGCTTGAAGCCCTCGGAATTTGGCCTAGAGCCGATTGCATTTAGTTATACCGTTTTGAATAAGGGCGTGTCGGACTTAAGTTGCCCTCCAGCCAGTTAATCTGTT
>JBMYNR010000057.1:0-5428 GCA_049598495.1 Opitutales bacterium
CTATCGCAATTTTGTATCAGGAGTTAACCCCTACAGCCTTCACCGCTTCACTGCATCTCCTTTTCCCTCACTTTGACGATGAACCTTTTTTAGATCTGCGAATTATTCCTTCACTCAGCTTAAAAGGATGGGCAACCATCGCGCCAACCGACCAATCTTGATGCACAACTCCGGCGATGAGGAATTGGGTCATCCGAGTTCGTATCCGGCTCACGTCCTCTCCGCCATTCCTAGAGTCTTACAGGTAGACCCTTGGACTGCAGGTGTTCTTTCGCCTCTTTGATCGTGTAGGTGCCGAAGTGAAAAATGGAAGCGGCGAGGACTGCACTGGTCTTGCCCTCAGTAATGGCATCAGACAGATGATCGAGGGTGCCTGCGCCACCGGATGCGATGACAGGGACCTCAACGGCTTCACTTACCGCTCGGTTGAGTTCATTATCGAAGCCGGCCTTGGTTCCATCGGCATCCATGCTGGTAAGGAGAATCTCTCCGGCTCCGAGGGAGACGACCTTCTTGGCCCATTCGATGGCATCGAGACCGGTTGGTTTGCGGCCGCCGTGGGTATAGACCTCCCATTTGCCTGTCTCGCCTTCGACCCGTTTTGCGTCGATCGCGACAACGATACATTGGTTGCCGAAGCGGGAAGAGGCTTCCTTGATGAGGTTGGGGTTTAGAATGGCCGCCGTGTTGAGACTGACTTTATCAGCACCAGCGTTGAGCATGTCACGTATGTTCTCCACGGTTCGCAGGCCGCCACCTACCGTGAGTGGCATGAAGCATTGTGATGCCGTGCGCTCCACGACATCGATCATCGTATTGCGCTCGTCGCTGGATGCTGTGATGTCGAGAAAAACGAGTTCATCGGCTCCCTGTTGCTCGTAGGCCTTGGCCTGTTCAACGGGGTCGCCCGCATCAATGAGATTGATGAAATTGACCCCCTTAACGACGCGGCCGTCGTGCACATCTAGGCAGGGGATAATGCGGATCGATAACATGATGGCGGATTGTGGATTTCGGATGAATAATGTTCGAGAGATAGACGGCGTATCCGTTATCATTCATTATTTATCCGTCATCATAAACTACTCGTCTGCGAAGGCGATGTCCGGCTCGAAGGAAAGCGAGAGGCGGTATTGTGTGCCGGGGCGCATGATGAGCGGGCGCTCGCGCTGGAGAATCTGCAGATAGTGCATGTTCCCGTAATAGGTCCGGTATTCGGGAAGTTCGCTGACTGTATCGAGCTCCTTCCATTCCGCTTGGAAGTCATCTTTGAGAACTTCTGTGCGATGGCCGCCTTCGCCGAGCGTGAAGGCGGTGGCAACGCGATAGCTACTGTGAGGAGCGGCAATCCCGAGGATATATCGCATTTTATCAAGCGTGACCTGTTGTTTTACAGAGAAGCAGAACTCACAGGTGATCTTTCCTTTAAGGAAGGACCAGGTAACCTTGCAGCTTCCGAGGCCGTTGACGATTTCCTCATCTTTTGTGATCAGCTCAGGCTGATCATATTTGAAGTTGAGGGCATTGCGAAGGCCCATGCTCGTGGTGCAGTTCTTTCCGTAGAAGGAGGGGACGATCACTTTGTCGCCGAAGGTCAGCTCAGGCTGCATGATTGGCAGATACTTGGCGACGGGCCAGTCGAAGATACCGGGCGCATGTGGGAATGCCAAATAGTCGGAAGTCCCTTTACCCAATTTGCTGGAGCCGATGAGCGGCAACTGAAGTGCGAGTCCGGATTCCGGGTCTTGATAAACAAAGAGCCCCTGCTCCTTACGATGCGATTTATCAAAGCTCACGTAGCGGGCTACTTTGCGTGCTGCCACGGGTGCGGAGGGCGCTGCATCGCCACCGGCGGCACGAGCGAGACGAGACCATTGGCAGAGGTAACGGGCAGCATCGAAATTAGCCATCCGCGTGGTGTGGTAAGGCACAGTATTGCGCTCATTGTCGCGGATCACAAGGTAGCCGTGTTCCTGGTCCAGATAGGTCACGAAGAAATTCATGAACAAGCGGCGCACTGTATCGACGTAAAGATCACGCTGATTGGGCGCGATCCACCCATCACGCAGCGCTTGCAGAACAAGGCTAATGCAGTGCATCTGGCCATACGCGCCCAGAGAGCGACCATAGGCCCAGCCGACACCGTCCTGGCGGGCAAGATCCGGAATCAGTTTGAGATATTTCTCAGAGTAGGAACGAAGGCTGGGCAGTTTGCGGTCGCGAAGGTGTAGGTTGGCGTGAAGCTGTAGCGACTGACGGATAAAGACGAAACTCATTACGCCGTAGATATCGAAGGAGCCACCTAGGCGGGTGTCGTCGCCAGCCGAATCATCAAAGTATCCCGTCGCCGACTCCGAATCGATCCGCTCAAGGAAGCGGTCGATTAGTCGCCCCGTTTCATCCTTTTTTGAAAGTCCTAGGCTGAAGCGGGTCACCGCCTTCGCGATATTGAAAGCTTGAAAGTGGTTCTCGTAATCGCTGCGCTCGAGGAGAAGTTTGTCGAGTTGTTCACGAGTCGGATCCATGAGTCGCTCCCAGACGGGGTTACGATCCTTTGCCGGGCTGAAGGAAAGGAGACCCAGTGCGGCATAGGCTAGGCCATTCTCCATCTCTTCGGGGCTGAATGCCTGTGCCGTTACCGTGCGCGCAGCAAGATCAATCAAGTCGAATTCGCCGAGTGTGGTTTCGTTGGTGGCGCGATAGTATTCGCCGATCGCCAGCGCGGCGTGACCAGGCTCGTCGAGTCGGGAATCCTCACCGGCGACGGGAGCGATGGTTCCTTGTTCCGTGATGGATTCCAGGTTGTGACCCAAAATTGATTGGGCCATGTCGAGGCATTGATCTGCGAAATTTTCCATTATATATTGAGAGGTCGAAATGGCGAAAATAAGCGTGTGATCAAGTTTCTGTGATCCGTCGATGTCAACAGCTTTCAATGATTCCCTCTGGCTCCGTCTCCAGGGTGAAATTCATTGACCCCAATACTGAGTGGGATTAGTGATTATTCGGAATTTGATGACTAAAAGCATCTCACTCATATTTAGCTAAAACCAGCCTCCATCAAGACCCAATGACTACAGACAGTTCTCCAATGCAATCGGTTTCGCACGAACAGCGTAAGTTTCCCCCTACTGAGAAATTTCTGCAAAATGCACATATTAGCGGCGAAACCGCCTACAAGGCACTCTACCGTAAGAGCCTAGAGAATCCGGAAGCATTTTGGGCGGAAGCGGCCGAGGAACTTCACTGGTTTAAGAAATGGGATACGGTTCTCGATGATTTGGAGGCGCCGTTCTTTAAGTGGTTTGATGGTAGTCGGACAAATCTTTCTTACAATTGCCTCGATCGTCATATTATCGAAGGCCGTGGTGACAAGATTGCGATTCACTGGGAGGGTGAACCCGGTGATACGCGGGCGATCAGCTATGCACAGTTGCACAAGGAAGTGTGCCATTTTGCGAATGCCCTGAAGGCACAGGGTGTGCGGAAGGGAGATCGAATCGCGATTTACCTGCCGATGATTCCCGAGTTGGCCATTTCTGTGCTGGCCTGCGCTCGGATCGGTGCGGTGCATTCCGTGATCTTTGCCGGCTTCTCTGCTGATTCGATTCGAGACCGTGTGCTCGACAGCGAGACGCGTATGGTCATCACAGCCGACGGTGGCTATCGTCGTGGCAAGGTGCTCGAGTTGAAGAAGATCGTCGATGAAGGTATTGCAACCTGTGATTGCGTAGAGGATGTGATCGTCGTCAAGCGTGGCGAGGCACATCCAGTGGACTGCACAATGAAGGAGGGGCGCGACTTATGGTATCACGACTTCGTTGATGGCATGAGTGATGAATGCCCGGCCGAAGAAATGGAGGCTGAGGACTTACTTTTTCTTCTCTACACCAGTGGGACGACAGGAAAGCCCAAGGGCATCATGCATACGACGGCGGGATATCAGGTCTACAGCTACCTCACTTCAAAGTATGTCTTTGATTTGAAGGATGACGATATCTACTGGTGCACCGCCGATGTTGGGTGGATTACCGGACACACCTACATCGTCTATGGCATACTACAGAACGGTGTGACTCAAGTCATGTATGAGGGGGCGCCCAACCATCCTAACGAGGGTCGCTTCTGGGAGATTATTGAAAAGTATAACGTCTCGATCTTCTACACGGCGCCGACAGCGATTCGCGCTTTTATGAAGTGGGGCGATGACTGGCTGAAGGACAAAGACCTCTCTTCGCTACGCTTGCTCGGCACGGTTGGTGAGCCGATTAATCCCGAAGCTTGGATCTGGTATCATAAGATGGTAGGTGGTGAGCGCTGTCCGATTGTGGATACCTGGTGGCAAACGGAGACCGGAGGTCATATGTTGTCGCCTTTGCCTGGAGCAACGGCTACCAAGCCGGGCTGTGCGACGGTGCCTTTCTTTGGTGTCGAGCCGGCCATTTTGACCGAGGAGGGCGATGAGGTCGATGCCGGCATCCTTGCTATCAAGAAGCCTTGGCCTGGTATCTTACGTGGTATCTATGGTGACCCGCAGCGTTTTAAAGATACCTATTGGTGCAAATGGGGTGGCAAATACTACTTCCCCGGAGATGGCGCTCGTCGTGATGAAGACGGCTACATTTGGATTCTAGGCCGGGTGGATGATGTGGTCAATGTGTCCGGCCACCGCATTGGTACCGCCGAGCTGGAAAGTGTCTTTGTGGAGCATAAGGACGTCGCCGAGTCAGCGGTGGTGGGTGTTCCGCACGAGATCAAAGGACAGGGGCTGATTGCCTTCGTCACGGTGATCGAGGGCCGTGCGCAGGATGATCAGCTTCGCCGTGAATTGGTGACCATGATCGACAAGGGCATTGGTAAATTTGCGCGTCCGGAGCGGATTCTTTTCTCTTCGGATTTGCCGAAGACCCGCTCAGGCAAGATCATGCGCCGACTCCTGCGTGACATTGCTGAGGGTAAGGAACTGGGCAATACGACGACGCTCGCGGATCCGTCCGTGGTCGAACACCTTCAAGAGCAATACCAGAAAGGTTAGTCTTCTGAGGTAGGGCGGTCTCGCCGAGACCGCCGTTCGGCGTATTCGTCTACTCTCTTGCAGGACGGTTCGACGTTTTCGTTTACAGATTAGCACGTCCTGATTTAGTTTATATTTGTGTTGCCCAAACGAAAGAAACTGCCGCACGGCGTGCCCTCTTGGGTGAATGACGGTGCGATTTATTTCGTTACCGTAAATTGCCGGACACGAGGTGTGAATCAGTTATGTGTTCACGAGACGGCGGAGGCGCTGAGAGAGTGCGTTCAGTTTCGGCATCAAAGGCGTGAGTGGTGGATGCGTCTGCTCGTCTTGATGCCGGATCATGTGCATATGTTGATGTCATTCTCGAGAGAAGTTTCCATGGCGAAGTCAGTCTCCAACTGGAAGCGATTC
>JBMYNR010000058.1:0-5404 GCA_049598495.1 Opitutales bacterium
CCGGCTGCGCCGGATAGTTTGTTGGGCTGTGCCCAATGGCGGAGAGAGAGGGATTGGTGCCTGCGGCATCGCTTCGCGATCATCCTTCGGATGCCCCATCTCCGCTCCCTTAGGGTCGCTGCGTCGAACTTCGTTCTCATCCCTGGTTCCGGCTGCGCCGGATAGTTTGTTGGGCTGTGCCCAATGGCGGAGAGAGAGGGATTCGAACCCCCGGAACCTTTCGGCTCAATTGTTTTCAAGACAACCGCATTCGGCCACTCTGCCATCTCTCCAGAATCTGCTAGACTTAGAGACGCTCTCTACCAATGCAAGCGGTTATTTCTACGACCGCCTAATAGAACAAGTTGCGATCCAGACTCCGGTATTGGATCGCTTCGAGGAGATGAGCGGTCTCGATCGCTTCACTTTGAGCGAGGTCGGCGATCGTTCGCGCCACTTTTAGAATCCGGTCGTAGGCTCTGGCTGAGAGGGAGAGCTGCTCCATCGCTTGCTGGAGAAGGTCGCCCTGTTCCTTGTTGATGCCGCAGTGCTGGCGTATCTGCGCATGAGACATGCGGGCATTGCAGCGAGTGGATGCATCCTCAATATCTGCGAACCGTTGGCTCTGAACGGCCCGTGCCTCCACGCAGCGTCGACGAATCGTTTCCGAGCTTTCTCCGGGGGCCTCATTGCGGAGCTCATCGATCCGCAGGGATGGGGCTTCGATGTGCAGGTCAATCCGGTCGAGGAGTGGCCCGCTGATCTTGGCCCGGTAGCGTTGGATTTGGGGGACCGTACATCTGCACTCGCGCGAGTCGTCGCCGGTATAGCCACAGGGGCAGGGATTCATCGCAGCCACCAACATGACCGAGCAGGGCAGGGTGATCTTGCCCGCGCTGCGCGAGATCGTGACTTCGCCGTCCTCAAGAGGTTGACGCAGCACCTCAAGGGCGGTGCGTTTGAACTCGGGCAGTTCGTCCAAGAAGAGCACACCGTTGTGCGCGAGCGAAATCTCACCTGGGCCGGGAATGGTGCCCCCGCCCAGTAGGCCGACATCCGAGATCGTGTGATGCGGCGATCGGAATGGACGCTGGAAATAGCGGTTATGCTTCGAGCGCGTCGTGCCGGCTGCCGACTGTATGCTCAGAATTTCCAAAAATTCATCGAGCTCAGGCAGGGGCATGATCGTCGGAATGCGTTTCGCAATCATACTCTTACCGGAACCCGGGGAGCCGATCATCAATAAATTATGCCCCCCACTGACTGCAATTTCGACTGCTCGACGGACGGCGTGCTGCCCCTTGACCTCAGAAAAATCGATGTGTTGGTCTTTGGGTGGCTCTTGAAAGAAACTGCTCTTCCGGCTGGGAAGTGGGGTAATTAGATGTTCGTGGTTAAAGAAGCGCACCGCTTCGTCGAGGCTGGCGACCGGGTAAATCTCCACCCCCTCAACGAGGGCCGCTTCATCGGCAGATTCGGTTGGGACAATTAGGCCCCGCTTGCCCATGCGCTTGGCCAGCATGGCCATGGCGAGTGTGCCTTTGACGGGCCGGGTCTTACCCGAAAGACTGAGCTCCCCTGAGATCAGGAACTGGTCCAGTTCGGCGTCCTCGCACTTTTTCATGGAGGCAAGAATAGCCAGTGCGATGGGTAGATCGTAGGCGGGGCCCTCCTTGCGGAGGTCGCCCGGCGCGAGGTTGATGGTGGTGCGGGTGGCGGGTGTTCGATACCCGCTGTTCGCCATGGCAGAAAATACGCGATCCTGAGATTCCTTGACCGCAGCATCCGGCAGGCCCACGAGGATAAACTTAAGTTCGCCGTATTCGCCTGTGTTGACTTCGACTTGCACGGGGTGGGCGTCCACGCCGACGAGTGCTGCTGATTGTGTAATGCCAAGCATGATCTGCAATAGAGCAATGTGAACAAAAATACACCTATGTCGAGGCTAGAAGATAGCACTTCTAAAAAAATGCTGCGCCAAAATCGGGCGCCGCTTTTGTCATCGGCTCTAGTCGGCGCCCGCCTGGTGCCAGAGCTGCTCAATCAGTTCCGGATTGACGTCCTCTGAAGTCACGGCAGTGCCGATATCCGTCATGCTGACAAAGCGCAGTTGGCCTCCGCGGTTCTTTTTGTCCTTCTGCATGGCTGCTAGCAGTGCGCCCGTGTTGAGTGGCTCATGTAGACGCAGGGGAAGATGGAAGCGTGTGACCATTGATTCGACTTGGGCAATTTCACGCTCGTCGATTTGCCCGAGTGCCACGGACAGCCGTGTGGCTAGGCACAGTCCGATGCTTACGGCCTCTCCGTGCAGATACTGGCCATAGCCTGCTACGTTTTCGATGGCGTGGGCGAAGGTGTGTCCGAGATTAAGCAGAGCCCGTCCGCCTGAAGCGGCGGTCTCTTTTTCGTCGTCAGACACAACCTGCGCTTTGATCGCGCAGCATCGCCGAATCATTGTAGGCAGCTCGGGAGAGTTGGCATCGAGGCCATCGAGCGCGTGCAGATCTTCGAAGAGTTGCGCATCGGCGAGCATGCCATACTTGATGACTTCTGCCATACCAGCGGCAAACTCGCGGGGTGGCAGGGTTGCGAGGAGCCCGGTGTCGATATAGACCGCCTGCGGTTGCCAGAACGCGCCAACCAGATTTTTGCCTTCCGGTAAATTGATGCCCGTCTTGCCGCCGACGGAGCTATCGACCATTGAAAGCAGGGTGGTGGGAATTTGGTAATAATCGATCCCCCGCAGGTAGCTCGCTGCGACGTAGCCCGCAAGATCGCCAATCACGCCCCCGCCGAAGGCGAATAGAGCACAGTCACGGCCGCAGGACTGGCTGGCGAGGAAGCTGAGCGACTGTCTGTAGCACTCAATGGATTTACTTGTTTCGCCTGCCGGAAGAGAGAGGATTTCATTATCCCTGAAGCCGGCTTCCGCGAGATAGCTCGGTTGCGCATGGAATAGACGGGCATCGCTGATGACACGGACACTTCGGCCCTCGGCACGAAGTCGGGTGACTTCGGAACGGAGCGCCACGGCAGCATGGTCGAAGTGAATCGGGTAGCTGCGAGCGTCGAGTTTGACCTGAAGTGTTTGTGTGGACATCCGTTTAAATGATAGGGCTTGAGCTTGCTTAATTCCGCGCTTGATCGGAAGCATAAAGTCGTTTCCTGGCCTCGGGCAAGCTCCTGGAGGTATGACTCGAACCCACAAATGCAATCGGCGCTAGGTATCCTCGATGCCAAAAATCGCGTTGGCATAATTTCTGGCAGAGAAGGGCTGCAGGTCGTCGGGTTGCTCCCCGAGGCCGACAAAGTAGATTGGAAGCTTCAGTTCACGGTAGATGCCAACCAAAGCGCCGCCGCGACTGGTTCCGTCCAGCTTGGTGATAATCAGGCCTGTCAGTGGAAAGCTCTTATTGAAGATGCGTGCCTGCTCGATCGAGTTGGAACCAAGGCTACCGTCGACCACGAGCCAGCTGTGGTGGGGTGCGGTTGGTTCCTGCTTCTGGATGACTCGGTGTAGTTTCTCGAGCTCCTTCATCAGGTTGCTCTTGGTGTGGAGCCGACCTGCTGTGTCAAGGATCACGATGTCGCGGCCGCGGCTCTTGGCTGCTTCATAAGAATCAAAGGCAACGGCTGCCGAATCAGCACCGTGCTGGCTCGATACAATGTCGATGTTTAAACGATCAGCCCAGTGTTTGATTTGTTCATTCGCTGCGGCGCGGAACGTGTCGCAGGCTCCCAAAAGTAGACTGTATCCGTCATTTTGATACAGATTGCCGAGTTTTGCGGAGGTCGTGGTCTTTCCTGAACCATTGACCCCGACGAGACAGATGACCTCGGGCTTATGTCGGCCGACTTCAACGCGACCTTCAGCGCCATTGAGCACGCGGGTGAGAACGGTTGCTCCGATCCGGGCGGCGTCCTCCCCGCGGAGCTCTTTGTCCGCCTTGTAGGCTGTCTTGATCTCATCGATGATTTCCTCGACGGTCTCGTGCCCGAAGTCCGCAGTGTAGAGGGCCTCCTCCAGTCTTTCGAGGGCCTCCTCTTCGATCTTACCCGCGGCAAAGATGCTGCTGAAGGCTTTTTGGAAGGTGGGGGTCTGACGCTTGAGGCCGTCAGTAAATTTACGAAAGAGGGCGCGCATAGTTTCTAATCGGCAGCGCGACGCAGCGGACGGTCGATCTTGTTTTTCATCTGGTCAAGAATACCGTTGATGAAGCGCTTGGAGTCTGGGTTGGAGTAAATTTTACCAAGCTCGATCGCTTCGTTGATGCTGACAATGGGCGGTATATCGCGCCGGTGGAGGAGTTCGTAGATCGCTAAGCGGAGGACGGAGAGGTCGACCTTTGCGATTCGTTCGAAGGTCCAGTTGGCGGCGTAGGACTTAATCTCCTGGTCGACTTGATCCACGTTCTCGAGGACGCCGTGGATCAATTCCTCAGCAAAGGTGTAATAATCACGTTCCTGATCCTGGGATTCGATAAAGACACGAAGGGCATCGTTGAGCTGCTCCGGCTTGTTGAGTTCCCACTGGTAGAGAAACTGCACCGCAGACATGCGATTTTCACGGCGTTGTGAGCCGCGCTTTACTGGTTTTTCTTCGTTTTCCATTTTTTCTTAAATGCTGCCATTTCGAGTGCGGCCTGGGCAAACTCCTTTCCTCGGTTGATCGTTTCGCCCGATCGGGCCTCTGCCTGTGCGCGATTGTTGACGACGAGGATACCGTTTATGACCGGGACTTTCCGTTCGATACTGAGGTTCAGAAGTGCATCAGCGGTGCTCTCGCCAATGATCTCGTGGTGCTGGGTGTCCCCTGCTATAACTACGCCGATGCAGATAATCGCGTCGAAATTCTGATGCTCGGCCAGCATCGCTGCGGCCAGGGGGAGTTCGGCGGCACCCGGGACCCGTTCGATGAGAGGGGGCTCGGCACCCGCTGCCTCGATCGTGGCGCCGGCGTGCGCCACGAGTGAGTTGACCAGGGCTTCATTGTAGCGCGAGGCAATCACGGCAATGCGCATGCCGCTGCCGTCAATCTCCTGATTGCTGGGAATGTCGAGACTCATAGGCCGCACACTAAGAACACTGAGATTCGAACATTCAACCTAAACTATGCAAACAGACTTTTTGAAAAAACATCTTACATTTATAAGTATCTTTTAATCAGTTACATGGCTGCCTATTATATCAGCATAGAGGTATCATTATACGCTCCCTCTGTCTTCTACCATTGGCCACAAAGTCTAAGCAGGTTGCAAAGACCGGGAGGGACGCCCTAAAGGGCGCACTCCAACCCTTAAGATGCGTGGGGCTTTGTTGGAGTTCGGCCTTCAGGCCGTCCGATTCCATATCTAGAAAGTTTTTCAATCGCGACACACGGCACAAGGTAGCGAACTTGCGCCAGCAAGGTCGACGGACAAGCGCC
>JBMYNR010000059.1:0-5173 GCA_049598495.1 Opitutales bacterium
GGCTCGCGCCTTGCCAAAGCCAATTCTGGATCTCATGCAATAAGCGGGCTAGAGGTCGCCCGCCCCTGTCTGAGCAACCAGCTCAGACTCTAGGGTAGATGGTAGAACTACTTACTAGAGTAAAAGACGTCGATTTTTTGAGCCACATCACGGTAGGAAATATCAGCACCGTAAAGAGCTTTAAACTCAATCATGGCTTTCTCCATATTGCCCTGCTGCTCATAGGCAGTGCCCAACTGATAGAGCACATCCTTCTTCTGCTCGGTCATCCCTGAAATCTCGGACTTCGCAGTGGTTAGTTGTTCGGCAGCAAGGTCATGGAACCCTTTCTTCAGATAGGCCTTCCCTAGTAGAACCAATGCACCCACGCGGACTTTCGGAGCACGCTGAGCCAACTGTAGCTCCCTAATGGCCTTGTCGGTTTCATCATCTTTCAGGTAGAGCTCGCCAAGTTCGTAACGATAGCTGAACTCGTTTGGATAGCGCTGCACGAGACCCTCGCACTGCTCCAGGCGGAAAGCACGCTCTTCATCCCGCAGCTGAGCCAATTCCTCTTTTGCAGCTGAGTCCTCGGGGCTTGCCTCAAGCCGCTCTTCAAGCTCAGAGATTGCTTTTTGCATCTTCTCTCGCTTGAGGGTTCCCTCCATCCGTTCCAAATTCACATCCGCACGACCAGCCTCAAGTCGACGCGCACGATCAAGCCATTCGAGTGCGTTATCATATTCGCCGAGCTTACGATAGTTCCCCGCAATCTCGCGATAGTAATTTATATTCTGCGAATCCTCTTCGACTGCCTTTTTCGCGTCCTCAATCAGTGCACGCAGGCCAGGTTCCCCAGTCTTTGCGCGGCCCGCCTGCTCAAGCTTATGTGCCTCTTCCTCGTCCTTAAGCTTATCACGGAAACTCTTATCTTCCTCCCATCGACCTTTTTCCATTGTCTGTTCAACAGAGGCTTTTTTAATCAGAGCCTGGACCTCATCATCCGAGGAATCCGATCGGTAGGCCAGTTCACCAATCCGTATAGCTTTCTCATTCTGACCCGTTTGAATGTAAACCGACATCAAGGTCTTGATATTCCCCATATTATTGGGCTCTAGCTTTCGAATCGCCTCATAGGCGAAGGCCGCCGTCGATACCAAACCGAGTTCCTCCGCCGCCATTCCCAGAATCTTATGCGCGACGGTGTTGCTCGGATTCGAGTTCAATAATTGCTCGGCAGAATCGATCGCCTTTTGCGGGTCTTTCTTAACCTTGGATTCTCTTCCGATCGAGAGAGGAATACTGGCCATTTTAGAAAGCAACCCACCCAGTCCATTCGTCTTCCCCTTACTTACCCTCTGCTGGGCTTCACGCAGAATCTTCCGGGCATCTAAACAGGCTGGATTTCGGCTGACGATATTTACCAGAATATCGACCGCGTAACCGGGGTTTTGATCGATCGCCTTGCGAGCGTTATTAATCTGCTTCTGAAGGCGGGAGTCGAGCTCTTCGAGGGGTATTTCTTCCATAGTCAATGCGCCAGAAAACTGCGCCTTTGAGAAGAACTGGTCAACTATCAATTACATGCAGATCCTTGCGCGCGGCGGCAATCAACTGCTCCATTGCCTGCTCGACAAGTAACGAATCAGATCCCTCTACGAGGAGTCGAAGTTTCTCTTCCGTCCCGGAATAGCGCACTAAGACTCGCCCATTCGTACCAAATAATTGCTCCACCGCACGTATTCCCAACTGTATCTCACTCAATTGATCAAACGGTCGTTTCTCCGCAACTCTCAGGTTCATTGAAAACTGAGGATAGAGAGGAACCTCGCTACTGAGTTCTGATAGCCGCTTCCCCGTCTTCTGCATCAATTCAATGATCTTCACGGCAGCTAGAAGGCCATCGCCCGTCGTGGCGAAATCCGAAAAGATGATGTGTCCAGACGATTCACCTCCAATATTCGATCCAAGCTCACGCATACGCGCAGCCACATTACGGTCACCCACGTCCACCCGCTCGACTCGTCCACCCGCCTTCTCCAGCGCACGATCGAGTCCAAGATTACTATGGACCGTTGCAACCAGGGTATCGGCACCGAGAGCGCCCCAGCGCACGGCGTATGATCCCAAAAGAGCAAGTAGAACATCACCATCCACAATGCTCCCTTTCTCATCACAGACCACCAATCTGTCACCATCACCGTCGTGGGCGATTCCGATATCTGCATGTTGCTCTAAGACGGCTCTTGCCAGAAGGTCGGGGCACTCACTGCCGACATCTGAATTGATGTTTTCACCATTCGGTGCATCCCCAATCAGAAATAACTCGGCGCCCCAGCGCCTAAAGACCTCAGGTGAGGTTTGGTAGGTGGCCCCATTGGCTGTATCCAGAACGATCTTCCAACCCTTCAGACAGTGCTGATCTAAAAGGGAGCGCATGTAGTTTATATAAAAAGCGCATGCATCCAGTGGGTAAGCCTTAGGAGGAGCCAGTTGCGCAGGGGCCGGCCCCTGCTGGTCGATCAGCTTCTCGATTTTGGCTTCCTCTAATTCATCAAGCTTACAGCCAGCACGATCAAACAACTTAATTCCGTTATCAGTAAACGGATTGTGCGAAGCCGTGACAGCAATCCCAATATCTGCCGACTGATCTATCACCGCCCGAGCAACCGCGGGCGTAGGAATCACACCCGCGTCGTTAACATGAATCGAATGGCGATTCATGCCCGCGATCAAGGCATCGCTCAATAATTCCCCACTCGCCCGAGTATCGCGCCCGGCCACCGCGTAAAGTGGCTTCTCCGGCCCGACCGAATTCAAGTAAGCGCCGAGCGCACAACCCAGTCGATATGCGAAAGACGGACACATGTGAGCGGCGCCGTATGGGCCTCGAATACCATCTGTGCCAAAATACTTACCCATCACTTTATAGCTTAATATTTGGAATAGAAGCTTTGCGCCCTTGCCAGCCAGTTGGAAACTGCACCCGACAAAAGCAACTCACGCGCAACCTGAACGCCCTCGAGGAGTCCAATCGCTTTACCTGAGGCCCAGATGGCCGCACCCGCATTCAACAAGACACTATCAAACAAGCCGGGTGTGATCGCATCTGTATCACACGAGAACAAGGCATGCAGCATCGCCATATTCATATCAACATCGCCCCCTTTTAGCTCGTCGAGGGTGCACGCCCGCAGACCCAATGTATCGAGTTCAGGAAGGGTAGATATCGATTCAAGATCACCAAATCCAGAGACGATATTTCGACCCGCACAACTGAGCTCGTCGAGCGCTTTATTCTCCTCGGGCAGGCAATGTACGACCAGTCCCGCTCGAAGGCCGAGTGAATGTAAAGCACTCGCGAGTGGGTCAACCCATTCATGGGCAAAAACACCAAGCAGTTGGTGCGATGGACGCCCGGGATTAATCAAGGGCCCGAGCAGGTTGAAGATTGTTCGCTGGCCAGTCTCAGCGAGTGACTTTCGAACCGGCATAATCTCCCTGAAGGCTGGGTGATAGGCAGGTGCGAAGAAAAAACAAAAATTCAACTCTTCCAATGACGTATGGATGGTTTCCTTCGAGCCCTGCAACTTAATCCCCAATGCCTCGAGCAAATCAGCACTGCCACACTTGGAGGTAATCGAACGGTTACCATGTTTGAATACCGGCACTCCAGCCGCAGCCACGATAAAAGAAACCGCAGTCGAGATATTAAAGGTGTGCGCGCCATCTCCTCCCGTTCCGCAGACATCAACCGCATCGGAGGCCCAGGCTCCGACTTCAGGATCCACCGCGAGGTCTCGAAACGTCGACGCAAATGCGGCCACTTCATCAGCGGATTCACCCTTCTTCGAAAGAGCAACGAGAAACGCACACTTTACGTCAGCCTCCACATCGGGGGACGCGAGTGAAAGCGCTGCGGCCGCGGCTTCTTCACGACTCATATCGCGACCACTGAGAAGGATAGATGTAATATCTTTCAGGAAGGACATACGCGTTATAAGAACCAAAGAACTGCCCCAACCAGGACAAGCTTAAACCAAAGGAGAAGCATGATTCGGGTGCAGCCAAATTGACCGTTTTGTGACTTCCAAAATATAAATCTGCCCCTACCTTGAGCCTATGGACTTTCGTATGGCCAAAATCATATTATGTATCCTTTTCACTTTGACGACGACGGCACTCGCATCGCAGCAGCCATTATTGCAAAACGAAGAAAGATGCGAATCAAGCGATGAATTAAGCTACAAACAGGCCATTCTCCTCGGTTTCGTGGAAGGGATCACAGAATTTCTACCCGTCTCCTCAACTGGGCATCTGATTCTCACGAATGCAATTCTCGGACTGGATACCAATGAGCCGGTTATAGACGCCAGCGGTGTGCCGATACAGGTTATGGACGAGGAAATCGGCCAGCTCAGAGATTACACGATAGGAGAAGCCGCCTACGCATTCGTAATTGTGATTCAGGCGGGTGCTATAGCCGCCGTTATCATTCTCTACTGGAAGACCCTTTTGGATATTCTTCTTGGCTTCTTGGGAAAAAGTCATGCGGGCAGGAAGCTCGGAGTGAATCTCATTTGCGCGTTCCTTCCTGCTGCTGTTATCGGACTCCTACTGGATGAATGGATCGAGTCAAAACTCGGCGGAAATGTGGACGCCGTTGCGGGAGCTCTCATTGTCGGAGCGGTCGTCATGATTGTAGTCGAAAAATGGCGTCAACGCGAAAAACATGGGACGCCACAACCGGAGGACAGTTTAGAACTCTATGAGCTTTCATGGCGCCAATCAGTCCTCATCGGCCTGTTTCAATGTATCGCCATGTGGCCGGGCACCAGTCGTTCAATGGCGACAATTGTCGGCGGTTATATCGTTGGCTTATCACCTAGGCATGCCGCCGAATTCAGCTTCCTACTTGGCTTTATCACACTGAGCGCAGCCTCTGGCTATAAACTTGTTTTTGATGGCAGTGAAATGCTCGCGGCCCTAAGCATAGGACCCGTTTTGGTTGGCTGCACGGTCGCCTTTCTCTCGGCAGCACTAGCCGTCAAATGGCTTGTCGGCTATCTGAGTAAGCACGGATTGGCTCCTTTCGCATGGTATCGCGTAGCCGTCGCCATTGCAGTCTTCTGGCTAATCAGCTAACCCGAATATTGCACCAGTTTGTTGCTGTCGTTCTTTATCTTGTTACGGG
>JBMYNR010000060.1:0-5126 GCA_049598495.1 Opitutales bacterium
CTGGAGGGCTTCGATGGCGAGAGGATGCACTTCGCCCTTCGGTTTGGAGCCGGCACTGAAGACATCGAAGAGGTCGCCCGCGGCGGCTCGAAGGATGCCCTCAGCCATGTGGCTGCGGCATGAGTTTCCGGTGCAGAGGATGAGAACTTTGGGTTTTTGCATGTGCTGTGTGATTTGAGATGTGAGATTTGGGATTTGAGATGTGTGATCTGGGATAGGGGATTTGAGATAGGGGATTTGAGATTTGGGAGCTGGGATAGGGGAGGTGTGATGCTATTCGTTATAGATGCTCGGGTCCTCGTTGACCCGGTCGTTGTGCTGGGCTTCGACCGAGGTAATGAATCGGTTGAGTTTGCCACCCAGCTGATTGAGTCGCTCGTGGAGGCTTTCAAAGAGAGCTTCGTTCTTCAGCGAGCCGGTTTCCCAGAGAATTTCTAGATGGTCGATGGTTTCGCTGCAGGAGGCATGTGCGAAAGTAAGAAAGCGAATGAAGTCCTGCTTGTAGCGCCGCCGACCGTATCCCTCGACGATATTTGAGCGAACCGATTTCATGGAGCGTCTTATCTGTGAGGCCTCTTCGTAGGCTTCATGCTTTGGAAGCTCGCTGAAACTCATCTGGTGGATCTCAACGACAAGCTCACGCGCTATCTGCCAAATTTGTAGATCTTTATAACTCATAGTTTTCTTTTATCCCACATCACGTATGGCAAATCCCATATCACAGAACCTGCGCCAGCAGGTTCAGCAGGTAGCCTGTAAAGATGATCGCGAGAGCGGTGATGCCAAAATAGATGCCAATGAGCTGTAGGTGCATGGTCCTGCGGAGCATGATGGCCTCTGGTAGGCTGAGCGCAGCCATTGCCATCATGAAGGCGAGTGCCGTGCCCAGCGGGATGCCTTTCTGGAAAAGAACGACCGCGACGGGCACGACCGCCGCGCAACTCCCATACATGGGCACGCCGAGCGCCGTGGCGATGGGGACTGAGAAGATGCCCGTGGCGGCCATGAGGCCGTGGATGGTTTCCCGGGGGATATAGTTGTGAATGAAGGCGCCAATACCGACGCCGACAATGACCCAGACCCAGATCTGCTGGATAACAGTGAATGATTCCCGCACCCCGGCGAGTAGACGAGTTTCAAGGCTGTGGTTTCCAGTCGTCTCGTCGATAATCACGTCGCTCATATCCTTTTCGAGATATTTTCGTAGCTTCATTTTGCCCAGTAGGCCCCCGGAAAAGGTGCCGATGAGAAGTCCGCTACCGACGTAGGCGATCGTGACGGGTAGCCCGAATTCACCAGCCATCAGGATGACAAGATACTCATTGATAATCGGTGAGGTGATGAGGAAGGAGAAGGTTACGCCGAGGGGGACGCCCGCTTTTAACAGGCTGATGAAGATCGGGATCGAAGAGCAGGAGCAGAAGGGCGTGATGGCTCCAAAGAGTGCCGCGACGAAGTTTCCGGCGATGCCGCCCTTACTCATCCAGGACTTGAGGCGGTGCTGCGGGAGCCATGTTCTCACGAATCCAACCGCAAAGATCATGACCGCAAGGAGCAGGAAGATCTTAAGCGTATCGTAAACGAAGAAATGCAGCGCAGTCCCGAGTTTCGTTTCCGAGTCCACCCCCAGGAGATCAAAGATGAGAAAGTCTGCGCTACGAGATAGCATGATAGATGATCTGGGATATGAGATGTGTGGTGTGAGAATCTCGAAATAGAATTTTAGTGTCGGGATTAGAAATTAGCCTCTATCCCAGATCCCGTTCAGCAGCATTTTCCGTCCTTACTGTTGCTTTCACCGCAACAGTTGTTTGGGGTCTTTGCGTCGGCTTTTTCCTTCATGGATTGGTCCAGCTTGGTGAAAAAACTCTGGAAGAATCCCGGCTTCTTCGTGTTGCTATCGGTCGCTTTTT
Organism: Opitutales bacterium; assembly: GCA_049598495.1. Taxonomy (GTDB): domain Bacteria; phylum Verrucomicrobiota; class Verrucomicrobiia; order Opitutales; family Coraliomargaritaceae; genus Thalassobacterium. The sequence continues at coordinate 1,914 of JBMYNR010000060.1, forward strand.
GTTCGGTTTTTGTTTTGTCGTTCATGGGAGTTTATTTAGCAGCAATCGGCTATTCCGCAGACCTGTTCTGGGGCCTTGCCCTTGGCGCTGATGCGATGAATCAGTTTGGCACGGGCGGCACGATCTCTTTTCAGCTGATTGCACTCGTTGCAGTTGGCTTCGTTGAGGTAGTCGAGGTTTGCTTGCAGCAATCCTTTGTCTGGTGCGGTTAGGGAGTAGACCATCCAGTTGCCTTCACGGGTGGATTTCAGTAGTCCGTAGCGTTTGAGGAAATTCAACTGTTTGGAGATTTTTACCTGACTCTCCTTCAGCAGATCCTGAAGGTGGCACACGCAGAGTGGCCCCTCCGCCAGCAGGTTGAGAATCCGAAGGCGCTGGGGGTCGGCGATGCATTTGTAGAGACTGCTGGCTTCCATCGAGGCTTCGATATTCATTAAGCAGTATATTCTGTCAACGGTATATTATTCTTGTCCGCATTGAGACTTTTATGCTGGAAGCATTTTGAACGCTTGTGGTTTACTGCTGTCTGATTTATCAAACTGAACGAACGATCTTCTAATGAACCTATCCTTCTTCTTTGATTCACTGATGCTACAAGCGGCCTCGGGGCCTAACGTTTTCACTTATTTCGCTCAGTCGAACTTCGCCGGGAAGGTTGTGATCCTTATTCTCGGTGTTTTTAGTATCCTCGCATGGACGGTGATGCTCGGGAAGTATCTCGATCTCTCGAAATTAAGATCGCAGAACCAGCGCTATGAGCGCACGCTTAGCAAGGAATCCCACCTGACCTTGCTTGATCCGGAGCGTCCGGGGAGGGGGAGTGGCCCTTATTACAATATTGTCCGCGAGGCGCTGGAGGCTTTTCATCGCTATGGTGGGGGCGACCCGGGTGATACCCACCGCACGGCGCTGCGTATGGGGCATGTCGAGAACGCGCTTCAGCGAAGCGTTGCCGAGCAGATCATTCGCTATGAGGCGAAGATGGTTGTGCTTGGTTCGATCGTCACGGGGGCTCCTTTTCTTGGCCTCTTGGGCACAGTTTGGGGCGTGATGGACGCCTTCGGGGGGATGGCCGGCGCCGGGACAGCGAGTTTGCAAGGCCTTGCGCCCGGGGTGTCGGGTGCTCTGTTGACTACGGTCGCGGGTTTGGTTGTCGCGATTCCCTCGGTTTTCGGATATAACTATTTGCTGCAGCAAACCAAGATTTCTGTCGTCGAGCTGGAGAACTTTGCCAGCACCGCGGCGGACCGAATCGAACTGGAGGCGCAAGCGGCTTCTCACTGACCGTTCTTCTCTCGTATATTTTCTTTCTAAATTCTCTCCAGTGGCTCGCCAATTTCATCGTAAGGATCGCCTCTCGGCGCTGACGGAGATCAATGTCACGCCTCTGATCGATTTGGCTTTCGCGCTCCTGATCATCTTCATGATCACGACACCGCTCCTTGAGCAGACGGTCGATCTGAATCTCCCGGTTGAAACGGCCAAGCCGCAAGCCGAAGACCGCGAGGATTTTCAGTCGGTATCCATCGATCAGGGGGGGCTCTATTATTGGGGTGACCAGCAGGTCTCGGAGCAGCAGCTGAGCGATTTGCTCGATACCATGGCGATGGATCCGGCGCCGCCCGTATTGAGTATCCGGGCAGATGCACAGTTGCCCTACCAGCGGGTTGTTACTCTGATTGATATGATCAAGCAAAGGAAGCTCTCAAAGATTAGCTTGGATACGAAGGTAGAATAAACCGTTTACTAGCCAATGATCTGAAGGTCGCCGGCGGGCTAAGAGAGCCGATGTTTAGCAAAATGAAATTGCCTAAGAATCAACCCTTCTGGACCTCGGTGATCTTGCACCTGGTCCTTCTTTTCGGGTTGTGTTTGCTAACGATCGTTCAGGCATTCAAGCCGAAGGAAACCGCGCACGTTTTCGAGATGGTCGATCCGCCCGGTGAAATGAGTGAGACGCAGGTATCGACACCGGCCCCGCAACCGCCTGTCAACGACCGGGAAGTGGTTCTGCCGCCGGTCCCTGATGTCGATGTCTCATCCCCAAAGCAAAAGGAGCCGGCGATCATCTCTTATGAAGAGTTCTCGCGAAACAATCCCAAGCCCGATCCCCGGCCCCGGGTGCCTGCGCCTCGCCCACGTGTGCCGGAGGTGCAAATTGATGTGCCCGATTTTACGGTATCGCCCAGCCCAAGGCCGACGACTTCCCACCCACAGCCCTTGAGCTCTGCCGAGATCAGCGCCCTGAAGGCCTACAGTGCCCAGCTTCGCTCCAAAATTGACGCGGCTTGGGTCAAGCCGGCCCAGTTGGCGGGTATCCGGATCGTGGCAGAGGTGGTCTTCGAGGTCTCGGCAGCGGGGCGGATTACAGGCGTCCGCTTGCGTCGTAGTTCGGGAAATGCGGCTTTTGACCAATCTGTGCTGGCAGCTTTTAGAAACGTGGGCTCAGCCGGCTCGACGCCCACCGGGCAGGCGCACAGATTTACGCTGCCATTTCGCATGTCGGACTAAAGGCGTAAGACAGGCTCATAAGTCTTGACATCAAGCCAAATGGTCGCAGTGTGGTTCTGTGCCTAAAATATACCAGCATTCCGGCTCCCATCTCTTCCTTCTCTTCTGGAGGGCTTCGCATGCGGTGATGCGTTACGAGGAGCGGAACATTGGTCGGCAGGGCTTCGCCTCGCTTTCGGATTATGCGGTGCTGGAGGTGCTTCTGCACAAGGGACCTCTGCCTGTAAATAGGATTGGGGAAATGATTCTCCTGACAAGTGGCTCGATCACGACTGCCGTGCAGCGAATGGAGAAGAAAGGCCTTGTGCGCCGTGAACGGAACGAAGGCGATGCCCGGGTTGTGCTGGTGCACCTGACGGATGAGGGCCGAGAGCTTATTGGACGGGCCTTTGTCGACCACGCGGCTAATCTGGATGCACTGTTTGAGGTATTTACGGAGGAGGAGCGTGTGCAGTTCGCTGCTTTAGTCAGCAAGCTTGAACGCGGGGTCGATGCATCCACGGATTGAGCATTTCGGTTATAACTTGATGTCAAGAAATAGCGGTTGTCTGGCCTCATTTCAAGTTCATCATAAAAGTCGGGGGAAGCTCACGAATAGCGGCCTAAAGCGGATCGCCGTTGCGAGCAGCCGACAAGACCGACCCGAAGGAATCGGATCACGCGCCGTTCGGCAAACGACAGCGTATGCCCAAATCATCCGGA
>JBMYNR010000061.1:0-4981 GCA_049598495.1 Opitutales bacterium
AAAAGTCGCTGGGTGAGCGGTATCAGATCGAGCGGGGTGAGAATTGCGACAGGTTCTCAAAAATCAGATATCTTCAGGACTTAATCTGCGGATTAAGGAAGCTAATAAGAACACGCCTCAAACAAGGACGTCTTCGCAACCAGCACATTGTCGGCTCGAACGACCCGCTTATTGCCGTCTGCCAAGACGAGCACTTTCGGCTTCCAGGTTTTCGCCTCTTCTTCATCAAACTGGGCGAAGGCCATGATCACGAGTAGATCACCAAGCTCACCCTTGTGGGCAGCTGCCCCATTGAGGGAAATCGTATGCGAGCCCTTGGGCGCCTCGATCGCGTAGGTTTCAAAACGTTCACCATTGGCGATGTTCGCGACGAGTATCTTTTCGTAGGGCACCAGCCCGATTTGCTCCATCAGGGCGGAATCGATCGCCAGGCTGCCTTCATAATGAAGGGCTCGGTCCGTGACTTCCGCACGCAGCAATTTGGACTTTAATAGTGTCACTTCCATGATCTAGGAATGTTCCGAAACAAGGCTGTTGTCAAAAACCTGCACAAATTGGGAGATTCCCAGATGTTTGACAATGAATTTTGCACCCATCGATCGATTACGGCCAAATTCAACGGTGACCTAGGTCTGGATAACTACCCAGCCACTTCACGAAGGGGCAATGCCCCTTGAGGTCCTCGAGAGCCGCTTGAACATTGGCATCCTGATAGTGCCCGACCAAGTCGATAAAGAAGTAGTAGTCCCATGCTTTCTTACGGCTGGGGCGCGACTCAATCTTGCTCAGATTAATGCCACGTGTGGCAAAGGCGCGAAGTGTTTTCTCCAATGCTCCGACTTCGTCCTGGAGAGAGATGACCAGACTCGTCTTGTCGCGACCTTCACCTAAAGGCTTCGCCTCTGTCCTACCGACAATAAGAAACCGGGTTACATTGTCGTCTCTGTCCTGAATACCTCGGGCTTGAATCGGGAGCCCGTACCGCTGGGCCGAAAGCGCGCCCGCAACAGCCGCCACGGCATCCGTCTCCTTTGCCGTTCGCACCGCTTCAGCAGTGCTGACAACATCGATCAAATCCGCACTGGGGACATTTACCTGCAACCACTCGCGACACTGCCCCAAGGCCTGATCTTTCGAGCGAATCTCTTTAATCTCCGCAAGGGGTGACCGTGAAATCAGGCAATGCTCGATCGGCATGTAGACCTGCGAACAAATATGTAAATCGGACTCCACCAGCATGTCCATTGAGTGAAAGACAGCACCTTCGGTGGAATTTTCGATTGGAACGACGCCATAATCGGCCACGCCGGCTTCCACCTGCGCGAAAACATCGGGAATCGTCTTGATCGCTTGATACTCCAGGCTCACACCAAAATTTAGAATTGCCGCCTGATGTGTAAAGGTGGCCTCCGGGCCCAGATAGGCGATGACCAGCTTCTTCTCCAAAGAGATGGAACCGGATATAACTTCACGGTAAACGGAACGGATCGTGCTGTTTTCAATGGGCCCGGGATTCAAAGCACACACCTTAGCCATCACTTGAGCCTCGCGCGTTGGATCATAGTAGTCCGCGCCATTCGCATGCTTAATCTTACCGATCTCACCAGCGTGTTTCACGCGCTGGCTCAAGAGCTGGACGATCTTCAGATCGAGCTCATCCACCTCAGCGGGATCCGTCGCCTTTGCCGCGGGATCCAAGCCGGCAAGCATCAATACACGATAGATGGCTTGCAGACTCTCATCTGAAAGGGGCCCCGGATTCATTCGGGCAATTTTCCTAAGAACCGATGCCTCGTCGGCACCACCATCTTTAAGAACTCGTTCATTGAGCCGCTCAACAACCTGACGATCGATGGCGTCGATCGCATCGCGGTTGAGCTGAAGTTTCTCGTTCAGGTCGTCGTGCATCAGTGCATCAGGAAGGGGTTTCTTCGGGGTCGTTGCCGGGCACGGCAGCCGCATCGCTTTCCGCATTTTCTTTCTGCCAATCCACCTCAACGAATGTCTCGTCCAAGGGGAGCTCATCCGGCTTGGGCTCACGAGAGAGACCCACATCCTCGTCGGTAATTTCCTCCTCAGGCTCCTCACTGCGACGCATCCAGTCATCTATTTGATGGTTAGAGAGCACATCCGATGCAGGTAACTCATCAAGCTCTTTGATTCCGGTAAATTCCAGAAACTTTTCGGTCGTCCCATATTGGATCGGGCGCCCGGGAAGCTCTGCCCGGCCCGTCACATGGACGAGTTCCAGCTCGATCAAACGATTCAAGGCACTATCCACCGAGACACCACGAATGGCCTCCATTTCCGCACGGGTCACCGGTTGCCGGTAGGCAACGATCGACATCGTCTCCAGCGCGGCGGGGCTCAGTTTCATGGGGCGAGGCTCCCCACGAAGCAAGCGCACGAACTCGGCAAACTGGGGCGCCGTAACAATCTGGAAGCCATTTGGCCCCTCAACCACGCGGTAGGCCTTATCCTCCACCTCCGCGGCGTCCGTGAGTTCAGCGAGTGCATCGCGAATTTGCGCCTGCGTCACAATAGTCGGCACATCCGGCGTTGGCACCTCCTCATCGGATTCATCCCCCCCCATTGCTTCAGCGGCATCCGCCAAATCCTGTTGGTAGCGGGCAAAAATCTTGACCACGTCTTTAACTGTGATCGGCTCGGCCGTCGAAAGCAGTAGTGCTTCAAGCGTCTTTTTGAAGTCAAAATCCATATAAGAGTCAGGCTAGACGTGAGATTATCGTTTGGGAAAGCAAAAAGGGGATTGTCGTTTGATCTGCTATTCATTGAATTCACCACCTTTCTGCAACGAGAAACACGACTTTCACCGATTTAATTTTATTTTTATGGCAGACAGTAAGACCCGCCCCCACTCCTCAGTCGTCGTCGATGGTGACGATCGCGCACCCGCCCGCTCGATGCTCCGAGCTGTTGGATTTACGGACGAAGATTTCAAAAAACCTCAGATTGCCGTAGCGGGTTCCCCAAGTGACTTGACCCCGTGCAATATGCACCTTGGAGACCTCGCAGATCATGCCTCCAACGGCATCAACGTAGCCGGGGGCAAGGCCGTCAATTTCAGCACGATCACCGTTTCCGACGGGATTAGCATGGGCACAAAAGGTATGCGCTACAGCCTCGTTTCCCGCGATGTGATTGCCGACTCAATCGAGACCACGGTCGCTGCGGAAGGCTTTGATGGTCTCGTCGCCATCGGTGGCTGCGATAAGAATATGCCGGGCTGTATGATCGCCATCGCACGGCTCAACCGCCCGGCCGTTTTTGTTTACGGTGGCACCATCCTACCCGGCTTCCTTCCTAAAGATGAGAAGGAGCAATGCAATCCCATGGATATCGTCTCGGTTTTCGAGGCCGTCGGCAGACACGCCAAGGGCGAGCTGACCGACGAAGAACTCAAGGAAGTAGAGAAATACGCCATCCCCGGTGCTGGCTCATGTGGTGGTATGTATACGGCAAATACTTTGGCCAGTGCCATCGAAGCACTCGGTATGAGTCTGCCCGGCAGCTCAGCTCAGGCAGCGGTTAGCGATTCCAAGCGTAAAGACTGTGAAAACGCAGGCGCCGCCGTTGTCAAGATGCTCGAAAAAGGCATCACCCCACGCGACATCATGACGCGCGAAGCCTTTGAAAACTCGATCATGACCTGCCTTGCGCTCGGGGGTTCGACCAATCTGATCCTCCACATGCTCGCAATTGCCCACTCGTGCGATGTCGATCTGAGCATCGATGACTTCCGTGAAATCGGCGAGCGCATTCCCCTGCTCGCAGATGTGAAGCCATTTGGCAAATACAGCATGAATCACCTGATCCGCATCGGTGGCATTCGTCCAATGATGAAAATGCTGCTGGACCGTGGCCTGCTCCACGGCGACTGCCTCACCGTGACAGGCGAAACCATCGCAGAAGCTCTCAAATATGTGCAACCTTACGGCAGCTTCCCGGACGAGCAGGACATCATCCACCCATGGGACGATCCGATCAAAAACAGCACGCACCTTCGTATCCTCCGCGGCAATCTCGCTCCGGGCGGCGCAGTCGGTAAGATCACCGGCAAGGAGGGCCTCTACTTTAAAGGCACTGCCAAGGTCTACGAATGCGAGGAAGAATCGCTGGTGGCTATTCTTCGCGGTGATGTTGTCTCTGGCGACGTCGTCGTCATACGCAACGAAGGCCCCGTAGGTGGACCGGGTATGCGCGAGATGCTCTCGCCAACTTCCGCGGTCGCGGGTCGCGGCCTGATCAAGGAAGTCGCCCTCATCACTGACGGCCGTTTCTCCGGCGGCAGCCACGGCTTCGACGTCGGCCACATCACACCCGAAGCTGCCAAGGGTGGCCCCATCGGGATCGTCAAGACGGGCGACACGATCGAAATCGATGCGGTCAAGAACACGATCGAACTACTCATCGATGACGATGAATTCGCGGCCCGTATGGCCGAATTCAAACCGAAAGGCCCGGGCGAGACCCGTGGCGTGCTCGGTAAATATGCTGCCCTCGTTGCGACCGCCTCCGAGGGTGCCGTCACTGATAAGAATCTCTAGCTCGATGCATATTCTGGAGTCGGTTTCTCAAGATACGGTCTTCAGCTATCCCCATTGAACTAGACCACAGAGGTGTTAGAGCCGATTGCATCTAGGTAGAATAACCGGCTGGGTGTCATTTTTGTTTCCAGCCAGACGAGTGCAACGGGTACGGGCAGGGATGAGGCCTTTTTCGAGAGGTCGCGGCGTTGTCCAGCCAGTGATGCACCTCGCCGCACGCCTAAATGGACGCCTGGCGCGACTCTCGAAACGGCTCTCACCAGAAGTTCTAACGAAATGCAATCGGCTCTAATAGCAAAAGAAGAGACATCGTAATTATATAGAATACCACAAGGCGGTGAAACTTTTGATGTAAAAGTAATACCACCTGCCAAAAAGTTTGAACTGGTTACAAAGGTAGGGACGGCTGCCCT
>JBMYNR010000062.1:0-2500 GCA_049598495.1 Opitutales bacterium
CACGGCTCGCGCCTTGCCAAAGCCAATTCTGGATCTCATGCAATAAGCGGGCTAATCGTAGCGGGCGTGCATCGCGGCGAGTGGGAAGTGCTTCCCCGGGCAGATCGTCTGCTCCCCCTTGAGCTCGCGATGGCCTGCGAAGGCGACTTTCCTCCGTAGTACGTCTCGCTGCAGCCAATCCATGAGCTGGGTAAAGGCCTCAAGTTGGCGCCGGCTGGGGTGGCGCTCTTCAAAGTTGCCAACAAGACAGATGCCGATCGCGGATAGGTTAATCGCATGATTTTTCACGTGACCGCCGAGGAGCTGTTGTTTCCAGCGCGGGCCGACTTCAATCTCGCCGTCGCCTGAGTCGATCCCGTTGCCGATGATGAAGTGGTAGGCGAGCCCGTTTTGCATGCCACGTTTGCGGTGGGCCTTGTCGTAAATCGTGGCGTTGCCGTATTTGATTGCGCTGTGATGGGCGACGATCCGTTTCCAATGGCTCGCGCGCACATCGATGCGGGCGGTTTCGGCGCGGACAGGTGCCAAAAGATCGCCGCTGGGGCGGGCGCCCGGGACGGTGAGTTTTTGGCCGACTCGAATGAGATCGCCCGATAGATTGTTCGCGCGCTTCAGGTGGTCGACGCTGCAACCGTGCATACGGGCAATGCTCCCGAGTGTATCGCCGCGTTTCACGAGATAGGTTTTCGCTGCGGCCGCTTGAGAGGAAGTCGCCGATAGAGTCCCCGGAACGGTGAGTTTTTGGCCGACTCGAATGAGGTCGCCGCTGATCTTATTCGCGCGACGGAGCTCGGTCGTCGAGATGCCATGGCTTTGTGCAATCCGCCCCAGCGTGTCGCCCTCGCGGACAACGTAGATCGTGCCAGCAAAAGCCGAGCCCGTGCAGACGATACTCCCCAGCGCTGCCAAGCCGGCGTATCGGGTGAATTCTCTGCGGTTGCACAACATTTTCCTTTCGACAGAAGCTGGCAGACTTTGTGCCGTCTGTAAAGAGGGTGATTCCGGCAGGGCAGACGACAGGCTGAGGACTGTTTCAATACCTCAGCGGGCACGGTATTTATGGCCTGGCCACAAAATACAGACTTGTCGGGTTCCGAGTTACCAGCCTCAGGTCAATACTTGAGCCTTCAATGACGCTACGCTTGCGGGCCTGCTTGGGCTGGGCGGTACGCTTGTTCCCCGTAAACGGAATTAACCCAGCCCGATCACAAAAGCTAAGGTTCGGTTGAGCTGGATGAGTTGTTCATCGCTGAGTCGGCCGATCGTGCGCTCGATTTTTTCGCGTGGTACGGTAAAGAGTTTCTCGACCATAATCTGCGAAGCTTTCGTGAGTCCGTTCTCTTTGGTTGGTTCAATCGCGATGCGGAAGAGTGGCGCTGCCAGCGGAGCGCTACTCATTAGGCAGAGTGCTATACTCCGACTACCCATCTCGGTGAGCGCGTCATCCTGAATGACGACAGCAGGGCGCGGTTTTCCACAATCGCCCGAGGCGGCGACCATGACAATGTCGCCTCGCTTCATGCTTCAGGCCAATCGCCGGTGGCCGCGATGAAGTCGAGTGCGTCGCTTTCATCCTTGGTGTCGAGCTTTTGAATCTGCGCTTTGAGGGCCTTTTGAAAATCCGGCTGGCGTTGGTCGGGCACCCAAATTTGAACGGGGCGGAGCCCCTGCTTGTGGAGCCTTGCACGGTAGTCCTTCATTCGGTGCTTTGCAGCCATGGGCGTAACATGTTACGAGTGCTCGCTCGAGTTAAGCCGAATGCGTTCTGCCGCGTATAGATTGGTTGACGTGTTTGAGCGTGAATTCATGGTTCACCTGCCTTAGCAATGAACACCCTTCGACACTACCCACTTGGAGAGCGCTGCCCCGACAGTCCACACGCAGTTGTCAGTTGCCTGCCGACAATGGCGGATGTGTGTGGCTATGAGGAACGGGAGGCGCGGGTTCTGGCGGCCTTGAAGTCGGGTTATCCCCGGTTCGTGGAGCATGCATTTGTGAGCGAATTGATAGGCTTCTATCTGGAGCGCGAGAACTTGGAGGGACGTTCCGCGGTGCTCATACCTGGGCGCCGAGCGACGCAGGACCTGGTCGACTATGTCGGTCAGGGCGCGACGACTTTGCGAGTGGATGAGGATTTATTCTGCGTTCATTTCGATGGGAACCATCGTGGCTTGAATCAACGAATTCGAAAATTCGTGCAACATACCGGCTGCGGGATTTCGTCCCGATTGGCCGAAGACCTCTTGGTGGCACATGGCCTGCGTGAGGCCGTCGTTGCAGAGTCGTTGCTCGAAGTGGGGCCGCTTGAATATGTCGAATCGGAATTGGCCGACTTGATTGGCTGCCAACCGAAGGATATTCTGGTTTGCTCCTCGGGGATGAACGCTTTCTACTCGGCCTTTCGGGCAGTCCAGGAAGCACAATCAGCCAAAGGGCGTCGTCAGTGGCTCCAGATCGGCTGGCTCTATCTTGATTCGGGTTGTGTGCTCAAGGAGTTCCT
>JBMYNR010000063.1:0-4690 GCA_049598495.1 Opitutales bacterium
AACATTATCGTCAAAAATTTAGATTATGAGCTTGTTTGAGACACAGTTGCTCTAATGCAGGGAGTGGCTCCCCGGTATCTTGATTTGGGTTATGCGGTGTATAAGACTGGCTAAAACTTGGGTGAAGTCGTATTAGATTAGTTTTACATTAAGAGATTTAGATTTAGAAAATCTTATCGTGGAGTTTAAGAATTCGAACACTCTCCTTAACATGGTGGGCACGGATGGGGCGCACACCTCGCTTGTCGATCGATCTGCCAAGCCTTTGGGCAAGGCGAATGAGGGAGACCAGAATGAAAACACTGCCTTTTTGGACATGCGTTTGCTCGATAGCTATGGAACTAAATACAAAATACCTCGGCCTCGATCTAAAACACCCGATTATTGCGGGCGCATCACCGCTACCCGGCGATCTCAATAAGGTGCGTGAACTCGAGGATGGTGGCATTGCTGCCATCACTATGTATTCTCTCTTCGAGGAGCAGATCACGCAAAACATGCTCGGTTCAGGGGCGTATATTGATGCTTACGAAAACTCTTTTTCTGAGGCGGTGTCCGATATTCCCGGGGTGGACCTACTGGCGCAGGGGGTGGATAGCTATTTGGATCAATTGCAGCGAGTGAAAGAGGCGGTCGATGTGCCCGTAATCGCCTCGCTTAACGGCGTAAGGGAAGGAGAGTGGGTGAATTATGCGACACTCATTGAGGAAGCTGGCGCTGATGCGCTTGAGCTCAACCTCTACTTCCTGCCGTCAGATCTGGACGAAGATGCCGCTGAATTGGAGAGTCGTTGTATACGGATCGTTGAATCAATCAAGGCGCGCATATCTCTGGCGCTCAGTGTGAAACTCTCACCTTATTTTACTGCGCTCCCTCAGTTCGCTGAGCGGCTTGTTGACGCGGGTGCAAATTGATTCGTCTGCTTCAATCGTTTTTACCAGCCCGATATTGATATTGATCGGCTCGAAATCTGTCCAAAACCCGATCTTTCCGACTCGCACGAATTGCGACTGAGGCTTCGCTGGTTGGCTCTTCTGAGTGGACGAATCAAGGCGCAACTTGCGGTTTCCGGCGGGGTTCATACGGGACTGGATATGGTGAAGTCACTCCTGGTCGGCGCGGACACCATTCAAATTGTGTCCACGCTTCTTCAGAATGGTCCTCGGCGGATTGAGGCCATGCTTTCCGAGCTTAAGAACTGGATGGAGGAGAAGGCGTATGGTTCGCTCGATCAGTTGCGCGGCTCCATGAACTACCTGCGTCGCCCGGATCCGGAGGCGCTTGAGCGCGCCAACTACATGCGTGTCCTTAGAAATTGGGAGCTTCCGGAGCCCCGCTGCAAGCCGCTCACTTGACAGTAATCTCCAATGACTCCCTCGGGGAGAGGATGCTATTTTACTTAACTTTAGTTCTTGACTCAAAAACTAAATTAAAGAAAAAACACGTTTACATGTGAATCTCAGCCGCTTCTATAGCGGCTCTTTTTTATGTCCACTCCAGAGAACATACATCCGGAATTTCACCGCATGCTTGATCGCGCAGCCAAGGAGGCGCAGCTCAAGCAGCGCGGCCACGTTTTTTGGTTTTATGGTCTCTCCGGTTCGGGAAAGAGCACCTTAGCCAATGCTCTCGAACGCAGACTCGCGGAGCAGGGCTACGTGACTAAACTTCTCGACGGCGACAACATCCGCAGTCGTTTGAATGCCGACCTCGGTTTTTCTGATGAGGAGCGGCAGGAGAACATTCGGCGTATCGCCGAGGTTGCACGTCTCTTCCTCGATTCCGGCATGGTGGTCATCACTTCTTTTATCACTCCCAAGCGGGAGCTTCGCGCGAAGGCTTGCGAGATTGTTGGCAGTCAGGATTGCACGCCGGTTTATATTGAAGCTTCTTTTGAGACTTGCGCCGAGCGGGATGTCAAAGGACTCTACGCGAAAGCGGCATCCGGTGGCGTGGAAAACTTTACCGGCAAGGATTCTTCTTTCGAGGCCCCTGAAGCGGGCGCGGAAGACTGGGTGATCCCGACGGACAATCAAAGCGAAGAGGCATCACTGAACGAGCTTCTCCAAAAAGTACTCCCGTTGATCGAGACCTCCGACTCCTGAACTCTGTCTTCCGACTCCTGAATAAAATGCACAACGACTACAGTATCACCCACCTCAAGCAGCTTGAGTCCGAAGCGATTTATATCCTTCGCGAGACCGCTGCCCAATTTGAGAAACCAGTCCTCCTCTTCTCCGGCGGTAAAGACTCCATCGTCATGGCTCATTTGGCGAAGAAGGCATTCTGGCCGGCCAAGCTCCCGTTCCCGCTCATGCATGTAGATACGGGGCACAACTTCCGTGAAACAATGGAGTATCGGGATCGTTTCATTGAGGAACTCGGCGCCGAACTGGTTGTCGCTTCCGTGCAGAAGGCGATCGATGAGGGGAAGGTGGTTGAAGAGACCGGCCCATATGCCAGCCGCAACGGCCTCCAGACCGTCGCACTACTCGAAGGGCTCGAAGAAGGCCAATACGATGCCGCCCTCGGTGGTGGTCGTCGCGATGAAGAAAAAGCACGTGCCAAGGAGCGCTTCTTCTCTCACCGAGACGCTTTCGGCCAATGGGACCCGAAAAACCAGCGCCCTGAGCTTTGGAACATCTTCAATGGCCGTAAGCTCCACGGCGAGCACTTCCGTGTCTTCCCTCTATCCAACTGGACCGAGATGGACATCTGGCAATACATCAAGCTGGAGGAAATCGATCTTCCGAGTCTCTACTTCTCTCACGAGCGCGATTGTTTCGTGCGCAATGGTGTTGTTATGGCGGTGACCGATTTCATTGAATTGCTTCCCGAGGAGAAAGAGAAGGTCGAAAAGATGACTGTGCGTTTCCGCACCATAGGTGACGCTACCTGCACCGGCGCCGCGCTGTCCACGGCGAGTAACCTCGACGACATCATCGGTGAGGTGGCTGCCGCACGCCAGACGGAGCGTGGCACCCGGGCCGACGACAAGCGTTCCGAAACCGCGATGGAAGACCGTAAGAAGGAAGGCTATTTTTAGGACATCCTGAAAACTGACATCCTAAAAACTGACATAACCTTCCCACTTTCCCACTTTCAACCTTCCCACTTTATATCATGAGCGAAGTAACATCAGCAGCCGGCTATCTGGATATGGATCTCCTGCGTTTCACCACCGCAGGTTCTGTTGACGATGGTAAAAGCACACTTATTGGCCGACTCCTCTACGACTCCAAGGCGATTTTTGAAGACCAGCTTGAAGCGGTCGAGAAGAGCTCGAAGCAGCGTGGTGACGAAAACGTCAATTTGGCCCTTCTAACCGATGGCCTCCGTTCCGAGCGTGAGCAGGGCATCACCATCGATGTGGCCTACCGTTATTTCGCCACGCCGAAGCGTAAGTTCATTATCGCCGATACACCGGGCCACATTCAATACACCCGAAATATGGTGACCGGTGCGTCCACCGCCAATCTCGCAATCCTCCTGGTCGATGCCAGGAAGGGAGTGATCGAGCAGACCTGCCGACACGCCTTCATTGCGAACCTTCTTCGTATCCAGCACCTCGTTGTCTGCGTGAACAAGATGGACTTGGTCGAATGGAGCGAGGATGTTTTCAACAAAATCGTCGAAGACTTTAAGAATTTCGCTTCGCGTCTCGATAATATCGTTGAAGTCACCTTTATTCCTGCCTCCGCACTGCTGGGTGACAATATTGTCGATAAGTCCGAAAATATGCCCTGGTATCAGGGGTCGACGCTTCTCTACCACCTCGAGACAGTATACATCGGTGCGGACGAAAACCACATCGACGCGCGCTTCCCCGTTCAATGGGTCATTCGCCCGCACTCCGACAAATGGCATGATTTCCGTGGTTTCGCGGGCCGTGTTGCCGGGGGTGTCTTCAAGCCGGGTGACGAAGTCAAGGTGCTGCCGTCTGGTTTTGAGTCGAAAATCAAGGCCATTCACACAATGGACGGTGAAATCGACGAAGCCTTTGCGCCCATGTCTGTTGCGATGACGCTGGAAGACGAAATTGATATTTCCCGTGGCGACATGTTGGTCAAGCCGAACAATTCACCAGCCCTGAGCCAGGATATCGAGGCAATGATTTGCTGGTTCTCGGCGGACAAGCAACTCGCAGGTCGCGGTAAATATGTCCTCCGGCACACGGAAAAGGAGGTCAAGGCGATTGTTACTGAGGTTAAATACAAGGTGAACATCAATACTCTGCACAAGATTGAGGATGACCTCGTCTTCAGCCTCAACGACATCGGTCGGATCTCCTTGCGCACATCTGCGCCGCTTATCGCAGATAGCTACAAGCGTAACCGGATCTCCGGTAGTTTCGTCCTGATCGACGAGCAGACCAACGAGACAGTTGCTGCGGGTATGATTGTCTAGACAGTGGCCGGTAATTTCAGCAGAGCGGACAAGCTCTTTCGGAAGGACAGGCGTAAGCCTGTCCTTCTCTGTTTTGGGCGCTGCATATCTGCCATCATCTTTTCCCTGCGGTAGGCTTGAGACACAGTTGCTCTCACGTCGTTAGGCGGTTGAAAAACCCGCAAGCGGAATCGACCGCAGGGAGGGCAACCCGCTCTTCATCAAAGATCGTGGACATGGGGCGAAGGGCTTAGCCCGCTTATTGCATGAGATCCAGAATTGGCTTTGGCAAGGCGCGAGCCGT
>JBMYNR010000064.1:0-4585 GCA_049598495.1 Opitutales bacterium
CCGGGAAGGACCGCAGGAAGGAGCGGTCACATAATGATTTCTGAAAAGCCGGCCGGTTTTGGCAAACGCATCAATTCGTGGCGTCTGAATATAGTCCACCCCGTAACAACCAAGTTCCGGCCGCAGGTCATCGACAGCAATAAATAAAACATTGGGCTGTGCTGGCGACTGAGCGGCCGTGCTCAAAACCCCAATCAGAGCTGACACGAATAAGGGTTTCACCAATTTTATTGTTTCTATGTTGTATACTTGGCTCAGACCAGAAACTCCTGAATCGGCCCTGATTGGTCGATGCCATACTGGTTCAGTTCCTGATCGAACTGACCGTAGTGTTCGATGGGGTTACCGTGATTGTTCAGATGTGTGGTGTACCAGTTGCCTAGTGTCTTATGGCCAGGTTGACCATAACCCGGTAGCCTGACGTAGTTACCGATAAAGTTCATTTTTGCGTTCTTGCCAGCGAGCATCACAATGGGCTGTTCGATGCCGTTGCTGTGGTGAGTTTCACCGTTTTCGGCCTGATAGGTGATGACGGTGTTATCGAACATAGTGCCATTGCCTTCGGGCGTGACTTTGAATGCCTCAACCATTGAGGCCAAGAGACGCATATGATGCATCCGAATATACGCACGCACTTGGTCAGCCGATTTCCCGGCGTAGCCCTTCTTGTGGCCCAGATTGTGCAGGTTGAGAATGCTGCCTTCATCAAGCTCAGGGATGCCGGTGTAAGGAGTCCCGAGCGTATCCAGGGTGAAGAGCGCGGAGTTGGTCAGTCCAGCACGCATCGCGCTGACCAGGATCTCCGCAAAGACTTCCTGCTTCTGCACAGTAGTGCGATTGCCTGACAGATCGGCTGCGTTCAACTTAGGAATATTATCGAGGATCTGATCGGCAATCGCATTGATTTGGCGATCACGATCTTTGATGTCGCCAATCGTTTCGGAGATCTTGGTCATCTTCAAACGCTCAAGCCCCTGAACGTTGTTGTAGTTGGTCGTAGACAAGTGGCTGAGGTAATCCATCACCAGGGAATCGGCGTCGATCTTGGCGCAGGTGTCCGGGTCGTTGGACACGGATTTGAAGAGCTCGTGGAAGGCAGTCTGGGGATCTGCGTAAGCATAGTTGTAGGCCATTTTGCCAGTGGCGGCCCGACCGGCAACGATGCCACGATTGCTGCCTGCCGTCTGGACTTCGATATGCTGAAAGGGAGACGGATAGAGACGGCCGAGTTCAACGTCGACGGTGGCCCACTTCACATTGCCGAGGACGCGCTTCTCGCCGGTCTTGAACATACCGAGACAGGCCTGATTGCCGGAATGGCCACAAGCAATACCTTTGGCCGAGAGCCCCTGAATAATGGCCATGTCGTTCTTGTGCCCGTCTAGGACCGACATCCAATCGGGCAGTTGCTGCCTAGAGAGAGCAACGTTCAATGCTTCTTTCTTCTCATCGGCTCGCTTTTGCTCACCGCTGAAACCAGGTAGAGCCAGCTCACGGGGGCGAAGACCGTTAGACTTTGTCATGAAGATGAAGCGAATCGGCGGTTGGCCAGTACTCGGTTTGGCGAATGCACTCTGAAGTGCAAAGGCACTAACTCCCAGAGCGGTGGATAGGATAAAATCTCTTCTACTTTTCATTGGTTACCTTCGATACATAAATGAGTCAGATGTTAACAGGGAAAGGATGACGGCATTGAAGCTACCGCCACTTTCGAGGTAGGCCTGGTCGGCCGCGATAAGGGTTTGGGAATCAGACAGCAATTCGTTGCGCCCCATGAAAAAGCGAAAGGCATGTCGGATAATGGACTGCCGAACCCGATCCGACTTCGCAAGTCTGTCGATCAGATCGAGTGCATCTTTGACTTTGCCGTCAAGGGCAGGGTTACCCGTTCCCATAAGGTATCCGGTCGTGTCGAGCGGCATCGTCTTGTAGGTGTTGCGGGTGTAAGGACCGTCATCGGGGGCTTCGATGATCAAGTGCTCGGGGTATTCGAGTTCCTCTTCCTGCCGGAATCGACCGAAGTCGTCATACATCTCAAAGGCGTAGCCAAGCGGGTTCATGCTTTCATGACACTTCCAGCAGGATTCCGCCTTGGTCTTGTCGTGCAGGCGTTGACGTAGGGTCTTGTTGTGATCCTCGGGGATCGCGGCATCGACGCTGATGGGCACGTCAGGGACAAAACCGGCGAGTAGTTTCTCGCGGATCCATTTTCCGCGCACGACGGGATCGGTGCTGGTGTTGAGCGAATGCGCGGTGAGCCAGGTCGGATGCGTCAGAATCCCCATGCGGTTCGGGATCTCGAAGGGTTGTTCGGCAACGTAGGACCAGGTGTTGTGGTCGATGTTGAACATATTCGTGCGATTCTTCGCCATCATGCCATCGCGGACTGGGATTCGAATATGGGGTGTGTACCGGTTGGGGTAGATGATGAGCTCACGTTCTAAGGGGATCGATTTCATACGACGGTCGATCTCCGCTGCCACCTCTTGGTCCATTTTCCCGCGGCTGTTAATACCGAATTGAACGTCCAGATCCAGTTTGTAGGTTTCCCAGAATTCCTTTGGCGTCATCTCCTGGTAGTCGCCAGCCATCTTTTCCAAAAGACGTTTTCGTTCGGCGAGAATCTTCTGCGCCTCTTCGTTGTCGCCGTTGTGATAGAGGTAAAAGCGATTGCTGGTCAGCAGCTCTTGAAAGACGTTCTCATCTCTCTCGAGAATCCGATCTACCATCAGGTCGGCTTCGTTAATCATCAGCCGGATCGCTATTTCGTGACTATTCCGATTTTCTCTATGCGTGGCGCCTTCAAAGCGCTTGTTGTCTTTGAAGATCTGGTAGGCTTTTGAGTAGCCAAAGAACTCGCGAAAGAAGCGAAGCTTGGCGGGTTGCAGCGTCAAGTATCCTCGGGTCCGGGCCGTGGGGGTGCGATCGTCAATCAGTATTTTGCCCCCCGGCGCCGCCAAGAGCCGTTCGACGTGCTTCTGGTATTGTTGCTTTGTCTTGAGTTGATCTCTCTGAGCCGCCAATTTCAGCAGTTTGTCCGGGCCCCTTTCGGTCAGGGCGTAGGCGATCGCATAGCTCGCCTCACGGCTGGAAAGGCGTCGGCGTCCGTATTCGTCTTCCGGGCCTTCGCCGAGTTCACTGCGATAGAGGAAATCGGGCTGCAGCAGCACAGCCATCAGCATTCGCTTAAGCCCCTCGGTATTGCCGACTTTGGCGATCGACTCCTGTAAGAGCTTGAGGCAACCCGCTAACTCGCTTGGGTTGGGTTCCCGGTCGTAAACCAGGGCGTATTGATGAAGAATCGCCGCCTTCATTTCCGCTTCTCCGGGTGGTGTAGGCTGAGTCGTGATCGTCCGAAAAGGGGCGTCGATCTTCGCTTCCTTTCTTGCCGCTTCTTTTGCCTCCTTGATCTCCTTTTCCTGCTTGGCGAGTTGCTCTCTGAAGGTGGGAAGAAAGGGATGATTTGGATTCGTCCTTTCGTAGTCGGTGATGCGGGATAGCAGAGCCGCACGCTTCGACTCTGCAGCTTTAAACTTCTCCGGGGAGATAATAGCGAGCTGATGATCGGCGATGGCATTGGCATTGGCCAGCATAGTGACGAAATGATCGCCACCAGCTATTTTATTGTCGTAGTCGCGCACTCCAGAGACGTCTGGCAGATGCATCGGGTTCATGATCTCGAGCTCTGCAGCGGCTCTCCCCACGATGCCCTGAATCTTGCGATCGAAGATGTAGGGCGAGATCAGCCATCGGCGAGCCGGCGAAAAGGGCTTGTCCTTGATCTCACCGGAAAACAGTTTGTCGTGATCGACGTAGTTACCGAATTCAGGCTCATGGAGCTTTTCTCTGAACTCTGATTTCGCGCCGAGAGCGGCGAAGGACTCACTGACCCACGCGAGAAGTTGTTCTTTTTCAGTAGCAGTGGGTTGCTCTTTATTTTTCGGTGGCATCTGAGAGAGATAAACCTGCTCTTCGATTCGGTTGAGCAGTTCGAGTCTAGCATCCTGGTCTAACTCAGGGAGAGCAATCAAATCGACCTCCCCTTTTTGAACCAGATCATCATGACAGTTGTAGCAATAAAGGTCGAAGATCGCATCCATGTCAGGACTGATCTCGGTGGCTTGGGCACAAGGGTTGATTGCCGCTAAGGCGAGTAACAGTGTCAGGGAACTAGCTATACTTTTCCACTTCTCAATATTTGAGACCGCATCTTGTACGGTCATGAAGCGTGCAGGGTACAGCCGTTGACGCAAAAAGTAGAAAAGGATCTCAACAACGGCCACGAAGCCATTCCCAAAGCCAGTCTCCGGGTGCGGAGACCTGCCCCTACATTTCTCCATAGTTGTTTTGGTATAATCGGCTCCTTTTTATCCGTGCTTGGGTACCAGGTTTGTTTAGTGACCCCAAAACCAATGCCCATGAAGACGGTCCTCTTGGGTATCGAGCCCACGGTTTTAGTTGCCGCTGAGGCAAACCGGCGGAAACCAGTGGACTCAAGAGCAGGCAATGCGATCAATGCTCCTGCCCCGCGAAGGAAAGATCTACGATTAAATTCAGTTTTCATCTATCAAATAATATTAAAAAG
>JBMYNR010000065.1:0-3938 GCA_049598495.1 Opitutales bacterium
GGTTCAAAGGGACCGTCATTGTGCTTGCGCAGGAAAACGTCTCAGACCCATACCAGGTCACCCCTAAGGAAGATCGATAGTAGAAAATCCGATGTTGCCGCTTGTCAAGTGGAACTCGGGCGAGATCATGAAGCAGTATGCTTGCACAAGATCGCCGCAGGATCATTCATTACGGCGAACTTATCTTTAAAAGTGAATCACAGGGCTCCCTGGAACAATGAAGGCCCTGCCTTACGGCAGGACCTTCGAGGGGTCGACAGAGTCTTTAAATTTTAGAGCCCGCTGCCGAATCCCGGTGCGCCTCGTTCCCATTCTGCGGGTCGGCTCCAGGGGACGGATTGTTCGTCTGGGTTGCTATCGAAACAGCCACTGAATAGGAAGCTCATAAGGCTGAGAGTGATGAGGGCGATTAGGCGTGTGAGCATCGTCGGTTTTTTCATTTGGGTTAACGCAAGAGATTCACGGTGCCGCCAGCAACCATTTCGTGGGTCATGGAACCGGGAAGGATATTGGCAATGGCTACCTGATCGGTGATTTGAATAAACTTGATTTGACCGATTGCCTTGAGGTTTCGGACGAGTCTTACTTCGAGTCCTGGGCTCAAGCCTAGATCAGGAGCATTACTGAGGGCGATGAGGCCTTTGTCGGTGCTGATTGAACGGATGGTTGTTTCCGGGCCGATCGATGCCGATGCTACTGGGGGTAGATCTGAAGTGCCGGATCTGAGCACAGTGCCGAAGCCCGTCGGGCCCGTTGCGAGTTTACCTTTGGTGCCGGCGGAACGAGTTGCCATGGCACTGACTCTGGCATCTTCGAGTGATTCCTTGAGGTCTGCGTTTAATTCTTCGAGTTCAGCGATGCGCTCATTGAACTGTGCGATTTCCCCCTCTTTGTTGGCGGCTACAAGGCTCTGTTCCGTCTTCACAAGATCCGCACGTAGTCGTTGGGCTGTGTTCTCGAGGTTGTTGATGGTTTTTTTCGCCTCAGTCAGTTGTTGTTGAGTCCGGCTGAGCTCCTGGCGTGCGGTATACATTTCGGAGCGGACGCTCTCGACCTTCCGCTTGGAGTTCGATAGGGCTTCGCGCTCATTGTTGAGTCGGCCTTCAAGGCTCTCGATCTTCTCATTCGCGGCAGTCAGCTCGGTCTGCGTGGCTTGGGTGGTTTTTTGAGCTGTTTGAAGCGCAGCCTCTTTTTCAGCGAGTTTGCCCTTGCTTATGAAGAAAATTGCAGCGGCGGCTACGGCCCCGACTACAGCGAGGATTCGTAGGATGAGGGATAGACGGTTCATGTAATGATGAGGTGAATGTGTTAAAGCTAGACGGTGTAAAACAGGGAATCCGTGGCCGGAGTCTTATTCTCTACAGCAAGGCCACGATCATTGTTCGCAAGCCTATTCAGCAACTTAAAGATCAATTCAGTTTGAGACTCAAGATTCAAGTTTTGGGCGATGGTCTCCGCACTTAACTTCTCGCCGGACATGGATATAAGGTGCTCGACCACCTTCTGCTCAAGATCGAGGACTGAGGCGGCGGCCTTCTTGCCCGCTTCCACGCCTGGTTGGTGGTAGGCATTGATGTTGACGAGGCTGGCATAAAAACCAACGGCACGTTCAAAGAGGGCGATCAGTTGGCCCACTGCCTCAGGTGTGACTTCTTTTATCGTGATCGTGATCGACTGGCGACCGTTTTCATAAAGTGCATCGCGGGTGCCCAGGTAAAAGCCTTGGAGAAAATCGCCCGTGGTGATGCCGTCTTCGACCTCGATCGAGTCGCCTGTGCGGTCTTTGAGTACTTCGATGAAAGTGACGAAGAAGTTGTGCACGCCCTCGCGGAGTTGCTGCACATAAGCGTGTTGATCGGTCGAGCCTTTGTTGCCGTAAACCGCGATACCCTGGTTAACGGTCTTGCCATTGAGATCAAATTCCTTCCCCAGAGACTCCATGACCAGCTGCTGAAGATATTTGGAGAAGAGCATGAGTCGGTCCTTATAGGGGAGGACCACCATGTCCTTGGCGCCCTTGCCTTCGGTTGCGAAATACCACATAAGGGCAAGTAGGGCGGCCGGGTTCTGGGCGGTCTGTGTGTTGCGTGTGGCGGCATCCATCGCTGCGGCACCCGTCAGTATGCGATCGATCTCAAGTCCCTGCAGTGCGGCAGGAAGAAGGCCGACTGCTGCGAGTTCGGACGTGCGGCCGCCGACCCAGTCCCACATGGGTAGACGGGCGAGCCAGTTTTCGCTCTCAGCGACGCCATCGAGCTTGGAGCCCGCACCGGTGATGGCGATGGCGTGTTTGGCAAAGTCGACTCCGGCAGCCTGGTAAGCGGCCTGCGCTTCGAGCATACCATTGCGGGTCTCGGGGGTGCCGCCTGATTTGGAGATGACCACACAGAGTGTCTCTCCGAGTTGACCTTCAAGCGAAGCCAGCGTGCGGTCGATGCCGTCCGGATCGGTATTATCGAAAAAGAAGAGTGCCATCTTATCAGCGACGGGGCAGCCAAGTGCGTCCGCGACAAATTGTGGTCCAAGTGCAGAGCCACCGATCCCGATGACGAGGCAGTTCTTGAACGCACCGCTGGCACCGAAGATCCTGCCGCTGTGCACATCCGCCGCGATCTGCTTGATGTCAGTCAGGCACTTGTCGATCTCTGCAGACAATTCTGGGTTCGGAGCGAGTTCGGCATTGCGCAGCCAGTAGTGACCGACCATGCGGCCCTCATCCGGATTGGCGATCGCGCCGGCTTCGAGTTCCGCCATGGCCGTGTAGGCGGACTGCATACGGGGCTCCATTTCAGTGAGGAATCCCTCACTGAAATCGATGCGGCTAATGTCGAGCGCGAAGTCGAGCTCGTCGATGGACAGATAGTGTTTAGTGAATTTTTGCCAATTCATAACTGTTGCTGATATATTCCTGTGGATTTCAATTTTTGGTGAATAAAATAGAGTGCTGGGTGGGAGTCGCTCAAACATTGAGATTCACTACAATCAAAGATGTCAGCAACAGCGCCGCCTCCGCGAGGGAAACATTCATCGAATCGATCGCATGCGTAAAGCTTGAATCAGTTAAAGTTGGCTCGTCTACGTTCTGACTTGCTCTTTGTCGTCTATCAGCAAGGCGCAGTTTCGAAGGCCCTGTGTCGACTCACGGCGAGTCATTCGTAGTGGGGAGATGTTTACTGGGGGCTTCATTGACCTAAAGCGGTATATGACTGCCATGTTTGCCCGATCTAGGCCAATATGATTTCAATATATTGATTGTAATATAGTATTACTATTGTTAATAATACTTTGACACATCTGTATTTTGTCATGGTGTATCATATTTAAGATAAATTAAAAAATGAAACGTACAATAAAATTAAACATCAAGCTTCCGACCGGCGTTCCGGCAACGAAGGAATTAACGGATAAAGTTATTTCGGCTGCCCAAGCTGTGATCGACTTAGAAGCCGGTGAAATTGCTGAGGCACGCAGGCTTGCTAAGGACCTGAATGCAAAGGGTGTTAAAATCACCGCAGAAGAACTTTTGTCCCGAATGACCTCAAAGAAAGGCCGTGGTCGGCCAGCGAAAACCGCTGGTAGGTCCTCCGTTTCCAAGGGCACGCGCAAGCGAGTTGTTCTTTCAGAAGCGCAACGCAAGACGCTGATCACTAAACTCAAAGCCGGCGCTAAGATTGGAGAGGTCGCTCAGTCTTACGGTATCTCCACTGCGACGGTTATGAATATTAAGCGAGCTGCTGGGCTGATCAAGAAGCGCAAGTAAGCATTTCTGTTTTTTACGAATGGCTCGACGTGATGTCGGGCCATTTTTTTTGAAAATGCGATTTGCGTCGCTCTATTCTAAACAAACAAGAATTAGATAGATTTATACCAATTCGCAAAAGGGCTGACCTTTAAGGTAGGGACGCATGCCCTCATGCGTCCGCTGCGTCCTGCAAGTA
>JBMYNR010000066.1:0-3374 GCA_049598495.1 Opitutales bacterium
GCTTGATAGAGCAAGTAAAGACCGAGCGCGACCAGAAAGAAGGCGATGATCCCATAGATGGTGCCTTTTGTCAGAATATTGTTCGTCTCAGAACCAAATGCGGATTCAGCGGCCCCTCCGCCAAGCGCAGCACCCATGCCACCGCTCTGGCTGGTCCGTTGCATAAGAACAATGAGAACCACAAATGCCGAAATCAGCAAAAGGAGGAGAGTAAGAAGGCTGATGAGGAGTGTGCTCATAATGGAATTCCGTTGATATGAAGAAAGGCGTGGTAAAATGCCCAGCCGGCCACCGAATTCAAGCGAAAAGGGCGCTGCGGTGGCCGAGGCGTAATCAGATTTGTTGTCAGGTTCTCAGTTTTTTTAGGTAGCTTATCTGATTACACCCAACTGAACGAGTGTTGGCTCCACTCCTCCTTAGGCGGTCGAATTAGCTAAACGCGTTTCTAGATCCTGCATATCCCCCGGAATACGGGACTCAAATCGCAGCTTCTTGCCCGTCCGCGGGTGCCGGATGCCAATCAGAGTGGCATGAAGTGCCTGGCGCCGAAATCCGTAGGGCAACTTCGCCCCCTTACGCCCGACCGCCTTCTGGACCCCCGGATGATAAATACGATCGCCAATCAAAGGTAAATCATGCGCCGCCGCCTGTATACGAATCTGGTGTTTGAGCCCGGTCTCCAAACGTATCCGCAGCTTAGACACCTGATTTCTCTCATAGAACGCTTCCACCTGATAGTGCGTCACCGCCTCCACGCTGCCTTCTCCGGGAGCAGCAAGGAGTTCCTGGCGGTAACCCTTCGGATCCAAGCGCAGATGATTGCGCCAAGTGCCGGACGCCTCCGGTGCCCGACCATCCGCATAGGCAATATACTCGCGGAGAAAATCGTGAGTCCGCAGCTGCTGAATTAAATCACGCCGCGCCTCGTCACTAAAAGCGACACAAAGCAGACCACTGGTATATTGATCCAAACGGTGAACGGGCAGAGGCTTTACCGGCGCAGCCGAACCGAAAAAGCTGCGGCGCGTCGCTTCGCCACGCGGGTCGTTCAAGTAGTTTCCCAGGACATCGATCGCCGATATTTTCTTCTGGTCTTCGGTCGGCACAGAGAGCAGACCCGCCTCCTTATCCACAATCGCAACATCACGATCCAGTGAAACAAGGACCAGCTTCGGATGGATGCGTTTTCTGTGCGCCAGACGCGCAGCAGATTTTTCCGGCGCCCCGAATGTCAGTGAGCCAGCCGGATCGACCAGACGCAGGCCGGCATTTGTGACGACACGTCCATGAAGACAGAAACGTCCTGCCGTGATCCACTCCTTCACCCGCTTACGCGGGGAATCCGGGCACCGGCGAGCCGCCCAATCCAATAGGGTTTTCTCAGGTGGGTGTGTCTCGCCATGCATGATTCGGGAAACCAATGTAGCCAGATAGCATTGGGAATAGCAGTATTTAAATACAAAAAAGCCCTCCGTCTCCGGAGGGCTTAAAGAAAAATCTAGTCTCAACTAAATTAGAAGGTGAAGAGAAGCTCCGTTTCTAGCCTATCTTATACCGCTTAACGAAATGAATGCGCATGGGTAGGGATTGATATCCTTATCAATCCGCTAACGGCCCGATAAGGATATCGGGCCCTACCATCGAGATGCGCAATGATTATGAGAAAAGGTCTTACCGGCTCGAATGCAACTCCCTTGACTCGTTCAAGGCATCCAAAATCTCAGGCGTCGTCACAGATGTTCGAATGCCCTCAACGTCAAGCGGTGACTGGGCCGGTCTCTCTGGAACCAACGCAAATAGACTGCCATCCCGCTTGCGTATGAGCACTTTTCCCTCGCGCTTCGCGGTGTCTAGAACGCTGGCAAGTTGCTGCCGCGCATGACTATAAGTATATAATTTCATAAGTCTCCTTTCACATCAATATTCTCCAATTTCGCCACGGTAGCCATTCTCTGATCCAAGGTCAGAAGGGCGATAGAGCGACGCTTGGCCAATTCCATATAATACGCATCGTAAGCATAAATCTTGTGCCGATCGCATAGCTCCAGCGCACTCTGGTGCACCACCTCAGCTTCCTGTATCGGAATCATTCCGTAAATCGAAAGCCCCTTCTGAACTTCTCCGATATTGAGCCTACCACGTTTCAGCATGGCCGAAAAGGCATTGCCAATTTCCCATTTCAGGCACCCCGGCGCTAGCAAGGTAGCACCTTCGGTGATCGCTAGCAAACTGGGCTTTTCCGGTTCCTCTAGAATAACCGCCAGTAGAATAGACGCATCGACAACTATTTTTGAAACTCCCACCATATATTGAACAATTGAACAAGTAGATTGCTTCGTCAAGCCAACAAAAAGCCCCCCCGGCCAGACGACCGGAGGGCTTTAAGAAAGATTCAGTCTCTAAACGAAATTAGCAGAAAAACCTTTCGAACTTTCCGCGACAGAAATCACGAAAGCGCAAGTAGACCCAGGCCATAGGCCTCAAATTTCATAAAATCGCTCACGTTACGGGTCAGCAAAACGGCATCCTGAGCCATTGCCACAGCCGCAATCATACAGTCGGCAGTCGATCCGCGACGGCGACCTGTTTTGTTGAATAAATCCGCTGCGACTTCGGCATGTCGGCGCTCAAGCGGCAAGATCCGTGATTCCACCACCCGTAGCGCACGTTCCCGATCCCCATCCAATAAGGGCCCTCGAACATACTCATGCCAGGCAACCGTACAACTCAACGCACGGGCTCCTGCTTTCAGCGATTCCTCGAGAATCCGAAACAAGTTGTCCGTCGGGTCACTGAGCGCAATGAGCGCATTTGTATCCAGCAGGATTTGCTGCATCAAGCATCCCCCCGCCAATCGGACTTACGCTCCGCATACGCCTGTTTCATCCATTCGCGAACCTCCTCAGGCCGGCGAAGCGGTTGCCTGCGAACTTCATCAAAAACAGACAACGGACCAGGATCTTGACCCCCTCTTGCAGTATCCGCCTCCAAGGCCAACCGCAGGCCCTCTGCCACATAATCCTTGATCTTACGTCGGCGCAATGCGGCTCTCGATTTCACCTGCAAATAGAGCTCGTCGGGAACTTCTAATGTTGTTTTCATGTTTCCCATAAAACCAGAATTATGGAATGTGTCAATTTCTCAAAACAAAAAGCCCCCGCCAGCGGGCTGGAGATATGACGAGAGCTAAACCGCTAAAGGACACTAAACCTGCGCTAAAAATTAGAACCGCTCTCTCCCTGCCCTACGGTCTCTCCATTTTAGCGTTCCTTGAGCGGAGTTTAGCGGTGAAAAGATTCTCTCCCCCGGTAAACAAAAAGCCCCCCGGCCTAACGACCGGGGGGCTTTAAGAAAAATTTAGTCTCTAAACTAAA
>JBMYNR010000067.1:0-3205 GCA_049598495.1 Opitutales bacterium
TTTCCAGTCAGATAAACTCAGGTATTTCCTCTTTGTTGCCGTGGATGGTCAGGATCTTCACTTGATCGCCATCCACCCATAGCTTGTAGGCCTTGTCCGTGCATTGGTAGAGAGCGGGTCCCTCGGGGATGGCGTCGGGGTAGGTCGCCTTATCGGCGGTGATGAGATGGTAGACCTCCCCGTTTTTGAAGCAGATCATACTTAGTTTTGCCTCTTTGCTATATTCAAAGACGACACAGCCGATGCTGGTCATTTCGGCGAGGCACTCTGGTATTGTCCCTGGGGTGGGCGCATTGCTGCTCTCAAGGAAGGCACGCAGAGCCATGGGGTTCTGATCTTTCTTGTCGAATTCCCAGGTCTTAGGCGTGCTGATTTCCTTGGAAAGAAATTGCAGGACGGGCGGCAAGTCTGCATCCGCGACTTGAGTCCCGCTCAATTGCCCATCCGGAAGATTCAGCACCACCATCATGATGGCAAAAAGCGCGGCCATGCCTGTCCAAGGGCTGCGCCACCAGGAACGGCCGTCCTTTGCAGAGGGTTGCGGGAAAGAAATAGTTTCTTCAAGATCGTATGACGCGTTTCGATTGGCTTCATGCAGACGCATGCCTGCAAGAATGGTATCTTTCAGGTCTGCAGGCGCTTCGATCGTGTTGAGGCTGCCGCTGATACGGGCATCGACCGACTGCTGCGCTTCGAACCAATCGGCAAGCTCGGGGTCGGTCTCAAGCAGGGCCAATGCCGCTTTCAAACCGGGGTCTTGGAGATCCTCGGCGACACCGGGTCGGCAGAGTTCGAGTATTTTCTTGGCTTCGTCGCGATCCATTTTCTCTAGATTCCCTTAACTGTCTTCGCGTTCCTTGCGCATGAAGATCTTTCGCAGCTGAGCCTTGCCCCTTGAGAGGCGGGACATGATGGTGCCGATTGGCACATCGAGGACATCGGCAATTTCTTTGTAGGAAAGATCCTTCATATAAAAAAGGGTCAGGGGCTGACGGTAGACTTTATCGACCTCATCCAGGGCTTCGACGGCAAGGTTGCTGTCGATCGAGCGTTGCACCTGCGGCTCTACCGTGCCTCCGGCGATTTCCAGCATCTCGGACTCATAGTGATCCATCCGGCTGTCTTTCTTCCGGCGGCGGAGAAATTCCCGGTAAAGGGTCGTGAACAACCACGATTTGACCTTCGATTTGTCGCGCAGGCTACTTCCTTTTTCTGCATAGATGAAAAAGGTTTGCTGGGCCAGGTCGCCCGCCTCGTGCTCGTTCTTGGCTAGACTGTAGCCGAAACGATAGAGGGGCTGGTAGAAAGCACTCACTATTTCTTCGAAGTTCAAGTTATCCGGATCAGACATCGGAGTCGTGCGTGGTAAGAATATTCCCGATTATTTCAGTGATTGTTTGGATTAAACGCGGATTATACTAGCTTAAAATATGGCGAAGCTATGTCGGGCTTCAGCTTGCTGAATGCCGGATTGCCAAGCTGTTCGAGGGGCGGCGTCGAGCAAGCTCGTGCCCTACTGTTGAATAGGGTTCATTTCCTAAATTATAGATCAGGTTAACGCTATTTTGAGTTAAGGGGTCTGATTATAGGATCAGCATGGCATCGCCGTAGCTATAGAAGCGATATTTTTGAGCAACTGCTTCCGCGTAGAGTTCCTGTAACCAGTCGATGCCGTCCGTCTTTCCAGGAGTGAGAAAGGCGGCAAGCAGACACAGTAAGGTGGATTTGGGCAGATGGAAGTTGGTGATCATCCCGTCAACGCCCCCGAATTTGTGGGGCGGATAAATGTAGATATCGGCCTCGGCCTGAACCGAGCCGGAAGCAGTCCAGCAGCTTTCCGGTGCTCCTTTGGTTCGACGCATGGCGTCTTCGATGGAACGGACGGATGTGGTTCCTACGGCGATACGGGGACCTTTTTCGGGCTGGCGCAATTCGGCATAGGCGCTGGCAGGGATTTCATACCACTCGTGGTGGATGTTGTGATCCTCCACCTGTTCCACTTGGATCGGGTGGAAGGTGCCGATGCCGACTTGCAGGGTGAGGTCGTGGAAGGCCACGCCTCCGTCCTGAAGTTCAGTGATCAGTTGGGGGGTAAAGTGGAGCCCCGCGGTGGGTGCGGCGACCGCGACCTGCTTCTCAAAATCGGCATAAACCGTCTGGTAGCGTTCGTTGTCCGTCTCATGGCGGGGATCCTTCTCACCTCGCTCGATATAGGGTGGCAGAGGCAAAATGCCGAGACGTTCCGATAGTTCGATGACAGACTCACTGCGTTCCGGCCGGAAGCGCACCTTATAGTTCCCATTCAGGCCGACTTCGAGGACTTCGGCTGTGTATTCACCGGGCTGGCCGAAGGATCCGGATTGGAGTGTCTTTTTCCCGGGCTTCAGTAGGCACCACCAGGTCTGAGCATCCTCGGCTGGCTGGAGTAAAAGGCACTCGACCTTCCCCCCGGTCGGGCGTTGACCAAAAAGACGCGCTTTGAGAACCGCCGCATTGTTGCGGAAGAGCCGGCTGCCGGCAGGAAGAAAATTCCCGATCTCTGAGAATTTCGTATGCGTGACACGGTGGCTCTCGCGATTAACGACCATAAGCCGCGAAGCGTCCCGCTCGTCCGTGGGCTCCTGGGCGATGAGCGCCTCCGGCAGGTCATAGTCAAAAAGTGAAATGTTCATGTTGCATGGTGTTCTGGAGGCTAAAATCCCGTTCATCGTGAAAGTAAAGGGAAATAAAATACAGCGAAGCGGAGAAGGCTGTAGCGCTTAGATTCTGTTACCCAATTGCGTAAGGTAAATCTCCATTGAGACGGGTAGGCTTGCTGCCGGACGCCCTGAAGGGCGCACTCCAACGCTCAGGATGCGTTGGGCCTTGTTGGAGTTCGGGCTTTAGCCCGTGTTGGGACTGTGTGCTAAAACGCCCTAAAGGGCGCACTCCAACGTTTAGAATACGTGGGCCTGGTTGGAGTTCGGGCTTCAGCCCGTCCTGTTGTCGGGCTGTGTTGCAGCCGGACGCCCTGAAGGGCGCACTCCAACGCTGAGAATGCGTGGGGGATGGTTGGAGTTCGGGCTTTAGCCCGTCAGGTTGTTGGGCTGGGTTGCTACTGACGCACACCAAGGCTTAGGGAGGGCGAGGCTGTTTGGCGCTCTTCGGGTGTTTCCAGTCAGATAAACTCAGGTATTTCCTCTTTGTTGCCGTGGATGGTCAGGAT
>JBMYNR010000068.1:0-2552 GCA_049598495.1 Opitutales bacterium
TCCCGTAACAAGATAAAGAACGACAGCAACAAACTGGTGCAATATTCGGGCTAGGGCCTGCCATTCTATCCTCTTAGGTTCGTCTCTTCTTTGGAAGCCCCTGCGCATTGTAGACTGCTTTGGACTTACGCTTCTTCTTCGGTTTTGATTTCGCCGCGCCACTCGCGCCGCCCCCGTGTTTGCCACTTTGCAGAGTCTCGATCTGGTCGCGAATCATGGCCGCTTTTTCAAACTGAAGCTCGCGCGCTGCTTCGAGCATCTCCTCTTCCATCTCGGCAATCACGCTAGCGACATCACGATCACTGTCTTCGGCAAGCATGAAGGCATCGTCCTCTTCCTGATCATAAGCCTTCCCCGGAGCATGTAGGCTATCATCGATCCCCCTCTGGACGCTTTTGGGTGTGATCCCGTGTGCTTTATTATAGGCAAGCTGCTTCTCTCGCCGGCCTTTGGTCGTCACCAATGTCTGCTCAATCGACTTGGTGATAACATCCGCATAGAGTAAAACCCGCCCCTTCTCATGCCGCGCCGCGCGCCCTGCTGTCTGAATCAAACTGGTGGCACTGCGAAGAAAGCCTTCTTTGTCTGCGTCAAGAATCGCCACCAGAGCGACCTCGGGCAGGTCGAGGCCCTCTCGAAGCAGGTTGACGCCAACCAATACATCAAAATCTCCTTTCCGTAGACGTCGCAGAATCTCCACCCGCTCGATGGCATCGATATCCGAGTGTAAATACTCCACCTTTAATCCGGCTTCACGAAGAAAATCTGTAAGATCTTCAGACATCCGTTTGGTCAGGGTCGTGGCCAGCGTACGCTCTCCCGCCTCGGCCGCGCGGCGCACCTCCCCTATGAAATCCTCCACCTGCCCTTTGATCGGGCGAATCTCCATTTCAGGATCGACCAGGCCGGTTGGGCGAATGACTTGCTCCGCAATCGTCTCTGAAACATCATACTCGTGCTGGGCGGGAGTGGCTGAAACATAGATGGTTTGTCCCGTGATTTCTTTAAACTCATCTTCCTTCTGCGGGCGATTGTCCAAAGCTGACGGCAAGCGAAAACCATAATCGACCAAACGCTCCTTCCGCGCACGGTCGCCGTTATACATGGCCCGCACCTGAGGAAGTGTCACATGGCTCTCATCAACAAACAGTAGAAAGTCCTCCGGGAAAAAATCGATCAGACAGAAGGGGCGCTCTCCCGGCTTACGGCCCGATAGATAGCGGGAATAATTCTCGATCCCGGTGCAAAAGCCCATCTCCTGAAGGAGCTCAATGTCATACTCCGTCCGCATACGAATCCGCTGTGCCTCAAGCAGCATATTCTTCGACTCAAAGTAGGCGACACGGTCTTCAAGTTCTGCACGAATACCGGCAACCGCCGATTCAATCTTATCCTTTGGCGTGACGTATTGGGTGGCTGGATACAAATTGAACATCTCAAGTAGCGCACCTGTCTCACCCGTAACAGGATCCAACTCGCGGATACTCTCCAGCTCATCACCCCAGAATTCAACTCGGATGCCCGACTCCAAATAAGCCGGATAAATGTCGACCACATCCCCTCGGGCACGAAACGTGCCACGCTTAAAATCGATATCATTGCGCTCGTAAAGGATCCCTACCAGTTGCTCCAGAAAGGCATCCCTCGAAAGCTCGATACCGGCGCGCAGCGGAATCATCATCGCCTTGAAATCCTCAGGCGAACCAAGACCGTAGATGCAGGATACACTCGCGATCACGATAACATCGTTGCGGCTGATCAAAGAGGAAGAGGCCGAAATTCGAAGCCGCTCGATCTCGTCGTTAATCGAAGAATCCTTTTCGATATAGGTGTCGGTCTGCGGGATGTAGGCCTCGGGTTGGTAATAGTCGTAATAGCTGACAAAATACTCGACCGCATTCTCAGGGAAGAAGGCTTTGAACTCCGAATAGAGCTGCGCCGCCAAGGTCTTGTTATGAGAGATGATGAGCGCAGGGCGCTGCAGCTCCTGTATGACATTGGCCATCGAGAAGGTCTTTCCCGACCCCGTCACCCCAAGCAGTGTCTGGTAACGGTTGCCGGCTCGCACCGAATCCACCAGTTTCTGAATCGCCTCCGGCTGATCCCCCTGAGGGGCATAGTCACTCTGCAATTTGAACCGCACACTCAGAGGGAAAAGCGCCTTCCGTCTCAGGGCAAGCGGAAGGCGTTAAATTCCGTGATCTTATACGCCCAAGGCGGTTACAGTGTGATGGACTGTCCCATCCAAGACGCTCCAAGTAGTAGGAGATTAAACCACAGCACCCACTAGCGTAGCAATTGCGCCATCAAGACCAATGGTTAGTTAAAACTTACACATTTACTTGCTGAGATGGCGCGGGGAATCATATTCCACACCACAAAAGCAGGAAACTGCCCGTTTGTCATGTTCCTGAGCGAACAGGGAGAAAAAACCGCCGAAGCTACGACTACCAAGCAGATAGGCAGCTAATATGCAGACACTCCGACAATTCAAAAGCGAGCTCATCACCGAGCGGCCGTAACTCGAGGAAATCTTCGAAACTGGTTCGCTT
>JBMYNR010000069.1:0-931 GCA_049598495.1 Opitutales bacterium
TCCACGCGAAAATTTGCAACCGCTCACGTGAGCACCGTCAACCTAAAAGGCGCGGCGGCTGTCCGAAATACATTCTTCCAAACGATAGGCTAGACAGACAAAGCATTCTAAACCTTACTGTCGCGACAGTATACCATCCAACCCAAACAAACAAACTATGTTCGCACTTGAAATTGTCAGGGATATAATCAGGCGCGGATATCCGAGTGCCTTGGGCGCGATCCCGGCACGATAAGCCGCGAGATTCGGCGCAACAGTGGACAGCGTGGCTACCGGCACAAACAGGCGCAACGCAAAGCAGAGGATCGGCGTTTCGCGAGTCGCCGTAGAGGCAAGTTCACACCTGTGATGCAGGCCAAAGTAGAAGCACACTTGCGAGATGACCTGAGTCCAGAACAAGTCACTGGGGTGATGCGCCGCAAGGGCGAAGAAACGGTGAGCCATGAACGGATCTATCAGCACGTCTATGAAGACCATCGCCGGGGAAACCTATCACAATAAGTGGACCGAAAAGGTGGACTCAGGCATTCTTGGCGGTGCGGGCTTTCTTGATTTCATCTTCGCCCCGGATGACGCGGTGCTTTCCATCGTAGAATCGCACGTAGTTTTTGAGCTGGCGTTGGGCCTGTTCGCTGAATTTTTCGTCACCGGCGAGGAAGAGGACGACGTTGATGGAGGGGACGGGTTTGTCGAATTGCTCGTAGAGTTCCTCGTTGAGTTTGAGCATGTATTTTTTGACCTTGCGCGGTTCGATCAAGGGGTGGGGCTTATGTCCGGGGTGCCGGGTATTCCATTTGAGGCCGAGTTCTCCGGCATTGCTGTAAACACCGTTGCGTTGATTCAGGACGCGCGGCGGCATGCCCTTGGCCTTACGCTCGGCGTTGATGCGGTTCATTTCGCTGCGGACGCGTTGTTGCATTTGGGGAATTTC
>JBMYNR010000070.1:0-818 GCA_049598495.1 Opitutales bacterium
TTTGTTCAATTTTAGTTTTGGCTGTAGAAAAGCGAGATATATTACGCTGCCATTTAACCATGTGCGGCGCAATCTTTTTTTTGCGCTGTTGAGACTTTTTTAATTGTTTTTCAGGATTGAAGTGCCAACATACAGTAGATTTGGCGCAACCAAGTTGGAGAGCTATTTCGGATTGATTTAATCCTTCTTTTTTTAATTTTAGTATTTTTTCTTTAAGCATTGTAAAAATTAGTACACCTCTTGGGACTTGAACCCAAAACCAATTGATTAAAAGTCAACTGCTCTACCAATTGAGCTAGAGGTGCATAAAATGGTGGACCCTGAGAATTACGATATCTCGACCTAACCATTATGAGTGGTTTGCTCTTCCTCTGAGCTAAGGGTCCGAAAATATAATAGTTACCCAATAGATGACGTAGAGAAGTTACCTTGTATGACAAATGATTGATCTAACAGTATACCGCTCAATCAACGCCTATTCCACAAGCCTCATATCCTAGTACATTCTACACTACATTTTCTATAATTGCCCCGCTATTGGAATGGTGGATCATTACCCAACACTTCTTGAAAAGCATTGGAACTATTAAATTCATCAGCAGTGGATTGATAGCCTACATCCTCCACTGCTGGATACGTTTACGTGTTTTACTCCTCACGACACCGATTTTACGACCTATGACAGAGCGGTGTATTCTCTGCTTTTTCTCCTCTTAGTGTGCATCATCAAGGCTACATAGATGAGAGGCATTGGGGGTCAAGGTGGCAGGCTCACAGGGATTCGAACCCCGACAGACGGTACCAAAAACCGTAGTGCT
>JBMYNR010000071.1:0-813 GCA_049598495.1 Opitutales bacterium
GCGCTCCCGCCAAGTCGAAACACCTCACACGTCGACGCGACTGGCGTCGCATCGCTACGCCTACGCGCATTTCCCGTAGCGACCTTGTGACAACAAGGTCGACAGACAAGCGAGTCATCCATTCAAGTGCTTGCGGTGTGCCTTCCAAAAATCTTCCCAAAAGTATTCTCTTCTGGGATCCAGATGAGGGTATCCCGGAAAGATTGCTCCAGAAAAAGCCCAATCACGCCAATCCTCAACCAAGCCGGCGCGTTCTGGATTTCGCAGAATGTAGGCCGCTGTATCCGCGAAGGCATCACGCGCACGATCCTTCTCGCGCAAAACACTGTCGTATGGCTGATGCTGGAGCGCATGAGGTGCCAGAAGGTGATTCCATTCACGTCGCAACCAACGAATCGCCAAACGCTGATCGGAACGGATATCGTAGCCAACGACAAGAAAATGTCCATGGTCCGGCATCAAACAGTACGCCGGACAACATAGAAACTCCCGTGCCAGTGCGTGCGTGCAGATCTCGCGCAGTTGCAAGTGGTGTTTCCCGTCCAGCCAACCGGCGGCCTGATCTTTGAGCGACATCGTCCAATGCACGTAACTGATGCCTTCGTAGTAAGTCTTGTCCAACCGCTTGAGTCCCCCACGGTAAGCCAGACGGAGTTGGCGATCATTGCGCATTTTCGAATGCAACATGTCCACTTGCGTAGCCACAAGCCAATTCGAAACACCTCGCACGTCGACGCGACTTGCGTCGCATCGCTACGCCTACACGCATTCCCGTAGCGATCTTGTGCCAACAAGGTCGAAAGACCAGCGCTC
>JBMYNR010000072.1:0-596 GCA_049598495.1 Opitutales bacterium
TGGATGTGGCCTCCTCACATCCTAAGAGTTTAACGGACGCCGTCCTCGCCTTCAACCGAACAACCCAAGCACTTGAATGCTTTTGTGGACCACTAAAACACGCTAACGAAACGCTAAACTTGGTCCTGCGCCCTGCTTACTCAATTTTTTAGCGAAAGTTTCGCCTCATTTAGCGGTAAAATCCTCGCTTCCCCAAAGCCGGACGGGCATGCATGGGTACTCACCCAACTTCAGCATAGTATGTGGTCACAAGTTCGGGTTATTCAAGGTAATGTGCCGCTTGTTCTGCAAAAAGCGAAGGACCATGGTAGGCGTTTTAACCACAAAACAAACCAACCATGACCCAGATAAGAAACGACCTAAAAGAAGCAATGATCGCTCAGTTTAAGCAAGCACTGAAGGAGGATACGGACTTTTTGCGTCCGTTGATCCAGACGGTTGCGCAGGAACTGTTAGAGGAAGCGATGTGGCAGCGCTGTTACGTGCACTTCCTTCGTAATGCTCTGGATCATCTACCGCGCAAAGCGGATGACGATTGCCTGCAGGAACTGCGCTGGATTTACGACCGGCGTGACGGTGAGGAGGCCCTGCGCGAC
>JBMYNR010000073.1:0-534 GCA_049598495.1 Opitutales bacterium
CTTGGTTTATTGGAGCCATCCCATGGTTGGCTTTTAAGAAGTAACCGCACAAGCCAACCACAGCACGGCGTGTAGTGCGGTGCCAAAATGCAGAAAGATTTACGCACTGAGCAGCTCCTCGGCTATGAACCAATAGACTTTAAGCTTGGATGGCGCCGGATGAGATCCTGAGCAGAATGGTTACCCCACTCAACGGCTCAGATTTTAATTCCTGTCGCGTTTTTCCTCGCTTACTAAAAACGTCTTCAAACTTCACCTACGCTGTGCACACCCAAATGACTAGCCCTCCTCGTGCCACTTGTCCCTGTTGACCTCGCCAATCGCTCTTGCTTCTTTCAGCCCACGAATGAATAGACTTCGGTATGAATGCGACTGCTCAAGCTATGTGAGCAGAGGAACCTGAATTCCGGGCAGGATAAATCAAGCACTCTGTGTTCACTATTCGCTTGAATGCTAACCCATACTATGTATGAGTTATTTGATGTTCACATTTATCGAACATCCGAATTTCACAAAGCAGATCCAATCTTTATT